>CACEMP010000038.1 GCA_902560675.1 uncultured Alphaproteobacteria bacterium | reverse complement strand
ATGTATAAATCTTCCTAATTCAGAGTTCCAATCTGCATATCTATCTTCAATAAATTTAGGAATTTCATTGTCATTTATCATTTTTTCAACAGCAATTAATGTTTTAGCACATACATCCATTCCTCCTATATGCGCATAAAATAAATCTTCAGGGTCAAGAGATTGTCTTCTAATTTTTGCATCAAAATTCATTCCACCTTGACCAAGTCCACCATTTTTAAAAATAAAGTAGAAAGACATTATTAAATCAGCTGGATTATTTGGAAATTGATCTGTATCCCACCCAACTAGCGTATCACCCCTATTGATGTCAATACTTCCTAGTGCGTTATTAGTTATTGCGTATGCAATTTCGTGTTCAAAATTATGACCTGATAGTGTGGCATGATTTACTTCAATATTTAATTTAATTTCGTTTTCAAGACCTGATTTTCTCAAAAAGGCTAAACAAGACGCAGAGTCAAAGTCATATTGATGTTTAGTTGGTTCATGTGGTTTAGGTTCTAATAAAATTTGACCCTTAAATCCTATTTTGTGTTTATAATTCACAACAAGTTCAAGAAATCTCTTCAAATTATCAGTTTCTTTCACCATGTCTGTATTTAAAATTGTTTCATAACCTTCTCTGCCACCCCATAAAACATAGTTTTGACCTCCAAGCCTCATTGTTGCATCCATACAATCTTTTACTTGAGCAGCTTTATAAGCAAAAACTTCAGGATCAGGATTTGTAGACGCACCACTCATATATCTCTTGTGAGAAAAAGCATTGGCAGTACCCCAAAGTAATTTCATTCCTGATGAATCAATTTTTTTCTCCATTAGCTCAATTATATGGAAAAAGTTTTTTTGCGTTTCAGAATAATTTGATCCCTCAGGAGCAATATCTCTATCATGGAAACAAAAGAAGGGAGTTTTAATTTTTGAAAAAAAATCAAATGCAATATCTAACTTCATTTCTGCCATAGAAAGTTGATCACCCTGTTGCATCCACGGTCTATCAAATGTTTGACCTCCAAATGGATCTAAACCAGGCCATGTAAAAGTGTGCCAATAACATGTTGCAAATCGTAAATGTTCTTTCATTGTTTTTCCTAAAACAATTTTATTTTCATCATAAAATTTAAAAGCAAGAGGATTTGAGCTATCTTCACCTTCAAACTTAATTTCTGGTATTTGTTTAAAATAATCAGTCATTAATGCTATAATACTCTATCTTTACACCCAAAGCAAATCTCTAAATAGTAAATAAAACTATTTTCATATCTATAAAATTACAATAAGAATTTAAATATTTATATGTAATAACTATACAGGTGATAGAATGAAATATTTACATACTATGGTAAGAATTAATAATATCGAAGAGTCTTTAGATTTTTATTGTAATAAACTTGGATTGAAGGAAATACGAAGGATGGAAAATGAAAAGGGTAAATACACTTTAATTTTTTTAGCTGCTGAAAATAGTGATAATAAAACTGGATTGCTAGAACTTACTTATAATTGGGATGAAGAAAAATACACTGGAGGAAGAAATTTTGGTCATATTGCATACAGTGTTAAAAATATTTATGAAGTATGTGATAGATTAATGAAAAATGGTGTTACAATTAATAGACCACCAAGAGATGGTCACATGGCATTTGTAAGATCTCCTGATGGAATTTCTATAGAAATTTTACAAGAAGGTGAATCTTTGCCAGAACAAGAACCTTGGAAATCTATGCAAAATTCTGGTATTTGGTAAAATTATTTATTTTCTAAATTTACTTTATAATAATCTTTAGGGTTTATTGCCAAGGCAAATACTGACGGTAAAACCTGCTTATAGAAATCCCAAAGACTTGCAAAGGGTTTTGGAAGTTGATCATCAATTTCTTTTCTAAGTTTTTTAAGATTATAAGATGGTATCATCGGATACATATGATGTTCTAAATGATATTCCATGTTCCAGTATAGAAAACTTAGTAAAGGATTAATTCTTACTGAATACGTGCTTAAGCGAT
>CACEMP010000037.1 GCA_902560675.1 uncultured Alphaproteobacteria bacterium | reverse complement strand
TTTGATATTTCTTTGGTAAAGTTTCCCATCTATTACCGTATGTTAGAATTCCATCTCCCCAGTATTCACTTTTTTTAAAATTTCCCTCATAGCGTTCATTTAATTGACCAGTCTCCTTATTATAAGTTTCCCAAATACCATACCCATGGAAAAAGCCATTTTTAAATTCACCTTTGTAATAACTTCTTGAATCGTCTGGGTATGTTAGAACACCATCTCCAGTCCTTTTATCTTTTTTCCATTCTCCCACATAAGTAAAACATATGTCCCCAACACAATAATCAAACACACCTAAACCATGTCTAAGTCCTTTTTTGAATTCACCTCTATACTCACCATATTCTGAATAAAATCTTTCTCTAGGAATATTTTTTTTTCCATAACAAGCTTTTTTTGTTTTATTGCTCTCACATGGTGGCAATAATGATTTTATATTTTGTTTAATTTGTTCTGATTTGTTTGTTTCTTGCTCTTGTTTATATTGTGTGTTTTCTTCCTGAAACTTTTCAAGATCTTCATCTTTAAATAATTCAATAACAGTAATTTCCTGTGATTCTATTGAAAAAGAAAAGAGTAAAAGGAATAAGATTAGTTTTTTCACTTAAATAGTATTAACATAATCTTATTATTTTTGCCCTAAATTTACGCGCCCATTACGCGTCCTCTCAATAAAAAAATTCTTATTTTATAGATTAAATGCTATAAACTTTTTTAAGAAAGAATAAGCGAATCATAAAGGAAATGCTTAAACTTTTGGGTGTTCACTCACGCGTCCTTGCATTGAGAAAAGTTCACGCACCGAGCAACAGAACGCCCCACTTTTTAAATATTATCCAGTAATATCAATAATTTTTTATAGAAAACTCTCTACGAAGTTACTACGAAGGAAAATATATAATTTATTATTAGGTAATGTTAATTTTTAGATTTATTTTAACAAATTAATTTATAATGAATTATGAGTCTAAACTAACTGGTGGTAATCCAAATTCACTAGGTAATACAATAAAAGTTGCTGAACATGTTATTGTTAAAAAAAATAGGATTAATTCGTTAATTAAGTGTTATTCAAGCACAGACCAAATAGTAAGATTAAGAACATCAAATGCTTTTAAAAGAATATTTAGACAAAAACCAGAATGGTTTTTAGATTTTAAAAATATTTTCTTAAACAAAATTTCAAAAATAAAACAACCTTCTACACAATGGACCTGCGCTCAATTATTTTCAGAATTAGTTAATCAATTAGAAAATAAAGAACAAAAAAAAGCAAAAAAAATTGTATCTGATTATCTTAATAACTCCAGTGATTGGATTGTTTTATGTCAATCAATGAATGCTCTAATAACTTTCAATAAAATTGATAATAAAACAATAAAAGAAAATATAAAAATTATTAAAAAACTTTCAAAAGATAGGAGAAAGGCAGTTTCTAGACTAGCAAAAAAATTATTATCCTTAATTAAAGAATAAAAAAACTACGAAGAACCCAAACAAGAAATCTGAAAAATAATGAAAACTTACTACGAAGTTTCTACGAAGAAGTTTCCAAAAGTCCTTATTTTCTGTTAATAATGATTTAGTGGTCGTTCTACAGAACGCCCCATAAAAAATTAATATGAAAACAATTGCATTAATAATTATAATTTTATTATTTTTAACAAATCCCTCATTCTCTTCTTCACAAAATAATTTTAAAAAAGATCAGTTATTGTGTTCAAAATTATTATGGGGTTTTGAATTTATATCGTCAAATAGAGTTAAAGTTTTTGAAACTGACCTTAATAAACAAACTAAAACCACAGAATATTTTTACAATACTGATATTGATTTGGATTATATAAATATATTTAAAAGTGAAAATACAATAAGAAATAGAATCTATTCTATTGAACTTAATACTCTTAGGGTTGACGTTTGGACAATGACAGGGGGTGGATATACAACAAGAGAAATGTTTCCTAAGGGTATTTGTGAATTTAAATCAGACATTGATATTTTATCTTATATAGAAAGCTTAAAATTAAATAAATAAATAATTAAATTATATATTTTGTACTTTAACAATAATTTAATAATATAAAAAAAAATAAAATGAATAAGAAAATATTTATACATATAGGATTTCCAAAAACTGCAAGTACTTTTTTACAAAAAAATATTTTTCCAAATATAGAAGGTATAAATTATTTAGGTAAGCCTTTTAAAGATAAAAATAATTTTTTTAGTAATTTTGAAAAAAAAATTATAACTTATAATAATGAAAATTACGAAAGAAATAAAAATGAAATAGTTGAATATTTAAATAGTTATTTCAGTGATAAGAATTGCAATAAATATTTAATTTCGCATGAAGGTTTTC
>CACEMP010000036.1 GCA_902560675.1 uncultured Alphaproteobacteria bacterium | reverse complement strand
CCTTAGTGCCCCTTTTTTTTTGTTTTTAGCCAAATTTTACGGTTATCCCTACTTAAAGATTCCCCCTGTTGATAACTCAATTGACCTGATTCCATATCTGCTTAAAGATTCTTTTTATCAATTATGAAAAAAAATCAGATCATTTTAGGCGATTCAATTAAGGTAATGAAAAAACTTAAAGATCATTCTGTTGATCTTATTTTTGCTGATCCACCCTATAATCTTCAATTAAAAGATACATTATACAGACCTGATCAAACAACGGTCGAGGCTGTTACACAAGATTGGGATAAATTTAGTACTTATCAAGAATATGATCAATTTACCAATGCGTGGCTTAGTGAATGTAAAAGAATTTTAAAAAAAGGTGGGGCTCTTTGGGTCATAGGAAGTTATCATAATATATTACGAGTAGGCTCTACTATTCAAGATGAAGGTCTGTGGATTTTAAATGATATCATTTGGCATAAAACAAATCCTATGCCAAATTTTCGTGGTACACGTTTTACAAATGCCCATGAAACATTATTGTGGTGCACAACATCAAGAGAAGCGAAATACACATTCAACTATCAAAACCTCAAAGAACTAAATGAAGGAAAACAAATGCGCAGTGACTGGTATATTCCTATTTGTTCAGGGAAAGAAAGATTACGTAAAGATAACAATCAACGATCACACCCAACACAAAAACCAGAAGCTCTACTCTACCGAATTCTATTAGCATCGACAAACAAAGGTGATCTTGTTCTTGATCCATTTTCAGGAAGTGGGACAACAGCTGTTGTTGCAAAAAAATTACAACGAAAATTTATTGGTATAGAAAAAGATAAAGATTACGTTAAACTTTCAAAAGAACGATTAAAGAATACAAAAGTGTTGAAAGAAGATGTTGTCACTATTGCAAAGAGCAGAAAAGAATTACCAAAAGTTCCTTTTGGTGAATTAGTCGAGCAAGGAATTATACCGCCAGGTGCAGTATTAACAGATAAAAAAGAACGCTTTAAAGCAACAGTTAGTATTGATGGTACACTGAAAATAAAAGATTTATCAGGATCCATTCATCAAATGGGAGCAAAGATACAAGGACTACCAAGTTGTAATGGATGGGATTTTTGGCATGTAAAAGATAAGTCTAAATCAATCCTACTAGATGAAATACGATCTAATTACCGTAAAGATAAACTAAATTAGTATTTTTAAAAATTGTACGTAAGCATTAATTCTGCTTCTTGGTTAGAATTATTACCAATAGACTGATTAGCATTAAACCCTAAATCAAAACCATATATATTTTTTGATATACCAAGTTTAGCCTCTGCATTTTCATTGCCAGCTAATGAGAGGCTGTATTGTGTCTCACGATTTGAAATAAAGTTAATAGCAAAATCTATAGTGTCTCTTTGTTCACTCCTGTTACCTTGAACCCTACTATAACTGGAGTTAATATTTAAATAATCTTCAGCAATAAATGTTAATCCAATCATAGAGCTGATTAAATGATCTGAATTAGTTTCTTGCGTATAGGTATAAATTGTTGAAGTATCTGTTACATAATTGATCTTGGCATCAGATTTATTACTAAAATCAGTAATAAATTTAAGTGATCCAAATGGTTGTAATTTTTTTTCATTAAGTTGAATATTATCACTAAATTCAAAACCAAATGAAGCTAATCCACTCTCAATTCTCTGACTTGCATAATACAAAGCGTTTATTCCAGTCTCCTTGTAGTCATCAAGTTTAGTATAACCTAAATCAAGACGTCCAATTGGTGTTATATTAAAATTACCTCGGTCAATTTTTTTACCATAATTGATGGAGCTAAATATTTGTGTTCCATCCCGCGTGCCTGTTAATACATTCGTAGAATTAATGAATCTTTTTAAATCACTTTCTATTAACCCAACACCTAACAATGTTTCGATAAAATTATTATTATCAAGTGGCCTTGTTCGGTAAATAGAGAAATTCATATTTTCACTATCAACACTTGTTCCATTTGTTCCAATATCCGTACCGCTTTGACCATACTGAATAGCAAAACCAAGAAAATCACTATCACTTAATTTTTTATCAAATCCTAATGCTACTGCTTGACCTTCAGTTTCTTGTGAAGATGAATTTATACTATCACCAATTTTTGATGCATAAGTTGATCCAGATGTCCACGCAGACCAATTATCTGGCATGATGGAATTGGCATTTTTTTCTATATTATCATTTACTAATGAGGCAAGAATTGTATTACCAAGATCTATTTGTAATCCTTGGCTCGATAAAGTATCACTCAATCTATTTTGTCTTAAAAATCGTAAACGGTTTGAAACAGTATCAATAGACTGGCTAATATAGTTTTTTGCTAATTCACTTTGTGCATCTATTGAACCTATAACGTCTTTGTTTGTTGTTGGATCCAATTTATCATCATTAACAGTAAAACTTAGAGCCGTTGTTAAGGATATACCTGCATAGTATCCACTTGTATTATCAACAAATGCTGTAGCAGGAATTAAAACATAATATTCAATACCATATTCTAAATCATCAGTTGGATTAATAGTTATTTGAGAAGTTCCAGTTCCCGTAACATTACTACTTGT
This sequence comes from uncultured Alphaproteobacteria bacterium, assembly GCA_902560675.1. Taxonomy (GTDB): domain Bacteria; phylum Pseudomonadota; class Alphaproteobacteria; order HIMB59; genus CACPNW01. Next base: position 967 of record CACEMP010000036.1, on the reverse strand, counting down.
TACATTTATTGTTGCAACTGTAGAGTCATCAGAAGTTTTATGAATGGTAATATTACCACTATCAACATTAACTTTTTCACTAAAGTTTAAAACTATATTAGCATCTACTGAAACACCTACAGCATTATCTGCTGGTGATGAAGAGCTCAGCGTTGGTAATTTTAAATTATAGTTTGATACTAGAGTATATTCATAAACTGAATCATTTTCGCTTCCCAAAAAAAACATTTTGGAACCATCGTCATTAAACCCTATACCTTTAGGATGAGTATCTTTAGGTTCAATATCAAAACTGCTAACGTGTGAGGCGGTTGTTAAATCAAAGCCAGTAGAAAGATAAAACTCATTAACTTTTTTATCTTTCCTACCCAGAGTAAACATTACCGTACCATCGTCACTAAATGCAAATCCTGTTGCGTCATCTTCATAGTCAGATACACTGACAGTGTCATCATGAGATGCTGTTGATATGTCAAAGGCAGTAGATAAATTATAAACATAGATATTTGATGTATCAAAAATAAACATTTTGGTACCATCAGAATTAAATTCTAGATCCTTAGGTTTGGCATTTGTTATCTCTGTTAATGTTTTAGTTTGTTCAAATGATGCCTCTGAGACATCAAAAGCAGGTAGAGAATACTCATGGATGTCTTGAGAAAATCCTAACATATACATTTTAGTTCCATCATTATTAAATTTAACACTTGAAGGCGCCCCCTCTTTGTCGTCCAAGTCATAGGAATCATCTCCATCATAAGTTCTTGTTGATATATCGAAAGCAGTAGTAAGATTGAACTCATGGACATCATCGGATTGGCTTCCTACAATATACATTTTGGTACCATCATTATTAAATGTTAAACCAGTAGGAAATTCTTCTGGAGCAAATGCCCCACCTGCATCATCAATGACTGTACCATCGACAAAAGCTGGTTCGGCTTTTAAAGAACTAACTAAAAGACAA
>CACEMP010000035.1 GCA_902560675.1 uncultured Alphaproteobacteria bacterium | reverse complement strand
TCTCTTCTGCCATTTCTAAATTTGGTAAATTCCCATTATTCTGAATTCTATATTCATTAAAAATATTTACTGAAATAAAGTCTTCCAAAGCTATTTCAGTTTCAATATCTTCATTATCACCTATAAATTTTAAATAATTTAATCTTTTTTGATAATCTACAGTTGAAAATAATTTATTATTTATTTTAAAAATTACTTTATTTTCAGCAGCAAATAAAATATTTCCAAATAAAATGAAAATGAAAAAAAATAAAAATTTGAATTTATTTAATATTTTCAAAAAGTTCATCATTAATCTTAATTTCTTCCCAGTCTATATCAGTTTTATCATTTTCTGATACAAGAACATTAGTAGATTTATAACTACCAATATTTTTGAAAGAAAACATTAATGTTAATATATCCTGTGGTTTTAGATTATCTTCTTTATATGACATCCTTTTAAAATCTAAATTAATACCAAAACATTCATCAAAATATAAGTAACTTATATTATACTCTGTGTTTATTTCTTTTTTTAAGTCATAAAGTCCAGAAAATTTTATTTCAGAAAATTTTAAAAATTTCTTACTTTTGAAATTATAATTAAGTGATTCAGTATCAGTATTAATAATATTATCAGTTTTCGTTTTTTGATCTAAGTACGATAAAGATAAATCACCAATATTTGTTGGTGTTTCAATACCTATATTTTGTTGTTTAAGATACTTATCATTGAAATCATATCTGAAATTGTAATTAAATATATTTTTATCTTTATATTCAATTTGACCTAAAAAATCACTTAAGTTATTTTCATTTCCTTGCTCTTTATGATAATTGCTATTGTCTGTAAATTCATATGTTTGTGAAAATTTTAAATTTAATTTTGTATTATAAATATCTAAAACATAATTAATTCTTTTTGAGTTATCCATTTTATCAGAACCACTAAATCTATTTAAACTTGATATATTCTCTATAGAAAAAATATTATTTGATGAATCTTCATTAGATATTTTATTTGAATTAGAGATTCCAGGTGAAATAATTAGTTGTAATTTTGGTTTGTAAGTAAAATTAAGTTTTGAATTTTTTAATTTAAAAGGAGTTTCAGTATAAATACCAAATAAAGGGAATAGTCTATAACTTGAACCAGTATGATATGTATCACCTTCAATAAATTTTTTCTCAGTTTGAAATAATTGATTGTAAATATCACTTCTTAAATTTATCTTAGATTTATAACCTATAAATTCTTTATTTAAGCTATATTTGTGTGATAATTTTTGTTGTCTTTTTGCGTGTATATTAGTATTTTTTTCTCTTAATATATTGTAAGATTCTAAAGTATAAGAGGTAACATAATCTCTATCATTATTTTCTCCACTATAAAAAGTGATATTTGGTAATATTAATGGAGCTGTTTTACTGTCTTCATCTTTTTGATTTGTTTGATAAAATCCAAAGTTTATACTTAAAAAATCATCTAGCTGATAAAGGTTATAGCCTTTTAAAAGTACATTTGTTCTAAGTGAATTTGTATAACTTAGTTCATTATCAGGTTTTGTAATTTGAATATAATTTTCTTTTGTTTGTAGCGCAGAACTTACATTAATTTGATATTTATCATTAATCTTTTTGTCATAATTTGTAATTAAACTTGCGTCTTTAAACCATCTTTCACTATTATCTTTTTCTAAATTTGAATCAAAAGTTAAATCTGTAGAAAAATTTCCACCTGAAATTATTTGATTATAATCAAAAATAAATCTTTGAGAAGAGTCTACACCACCACCATAATTTATAATAGGTGTAAAAGTTAATTCTTTATCTAAATCAATATTAAAATAATACGGAAATGAAGTTGCTTGAGAAGTTTTTGTGTCAAAAAAATTAAAAGATATTCCAGGCGATAAAAAACCAGATTTTCTCTCTTTTCTTAGAGGTGAAGGTGTTACCATGTAAGGTATATAAAATACAGGAGTGTTAATAACTCTCATTTTAGAATGCTTTTGATAAAGAAATAGATTTTCATTATCATGAATTATTTTTTCACCTTCTAATTGCCATGTTGGACAAATAAAATTTCCAATTTTAATTCTAGATTTGCAAGGAGTGTAAACTGCCTTAGTTAATATATCTACATTTTGTTCTCTTTTCCCCTTTTTTGCTACTAATCTAGAACCATCATTTAATTTTATTTTAATATTTTCAAATTCACCATAATCTAGATTATCTTCAAAGAAACCACTAGTAGCTTGAAAATAATTGTTATTATTATCTTTTAAAGTAAAAGAAGTTGGAAGAATAACTTTATTATTTTCCTTTTCAAAAATTATTAAATCACTAATTATAAATTGATTCTGATAAAAAATTTTTGCGTTACCTTTAGCTATAATATTTTTGTTTTCATCATATGAAATATTATCTGCATATAACAAAACTTCTTTTGCATCATTTATATTTGGAATTAAAAATAATAATAAAAAACAAAGTATTTTTAATTTTTGAAATGTTAACTTAATCATTTTCAATTCTAATTACTTGGTATAACCCAATTGAAAATGGAATCATAAAAATTATAAAATATGAGATATAGAAATTCAAATCTAAAGTTATTGCAGTTTTAAAAATAATTTCTTTTATTAAAAAAATTAAAAAACCTATAAATATTGAAAATGCCAATATTTTAAAAAAATTATCGTTTCTCTTAAATTTACCTGAAAATCCAAGTACAACAAAAGACAACATCACTATAAATAAAGGTTTTAGTAATTCTGAAAGATAAAATAATCCTATTTCAGAAGAATATAAATTAAAATTTTTAAGAGTATTTGTGTGAGTGAAGTATTTATAAAATGGTATAGCTTTGTAATCTTCTATTGAACTTAATATACTTTTTTTATTAAAATTAATATTAAGAGTATAATTTTCTATATTTTTAAATTTTTCTTTTTGAATATCATAATATTTTACATCAGAAAGAATAAACTTATCATCACTAAATACACCTTTTTTTGCTTGAATAAATTTACCTTTATTTTTTTCAAAATTTAGTATTTTTATATCCCTGGAATGCATATTTTTTAAATTAATATTTTTAATATTAATGAAAGATGAATTATTTTCATTAATTTTATTTTTAATCCACATTTCATTATTCGAAATATTTATAGAATACAAATTATTATTATTCTTATTAATTAATTTTTTAAATTTACTTTCGAAAGATGCCCCAATTGGATTTAATATTAATAAAAAAAACACACCTACAGTAAACACTGATAAAGCAATTGGTATAAATATATCAAAAATTGATAATCCCACATTTCGCATTGATATCAATTCGTTGTTGTATATTAAATTTTTAAAAAGAAATGAAATTGCTAATATTATAACAAATGGTAAAATTTCATTTAGAATAGTAGGTAGCTTTAAAATAGAATAATAAATAAAATTTGTAATGCTGTATTGAGTTGTTTCAAATATTCTTGATAGATCGATTAAATTTAAAAAGATTGCAATAGTAGATATTATTAATAAATTCATTAAAATGAATTTCATAGAAAGAAAAAATAAATATATGTTTATTTTACTCACTATATTTTAGTTTCGTTATAAAAATTGATATAAATAATAATGAAAT
>CACEMP010000034.1 GCA_902560675.1 uncultured Alphaproteobacteria bacterium | reverse complement strand
CCTTTAGTTAAAGGCAATTCTGGACCTATCACCACTAAATCAATTTTACTTTCTATACAAAATTGAAGAATAGCGTCATGATCATTAACATCTGTGATAATAGAAGAAGCAATTTCACTGATACTATCACTTCCAGGAATACAATATAAATTAGAACAATTAGTAGATTGTTTTATGCCATAACATAATGCGTGCTCTCTTCCACCATTACCAATGACAAGAACGTTCATGAAAAAAAATAATTCATTAATTAATTATTTGAAGCAAGACTTAAAAATGAAAGTTTTTTTAAGCTTTCGTCATTCAAGTAATCTAAAGGTCTGACTGGATACTCTCCTGTAAAATAATGATCAGTAAATTGAGGATTATCATTATCTCTCTCATCATAACCAAGAGCTTGATACAGACCATCTAATGATAAAAATTTTAATGATTTAGCTCCAATATATTTACACATTTCCTCTAAATTTTTGTTTGCAGCCAATAATTCTTCTTGGGTGGGAGTATCAACTCCGTAAAAGTCAGGATATTTAATTGCAGGTGAAGCAATACGCATATGGACTTCTTTTGCCCCAAAATCATAAAGCATTTTTATAATTTTAGTAGATGTTGTTCCTCTTACCAATGAGTCATCAATTAAAAGAACTTTCTTATTTTTAATAGAACTTTGATTAGGATTTAATTTTAATTTTACACCTAAACTTCTAATTTGTTGTGTTGGTTCAATAAATGTTCTTCCTACATAATGGTTTCTTATTAAGCCAAGCTCAAATGGTATTTTTGCTTCTTGACTAAAACCCAGTGCAGCAGGAACGCCAGAGTCAGGTACTGGCACAACTACATCTGGCTTAATATTTAATTCTTTTGCAAGATAAACACCTAAATTTTTTCTATATTCATAGGCAGTTTTTTTCTTCAAAATGCTGTCTGGTCTTGAAAAATAAATATATTCAAATACGCATGGTCTCAGATTTTTTTTTGGAAAAGGTCTTCTACTTATTATCTTTCCGTCTGAAATAATAACTACTTCACCATTTTCTATTTCTCTAACAAATTTTGCACCAATTATATCAAGAGCGCATGTTTCAGAAGCTAGTATATATGCATTTTTTAGTTTTCCTAAAACTAGTGGTCTAATACCTAGTGGATCTCTTGCACCAATCAACAATTCATTGGCTATGATTGAAAGTGCATAACCTCCCTGAATTTGTAACAGAGTATCTATAATTTTATCAACAATTTCAATTTTTTTTGACTTAGCAACTAATTGTACAATTGTTTCGGTATCAGAGGTAGTCTGAAAGATTGCTCCTTCACGTACCATTTGTTCTCTAAGAAGCAGTGCATTAGTAAGATTACCATTGTGAGCAATACTAATTGCTCCACCATGAAGGTCAGCATAAAAAGGTTGGATATTTCTAATTGTTTCACCACCTGTTGTTGAATAACGGTTGTGTCCAATTGCAATTTTTCCTTTTAATTTATCCAATGATTGTTTCTTGGTAAAATTATCTCCAACCAATCCAAATTTTCTTTCTGAGTGATAAGAAGTACCGTCAAAAGTTACAATTCCACAACCTTCTTGACCACGATGTTGCAACGCATGTAAACCAAGTGCTGTTAAAGCTGCTGCATCTTTAGTTCCACTGATTCCAAAGACACCACACTCCTCATTAAATCTTGGAAAGTGGGATTGTCTTAACTCAAATTTTTTTAGAAAATTTAATCGATTTTTCATCTTAAGTTTGTCTATTTAAAATTTTTTTTGCAACCATCTGTAATGCTCTTGGATAAATCTTATGTTCTTCTATCAATATTTTCTTTGATAGTGATTCGGTATTATCTTTCTTCAAAATCTTTACTTTTTTTTGCAATATAATCTTTCCTGAGTCAATTTTAGGGGTTACGTAGTGAGCACTACAACCAGAATAGATTGCTTTAGCCTTTATTGCTTGATCCTGAGCATTTAGGCCTTTAAAATCTGGCAAATAGGATGGATGAATATTTATTAATCTCCATCGCCACTTCCTTGCAAATTTTGAGTCTAAAACTTGCATAAAACCAGCTAAACAAATGATGTCTATATTTTTTAAATACTTAATGACTCTGCTTTCAAAATTTTTTTTAGAAATAAAATGTATAGATGGAATTTTATTTTTTTTTGCAATTACTAAACCTTTTGCTTTAGAATTATTAGATATTACTAATTGAACTTCTACTAAACTTCTTTTTTTAAATGATGATTTAATAAGTGACTCTAAATTTGATCCTCTTCCTGATATAAAAATAGCAACTTTTAATTTTTTCAACTAATTGTACACCTTGTTGATTTATTTATTTCTATTTTTCCAATTTCAAAAATATCTAAATTTTCATCTTTTATTAATTGCTGAAATTCTTTGTAGTTATCTTTTGAAACAGTCATAATCAAACCTAATCCACAATTAAAAGTCTTCAACATTTCTTCATCTGAAATATTAGCTAAACTTTGAAACCATTGAAAAATATCTTCATCACAAATAAATTTTTTTTCTATCCTTGCTGATAAATTTTCAGAAAGCATTCTAGGTGCATTTCCAATAACACCTCCACCTGTTATATGCGAAATACCATTGATTAAATTTGTTGTTAGAATTTTCTTTAAAAATGGAAAATATAATTTTGTTGGAGCCATTAATGCTGCTGCATTTGTTTTGTAAGATGAGTTAAATTCTGTTTTTTTATTTAAATCTATATTTTTATCTTTTAAAACTTTTCTAATAAGAGAATATCCATTTGAATGAAACCCTGATGATTTAATACCATAAAGTAAATCATCTTCTTTCATTAGATCTCTTTTGGGTAAAATTTTTTTTCTCTCCACTGCGCCAACACAAAATCCTGCAAAATCAAAATCATTTTTTTTATAAAGCCCGGGCATTTCTGCTGTTTCACCACCAATAAGAGAACAATTATTTATCTTACAAGCTTCAGTAATGCTTTTCAAAATTTTTAAAAAAGAATTTTTATCAATTTTAGAAGAAGCATAGTAATCTAAAAAAAATAATGGCTCTGCACCATGACAAAGAATATCATTTAGACACATGCCAACAAGATCATGACCTAAACCATCTAAAATATCAGTTTCAATACCCAATAATATTTTAGTACCAATGCCATCTGTTCCAGACACCAATAAAGGATCTTCATAACCACATTTTTTTAAGTCAAAAATTCCAGCAAATCCGCCAATTTTATCGAAATTTCCATTTCTTTTTGTTAATTGGCTTAGTTCAGAAATATCTTCAACAAGGAAATCTGTATTTTCTATATCAACCCCTGCTTCTTTATATGTTGTCATAATTAATTAGTTTTAAACGAATCGTTCACTAGTAAACTATTAATATAGTAAATTAAGTTGATTCGTACTCATAATGACAAATACAATTCAAATTCTCTCTATTCAGAAGACAGGCAAAGAAAGTTCCCTACAAAAAGAGCATAACAATAAATCTATCAAGATAATAGATGGATATTTCTTCTCTAAAAATCTTGATAATAAAAAGTTTGATAAAATTAGTAAACTTATTTCTAATGAAGTTTCTCAAAAAATATTAACTAAAGAAAATATAAATAAGATTCTATCTAGTTATAGTAATTTTA
>CACEMP010000033.1 GCA_902560675.1 uncultured Alphaproteobacteria bacterium | reverse complement strand
ATTTTTTCTTATTTAATTGGAAGTTTATTTGGAAAAACAAATTTTCTAAAATGGGTAAGTCCCAATAAAACTCTAGAAGGATTAATTGGGGGTATTTTATTTACTATTCTAATCAGCTATATATATTCATATTTATTTCAATTAAATATTGATTTTTACTTTCTAACTTTTGTATTAACCATAATTTTATCTGCTTTTTTAGGTGATCTTTTTGAGTCAGTTTTTAAAAGATTGAATAATTTAAAAAATTCAAGTAATTTTGTTCCTGGCCATGGTGGATTTTTTGATAGATTTGATAGCTTTATTTTATCAATAATTTTTTATTCAAATTTCAATGGAATAATATGAAAATTAAATATTTAAATATTTTCGGTAGTACAGGTGTCATAGGTGTTAAAACATTAAATTTGGTTGAGAAGAAATTTCCTAAAATAAAAATTAATCTTCTTGTTGCAAATAATAATTATAAATTATTAATCAAACAATATAAAAAATATAAACCTAGATTTATATATTTAAATAATAGAAAATTTTTACCAAATTTAAAAAAAAATATAAATAGCAGAAGAATAATAGCAGATTATGATCAATTAATTGATTATTTAAATAAAACAAATTCAGATTTAACAATTTTCTCAGTGTCAGGATATAAATCTCTTTATTACCTAGATTCAGTTATTTCCAATACTAATAGTTTAGGAATAGTTAATAAGGAATCTATAGTTTCAGCAGGTCATATATTTAAGAAGAAAAATTATTTTAAAAAAGTAGATTTATTTCCAATAGATTCTGAGCACTATTCTCTGTATGAATTTCTTGAAACATCAAATATTAAAAAAACAAGTATAAAAAAAATAATTCTAACTGCATCTGGCGGTCCATTCTATAATTATAAATATAAAAATTTAACAAATGTCTCTTTTAAAAAAGCAATAAATCATCCTAAATGGAAAATGGGTCATAAAAATAGTTTAGATTCAGCGACTATGGTAAATAAATGCTTAGAAATAATTGAAACACATTACTTATTTGATATTCCATATAATAAAATAGATATTTTAATACATCCCGAAGCTATAGTTCACTCAATTGTTGAAAAATATAATTTTGTTTCTCATTTAAATTTATTTAAAAATGATATGAGTATTCCTATATTTAATTTTTTGAATCATAAAATTAATTTAAAACACAATATAGAAAATTTATATTATAATTCATATTCAAAATTTTCATTTATTAAAATAAGCTTTGAAAACTTTCCCATATATAAGTTATTTTTAGAATTAGATAAAAATGATCCATCAGTATTAATTAAATTTAATATTGGAAATGAATTTGCATTTAATCTTTTCAAACAAAATCATATAAAATATACAGATATTTACAAAATAATTAAAAAAGTGTGTTCTTTGAATTTGTATTCTTCATTAAACAGCATTAAAGATATAATAGAATTTCATGAAGTTATTGAAAATAAAATTAAATTTGATTCTAAAGATTTTTATTAAATTTTCTTTCGTAATTTTTTTTGCAAAATCATTAATTGCAAATGAAATTATAATTGAAATTGAAGGAAATAATTTTACAGATGATAATGTTATATTCTCATTAATTGAGAATCTTCCTACAGATATTTCTGAAGAATATTCTAACTACATCTTAAAAGTTTTAGATAGATCCGAATTATTTGAAGATGTGAGTGTCAGTATTGATGAAAATAAATACATAATTTTTATTTCAGAATTTTCAAATATAAATCAAATATATTTTATCAATAATGAAAGATTAAAAGATGAAGAACTTTTAGAACTATCAATTGAATTCAATCTAATTAATTCTAATCCTGTAGTTGTGAATGAATTTATAGATGAAATTAATAAAATTTATCAATCATTTGGATATAATAATGTTCAAATCAGTTATAAAGAAAAAAAATTTGATGATTCAAATACCTCAGATATATTCTTTGAAATAAATGAAGGAGATATTACAAAAATAAAAAATATTTATTTTGAGGGTAATGAACTTGTTGATAATCAAATTCTTAAATCAATAATAAAATCAAAAACCAAAACATTAATAAATATTTTTGCAAATAATAATTTTAAAGACTTTGTTGTTCAGAATGATGTTCGTTTAATATCAAATTTTTATAAAAATAAAGGTTTCATTGATATTGATATTAATTATCAAATTGAATATTTAGACACTAATAAAGTAAATATATATTTCTTTATAAATGAAGGACCAGTATATAAATATTCTTCAATAGACTATTTAGATAATGACAATTTAATATCAAAAGAAATTGATGTTCTTATTTCCCAAAAATTAAATAACTATCTCCAAAAAAATATCAATTATTCTTTGACTGAAATTAGAGAGCTTAAAGAAGAAATTTCAGATTTAATTATTAACAGTGGTATCGAATTTTTTGAAATATCCTCTTTGGAAAAAAATATAGATACCAACATTGATATTTTGTTTAATATTTATAGTGTTGAACCAAATTATGTTAATCTAATAAATATTGAGGGTAATTCAAGAACTTATGATCGCGTAATTAGAAGAGAATTGAATATTTCTGAGGGTGATCCGATATATAAAAGACAACTCGAAAATATTAAGAATGAATTAGATAGTCTAAATTTATTTAAATCTGTGGAAGTAACTGAAAAAGAACTGCGAAACAATCTTGTAGATATCGAAATAAATGTTGAAGAAACTCAAACTGGAACAATAAATGCTGGTTTATCATTGGGCTCTTTAGATGGTTATGCCTTAATAGCAGGATTGAGTGAAAACAATTTCTATGGAACTGGAAGATCATTAAATGCAATTGTAAATACCTCTGAAAATAAAACACAATATACTTTTGAAACTACTGATAGATTAATTTTAGAAAATAAAATAGATTTTACATTCAAGGCCGATTATAAAGAACAAGATTTTTCTAAATCAAGCTCTTATAACTTAGATACATTTAGTACGGGAATTGGATTTGGTTATGATTTAAATAAAAATTTAAGACATATAATTAGCTTAGATTATTTAATTAAAAATTATTCTATTACAAATTCCTCCACTGTAGCCAAAGCTATTAATAATTCTTCAGGTGAGAATGTAAGTTTTTTACTAATTAATAATTTAAAATATAATACTCTTAACAGAGGTTTTTTAGCAAAAGATGGTCAACTTTTAAATTTTACAAATTTTATTGAAACACCAACTAGTTCATCAAATGGATATATAAAGAATACTGCCACTTTTAAAAACTATAAATCTTTTAATAAAAACATATTTTCTGCACAATTAAGAATAGGTAACATTATTTCTTTAAATAATAATGATATACTATCAGACGATAAATTTTCACTTGGTGGAAGATGGTTAAGAGGATTTGATAGTTTTGGAGCCGGCCCAAGAAATTCTCGTACTTCTTATGTTGGAGGAAATAACTTAGTTGTGACCAAATTTGACTACTCTAGAGAGATTTTAAATAATTCTGATTTTCCTATATTTTTAAATTTATTTAATGATTATGGTCTGTTATGGGAAAATAAAACTAAACCTACTAATAGTGACGATAGTTTAAGATCATCTGTTGGATTTGGTATAAAATATTATTCCCCAATAGGGCCAATTGGTTTTACTTGGGGTTTCCCATTAATGGACGAGGAATACGATATAAAAAGAATGTTCTTATTTTCAGTCGGTAATATAGATTGATAAAATTTTTAACACCAATTTTTGTTTTTATTTTATTTTTTTCAAAAAATGTTTTTGCACTTAAT
>CACEMP010000032.1 GCA_902560675.1 uncultured Alphaproteobacteria bacterium | reverse complement strand
TTTGTTACCTTTAAGAGAATCGGATAAAAGGTAGTTAGGTTACTTTAATAATTAACCAATAATATTAAGAAGGGATATTGTCGCCGTGTCCCTTCTTTTTTTTTAACAAATTTATAAATTTAAAATAGGCTAAATAAATCATCTAGATGAATTAAATTTTTCCATTTTTTTTAGAGTCTTCTCACTTACATGATGCTCAATTCCTTCTGCGTCAGCTGATGCAGTTTTTTCATCTAGACCTAAATTTATAAGAAATTTTAAAACTGTATTATGTCTTTTTTTTGATTTGCTTGCAATCATTTGTCCTTTGACAGTTAAAAATATTGATCTGTATGGTTCTCTTTTTATGTATCCTTGATTTTGGAGTCTCTGTATTGTCTTATTAGCTGTAGCTTGAGCTATTCCTAGTTCTGATGCTATTTCAACTATTCTTGCTTCCCCTTTTTTATTCAGTAACTCTGCTATTAATTCTAGGTAATCCTCTGTGTTTTCAGTTTTGTGCGCATTTCTTACTTTTTTAAAAGACATATAGCTAATTAACATAAAAATTAAAAAAATAATAGAAATATAGCCATAGCTATATTATTTAGCTATATATATAACTTAAATATGAATGCTTTAATTAACACTATCAATAATCAAAAAAAGCTTATTTTTGCAAATGAAGGTCGACTATTAAAAAAATCTTTCTTTGGACTTGTAATCTTGGCTCTAGCTTTTCAAGGTGGGGAATTTGGTGATATTATTAGAAGTTCAATGATAGATGCCTATTTGCAGGTTTCTGTATTTGTTGCATTTACTTTATTTGTATTTATTGGATTAGACAGTTTAACAAAATATGATGTAAAGTTATTTCTATCTAAAACTCAAAAAATTCACGTTCCCTTATCAGCCTTTCTTGGAGCTATACCAGGCTGTGGAGGTGCTATAATTGTAGTTACGCAATATATTCAAGGTAGAATTTCATTTGGTTCCTTAGTTGCTGTTCTTACTGCTACAATGGGCGACGCAGCTTTTTTAATTTTAGCTATTGAACCATCAACTGGACTATTGATATTTAGTATAGGTATAGTAGTTGGTTCAATTTCAGGTTTATTAGTTGATATTTTGCATGGAACAAAATTTATGCAATCTCATTCAAAAATAAATGTAGAATTTGAAAATATTAAAAAAACATTTGTTTCAAATTTTAATATTTTTTGGATTTTATTATTTTTTCCAGGTTTTGTTTTTGGAATATTATTAGCTTTTCAAATAGATTTTATATCTAATATATATAATTCGATAGTAATTTTGATTGCTTCATCAGCTGCAATTTTGTCAATTTTCATGTGGTCACTAAATCCTTTAAGTGACTTCCAGTGCTCTACGGATAAAAGTAGAGGGTATTTATCTAGGGTCATTGATACTACAAATTTTGTAACGACATGGGTTATAAGTGGTTTTCTAATATTTGAAATTTTTATGTATTTTACCAATATAGATTTAAAAATTTTTTTTGATCTTTGGTTGCCACTTGTTCCTCTAGTAGCAATATTGTTTGGTTTTTTACCGGGCTGTGGTCCACAAGTTGTTGTCGCAACATTTTATCTAAACGGTTACATACCTCTTTCAGCTGAACTAGGAAATGCTATATCAAATGATGGAGATGCATTATTTCCTGCTATAGCATTAGCACCAAAAGCTGCAATTATAGCAACTTTATACAGTGCAATTCCGGCCATTATAGTTGCATATTCATATTTATATTTATTTGAGTAACAAAAAAATAAATTTACCAAGTAAGGTCTGCATAACATGCAAGAGAACGTTTTTTTGGAGAAAAAAATGGGAAAGAGACTGGAAGAATGTTATTTATTGCTCAAAAAAATGTTCTAAAATAAAACCTAAACTTAAAAAAACTTAATTGTGACAAATAATTATAATAAAAGCCAAAATAAAAATAAAACAAAGAAAGATTTAAAAGCTTTTAGACTTAAAAGATTAGAAGATCAGTTAAAAGCCAATATAGCAAAAAGAAAAAAGGTAAAAAAGAAAAATGGATAAACTTTTAATAACTGGAAAAAAAGATCTTAAAGGTTTTATTGATGTTCATGGTTCAAAAAATTCATCATTACCAATACTTGTCTCATCGCTTTTAAATACTAATACTTTAACCTTATCAAATATTCCAGATGTAGATGATACTAATAATATGATTAAACTATTAAAAGGCTATGGCGCTAAAATAAACTCAAATAAAAACAATTTAAATATTAATTGTGAAAATATTAAAAATATCTCTACTGACTACGATATTGTAAGAAAAATGAGAGCTTCTGTTTTGATACTTGGACCTCTTCTATCAAGATTTGGTTTTTGCAAAATATCGCTTCCAGGAGGTTGTGCCATTGGTACTCGTCCAATAGATATTCATTTAAGTGGTTTATCAAAACTAGGTGTAAACTTTTTTGTCGATCGAGGATTTGTAGTAGGAGAAGTTTCAAAAAGTTTGTTAGGGAATAAAATTAAACTACCCTTTCCAAGTGTTGGCGCAACTGAAAATATTTTAATGGCAGCAGTATTGGCTAGGGGGGAAACAATTATTCAAAACGCTGCAAAAGAACCTGAAATACTAGATTTGGGAAACTGTTTGGTTTCTATGGGGGCAAAAATTGAAGGTCTCGGCACGAACAAAATAAATATACAGGGTGTAAATTCTCTTCAAAAAGCATCCCATACAGTTATACCAGATAGAATTGTAGCAGGAACATTTGTAATTTTATCAGCTATGTTGAATTCTGAGATAGAAGTAAAAAAAATTAACTCTGAACATTTAACCTCTCTTATCAATGTCTTAAAAAAAATGGGTGTAAATTTAAAAATATCAAAAAATTCAATTAAAATTATTCCAGTAAAGAAACTAAAAAGCACAAAAGTTATTACTGCGCCATATCCTGGTTTTCCTACAGATCTCCAAGCTCAATTGATGGCTTTAATGAGTCTAGTTAATGGTACTTCAAAAATTAAAGAAACAATTTTTGAAAACCGATTTATGCATGTACCAGAATTAAATAGATTGGGAGCAAATATTAAATTAAATAAGGACATTGCTATAATTCAGGGTAATCAAAAATTTAATGGAGCACAGGTCATGGCAAGTGATTTAAGGGCAAGCGTTAGTTTAGTATTAGCCGCTTTATGTGCTAAGGGCAAAACAACAATAAATAGGGTATATCATCTTGATAGAGGGTATGAAAAAATTGAGAAATATCTTGAAAAGATTGGAGCTCAAATAAAAAGACAGAAAAGTTAACTTTTTCTAGTTTTTCTTTTAATGACGATATATTAACCCCAAATTTATGAGTAAAATTATAATTGCAATACCAAGAGGAAGAATTACAAAAGAATGCAAAAATATTCTTTCAAAAACAACATTTTCACCAGATCCAATGTTATTTGACAATGATACTAGGAAATTACAATTTAAATCTAAAAATAAAAATATAGATTTTATCAAAGTAAGGGCTTTTGATGCATGTACTTTTGTAGCATTTGGTGCTGCGCAAATTGGAATTGCTGGTGAAGATATAATACAGGAATTTGATTATTCTGAAATATATGCACCATTAAATTTAAATATTGGACATTGTAAAATTTCAGTGGCTGCTCTTAAAAGTTTATTAAAAAAAGAAGAACCTGAAATGTGGAGTAATATAAGAGTTGCAACAAAATATCCAAAGATCACAAAAAATTTTTTTTCTTCCAAGGGAATACAAACTGAAATAATAAAACTTAATGGATCTATGGAATTAGCACCTTCTTTAAATATGTGTAGAAGAATTGTAGATTTAGTATCTACGGGTAAAACTCTAAAAGTAAATGGATTAATAGAAGTTGAAGAA
>CACEMP010000031.1 GCA_902560675.1 uncultured Alphaproteobacteria bacterium | reverse complement strand
ATTCAGCATTATTTAATTATTTCTTAATATTGACAAATTTTAAATACACAAAGAAATTATTTAAAAAAATGTTTTAATAATATAAAAGCATTTTTCTTTGGTTATATATGAAAAATAAATATATTTTATACTTTTCTTTAATTGTTATTATTTTAATTGCTATATTTTTATATTTTTATGATATTCCAGCTCCTTCAATTAAAGTGACAGACGACTATAAGCTGAATGTAGAATGAAAATTTATATTTTTATAATAATTGTATTGTATTCATTTAATTTGCTCTCAAATGAAATTGAAGTAATAGAACTTCATGAAAATAAATCATTAGACCAAATTGTTTTAGAAAATGTAGAAGTTCAAGAAAATGAAATATCTACAAATATTGAAAGTAATGAAAACGAAGAAAATGAAAATGAAGACGTTTCAATTGAAAATATAAATATTAACAAACAGAGTTACTTACTTAGTTTAGACATTGATGAAATAGAAAAAATTTTAGATAATTCAAAAAATATAAAATCAGCAATTTTGTTAAATGAATTTACTAGTTTACTCGAATATAATGACTATGATTTTTCAGTCGAAAAAAATAGATTAATTTTTTTTAATATTGTTAATTATTTCTACAACTCAGGAAATATTTCCAAAGCTTATGAAATTGTCATGTCTAGAGATTTGGATGATCATGAAAATTCAGATCTATATAATATAATTAAAATCAATTATCTCTTATCAACATTTCAATTAGAAGAAGCATGTTTTTTAAAGAATGAATTTGTTGATACTATAAAATTAAAAAATAACTTATTAGAAAAAGTTGATATTTTTTGTTTAATTCTTGAAGGTAAAAATCTTGAGGCAGAATTAATAAATTCAATTTTAATTGAAACAGAAACAGCATTAGACGAAAATTTTCAATATCTTTACGAGAAAATTAGAAATAATGATTATCAAAACGAAATCAACAAACTTATTTTTGATAAAAAAAATAATATAGAATTTATGTATCTTTATAGCGCAATGGCAAGAATTGCAGAAATACCATTAGATCAAAATTTCCTTGAAATAGATGCTAAGAATCTTTCTATTCCAATAATTTTAAATCAATCTTCTCCAATAGAATTAAGAATAAAAGCAGCTAATGAAAGTTTTATTTACAACATTATTTCAATAGACAGCCTCGCAGCTTTATATCAATCTGTAGATTTTGACTCAGATCAGTTAAACAATCCTGAAAAAACTTTAAAACAATTATCTGATAATACAGATTTATTAATGGCATATTATTACCAGCTAATAAATATCCAAATTTTTCCATCAGAAAGGTTACAAGCATTAATTAACTTTTGGAAATTTGCTAAAAAAAATGATTTAGAATTAATAGCTTATTCATTGTCTTACAACATTATCCAATCTATAAATCTTGAATCTTCAAATATTGATTATAGTGCTGATATTTCTGCAGCTTATATTTATAATAATGACTTTGAAAATGCATTAAAATGGATAGAATTTTATGAGAATTCAATGGGTCCTAATGAGAAAGTATCTTATACTAGAATTCTTTTAGACCTATATTCAACAACTAATACTGAAGATTTACTCACTAAAATTAATAATAATTTACAATTCTTTGAAAATTTAAATATGAAAAATAATGAAGAACTAATTTATATTTTATTGACAATTTTAGGGAATAACGAAAACAATAATTTATCTAAAGATTTTAACAAAATATATGATGATAGATTGATGCCATCTTTATTCATCATAAAACAAATTGAAGAAGCGATTAAATATTCTAATTCTGAACAATTTTTGATTTATGTTATACTTTCTCTTAATAATCTAAATTGGAACGAGGTTCATCCTCAGCATCTACAATTAGTTCTTGAAGGTTTTAATTATTATGAAGGTGAAAAAATTATGAAAAATCTAGTTCTTGAAATATTTAAAAATTTTAAGTTATTATAATGATAAAATATTTTGATTTTGAAAATGAAATAGAAAAAATAGATTCACTTATTAAAGATAATATTTTAGATGAAAATAAAATCACTAAACTGGAAAATGAAAAAAATAATTTATTAAAGTCAATCTACTCTAAATTAAACCCTTGGCAAAAAGTACAGGTCTCAAGACATAGTGATCGCCCTCATACAATTGACTATGTAAATAATATTTTTAAAGATATTATTTATTTGCATGGTGATAAAAAATATGCAGATGATAACGCTATTATAGGAGGTTTGGCTACTCTAGAAAATCAGTCTATTATGTTTCTTGGAACTGAAAAAGGCAATTCAATGAATACAAGAATTAAACATAATTTTGGAATGGCTAAACCAGAAGGATACAGGAAAGCACAAAGATTACTGACATTGGCAGAGAAATTTAAACTTCCCCTTATTACTTTTGTAGACACAGCAGGTGCATTTCCTGGTAAAGATGCTGAAGAGAGAGGACAATCAGAATCAATAGCTTCATCAATACTACTATTTCTAAAGGCAAAGACTCCAATTATATCAATTATTATAGGTGAAGGAGGCTCTGGCGGAGCTATAGGAATTGCAACAGCAGACAGAGTGCTGATGTTAGAACACTCTACCTACTCTGTTATTTCACCTGAGGGTTGTGCATCTATTTTATGGAGGAGTACAGAATTTTCACAAGAAGCAGCAAATACACTAAAACTCACATCTGATGATTGTAATAAACTTAAAATAATTGATGAAATCATACCTGAATTTCCTGGTGGCGCACATAGACATAAATTAAAACAAGCTGAAAAAATAAAGGAAGTAATATTATTAAATTTACAAAAACTTAAAAGATATGATGTTCATGAATTAGTGAAAAGTAGAAAAAATAAATATATTAATATTACTTCTAATAATTAGGCTCCGTGACATTGCTTATATTTTTTTCCCGAACCGCAAGGGCAAGGTTCATTTCTCCCTATTTTTTTTGAAATTATTCTTCTTTTTTCTTTAGAATTATTATCCGCAGTACTAACTTTATCATCATTTATAAGTTTTATATTAAATAACGTTTTCAATACTTTTTCATTTTGTGCAGATAGCATTTCATCGAAATAATCAAAAGACTCCTTTTTATATTCAAAAAATGGATCTTTCCCTCCCATTGCTCTAAGATTCACACTACCTCTAAGTGTATCCATGGCTCCAAGATGATCTCTCCAATCTTTGTCAATTTGAAACAACATTACTCTTTTTTCTGCAAATTTAAGAAGTTCTTGAGAATAATTATGTTTTTTTTCTTCATATTTTTGTTTAACCTGATCATGAAGTCTTTTACTTATTTCTTCTTCATCAACTCCTTCTTCCTCAAACCATTTTTCTGCAGGAATATTGATATCAAATATTTCTTTGCATTTTTCTTTAAGGTATTCTGCATTCCAGTCACTACTATATTTTCTTGGCGGAATAGTCTCTATAATTATTTGATCAATATAGTCATTTATCATTTCTTGAATAATTCTAGATTGATCATTAGTCTTTAATATTTCTTTTCTGTTTTGATATATTATTTTCCTTTGATCATTTAATATATCGTCAAACTTTAAAATTTGTTTTCTCATATCAAAGTTGTGGGATTCAACTTTTTGCTGAGCTCTTTCAAGTGATTTACTTATCATTGAGTGTGTAATAACCTCGCCATCTTTAAGACCAAGTTTAGATAAAATACTCTCTAGGGTCTTAGAACCAAAAATTCTCATTAAATCGTCTTCCAAAGAAAGAAAAAAAATACTTTCGCCAATATCACCCTGTCTTCCTGCTCTACCTCTAAGCTGATTATCAATTCTTCTACTTTCGTGTCTTTCTGTTCCGATTACTAGAAGCCCTCCAGAATTAATTGCTAACTCTTTTAATTCAGATTTATCATCTCCAAGTTTTATATCTGTACCTCTACCTGCC
>CACEMP010000030.1 GCA_902560675.1 uncultured Alphaproteobacteria bacterium | reverse complement strand
CTTTTTTAATATTTATATCGTTTAATATTTTGTTATCCTGGGTGATAATATATAAAATATTTTGATGCTTTTTTTCTATTTCTACTAAATTATTTTTATCGCTATTGTTAATGAATACAATTGAGGGGTTTTTTTGTTCAAATGTGTTATTTTTGAAATCATCTAATTTTTTAAAAACTTTTTGTTTATTTAAAAGTAATTGAGACAAAAAGCTTTTTAAAGTTATCTCACAATATATAACAATATCAGTCATTATGATCTATTTCCAAAAAGTAAACTTCCGATACGAATGTAAGCCGGTTTAAATTCAAGTGCTTGAGTGTAATCATTACTCATACCAATACTTAATTCATCTAAATTATTTTTTTTTGCTAAATCGTTTAGAAGACTGAAATGTAACCTTGGATCCTCATTAATTGGAGGTATACACATAAGTCCTGATATTTTTAGTCCAACATCATTTTTACAATACCTTATAAATTCACCTACTCTGTTAGGAGGTATCCCGCTTTTTGTGTTTTCTAACCCTGTGTTAACTTGAATAAACATTTTTTTATTAACAACTAAATCTAAATTTTTAGAAAACTCATTAGCAATTTTTTCCCTGTCAAGAGTATGAAAAACATCAAATAATTTAGAGGCTTCCTTCACTTTATTTGATTGAAGAGGCCCGGTAAGATGTAGTTCTATGTTTGGATATTTTTCTTTAAGAGATTTAAACTTTGATTTAGCTTCAAAAACCCTGTTTTCTCCAAATCTTTCTACTCCAGCATTTAATGCTAGTAAAACACTAGATATCGGATGGTTTTTAGAAATTGCAATTATTCTAGTATTTTGTACATTTTTCTTTAAATAGTTGCTTATTTCTTGATATTTTAAGTTATTAAACATGTTATAAATTATGTTGTATAAATACAACAACTTTAAAAATAATATCCTATTTTTTATGCTTTTTTTGAAATTTATTCAATTTTTTATTAGTAAACCCTCAATATAAGTTTGTTCTTATATTTAATGAATATTCATTAACTCAAAAGGAGTAATTATGAAAAAAGAACTATTAATCGGAACTGCTCTTGTTTCTACACTAGGTGCTGCTTCAGTTGCTGAAGCTGTAACTGCTACAATGAGTGGTAACCACCAAACTGGTATGGAGTTTGACTCACCAACTGGTGGAACTGATACTAACGCTCAAGTAAATGATAACAACTTTACTGTATCTTTATCTGAGACAACTGATGGTGGTGTAACTATTTCATCTAGCTTCATGCTTATGAACGAAGCAGGTGGAGGATCTTCTGATGAAGATGCTGGTTTCACATTAGCATTTACAGATGGATCTAAGTTAGATCTATTAAACGCTGGTAACGCATCAGGTTCACACGACATTTCAATCCCTGCATCAGCTGGTGCTGAAGGTGTAACTGTTACAACTTCAAACAAAGCTCCTACAGGTCTTGATTTTGCTGCAGGTTCAACTGCATTTGGTCTTGAGTATCACACAGCTTCAGACTTCTTAACTGATGGTCTAAAAGCTTCATTCTCACTTTCAACTGATAATGGTGCTGCTTCAACTACTGCATACACTATCGACAGCCATGTTGGTATTGGTGCTACTTATGTAACAGACCTAGGTGATAGCGCTGTAACAATCGGTGCTGGTTATTCAACTGTTGAAGGTTCTTCAACATTGACTCAACCATCGTCTGATGAAGGTGGAATGCATATAGGTATAAGTGCTGTAACTGGTGACTTAACTGTTGCTGTTGGTTTTGCTGATGGTAATAGTGTTGAATCACAAGCTACTACTACTGCTTACAACACAGAAGTAGATGGTGAAGTTGTAAAAGCTGGTGTTAAATATGTAACTGGCGATTTAACTTTCAACGTTGGCATAACTTCTGGTTCTGGTAAAGATAGCCATACATTCGGTACTGCAGGTACAACTGAAGATTCATATGACAAAACTTCTGCAAGTGTTTCATATGCGGTTGCTTCAGGTGTAACAGCTTACCTTGGTTATTCAGACGTTGACTCTGCAAACGAAGGAGTAAATGACACTACTGATGGATCAGCTTGGTACATCGGTGCTAACATGTCATTCTAATTAGTTAATTTTTTAACTTATAACGGCACTATTTCTATAGTGCCGTTTTTTTATGTTTTACATTTGTCCACCAATACAATAATTAATCAAAAATGTTTTTAATAAGATATTTGTTGCTATTCTTTTGTTTATTATTTTTATATTCATGTAATTCAGGTAAGTCAGAAGAAGAAATGAAAGAGTTGTGGAGTAAGGCTCAAACAACTGGTGAAATAATAAATAGATCAGATACTAAGTTTAATTCAGCAATAAATAAAGAGCTAGCTATGAGAGATGCTGAAACAAGACTTCAAACAGGCGGGGGTTTGTTTGGAGACGGTCTTTCAGTTAGTGGTATATTTGGTGGCAACAAAGATGAGAATAAAAATAACAATAACTCATACAGTACTGTAGGTATGTCAATTAATCAATATTTATGGCGAGGAGCTATTGATACAATAAGTTTTATGCCTTTAGTTTCTGCTGATGCGGTTGGGGGTACAATTTTAACAGACTGGTACAGCACAACAAATAATATAAACGAGAGGTGTAAATTAAATATATTTATAAGTGGTATCGAGCTAAAAACTCAAAATCTAAAGGTGACATCTTTCTGTCAAAGTTTTGAAAATGATAGATGGATTAATAAAGAAGTAGATGAAGAGGATAATTTAAAAATTGAAAATGCCATTTTAAATAAAGCTAAAAAGTTAAAGTTACAATCAAGTTAAAACGGTGTCATCTAGATACAACCATAAAACTACTGAAATAAAGTGGCAAAAAAAATGGAATGCTGAAAAAGTATTTTCAGTAAAAAAAGATAATAATAAAAAAAAATATTATGTGCTTGAAATGTTCCCATACCCCTCAGGAAAAATTCACATGGGGCATGTAAGAAATTATACACTTGGTGATGTTGTTGCTAGGTATAAAAAAATGAAAGGTTATAATGTATTGCATCCAATGGGTTGGGATGCATTTGGGCTTCCCGCAGAAAATGCGGCAATGACTGAAAAAAAACATCCTGAAGAGTGGACATATAAAAATATTGATACTATGAAAAAACAACTCTTAAAAATGGGTTTGTCCATTGATTGGGAACGAGAAATAGCAACTTGTCATCCAGATTATTATAAGCATGAGCAAAAGTTTTTCATAGACATGTACAAGGCTGGATTGGCATACAAAAAAGAGGCAGAGGTAAATTGGGATCCTGTTGATAAAACAGTGTTAGCTAATGAACAGGTTATAGATGGAAGGGGTTGGAGGTCAGGAGCAGTTGTTGAAAAAAAGAAACTGTCTCAATGGTTTTTAAAAATTAGCAAATACTCAGATGAACTATTATCAGATTTGGATACTTTAGATAAATGGCCAAACAAAGTTAAGATTATGCAATCAAACTGGATTGGAAAATCAACAGGAGCTGAAATTAATTTTAAACTAACCAACGGAGTAGGCTTTATAAAAATTTTTACAACAAGACCAGACACCATATATGGTGCAACATTTTTGGCCATCTCTACTGAACATTCGGTAGCAACAAAATTGGCAAGACAAAATGATAAAATCCAAAAATTTATTGAGGATTGTGGTAATATTGATTTTGAAAAAGAAAAAAGAGGTATAAATACTAATTTATTAGCAGAACACCCTTTTATTAAAAATAAAAAAATACCAATATACATAGCTAATTTTGTTTTAAAGGAATATGGTTTAGGTGCAATTTTTGGCTGCCCGGCACACGATCAGAGAGATTTGGAATTTGCAAAAGCATATAATATTGAAGTTATTCCAGTAGTAAAACCTATAGGCTTTAAAGGTAATGATTTTGCTGTTGAAGATAATGCATATACAGCAGAAGGGACCATTATTAATTCAGAAAAACTTAATGGTTTAAGTACAAAAGAGGCAAAGAAAAAAATTATTTCAATTATTGAAGAAAAACAGATTGGTAAAAGTAAAACAAATTATAAGTTAAGAGATTGGGGTATTTCACGACAACGATTTTGGGGTTGTCCAATTCCTATAATTTATAGAGAAGATGGAAAAGTTAAAACTGTTAAAGAAGAGGATTTACCTGTCAAACTTCCAAATGTTTCTGAATTAAGTGAACCAACAAGTTCATTAAACAATATTAGTTCATGGAAAGAGACAGTATGTGAAGAAACAGGAATGAAAGCAATAAGAGAAACTGATACTTTTGACACCTTTTTCGAATCTTCTTGGTATTATTTTAGATATTGTAACGCAAGATCTAAAAAACCATTTGAAAAAAATGATATTAATTACTGGTTACCTGTTGATCAATATATTGGAGGCATAGAACACGCAATATTACACCTACTTTATTCTAGATTTTTTACTAAAGCACTTAGAGACCTAAATTACTTCAATTTAAATGAACCGTTTAAAGGCTTGTTCACTCAGGGAATGGTAACTCATAAAACTTTTAAAAACAAAGATAATGAATGGTTGGAACCAAAGGATGTGAGATTTGTTAACAATGAATATTTAGATAATGAAAATAGGATGGTCAAGGTTGGAAATATAGAAAAAATGAGTAAGTCAAAAAAAAATGTTGTTGATCCGAATGATATAATTAATCTTTATGGGGCAGATACAGCAAGATGGTTTATGTTATCTGACAGCCCTCCAGAGAGAGATCTTCAGTGGACAGAAACCGGTATAAATTCATCAAATAAATTTATTTTACGATTATGGGAGTTGATATCAAAGTTTGAAAGCTACAATAATGGTCCTGGTGATAATTTAGCGATTAACAAAATGAAGGAGGCTATAAACAAAATTACAGAATATATTGAAAAATTTCAATTTAATAAATCAATAGCAAAAGTTTATGAATACGTAAACCTTCTAAGTGAGTCTATACAAAAAAAACAAATTTCTAAAGAAGAGTTTAAATGGTCTTTAAGTAAACTTTCCATAATACTTCAACCATTTGTGCCGCATATAAGTGAAGAAATGTGGTTAAATTTAAATGGAAGTGGGTTATGCATTAACCAAAGCTGGCCAAGTGAAAGCAAGATAGAAACTGAAGACAATTTTATGATAGCAGTTCAAATCAATGGTAAAACAAGAAGTGTTATTAATCTAAACAAGAATTTAAATAAGGAAGAAATAGTAAATTA
>CACEMP010000029.1 GCA_902560675.1 uncultured Alphaproteobacteria bacterium | reverse complement strand
TTTTATAATAAGTATTTTACCAATAAGCTTCAATATGAAAGTTCAAAGTTTTGGTAATGTAAATTTTCAAAATTTATCAAATGAGTCATTAGATTTTTATAAGCAAAATTATCCTATATGTTTTGAAAACTATATTGATTGTTTTGGTGATACTATAGAAGATATTAAAATTACAGACAAATTTAAAAGAAATTTTCTTAACATTTCAAATATTAATGAATTAAGAAGTAATATTTTCACATCTCCTGGCACAACTTATCAAAATAATAATAAATATGTAAATAAAAAAAATTATCCTTACTTACTAATTTTCAAATTTCCAAAAATATATAATGATTCAAAAATTTGTTATTTTGAAAATAATTTAAACAAAAGATGTTTAATAGTTAATGATACTGCAAATTATTATGAAATAATTGGAAGTGGAGAATCAAATAAAATTTTTCTGGAACAAAATTTATTATTAATTTTTATAAAATATTTTATTTCTATATTAGTGCTGATATCATATGTATTTATTTTAAAACAATTGTATAATTTTAAAATAAGAAACAATTTTGAAATTTTATATCCAATTTCTTTAATCCTAATATTAACTATTATAAGTATTACCAATATTGAAAATATAAATTTTTTAAATTCTTATTTTTATCAATATCCAGGAGGTGACGGTTATCTATATTTATTTCAAGCTAATATTATAGCTGAGTCTTTTAAAGATCTAAACTTCATAGATTTTTTGAGGGGTGACAAAGATATTTTCTATCATATGCCTGGAATGAGATATTTTGTTGGCATTGAAAAAATTTTGTATGGTAATGGGTACTACTTACATCTTATTATTCTAATATTCTTACCTTTTATTATTAGAAAATTATTTTTGATTTATTTTTCTGAGAAAGTTTCAAATATTTTAATGGTATTATTTTTATTATTTCCATTAATGCACCATATGGGATTTAGTTATTATCAATATTTTAGATATTTTACAAAAGTTTTTGCAGAACCGGTTGCTTACACTATTTTTTTACTTGCATTAGTGAGAATTATTTATTTTTATAAAAAATCAAATGCATACAGTGACACACTTCCATTTACATGCTTACTTTTAACAATTTCTTGTATACTGAGGCCAAACCTATCATCTTCAAGTTTTTTTCTTCTTTTATTTCCTCTATTTTATTTAATTCAACAAAAAAATTATAAGATACTAACGTATTTTATTTTTGCAGGTTTAACTATTTTTTTGCCACTGTTTCATAATTTATATTTTGGTAAAAGTTTTGTATTATTTACAGGCGCAGTATTTACAGATGCTAATATAAAAATTACTCTTAGAGATTATTTTCAATTATTATCAAATTTTGAAATTTCTTATGAAAAGAGATCCATGATGATAGAAATGTTTAAAAATTTCTTTAACCCATTTGAAGTTCATAAATATTTTATTGTTTTTGGCATTCTTATTTCATTGAGAATTGTAAATCTGAAAAATAATATACTTATCCCTCTCTATATTGTAATTTTTACCCAGCTTTACTTGTTTTTCTTTCTTAATCCCGGTCCAAGATATATATGGATTTTTTGGCTATGTGCTTTAGTGTTATCTTTACATACTTTTATTAATATAAGAAAAAAAAATATATGAATATTTTTATTACAGGAATTGCAGGTTTCTTAGGTTCAAATCTAGGACATTATTTAAACAGTAAAGGTTACAAAATTTTTGGAAACGATAATTTTATAGGAGGCTATCCTGATAATCTTTCATCAGATTTTACTTTCTACAAAACTGATTGTTGTGATTTTAATGAAATGAAAAAAATTATGAAAAATATTGATGTTGTTATTCACTGTGCAGCAACTGCTTATGAGGGTTTTTCAGTATTTTCACCCTCTTTTGTTACAAAAAATATCTATGAAGCAAGTGTTTCTACCTTTTCAGCGTCAATAGCGAACAATGTTAAAAAAATTATTTTTTGTTCTTCAATGGCCAGATATGGTGAACAAAAATTTCCTTTTTCAGAGGATATGCAAACTTTACCACAAGATCCGTATGGAATTGCTAAGGTGGCTTCTGAGCAAACTCTTGTTAATTTATGTTCTGTTCATGCTACTGATTGGACAATATTGGTACCTCATAATATTGTTGGTCCAAGACAAAAATACGATGATCCTTTTAGAAATGTTCTATCAATTTTTCTTAATAGAATGATGTTGGGCAAACCTGCTATTATCTATGGAGATGGGAGTCAAAAAAGATGTTTCTCATATGTTGATGATTGTATTTCATGCATAGAAAAAACAATTACGGAAAAAATTACCTCAAAAGAAATTATTAATATAGGTCCAGATGAAGAATTTATTTCTATAAAAGAACTTGCAGATAAGTGCTCAAATATAACTGGAAATAATGAAAAACACATTTTCTTTAAGGATAGACCACAAGAAGTAAAATTTGCTACTTGCTCTGCTGATAAGGCTAGAAAACTAATTAACTATAAAACTGAATATACGTTAGATGAATCAATTAAATTAACATATGATTATATAAAAAATAGAGGTCCAAAAAATTTTGAATATAAATTTGATATTGAAATAGATAATGAAATAACACCTCAAACATGGAAAAAGAAAATTATTTAAAATTTGATATTTTTAAAAATATAGATTTAATATTACCTGCATACAATGAACAAGAATCTATTAAAAAAAGTATAAATAATTTTGAATCATTAAATTTATTTCAAAACATAATTGTAATTGATAATAATAGTAATGATAAAACAAAAGAAGAAATATTAAAAACATCAGCTAAATATTTTTTAGAAACAAAACAAGGTTATGGATCTGCACTAAAAAGGGGAATTAAAGAATCTAATTCAGATATTATTATAATTTGTGAGCCAGATCTTACTTTTTCACATAATGATATTTTTAAATTCTTGAGTTATTTAAATCATTTTGATTGTGTTTTTGGGACAAGGACATCAAAATCAATGATTGAAGTAGGCGCAAAAATGAATTTTTATTTAAGGTATGGTAACATAATAGTCGCTAAATTTTTAGAATATTTATTTAATGGTCCAAGTTTAACAGATGTTGGATGTTCTTATAAAGCTTTTAAAACTACATCATTAAAAAAGATATTAAATAAACTTGAAGTAGATGGATCACACTTTCAACCAGAGTTAATGATTAGATTAATTCAAAATAAAAACAAAATAATAGAAATTCCTGTTTTTTATTTAAAAAGACATGGTTATTCAAAAATAACATACAACTTTAATTCTTCATTAAAAGTTGCCATAAATATGGTAATTTTAATTATTAAACTATTTATATATAAATTATTAAAAAAATAATATGAATATCATTCATATTGATCTAACTAAATTAATTAAAAATAAATTATATAAAATAATTTTTTTTAATTATTTAATCGTAATTACATTTTTATTTTTAGTGCCCCTAGATTCTGAATTAGTATTGAGTTTTATCGAAAGAGAAAAACAACCATCGAATAATACATCATTTTTTATACATTTTATTATTTTTTTTGTTTTATATTTTCTTATTGATCTATCTTTCAGAAATATTGTAGCAAATATATTATTTTGTTTATTATATTCTATTCTTATTGAAAGTTTACAACTTTTTACTTCAAGAGGATACCAATCATTAGATATATTTTATAATATCTTTGGATTGATTTCTGCAATATTAATTAGATTTATTTATTTTAAATTTCTAAAATGATTTTAATTATATTTTCCATCAAAATGTATATATTTTGGAATAAACTATTTTTTTAAATTAATATGAAAAAAATGTTGAAGAACTCAAATAGACTTAAATTAAATATTATTATATCTATTTTATGAGGTTTTATTCATTATTCTGGTACATATGTATAATATCTTTAATTATATTTGGATTTATAACTTTATTTAGTGAAAAACAAAGTCTATCTCTTTTAAGAACAATATTTTTTGGAATCGCGCCAGTCATTATTTCAATAATATTTTTACTACTTAGGAAAAATAAGAGTCTAATTATTATTTTATCAAATTCAATTATCTTATGTTTTATAGGTTTTTGTTTTTTTGAAATTTATCTAATTAATAGAAATGTAATTGATGAAATAATACCAAATGAGGATTTTAATAAAAAAAATGTTTGTGGTAATTCTCTCAAAAATATTAATAATTTAAAAATTTATCCAATTGGAGGAATATCAAAAAAAGAGATACAATTTATAAATTCTGAAAACTTTTCATATTCTTTTAAAGATAATGATAGATATGGTTTTAATAACAATGATGAGGTATGGGATAAAAGAAAAATCCATAGTATTTTTTTGGGTGATTCATTTGCCCATGGTGCAGATGTTAATCTTAATGAAAATTTTGTTGAACTTTACAAAAAAAAATTCAATCCAACTATTAATCTTGCATGTGGAGGAAACGGTCCATTAATTGCGTATGCGGCTATGATAGAATATATTGTTAAGAGTAAATTAAAACCAAAATACTTAATATGGGTATATTATTCAGGTAATGATTTATCTGAATTAGATACTGAATATTCATCATTTTATAAAAATTATTTAACAAAAGATTTTCACCAAAATTTATTAACAAGACAATCAGAAATTGATGATGTTTTAAATAAATACTTAGATAAAAATATTGATTTTTGGAAAGAAAATGCAAAGATAATTATAAAAAATAAAAAAATTAATTTTAAAGACTTCTACAAATTTCGTAAAATTCGTGAGTCAATTGGGTTTAGGCATGCTTACGAAAAAATAAATTTTGAAATATTTAAAAAAATTATTAAATCAACAAATAAACATGTACACGACTGGGGTGGCGAATTGATTTTTGTTATTATTCCTGGTGAAGAAAGATATTTAAATTTCATACATTATTATGATCAGTTTTACTACGAAGAACCAATTAAGAAATATTTAAAAGGAGAACAAATAAGGATAATCGATTTAAATAAAAAATTGATTAAAAGCAAAAATCCAAGAGATTACTATCATGGACATCTTAACATTGACGGCCACATTTTATTATACAAGGAAATAATTAATGCCATCAATCCATAAGTTTTAAAATTTTAAATTATAACTATTTTATATCAATTTAAATAATTATAATTTGAGCATTTATTTTTAATTTCTGCAGGAAGTTTTTCAAAATCTTTTTTATAAAATTCATTAATTAAAAGTTTATGTTCATTCAAATTAAATCTAGTATTCACATAATTTTTATAATTCCAATATATTCTTTTAATTTCACTTTTATAAATTTTGAATTTATAAACATGTCTTATAACTTTGAATAAATTCATTATGTATCTGTAAAATATTCGATTAATTATATTCCTTTCCTTTTTATCTTGAGCAGTTGAATTAATAATTATATTTTTATATTCAATATTAGAGATACCAAATAATTTAACTAAATCATTAATAAATTGATTGG
>CACEMP010000028.1 GCA_902560675.1 uncultured Alphaproteobacteria bacterium | reverse complement strand
GAACTTTCCAAAAGCATGTTTAACAACCTCATATTTTATTAACTTATGAGGATATAATAAATCTGTTAATGGAATAAAATTTAGAAAAAAGGCAATAAGCTCAATTGGTCTTGATACTTGAATTTCGTGATCGTAGTCATCCTCAGTTTGAAGAGTATTTGAATGATGGAATGTATGACTCCATCTCCATCTAAAACCTTCGAAATCACACATAAAAGAGCTAATGTGATAGAAAATTTCATTAATCCATCGAGTTTTAAATGCAGTTCTATGAACAGTTTCATGCCAATTTGCTACACTGAAGGCGTATATTGTTCCATAAACAAAAAAGAAAAAATATGTCCACCATGTACCTAGTGTTATATATGCAAGATATCCTGAAACAAAAAGTAAAAGAAAGTAAAAAAAGAAATGTATTATTCCAGGTAAATCTTTTCTTTTACTAAGTTCTTTTAACTTTTTTTTATCAATATCAGGTTTATACCAATTTTTTAGATCGACATGCATATTGATAAAATAGTTTATTTATCCCAACGTTCAAGCCAAGATCCGTCAACTGATGAGTCAAACTGATCCTTCTTAGAAGTACCTCTAAACTTTGTGTGCTCTTCTTCGTAACCTCTAAACCAGGAATTCCAATCTGCGGTATAATTTGGATCATCTGCTTTTCTCATAATTATTGGATCTACTAAACCGGTATGGAAACCTGCCTCATCTTTAGGATTCTGGAATCTTAAATCAACACTCCATCTGACATCTTCAGATAAATTTTCAAGTGATCTATGAGGTACTAATTGATGAAGAAATAGAACTGAACCAGCTTTCATTTCACAAGTAACTACTTTTTCATTAGGAATATCTTTATCTTCAATAAACAAATACCATGAATCTTTAACAGAGCCATCTTTCTTTTCGAGCTTGTGATTCAGAACCTTTTCAGGTTTATGACCACCTGGAACAACCTGCATGCATCCATTGTGTTTATTTACATCCAAAAAAGGTATCCAAGCAGCAGGCTGCGTAGTTTTTTCTGCACCTTCTTTTAAATATGCAGAGTCTTGATGCCAAGGAACAGTCATTCTTGCAGTTTGTGGTGTTTTTGATCTTATATTCCAAACTGGATGACCAGAAATATCTTTACCAACCCAATTTTCAACAATGTCTAGTAGTTTTTTTGATCCCCATAAATTAGCAAGAGCCGGCTTTAACTCACCTCTGTGGTGAATTAATACTGATGAACCTTTAAAATCTTTTTCTAGAGCTGCTAGTCTTTTAAATACATCTTTATCATCATGTTTGTTTGATATTTTACCCGCCAGAAATGCTTTTTCAGCAAAATCATCAACAATTTCTTCAAATTCATCTAGTATAGGATTCATCTCATCTGCGTTGAATACATTTTCTACTATTGTGTATCCTTCATCATTATATTGTTCAATTTGTGATTTGCTTATCATTTTATGTTCCTCATAAGTTATAAAATTATTTTAATTATATAATTCATAAATACAACTCTAAATTGGTAGAGGTTTTTTAATTTCATAACTTGGATCTTTTGATTGTTTGATTATAGCAGGTATAATCTCTTTATAAGCATCAAATAAACCTTTATTTGGTTCTGGTAATTGATCTTTTATTAATTCATGAAATCTAGGTAAGTTATAAAATGGCACCTGAGGACATGAATGATGTTCAATGTGGTACTGCATATTAGCATAGAAAAAAGTGCCTAAAATTGGTCCTAAAATAACAGTACGCGTTGTTTCTCTATGATCGTGACTATCAAATTTCAACGCAGCATGCTGAGTAAAAGCCAATATCCATAATAATGGACCTCCGTAGATTTGTGGAGTTACTATTAAAAGCATTGGTAAAAAACTTTGCATAGCTAAAGAAAGTAAAATGGTAAAAAAAATTATTAATAAGAAAATTCTGCTAGACCATACCATTTTATTTTTTTCTATTTCAGGAACTAAGTCAGCAACAGTAATTTTAGCTTCTTCATCATTAGATAGATCTTGTGAATGAAAAAATCTGAAACTATGTTTAAATATTTTTTGAATTTCAGCTTTAACTCGATAATATCCAAAAAATTCTGTAAAAAATAAAATTCTTAGGTTGGTTGGTCTTGGATCGGCAATTTCTAAATCCAAATCTAAATATCTAGTTTTGCTATGATGATTAGCATGACTCCATCTCCAAGAAATGGGTTCAAAAAAAGCAATAAAGGAACTTATGTAATAAAAAAAATCATTTAGTTTTCTTGATTTAAAAACAGAACGATGTCCATATTCATGCCATCTTGCATTACTACATGCATAAACAGAACCGTAAAGAATAAAAGCTGGTATTGAATACCATGTACCCCAAGAAAACACTGCAGCTATTCCTGTTATTATTAATACCAGAAAATATAAGATTGTATGAAACCAAGCTTTGGTATCATTTCTTTGGCAAAGCTTTTTATATTCTTTTTTATCAATTTTTGGTTGCCACCACTCTTTATTACTCAGATCAATTTTATCAATTTCTTCAACTGCTATTTTTGTCATTAGTAATTATACGTACTAACCATTTACAAGAAGATCTGTTAACTCATCTATGTTTGTATCTTGTTTAGCAAGGTCTGCAATTTTTTCACCTCTAGCCATAACACATAAATGGTCTGCAATAGGATATACGTGACTTAAGTTATGGGTAATAAATATTGATGTAACTCCCTGTTTTTTTAAACCCTCAACAAATCTTAAGACTTTATTAGTTTCTTTAACGGAAAGGTGATTAGTTGGCTCATCTAAGATTAGAACTTTTGATTTAAAATACATTGCTCTAGCTATTACAACACCTTGTCTTTCACCACCTGAAAGTTGATTTACTGGAGTATCGGGTGATCTAAGATGTAATTCAACATCATTTAATGCATCCATTGCTGCCTTATCCATTGATTTGGTTTTCATTAAGCCAATCGACCCAAGAGAAAAAGTTGTTTGTTCTCTTCCTATAAAAATATTTCTTGCAATAGACATTTGTGGAATAAGTGCTGAATATTGATAGATTGTTTCAATACCAAGATTCATAGCTTCTTTAGTAGATTTAAATTTTACTTCGTTTCCTTCGAAGTAAATATGACCAGAATCTGGTGCATGCGCTCCAGATAAAATTTTGATAAGTGTTGATTTACCAGCTCCATTATCTCCAATAAGACCAACAACTGAGTCTTTTTTAATTTTTAGACTAAGATTTTTAAGAGCGTGAACACCAGAGTAGTATTTATTAAGATCTTTGCACTCAATTATGTTTTCATTACTCATCTTTCACTCTCCGTTACACTATCATTCTGCTGAGGACTATTTTCATTTTCCTCTGCTTGATTTTTATGTACCATGTTTTCACCTCTTCTAACAACCCAAGTGTTGAAAACTACTGAAATGATAATTAATGATCCCAATCCTGCTCTAAACCATTCAGCATCTATTCTTGCCATGATAATTCCACTTTCTAGAAAACGAATTAAGATTGCTCCTATAGCTGCGCCAAAAATTGTTCCTACTCCTCCAAATAAACTCACTCCTCCTATAACTGCAGCTGCTATAGATTCAAGTTCAAGTAAATAGCCCTGTGAAGGTAAAGGAGCTTCAATTCTAAATGTTTGAATCATTCCCGCAAAACCTGCTAAAAATCCACAAAGAATGAAGCAAAACATTTTTACATTATTTGTTTTAATACCCATCGATGATGCAGCTGCTGTATCGCCACCAGTTGAATAGATCCAATTACCTAAATTACTTCTATGCAACATAATACCAGCGATAAAAGCTACTCCTAACATCCAAAATAATGAAGCTCTGAAAACTTCAAACTGGAAAACAAAAAGTTCGTTTGGTAATTCATGTGGAAATGGAGGTGGAAAGCCACCTGTTGCAACAGTTGTTAAACTTCTAGCAATATAAAGCATACCTAGCGTTGCAATAAATGAAGGAATTCCAAACCTTAAAGTTATGAAACCATTAACAAAACCAACTGCAATACCAATTGATAAGCC
Organism: uncultured Alphaproteobacteria bacterium; assembly: GCA_902560675.1. Classification (GTDB taxonomy): domain Bacteria; phylum Pseudomonadota; class Alphaproteobacteria; order HIMB59; genus CACPNW01. Next base: position 1,559 of record CACEMP010000028.1, on the reverse strand, counting down.
TAATGCTATTGCAAACCAAGGTGGTATACCTTGATGAACAAGTTGAACCATAGTCATTGGAACGAGTGCGAATACCGATCCAACAGATAAATCAAATTCCCCTGATATCATAAGTATAGCGATGCCAATCGCAACGATAATATACTCAGGTGTAATACCCATAACAATTCGAATATTTCGGGCACTTAAAAAATTCTCATTAGCAATAAAAAATCCCGTCATAATTACCACAAACATGATGAAAGTGCTTATCTCAGGACGCATTAAAATTGATTTTAAATTATTAGTATTCATATTTTTTTTAAAAAAAAAGCCGGATAGGATCTATCCGGCTGTGTTAAAATTATATTATCTAACTGACATACCTTTGAATGAACGGATTTTTGCAACATCATCCGGTCCAATCATAGCTTTACCAGTATTAATATCCAATGCACTTAAACCATATTTATTCATTAAATATAGTTGGTGTACAGACATGTATCCTTGATAGTATGGTTGTTGGTCAACTGTAAGTTGAACATAACCTTTTTCCATTTCTTCAAATACAACGTCAACTAAGTCAAATCCTGCTAGCAACATTTGACCAGGCTCATAACCTAGGTTTCTAATACCTTGAGCTGCACCTGCTTCCCAAAATCCTACGTCAAAGTAAGCAGTAGTGTTCGGGTTAGTTTGTACATATGAAGCTACTCTATTTCCAACAGTTGAGAGATCCATACCAGATTCAATTTTTTCATATGTAATTTCTCTATCTGGGTTAGCAGCTTTGAAGTCATCCATAAATCTAGCAATACCATTAGCTCTTGTGTAAGCCCAAGATTGGTTCATATCAGCAACACCAATTAATACGTGTACTGGTCCATCAGGGAATTGTTTTGATAAAGTTGCTGCAAGTTCATAACCTGCTGCTTCTAAATCCTGCCCAACATAAGCAAGTCTATTACTACCTGCTGCACCTTCTGGATCATCAGTGTTAGCTGTAATTACTGGAATTCCAGCAGCCAAAGCTTCGTCTACAGCAGCGTCAAAGATAGTTGGATTAGTAATCGTAGTTACGATACCGTCAACACCTTGAGCAATTGATGACTCTAAGTTTTGTAATTGTTCTTGTTGATCTCCATCACCAGATAAAGTTAACATTTGGCAATCAGCGCCAACTTGTGCACAAGCATCTTTAAAACCTTTGTGAACAGCAGCCCAGAAAGCATTGTTTGTATCACTGTGCATTACAAAATTAAATTTATATTCAGCTTTTGCAATTGATGACACTGAAATTGCCATTACAATTGAAGCTAAAATTGTAGTTAATTTTTTCATTATTCCTCCTACAAATTGATGAGTTGTGTTAACAAGAATAATTTTTAAAGACAAGAATAAATGCTGTTAATCTCAAATAATTTATTAAATTTATGGAAATATTGCTTATTTTTTCTCATTAAACTTAAAAATATTAGTGGTATGTTAAATTGAAGCATCTATATAATTTAGCTTATAAATGAAAAAAAATATAATTATTGGAGGCGGACAAACTGCAGCTTTTGCTGCTAAGGAAATAA
>CACEMP010000027.1 GCA_902560675.1 uncultured Alphaproteobacteria bacterium | reverse complement strand
ATTGCTAGGCATGTTAAATTTAACTTCAGGTTCTGTTGAATATTCAACTAAGGAAATATCTTCAATGCTACCTCAAAACAGAATTAATTTAGGATTGGCATTCGTTCCTCAAACAAACAATGTGTTTACTGGTATGACTGTAGAAGAAAATTTAGAAATGGGAGGGTTTTTAAGAGAGGATGACATTATTCATACCATTAATGATGTGTATAATCTTTTTCCTATTTTAAAAGAAAAAAGAAATCAAAATGCAGGAGAATTATCCGGTGGCCAAAGACAACAAGTAGCTTTTGGGAGAGCACTTATGACTAAACCTAAAATTTTAATGTTAGACGAGCCAACTGCAGGAGTATCACCAATAGTAATGGATGAGTTATTTTCAAAAATTATAGAAGTTCGAAAAACTGGTGTTGGTATATTAATGGTTGAACAAAACGCAAAACAAGCACTTGGTATTGCTGATAGAGGATATGTATTAGTAAATGGAAAAAATAGTAGAGAAGGTACGGGTAAAGAATTATTAAATAATCCAGAAGTTAGAAAGTCTTTTTTAGGAGGTTAAATGATTGATTTTCTTAATTCTATAATTGTACTTCTTAATTTTATTATCATTCCAGGCATAGCTTATGGATCTCAACTAGCACTTGGAGCACTTGGAGTTACATTCGTTTATGCCATACTTCGTTTTGCAAATTTTGCACACGGTGAAATTATGTCATTCGGAGCGATGATCACAATTTTATTTACGTGGTTTTTTCAATCACAAAATATTGGTTTAGGAATTCTACCAACTGCCTTGTTAGCTTTACCTGTAGGAATAATAGCAACAATTATCTTATGCATTATTTCTGATAAATTTGTTTTTCAATATTACAGATATCAAAAAAGTGTTCCTGTTGTTCTAGCAATGGTTTCAATAGGTGTTATGTTCGTAATTAATGCAATAATAAGAATTATAATTGGAACAGAGACTATAAAATTTTCTGATGGACAGAAATTTATTATGAAGGCTAAACAGTTTAAAGTAATGACAGGTTTAAATGAAGGATTAGCAATAAAATCTTCTCAAGTTATCACAATATTTATTACTATTTTGCTTTTAACTTTTACATTCTGGTTTTTGCAAAAAACAAAAACTGGAAAATCAATGAGAGCATTTTCTGATAATGAAGATCTAGCATTATTGTCAGGTATTAATCCTGATAGAGTAGTATTCACTACTTGGATTATTGTAGGACTCTTGGCTTGTGTTGCAGGAACACTTTATGGTTTAGATAAAAGTTATAAACCGATTATTTATCTAAATTTAGTCTTGCCAATATTTGCATCAGCAATTGTTGGAGGAATTGGTAGTCCTTTTGGAGCTGTAGTAGGCGGTTATGTAATTGCATTTTCAGAAATTATGGTAACGTATGCCTATAAGAAATTCTTTGTATACATACTTCCAAGTTCTATTGAACCAAATGGTCTAGTGCAATTACTTTCGACAGATTATAAATTTGCAGTATCATTTTCAATTTTAGTCATCGTGTTATTGATAAGACCATCTGGAATATTTAAAGGAAGAGTCTTATGATCAAGTTTGAGAGACATGAATGGTTAGCTATTACTATAATGATCTCCTTATTTATTTTTGTTGGTTTTCTTCAAGGATGGTCGGTAAGTTTAGTAATTTTAAACATGTGTATTATTTCAGCAATAATGACAATGGGAGTTAATATTTCTTGGGGTTATGCAGGAGTAATTAATTTTGGTGTAATGGGTTTTTTGGCTATGGGCGGATTAGCAGCAGTTCTTGTTTCTTACCCTCCCATTACAGAGTCATGGCAGGTTGGAGGTAGAGGGTTAGGTATTAGTTTTGCTTTACTTATCGTATTAGTGATAGCTGTAATGTTTATTAATAGAAAGGTAATACAAAAAAGAAAAAGGTATATTTTAAATTCTCTCATAATTTTCTTTGGTATATTAATAATTAGACACTTTTACTTAAATGCTACACATAATATTGAAGATGTTAATCCAGCAATAGCAGGTTTTTTAGGTGGTCTTGGACTACCAATAATTTTCTCTTGGTTTGTAGGAGGTTTATTGGCTGCAGGTGTTGCATTTGTAATTGGTAAAGTAGCTCTCGGATTAAGATCAGATTATCTTGCTATTGTTACTCTTGGTATTTCAGAAATAGTCGTTAGTGTTTTAAAACATGAAGAATGGTTATCTAGGGGAGTAAAAAATGTAATCGGTTTAAAGAGACCAGTTCCTTATGAAATTGATTTACAAAACACAGATTGGTTTATAAATTTAGTAACATATCTAAACTCGTCAAAATTAAATAATATTATTGATGTAAGTGATAGACAACAAGTATTAAACAATCTTATTATTGATGGCTCAGGAATTTTTGTAAAATTATCTTATGCAATTTTATTTCTGATTGTTATGTTGATAATTTTTTATTTTGCAAACAAAGCTCAACTATCTCCATGGGGAAGAATGATGAGAGCTATAAGGGATAATGAAACTGCTGCAAATGCTATGGGTAAAGATGTTGTAAAACAACATTTAATTATTTTTGTGATTGGGGCTGGAATTGTAGGAATTGCAGGCGCAATGCTTGTAACTTTAGATGGTTTATTTACTCCCTCAGGATATAGACCACTCCGTTTCACTTTTATTATTTGGATTATGGTTATTGTAGGTGGGAGTGGTAATAATTTAGGTGCTATATTTGGAGGTTTTGTTATATGGTTTTCTTGGATCGAAGCAGCACCACTTACAACATTTATAATTAATCAACTTACATCAGGATTAGAACCAACTAATGCTTTAAAATTACATTTACTTGATAGTGTCCCTTATTTTAGATACTTATTTATGGGGTTAATTTTATTATTAATTTTACGATATAGACCTAAGGGAATTATACCAGAGAAAGTAAGGCACTCATAAAAAAACCCCAGCTAAAAGCTGGGGTTTAATTAAAATAATTTTAAGTATTAAAGAGCACCAACAGTAACGAATTTACCTCCGTTAACTTCTAACTCTTTAAATGCACCGTTAGCATCACCAAACGCATTAAATTCAACATCAGTTGCGCCTTGATAATCAATATCTTTACCAGCGGCTAACATTTGTAGGCCGTATGATAATTGACCGGGATTAATTACAATGCCCGGAGCGTTAGATACTTTACTAATATTACTTAAGATTGATTTCTTATCAGCAGATCCACCAGCTTGAATTGCAAGTGCAATTATAGCTGCGGCATCATAAGATTCTCCAACATATGGAGCACTTCCATCCATACCATTAGCAGCTGCTAGTTCGCCAAACTTAGCTGAACCTTTTGAAATTGCACCTGGCATAGAACCAAATGATCCTTCAAGATCAGCACCGATATTATCTACAATTGATTGACCAATCATACCATCAGAAAGAACAAAAGTGTCAAATGCACCTGAGTCTAAAGATGCTTCAATCATTCCTTTTCCACCATCATCGATATAACCAATTACCAGCAGTGCGTCTCCACCAGCTGATGCAAGTACACCAACTTCTGATGAATAGTCTGCTTTACCATCTTCATGTGAAGCAGAAGCAGTAATAGTTCCGCCACCACTAGCAAATGAAGCTTCAAATACTTCAGCTAAACCTTTTCCGTAGTCATTGTTGGTATAAGTTACAGCGATACTTTCAATTCCTCTGCTTAGAGCAAGTTTAGCTAATACTTGACCACCTTTTGCATCAGATGGAGCAGTACGCCAAAAAGTTCCATTATCAGGAACTTTACTTAGACCTGGTGAAGTTGCAGATGGAGATACCATTAAGATACCATTTGGTACTGCAACGTTAGCATTAATTGCACCTGTCACACCTGAACAGTCAGCACCCATAATGGCTGTTACACCTTGTGCAACTAGATCTTCAGCGGCAGCAGTTGCAGCAGCAGAGTCTACACAGGTTGAGTCAGCTTCTAAGATAGTAATTGATTCACCACCTAAAAGATTTCCAGAGTTTGATGCTTCATCAAATGCCATTCTAGCACCATCTCTCATAGCAGGAGTTAAAGATTCTATTGGCCCTGTAAAACCAAGAATAATTCCTACTTTAATTTCTGCTAGAGCAGCAGTCGATAGCGTCGACAAACTTACAATAACAGCAAGAAGTAATTTTTTCATATTTCCTCCAAAAAAGTATACTTTTATATACGTTACCTCATATACTAGTTCCAAAAATCAATCATGCAGTTTTTTTTAAAAAATTTCCATAATTTGAGCCAAAAACCTTAAATTGACTTAATTTGTCTCAGCAGATAAACACCAAAAATATGTGTATTGGAATATTAGGAGGAGGTGTCTGGGGTAGTGCTCTCGCGAGAGTATTAAGTCAAAATAAAGTTAAAATTTATGCAAGAGATGAGAATATTGTTAAATCAATAAATGAAAGTAGAATTCATCCAAAATTAAAATATAGTTCATTCAACAACAACGTTAAAGCTACATCATATCTAAAAGATATTAGAAATGTAAAATATTTATTTATTACTTTACCTGCACAAAATATTAGAGAAGTAATTGAACAAAATTCTCTTCATAATAAAAATCATAATATCATTATTTGCTCGAAAGGTATTGAGATATCTTCATCAAAATTTTTAACTGAAGTATTTAATGAAGTTATTCCATATAAATCGATTAGTATTTTATCTGGGCCATCTTTTTCAAGCGAAGTATCCCAAAATTTACCAACTGCAGTAACACTTGCAACAAAAAATAAAAAAGACTTTGATAATATTTCTAAACTTATACCAAACAAAGAATTTAGAATTTATTACTCTAAAGATTTAATTGGTACTCAGATTGGTGGAGCTTTAAAAAATATATATGCAATAGCAGCTGGTATTTCTCATGGATTGAATTTAGGTGAAAATGCAAAGAGCGCACTTATCTCAAGATCCTTTGCAGAAATGACAAGATATGCAAACAAATTTAAAGCTGATAAAAACACATTGTTTGGATTATCTGGACTAGGTGATCTTATTTTAACATGTAATTCAACAAGTTCAAGAAATACTCAGTTTGGTATAAAAATTGCATCTTCAAAATACGATAATTTTTTAGACCTTTTACAATCTCAAGAAGTAACAGAGGGATATTATACTGTTAAGGCTGTATATAATATTTCACAAAAGAAAAAGATCGATATGCCAATTATGGAATCTGTATACAATATACTTTATAAACAACATGATTTAAAAGAAGAGTTAAGTAATTTATTGAATAGACCCTTAAAAGATGAAAAAATTTAATTGATGATTAATAAAAAATTTTATAATTTAGATACAAATTGGATTAATAATACACAAATTAATCTAAGTGCTGTTGAACGTCGAACATCTACCCTAACTAAAAGAAGAACTGTAAAAAAGGAATTTCAGGTTGCATGGTTGTTAAAAGCTATTACTTTAATTGATCTTACTACACTAAATGGTGATGACACTTTTGGAAAAGTTGAAAGACTGTGTAATAAAGCTCTTAATCCCATTGATGATTATATTCTTCAGGATTTAGGATTAGAAAAAAATGCAGTAAGAGTAGGGGCTGTATGTGTCTATCACCATCTAATAAAAGATTGTACAAAACTTATTCAAAACAAACTTCCAATTGCTGCAGTTTCTACAGGTTTTCCTGCAGGTTTATCATCTTTTATGACTAGAAAAAAAGAAATTTCTGATTCTATTAAAGATGGTGCTGATGAAATCGATATTGTTATCAATAGAGGATACGTTCTCCAAAATAATTGGAAAAAATTATATGATGAGGTACGCAGCTTTAAAGAAACTGCAGGCAAAACAAAAATTAAAGCTATTCTTGGTGTTGGAGATCTTGAAACTCTAAGGAATGTGGCAAAAGCATCTTTAGTTTGTATGATGGCAGGTGCAGATTTTATTAAAACATCAACTGGAAAAGAAAGTATAAACGCAAATCTTAACAATAGTCTTGTTATGTTGAGAATGATTAGAGATTTTCATATAAAAACAGGAAAAAAAATTGGTTTTAAACCTGCAGGTGGAATATCAACGGCAAAATCTGTTTTAGAATTTTTAATATTAGTTTCAGAAGAACTTGGATTTGAATGGGTTAATCCTAAATTATTGCGAATTGGTGCTTCTAGTTTATTAATTGATATAGAAAGACAGCTAT
>CACEMP010000026.1 GCA_902560675.1 uncultured Alphaproteobacteria bacterium | reverse complement strand
AAAATCCAAGAACTGCTAAAAACAAACTAAGATTTTTTAAATTTTGAGGATTAATAGTGCTAACTATATCTAAAATTTTTTTTAAATTATTTGCAAGAAAAAAATACAATATTCCTTCTATGATAAGCACTAAACCTATGCTTAATAGTAAAATTTCAAACATTAATTCTGGAGATCTATTTCACCAAAAAACTTCTCACAAACTTCCCCAGGAGCAATTACCATAGACATTTCTGTGTCCCCAAAAGTATCTTTACAAGCTTGCATTGTTCTTAAAAAGTCAAAAAATTCTTCATCAAGACTGTAAGCGTTACCAAGAATTTTATTTTTGGCAGCATCACCCTCTCCTCTAAGTATTGAAGACGTTCTTTCCGCTTCAGCTATAATTACTGTTTGTTGCCTATCTGCTGATGCAACAATCTCTTTGGATAATTCTTCCCCTTCTGCTCTTAATAGATTTGCCTCTTTTTCACGCTCAGAACGCATTCTTTGATATACATTATTTGATACCTGTTCAGTTAAATCTGTTCTTCCAATTCTTATATCAACAATTTTAACACCAAAGGAATCCTCATTTATTTTCACCTGTTTCTCAATCTGGTTCATTATTTTTATTCTTTCATTACTCAAAAGCGAAGTTAAGGAATATTGAGCAATTACACCTCTTACTGCTGCATTAATGATACGACCAAATCTATCTGAAAATGTTGTTTCATTTCTTACAGTTTGAAAAAATTTCAGAGGATCGACGATGTTATATCTTGCAAAAGAATCAACAATTATTCTTTTTTGATCAGAAAGTATCATTTCTTCAGGTTGAGGATCAAGATTTAAAAGTCTTGAGTCTAAAAAAACAGCATCTTGTATAAATGGTATTTTAAATTGTAAACCTGGTTTAGTAACAACTTTTCTTGGGTCACCAAATTGTAAAACCAATGCTTGTTTAGTTTCATTAACAATAAAAAAAGCTCCTGTAAATGTTAGGAAAGCAATAAACAAAATCAATATAATTAATAGGTTTCTAACATTAAATCTCATAATTAATTATTTCCTGACTTTTTTAATTCGTTGAGAGGTAGATAAGGGACCACGCCTTGGCCATTTCCTGTATCATCTAATATTATTTTATTTTTACCTTCCAATACTTCCCTTAAAGTTTCTAGATAAATTCTTCTTTTGGTAACCTCTTTTGCATCTTTATAACTATTATATACATCAATGAAATTCTGAGCGACACCTTCAGCTTGTTTTACAACTTGTTCTTTGTACGCAGTTGCAGCTTCAACTAACTTAGCCGCTTCACCTCGAGCATTTGGTACTATTCTGTTTAAATATGTATTAGCTTCATTAACTAATCTCTCTTTATCTTGTCTGGCTCTTTGAACTTCATCAAAAGCGTCTATGACCTGATCAGGGGGATCTACACTTTGAAGTTGGACAGATTGCACTAAGACTCCGCTCTCGTAAGAATCTAGAACCAATTGCAATTCATTTCTAACTACTTGCTCAACCTCTTGTCTTCCTTCGGTAAGTAAAAATTGCAAATCGCGTTGACCAACAACTTCTCTTACAACGCTTTCTGACATATCTTTAACGGTTAATTCAGGATTTCTAAGTTTAAATAAAAAGTTACCTGCATCTTTGATTTTAAAAAGAACAGTAAAAGCAACATCGGCAATGTTCTGATCCCCTGTCAACATTAAACTTTCTTCAATAACTTTTCTTTCTGCGCTAGAATTTGAACCAAAACCTAAGTCACTAGCACTTCTAAAACCAACATTTATTTTTCTAATTACTTCAACTTTCGGTGTTATTGTTTTTCCTATCGGGGTTGGAAAAAAATAATGTAAACCTGGTTCAGTAGTTTGGCCATTCCATTTTCCAAATAAAAGTTCAACACCCTGTTCATCAGGCTCAACTCTATAAAACCCAGTGGCAAGCCACAATAAAATTGCAATTATAATAAAAAGAGATAAGTTTCTCCTACCTCCAAACTTAAATCTACCAAAACTATCTTTTGCTTTTTTAATAGAGTCTTCAAAATCTTTTCTATTAGATCCTCCACCATTAGACCCCCAAGGGTTGTTATTTTGGCCAGAACCCCAAGGGTTATTATCATTATTATTTTGGTTTAAATTCATATATTATTTGATAAAATAAGATCTTTCTACTAACATTAATTAAATTATTTAATAACTAATATTTGAGTAAATCTCTAAAAATCAAGTATGTCAGATGAAATTTTATCTTTAATTTATGATTTTTCAAGGAAATATAAGGATCCTAAAACAAATTTATTATTTGAACCTGCAAACAAAAATATATTTGCTTTTATTAAAGAAGGGAATGTTAATATAAGTCTTCAAATTAATAATGACCAATACCATTTATACAAGGAAATATCTAAGAGCTTAAAAGAAGAAATAACTAAAATTAAAGGTATTTTATCTGTAAATATTGCAATTACATCAGAAATAACTGCAAATCAGCATAATAAAAAATTTAAAATTGATGCTCAAAATATAATAGCAATTGCAAGTGGAAAAGGTGGAGTTGGTAAATCTACTTTCTCTGTTAATCTTGCTATTGCTCTAAATTTAATTGGTTTCAAAGTTGGAATACTAGACGCAGATATTTATGGCCCGAGTATTCCAAAAATGATTGGTTTAAATAAAAAACCAATAATGAATAACAATAAAAAGCTAGTTCCAATAGAAAACTATGGTTTAAAATGTATGTCGATAGGTTTCATTTTAGATCCTGAATCACCAACTATTTGGAGAGGACCGATGGTAATGAAAGCCTTAGAACAAATGTTTAATGGTGTTGAATGGGGAAATTTGGATTATTTAATTATTGATCTACCCCCTGGAACAGGTGATGCACAGTTATCTCTAGCTCAAAATTCAAAAATATCAGGCTCAATAATTATATCAACTCCTCAAGAGGTTGCCCTTACAGATGCAAGAAAAGGTATTAGTATGTTTGAAAAAGTTAATGTAAAAATTCTAGGTATTGTAGAAAATATGAGCTATTTTATTTGTGAAAACTGTAAAGAAAAACATTTTATTTTCTCAAAAGATGGTGCAAAAAATCATGCTGAAAAATTTAATATTCCTTTTTTGGGTCAAATTCCAATTAACAAAAAATTAAGAGAACAATCAGACATTGGAATCCCAATTTGTATTGAAGATCCAAAAGGGGAGATATCGCAGATATATCTCAAAATAGCAAAAAATCTTAATATGAATTTAAATAAATAAATTTATTTATTTTGTTGATCTAAATATTCATGCTTGCTTCTATTTTTGGATGATGTTCATAATTTATTAATTTGAAATCATTTACTTTATAATCATAAAAATTTTTAGTTTGAAAATCTAAAGTTGGTAATTTTTTTGGTATTCTATTAATTTGAGTTTTTACTTGGTTAAAATGTTCTTCGTAAATATGAAAATCACCTAATGAATGAATAAACGATCCAACTTTAAGATTGCACTCTCTTGCAAGCATATGTGTGAATAAGCTATAGCTTGCAATGTTAAATGGTACTCCTAAAAACATATCACAAGATCTTTGATACAAATGACAACTCAATTTATTGTTAGCAATAAAAAATTGTGAAAATACATGACATGCAGGTAGAGACATTTTTTTTAGCTCTGGAGGATTCCAAGATGAAATTATATGTCTTCTTCCATTAGGATCATTTTTTAAACTATAAATTAGATTATCTAATTGATCCTCTCCATTAAAGTTTCTCCATTGTACACCATAAATTCTACCAACATCCCCTTCAAACTGTGCATTAGGTTTCCAATAATCAGCCTCTGCATTTTGAGTCCATATAGTTTTTTTATCTTTTAAATTTTCTTTTTTATCTTCGTACAATATTTCAGCTAGTCTTCTTTCATCGTTTGAACCCTCAATAAACCAAAGCAATTCTGATACTACTGACTTCCATGCTAGTTTTTTTGTAGTTATAGCTGGAAATCCTTCAGATAAATCAAATTGCATTTGATAACCAAAGCTTTTTCTAACATTGCCTGCTCTGCTCTCTACATCTGAACCAGTTTCATAACAAAATTTTAGGGCATCTAAATATTGTTTCATTTATTCCAAATTTCAAAATGACAACTGTCATTACCATTAATTTTTTTCTTTAGCTTCATATTATTTTCAATTAAACTTATATTTATGAACTTTTCACAATCATAACTACCGTAGATTCTGGTTATATAAAATTCCTCAATTATATTCATTGTCAAATTTATAACTTCTGATCCGCCAATAATAAATATATCTTTATCCATGTATTTTAGTTTTAAGTTTAAAATTTCTTGAGTAATATTACCTGAAATATAATGATGTGCACCTGGGTATTTGAATTTATCTTTATAAGTGACTAATACATTTATTCTCGATTTTAATGGGGTAGGCATAAATGGATCTTCCCAAGTTTTTCTTCCAATAATCACAACATTATCTAAAGTATTCTCCTTAAACCATTTTAAATCTAGTGAGTTTTTTGGCCAAGGCATACTTTTTCCCTTGCTGATTCCACCTTTTTCATCAACTGCCATTATTGCTTTAATCATAAAGGTACATTTATTGTATTTTTCAATTTTGTTACAATAAATTTCAATTAAATAATAATATTTTAGACAAAACTTTTATGTAATTAGAGTTTAAGGTATAATGTTTATGTTGATTTATCAACTATGGTAATAAATGCTTTGTGAAATAAGTTATTCGGACCCGGGGGCGGTACCCGGCGTCTCCACCAAAATAATGGGGACGAAACAGGTTTGACGGTAATTGAAAGGCAAAGACTTTATCCGGTATTGTACCACCGTTATCGGGCTATTTTATAAACGCTAACGATAATAGATTAGCACTTGCTGCCTAGTTTCTAGGTGAGCGCGGTTTGGGGCACCGAGCAACAGAACGCCCCACTACATTCTTGATTTTTGATTCATTTCTATAGTTTTTTTTAAAATGCTCCAATGACACGCGTCCATTACGCGTCTTGAATACTTAATTTCTATTAAAATTTATTTTTTATTTAGTTTTATAAATTCATTGAGTTCTTTGAAGTGAACAGCAAAATTTAGTCCCTCAGCAAGGTCTTTTCTTATAACTTGTGTATTTACACCAACAACAACATTATTTAAAAATAATGGTCCTCCTGAATTTCCAGAATTTACCGCTGTATCAGTTTGAATATAAATTACAGGTTTTCCACCAACCATAAATGTACTTTCTGATTCTCTAACAGCACTTATAATTCCTCTTGTTAAAGTAAAATAATTTCCGAAAGGATGTCCTATTGCATCAACTTCTTCACCCATTTTTAATGATAAATCAGAAGCTATTTCTAAAGGGGTACCTTTATATGCTATTTCAATAAGAGCGAGATCTAGTCGCAAATCAGTAGCTATAACACGTCCCATTACGTCATATCCTTGTTGAAATAATTGTATTCCAGGATTGGGCGATCCCTCAATTACATGATAATTTGTTATTATTAAATTTGGTGTAATGTAAAATCCAGTTCCAAAACTCCCATCAGAGGGATTTTTAACAATTACTACACTTGTAAACCTGTTATCGTATTCTGTTTTTACAACTTCGGAACTTTGACTAACAGACTCTATTTCATTTTGTTTAGGTATAACTTCTACAATATCAGACGTAATTTGATTAGAAGAATTGTAATTAGAAGTTATAATTTGATTTATGTTTATATTTTGTATTAACTCATTAAATGGTATTTCAAGATTAGATCTCTCCCAGTTAGTTACATCATTTTCAGATTCATACTTGGCATTAATTGAGTCAAGATTTTTATCTTCACTATGTAGGTTGTAGGCCATTGTAAAATTATTTATTTCTTCGTGTTGAATTTTAACACTTTGTATTTTTTTTGTTATTAAATTTACATGATGCAAAATAATTTCTGAATTTTTTGCACTTTTGACGTTTGATGTATTGTATTGGTATTTTTCAAATATCTCTTTATCAATTGTTAAAGGCATGGAGGATAGTCTATTATTCATAGCTTCTAACTCATTTTGTAGTCTGTCATATTCTTTTTGAGGCCCCTCAACCATATCGTTTGCTGTCATGCCTTCAATTACTCCGCAAAGTACATTAGCCCAAGCGTCTTTTCCGCAACTTTTTCCGCTTTGCTCTTCTTCATATTTTTGTTTTCTATCTTTTGCATTTTCCAATGCATAATAAGCTCTATCTACTTTACGACTGTGAACATCTATTTCTATTAATAATTTAGCATAATCTGGGTTTTCCATCGTTTGTACACCAACCAAAAATGAGGAGGAATGAAAATTTCTAGACTCTACCATCCTTCTATTCAATGCTTTTTTGGTTGAATAAAAAAATATATGGTTTTTTGAAAAACTATCTATTAGCTCATCATTCTGACTTTTTATTTGCTTTGTAAATTTTTCATTAATAAAATAATTTATAAAATAATCCTTAACTAGATCATTTGAAATTTCGACGAACTCAATATTTTCAAATAAAGTCTCAGCCCTCTCATTCAAGTTAAACTTTTCAATAATAATTTTTGAAAACTTTAATAAATTTTCTTCTTCAAGAATAATTTTTTGTTCAGCAATGTTTTTTTCCTCTTCTTTAGCTTTTTCTTCTAAAATTTTTTGTTGTTCAACTTTTCTTTTCTCATCAGCAATTTTTTTCTCTTTTATTTGTTCTTGATATTTACGATC
>CACEMP010000025.1 GCA_902560675.1 uncultured Alphaproteobacteria bacterium | reverse complement strand
ATTCTTCATCTAATTAAAGAAAATAGTGAAGATTATCAATTATATATAACTTTCTCTACAACTCATAAAAATATAAAAATACCAAATTGGTTAAAAAAAAAATATCCTGATAATATGACAATTGTTCTTGAAAATGAATTTTACGATTTATTTGTATTTGATAAATATTTTTCTGTAACTTTATCATTTAATAACATCAAAGCTGAAATAGAAGTAGATTATAATTCAATTATTTCTTTTGCTGACCCTAAATCAAATTTTGGTTTAATATTGAACAATATAAAAAAAGAAAAAGATGAAAAAATAAAAAAAGTAGATAATGAAAAAAACAATATTATTGATTTTTCAAATTATCAAAAAAGCTAATTTAAATAATAATTATTTACTAATTTCCCTTTATCAAACTCCAATAAAAATGGTTTTCCAGTAGGCAATTCAATTTTTGAAATTTCATTAGCTTGATATAAACCAATTGTTATCATTATAGCTCTCAGAGAATTTCCATGAGCTGCAATCAATACATTTTTGTTATCATTTAAAAATGGTTTAATATAATTTAAAAAAAATGGAGATACTCTATTAACTACATCTTCTAAACTTTCTCCATTTGGTGGTCTAGTTTCATAAGATCTTCTCCAAATGTGAACCTGTTCTTTACCAAACTTTAATGCTGTTTCTTCTTTATTTAAACCTACTAAATCACCGTAATC
Source organism: uncultured Alphaproteobacteria bacterium (assembly GCA_902560675.1). Lineage (GTDB taxonomy): Bacteria > Pseudomonadota > Alphaproteobacteria > HIMB59 > CACPNW01. The sequence goes on along the minus strand of CACEMP010000025.1, from coordinate 6,125 downwards.
TCTCTCATTTAAATGTTTACTCCTAGTATAAATTAATTCATCATTTTCAAATAAATGAAGCATTTGTGCTTTTTTAAGAGCTAATTCTGCAGTTTTGTTGGCTCTCTGTAATACACTACTAAATACGTGATCAAAAACAACTTTATGAAACTTAATTAATTCACCAGCATTTTCAGCTTCTTTGATACCCTCGTCTGTTAAAGGTACATCTTTCCAACCAGTAAATCTATTTTCTAGATTCCACTGACTTTGACCATGTCTTAATAAAACAAGTTTATTCATAAGTTTAATATTATATGTTATAAGTTATAAATTACAAATAATGAAAAATAAAAAAAGAATAGAGTATGATAGCTTAGGATCAAAAAAAATTGAAATTAATAAATTGTGGGGCTCTCAGACCCAAAGATCTTTAGAAAATTTTAAAATTGGTAATGAAAAAATGCCCTTAGAAGTAATTATAGCATTGGGTAAACAAAAAAAAGCTGCTGCTCAAGCAAATATTGAACTGAAAATTTTAAATAAAAAAATTGGAAAACAAATAGTTGAAGCCTGTAATAAAATAATTAATTTAGATCTAATCGAAGAATTTCCGCTTTTAGTCTGGCAAACAGGTTCAGGCACTCAAACAAATATGAATGCAAATGAAGTTATTAGTAATTACATTATAAAAAAAATTAAGGGTAAAATAGGCAGTAAAAAACCTGTTCATCCAAACGATCATGTTAATTTATCTCAATCTTCAAATGATACCTTCCCTACTATAATGCACGTTTCTATAAATGAATTAACAATAAGTAAATTGCTACCTAGTATTAAAAATTTAATAACTGAACTTAATTATAAGAAAAAAAAATTTAGTAAAATTATAAAAATTGGAAGAACACATACACAAGATGCAACGCCGTTAACTTTAGGTGATGAATTTTCATCTTATCATTCACAAATAGTAGATTGTTTTGAGAGAATCAAAATTGCAAAAAATGAATTACGCTTTATAGCTCAAGGCGGTACAGCTGTTGGTACTGGAATAAATTCTCCAAAGAATTTTGACAAAATATTTTGTAAATATTTGAATAAAATTACAATAGATAACTATAAACCTTCAAAAAATAAGTTTAGCTCTATTGCATCACATGATTCACTTGTAAATTTTTCAAATAGTTTAAAAACTCTTGCAGTTGCATTAATTAAAATATTGAATGACTTAAGGTTTTTATCATCTGGTCCAAGATCTGGAATTGGAGAGTTAGAATTACCTGCAAATGAACCAGGTTCATCAATTATGCCTGGCAAAATAAACCCCACACAAATTGAAGCACTAAGCATGGTTTGTGCTCAAGTTATTGGAAATTCTACAACAGTAGACATTGCTGGTTCAAATGGTCACTTTCAGCTTAATGCTTATAAACCTGTAATTTGTTACAATATAATCCAATCATTAAATTTATTAAGCGATAGCATAAAAAGTTTTAACATAAATTGTTTAAAAGGCATAAAACCAAATACAAAAAAAATAAATTATAATTTAAATAATTCATTAATGCTAGTAACAGCATTAAATAATTCAATAGGTTATGATAAATCAGCAAAGATAGCAAAAAAAGCTTTTAAAGATAATATTTCTTTGAAAGAAGCTGCGCTAAAGTTAAAAATGGTTACTGAAGAAGAATTTGATGATATCGTTGATCCAAATAAAATGATATAATTAAATATATTCGTAGTTTGATACGTCAGAAAATAAAGTTCTAAGTAAAAGATTGTTTAAATGATGGCCTGATTTGTTTCCATAAAAATATCCAAGTATTGGTGCGCCAGCTAAATATAAATCTCCTATTGAATCTAAAATTTTATGTCTTACAAATTCGTCTTTGTAACGAAGACCTTCTTTATTTAATATTTTATCCTTACCAACTACAACTGCATTATCTAATGATCCACCAAGGGCAAATCCATTTGATCTAAGAAAGTCAACATCTTCTTCAAACCCAAAAGTACGAGCAGATGCAATATCTGTCTTATAATTTCCATTTATTAATTGCAATTGACATGATTGCTTACTTATTAACAAACTTGGAAAATCAATCTCAAAATCAATAGAAAACTGATTGTTTGGTTTTAATTCAACAGAGGTATCTTTTTTAGTAACTTTAATTTCTTTTTTTATTTTAATAATTTTTCTTTTTTTATTTAAATTTTTAATTGGTATTGAATCAATTATCTTAACAAATTCTTTTGAACTACCATCCATTATTGGAACCTCAGGACCATCTATTTCAATCTTCAGATTATCAATATGCAATCCTGATAAAGCACTCATAAGGTGCTCTATAGTAGATACAGTTACACCAAAATTATTACTTATAGTAGTGCTTAACTGGGTATCTGAAACATTAGACCATAGAGCTTCAATTTGATTATTTTTTTCTAAATCAGTTCTAATAAATCTAATTCCATAATCTTCACTAGCTGGTAATAGTCTCATACTAACGTTGACTCCACTGTGCAAACCTATACCACTCACAAGCACTGCTTTTGATAATGTTTGTTGGTAAATGTTATTGTTGAAAGTATCTATCATAAAAAAAAGTGCTGAAAACAGCACTTTTATGGATATATATTTTTTTGAATTTTAACAACTAACCTAATATTTCAGAGTATTTCAATAAATCAATCTGTATATTAATTTGCCTGCCTTCTTAAAAAAGTAGGTATATCAAGCAATTCTTCCTCAGTTTCTTGATTGAATTCCTCTTCTAATGATGCTTCATCATTTTCTTCCGGTGAGAATTCATTCTCAGAGTCTTGTAATACTGGATTTGCATCCTTTTTTTCTAAAACTTCTGTGACCTCTTCCTCTTCTGAAGATAATACTGGTTCTGATTTTTCAACATAAGGCTCATTTTCTTTTGGATCCAGCTTGGAGTCATCAGCTGAAAAAGTATCAAATAAGCTTAAACGCCTTACACTAGTTTCTTGGTTATCTTCATCATTGGGAGGAAAATTATTGTCATTCTCAGAAATATTTTTAATAATTTTTGGGTCAACTTCATGTAATGATTTATCTTCACTTATTGAAGGAATTATTTCGTCAGTAATATCGGATTCAGTTTTTGTAATCAGATCCTCATCTTTTAAAATATTAGTTTTATCTAAAAAACTATTTTCATTTTGAATATTTGTATCTGTATCCTCTGTGTTAATTAAGTTTTGGTTTATATCTTTGGAATCAGATATTTCACTTTGTTGTCGATCAATATCAAACTTAATATTTTCTTCAACGTTATCTTTTTTATAGATTTCATTATTTATTTGTATTGGTGCAAAGTTTTCATTTGAATTCAATGATTTATTTACATTTGCATCTATCCCTGTTGCAACTATACTTACTCTTACAAGTCCCTCTAACCGATCATCACAAGTAGTGCCATAAATAATATTAGCTTCTTCATCAATTTCTTGCTTAACTCTATTTGCTGCTTCATCAACTTCATAAAGAGTAATATCTTTACCTCCAGTTATATTGATTATTAGACCTTTTGCTCCCTTTAATGAAACATCATCTATGAGTGGGTTTGCAATGGCAGCTTCTGCTGCAGCTACAGCCCTTCCTTCTCCCGATGCTTCTCCAGTACCCATCATTGCTTTACCCATTTCAGACATAACTGTTTTTATGTCAGAAAAATCTAAATTTATCATTCCTGGTTGTACCATTAAATCAGTTACACCTCTTACTCCTGCATAAAGAACATCATCAGCCATTTTAAAAGCGTCAGAAAAAGTAGTTTTTTCATTAGCAATTCTAAATAAATTTTGATTTGGTATAGTAAGTAAAGTGTCAACATATTGCTGTAATTCCTCAATACCATTTTCAGCTATCTTCATTCTTTGAGAACCTTCAAAATGAAATGGTTTTGTTACAACACCTACTGTTAAGATTCCTTTTTCTCTTGCAAGTTTAGCAATAACGGGAGCAGCTCCTGTTCCTGTGCCTCCTCCCATCCCAGCAGCAATAAATAGCATATGACTTCCATCAAATTTTTCACTTAAATCGTGAATGGCCTCTTCTGCAGCTTGTTTGCCGACATCTGGACGCATACCAGCGCCTAAACCTTTAGTGCTATTTAAACCTAATTGAATCTTATTTGGGCACTTTGATATTTGTAAAGCTTGAGCATCAGTATTAGCAATCAAAAAATCAACTCCCTCTAAATTAGCATTTATCATATTATTTACTGCATTGCCTCCAGAACCGCCAACACCAAGTACTGTGATTTTTGGATGTAGATTTTGAGCTACATCTTGTATAGAAATATTAATAGTCATTTAATTCTCCGCCGTTTTTAAATATTTTTTAACGATTTATGATCGAAACCGTCAATATATTTTACTATATATAGTATTAACTAAATATATTGATCTAGCCAAGCAAAAAAGCCCATTATTCCTGATTTTTTTATAGTTTTTGATGAATTTTTAAGAAAATTTATTTTGTAAAATTTTGAGTCATATAAAACTGATCCGACTACATCACAGAAATTAGGTTTATTAAACTCTTTTTGAAGCTCTAGTTGATTTAGTGGATTTGCGACTCTTGTGCCGCTTGCAAAAATCGTTTCAACATACCTTTCAATATTATCAAGTTGAGAACCACCTCCAGTTAAAACAACATTATTTAATTTTTTATTTCCATGGTTATGGTCTTTAATTTTTTGCCATAAAATTTCTAATGTCTCCTCTATTCTAGGTTTAATAATAGAATTTAAGTTAGATCTTGTAATTTGTTTAAAATTATTTCTATCACCACTAATAATTGGTATCTCAATAATTTCATGATCATCACTTGGTGAAGAAATTAAAGAACCATATAAAGTTTTTAATCGCTCTGCACTAGAAATAGTAGTGGAGACACCTCTAGCAATATCTAGTGTAACGTTATTACTGCCTATGCCTATTGTATCACCAAAAATAAATTTATTATTCTGAAAAATAGAAATAGAAGATGTAGAATGTCCTAAATCTATACATATAGTACCAAGTTCTTTTTCATCTTTAGTTAAAGATGATAAAGATGTTGATAACGGAGAAGGAATATAATTCTCAATATTAAGTTTTAAGCCATTAATTATACTAGATATATTTTCTATATATTTTTTTTTTATTAAGATTTTATAAAAATTAATTTTAATATTATCTGCAAAATTACCCAATGGTGGAAAAAAATAATTATTATTGTCTACAGTATAAGAAATAATATTATTAAATAACTCAAATTGATCGTCGTAAATCTCAAAGTATTCAGATTGGTTAATAATTTTTTTGAGATGTAACTCAGATATTTTTTCATTTTTAATATTAATATTTGAATGGTAATAATATGATTTTGAATTTAATAGAGATAGATTCAGATTTAATGAATTTAATTTAGTTTGTGATAGTTTTTCAGTCTCCGATATTAATAATTCTATCTGATCTCGTAAGTCATTAAAATTTAAAATGACATTTTTTTTTATAAAATTTGTTGGAATACTTAACAAAGATAAAATTTTAACTTTTTCCGGATTTTTATAATCAACTACGATACATGATATTTTAGAATTTCCAATATCTAAACCTGCTTTAATCATTTTTATAAGTTATTATCGCTTTATCCATTATTCTTAAGTCTATATATTTTATATTATTGATTTCTATTTCGCTAAGACTTTTTACTATCTTTAAAAAATTCTTTAATGATTTTTTTGGATCGTCTTCAGATAACATAAGTTTGATATTTTCATTTAGTATAACATCCCATCTTCTATTTTTAATAAATTCAATATAAGAAATATTAAATTTTTTTTGAAAATTTAAGTTTTCTAAAATATTGATGATATTTTTAGCATTCAAATTTGAAGACTGTCCTTTAAAAAGGATAAATTTTTTTTTAATATCAGCTTGATTTACAACTTGATCAATAATTTTTCCATTAGAGTCAAAAAGAAAAAGCTTGTTATTAAATTTATATAATCCTAAAATTTTATATTCTATTATATCGACATAAATTGTATCTTTGTAATTAGTTTTTACTTTTACACTATTAACCCAATTATTATTTTTAATTTTATTTGATATTTCATCCAGAG
>CACEMP010000024.1 GCA_902560675.1 uncultured Alphaproteobacteria bacterium | reverse complement strand
TTATAATAATACAAGTTATGAATTTACAGGTAAAGAATTGGTAACTATGTACAGTTATGCAAGAAAATATTTTGGAAAAACTAATGAACCAAAATTCCTTCTGGTTATCGATGTTGAGGAAGAAAAAATTAAGAGATCAGTTCAATCAAATCAGGCTATTTCTAAAGTAGATTATGAGTTAAAATTTTCTTATGAAATTTTTGAATTATCAGAAAGTTGTTTGTTAAAGAAAGATGAAATTTACTCAAGATTTTCGTATACACCTAAGTCTTCTGGGTATAATTTTGGTTCAGATAAGTCTTTAGATAACCTCTATAACTTATCTATAGAAGACAGCTTTATGAAATTTAATAATTTAATGTCAGGTATTGAAAGCTTAGTATGCTTATATGAAAATTGACCCTATTGATTTTTTAATAAATAAAAAAATTGAAAAGAAAAAATTTTATTTAATCAGTGGCAATGAAATTACATTGATGAAAAAGGTTTGTGATGTTGTTATAGATAATATACGAACAAAAATTAATATAAAAACAGAGAAAGTAAAGAATCTAAAACAAATTATTCCAAACATAAGCCTTTTTGATGAAAAAATTGTATATATTTTGAGTGATGCCTCTAATGTTGATAATGAAACATTAGAGGAAATTTCAAAACAAAACCAAACGTATATTTTCGTAATAGAAAACACACCAAAAATAAAAAAAATAAAAAATATATTTTTTAAAAGAAAAGATTGTTACGTTTCCGATTGTTACGAACTTACAAGAGATGCAAAAATAAAAATTATGAACAATTGGTTAAAACATAACAATATAAGTATAGAAAAAGAAGCTTATTGGTTACTAGTAGAAAATGTTGATGATAAATATGGCCTATTAGAAAAAGAGTTAGAAAAATTATTAAACTTATCTGAGAATGAAATTGGTATTGATAAAATTAAAAAAATTATATCAAAAAATACAGCTGGAACTGAAAAAGTTTTTTTTAAAATTAATAGAAGTTATGAATATTTGGTAAATCTATATAATAAAAAAGTAACAAATGAAAAGGATGTTTATGAGTTATTCTTTTACATTAAACAAATGTCTATTTTATTTCTAAATAACTTAACAGAAGAGGATTTTGCAAACAATATTCCAAAGTATTTATTTAGGGAAAGAAACTTCTTATTGGAAATTTTCAAAAAATTAACATCAGATAAAAAAAAATTAATTCTTATACTCTTATATGACACTGAGAAAAATTTAAGAAATAAAAGCTTATTATCTACAGAGATTGGGTTGAGATTTTTGCTTAAATTTAGAAAGGTTATTGCTTCTTAAGTCTTTTCATTATTTCATCAAGTTGGTTTAGGTCTGAATAATATAATGTTAAAGACCCAGATGATCCATTTTCATTAAACTGAATAGATGTCTTTAGTCCGATTTTGTTTGATAATTCTTTTTCAAGATCTAATATATTAGGATCTTTTGGCTTATTTGATTTTTTTGTTTTTTTAAAGCTAGATGTTATTTTTTCAACCTGTCTAACACTTAGATTTTTATCAATAATTTCTCTTGCCTTATCATATGCATTAGGCACCCCTATTAATGCTCTTGCATGACCCATTGAGAGATCTCCTTTTATTATAAGATCTTGTATTTTTTGTTCAAGCTCTAAAAGCCTTAATGTGTTTGATATGTGGCTTGAGCTTTTGCCTAACATTTTTGCTAATTTTTCATTATTAATCTTTTTTAGTTTTATAAGATCTTTATAAGCACAGGCCTCCTCTATAATATTTAAATCTTCTCTTTGAATATTTTCGATTAAAGCAGCTTCAAGAACTTCATTTTCTTTATAATTTTTTACAACACAATCTAGTTCATGCAACCCGGCCAATTGAGACGCTCTCCAACGTCTCTCTCCTGCAATAATTTGGTACTGATTATTATCGACTCTTCTTACAATTAATGGCTGTATTAGCCCTTGATTTTTAATTGAGTTTGCTAACTCGCCTAACTCGTTTTCTTTAAAGTTTTTTCTTGGTTGATTGGGATTTGGTTGAATTTGAGAAATGTTTATTGTTTGAATCCCCGAATCAGAAGCGTCTTTGTTTGATGTAGATAATAAAGCGCCTAAACCCATTCCTAGTTTGTTATCCTTATTCATAATTTTTATTTTGATTTAAAATGACTTCTTTTGCAAGCTCAATATAAGCTAAAGATCCAGCGGCTTGTGTATCATATATCAGAGCTGGTTTCCCATGACTTGGGGCTTCTGATATTTTTACATTTCTTGGTATTGTTGTTTTATATACCTGATTTCCAAAATGATCCCTTACGTCTTTCTCAACCAACGAGCTTAAAGTGTTTCTCTTGTCAATCATTGTTAGTAATATTCCTTCGATTTTAAGATTTTTATTAAAATTCTTTTGAATTAATTTAATTGTTTGCATTAATGCTGTAAGGCCTTCTAGAGCAAAAAACTCAGACTGAAGAGGAATTAAAGTAGTGTCGGATGCTACTAATGAATTGATTGTAAGCAAACCAAGTGCTGGAGGGCAGTCTACAAAAATAAAATCGAAATTATCAACATCAGCGAAAATTGACCTAAATACAAACTCTCTGTTTTCAAAATTTGTCAACTCTATCTCTGCTGCAGCTAAGTCTGTATTTGCTCCAATTATTTTTAGACCAGGAATTAATGTTTCTTTTATTCCTTCTTTAAGCAGCTTCTTTTCATGAATCATCTCGTATATAGATGGCTTTCTATCATTGTAAGTAAGCCCAAGCCCTGTGCTAGCATTGCCTTGAGGGTCAGCATCAACAATTAAAACATTTTTTTTCACTGCAGCCAATGAGGTAGCTAAGTTTATTGTGGTTGTGGTTTTGCCAACACCGCCCTTTTGATTGGAAATAGAAATAATTTTTTTCACAGTTTTTTATATTTGTTTATTTTTAACACATGTCCATTACCCTCACTTTGACTTGGATAAAGATCGTATTCAAAGCTAAAGGATTTTTTTGCATCACTTATTTCTTTCTTAACACTTCTTCCTTTTAGAAAAAGTAGTGATGTATTTTTTTTTGTAAAAACCCGTGAATAATCAAATAATTTTGATAATGGGGCAAAGGCACGGCAAATAATAAAGTCAAATTTTTGATTTTTGATTTTTTCAACTCTTGTACAAATAGTTTTTATTTGTAAGTTCTGCTCGTGTGCAAATTCTTTAATAAAGTTTATTTTTTTCATCTTTGAGTCAATCAATAATATATTTGAATGACCAAAAATATGTAAAATCACCCCTGGTAAACCCGCGCCAGTACCAAGGTCTATTATTGATGCATTTTTTTTCAAAATAAATTCAGACAACTGTAATGAATCATTAATATGTCTATCCCAAGCAACATCAATTGTAGATGGTCCTACCAAATTATGTATTTGGTTACTTTTTGTCAATTTCAGTATGTAGCTATCAATTAAATCAATTTGCTTCCTACTAAGATTATATTTCTTTATTACAGTGCTTTTATCCAAATTATGCTGCTTTTTTATTTTTATTTTTTTTAATATACCTAAGAAGGGCTATAGTAGCTGCTGGGGTTACGCCTGATATTCTTGAGGCTACTCCAAGCGTAGGTGGTTTAATTTTTGATAGTTTTTCAACTATCTCATTAGATAAACTTCCGACTAACTTATAGTTAATTGATTTGGGAATTCTTAAATTTTCTTCCTTTTCAAAATCTTGTATATCCATTCTTTGTCTATCAAGATAACCTGCATATTTAGCTTCAATTTCTATTTGTTCAATTACATCATCTTTTAAGTCATTTAGCTCTGGAAGTATTTTTTTAAGCTTATGAGTTGTAATATTAGAAAACGACAAGAGATCTATGATATTTCTTTTTTTTCCATCTTTATTTATTTTTATCCCTTTTTTTAGAAGTGCGTCTGGAGAGAATTTGTGATTTTTAACAAACCTAAAGCCCTCTTTTATTCTTTTGGATTTTTTTTCGAACTCTCTTTGCCTATCTATATCAACACAACCTATATCTATTCCAAGAGGTGTAAGTCTCAAATCTGCATTATCAGCCCGAAGTAAAAGTCTATATTCAGACCTTGAAGTAAACATTCTATATGGCTCTTTAGTCCCTTTTGTAACTAAATCATCAATCAAAACACCTATATATCCAGAGGACCTAGGTATTATAAATTCTTTATTAGATATTGTTTTAAGCGATGCATTTATCCCGGCCATTATACCTTGAGCAGCTGCTTCTTCGTATCCAGTTGTTCCATTTATCTGTCCTGCAAAAAACAAATTTTTAATTTTTTTTGTTTCAAGCGTGTGTGTTAGTTCTTGTGGATCTACAAAATCGTATTCAATGGCATAAGCGGGTTGTGTAATTGTAACACCCTCTAATCCTTTAATTGTTTTAACAAATTGCTCTTGAATTTCGGTTGGAAGAGACGAAGATATTCCGTTTGGATATATTAAATCGCTATCTAATCCTTCTGGCTCTAAAAATATCTGATGTGATGACTTATTTTTGAATTTATGAATCTTGTCTTCAATAGACGGACAATACCGCGCTCCCATAGATTGTATTTCCCCTGAATACATAGGTGATAGACTGAGGTTCTGTGCAATTATCTCATGGGTTTTTTTATTAGTATGGGTAATAAAACAAGATATTTGAGGAATGTGGATATCTCTGTTGATAAAAGAAAATGGAACAAGCTTTTTATCTGGGTGTTGTTCATCTAAATCATTGAATTTTATAGTTTTTTTAAGTAATCTCGGGGGTGTTCCGGTCTTTAATCTGCCTATTGAAAACTTTAGCTCCTTAAGCCTTTTTGCAAGCTTTATTGAGGGTTTATCGCCAACTCTTCCAGCTTCTTGTTTTTCTGAGCCTATTCTTATTAACCCTTGTAGGAAAGTGCCTGTTGTTAAAACAACAGATTTGGAAGATATCTTTTTGTTATCACCTAAAACTACACCCTTTACTTGATTGTTTAAAACAATTAAATCTTCAACTGATCCTTCAATAATTTTAAGGTTTTTTTGCTCAGATAAGAGCTTATTTATGGCATTTTTATATAAAACACGGTCTGTTTGTGCTCTTGGACCTCTTACAGCAGCACCTCTGCTGGAGTTTAACATTCTAAATTGTATACAGGATCTGTCTGTAGCTTTGGCCATTATTCCATCTAAAGCATCTATTTCTTTTACAAGATGTCCTTTTCCAAGACCTCCAATTGCAGGATTACATGACATTTCTCCTATTTTTTCAATTTTATGAGTAATTAAGGCTGTTTTTGATCCAGTTCTTGCAGATGAGCAGGCTGCTTCTACACCCGCATGTCCTCCACCAATTACAATTACATCAAATTTATTGTCCATGTCTCTTTTCACGTGAAATTATTTACCAATACAAAAATCACTAAATATTATATCTAAAATTTTATCAATATCAAATTTTTGATTAATTCCATCAATATAAATAATTGATCTTCTAACATTTTCAGCAGCAATATCTATTTCTTTTAAATCTAGACCTTTAAGTAATACAAGGGATTTGTTTAAGGCTGTTATATGTCTTTCACGTGAAAAGACTGGTCCATAAATTGGCTTTTTCTTTAATTTTGAAGATATAGTTTTAATCAGATTTTTGATTCCATAACCAGATACTGATGAAATACTGTATACACCTCTAATTTTCTTTTTATCAGTATCATATTTCGATTTTACAAATATTTTTGATTTGATTTTATTGTAGTTTTTCTTTTCATTATTTTTAAGAAAAACTATATTTAAATCAGACTTTTCAGCGCTCTCTAAGGATCTTTCAATGCCTATTTTTTCAATTAAATTTTTATATTTTCTTATTCCAGCTGTATCAACGAAAGTGTATTTATCTCCCTGAATATCTAAAGTGGAGCTTACTAAATCAGTAGTTGTCCCAGGTATGTTGGTCACAATAGAAACCTCTTTATTATTAATATAATTTATAAATGATGATTTTCCTGTATTAGGCTTTCCAATAATAGTTATTTTAAAACCGCTATGTATTTGTTTAGATAAAGATGATCTTTTGATGATATTTTCAATTTTTTTATATATGTTCTTATTTTGTTCTCTTATACCTTTATATATTTCTTTAGGAAGGTCTTCGTCAGCAAAATCAATTATAGCCTCTATATCCGCTAGAAGTTTTTTTTGTTTATTTGATATTTCATTAACTAATTTATCTAAATTTCCACTTAAATTACCAATGGCTAACTTTCTTTGATTTTCAGTTTCTGCATTAACTAAATCATTTATTGTTTCAGCTTCTATAATACTAAGCTTATCATTCATTAGAGCTCTTTTGGTAAATTCTCCAGGCTCAGCAAGTCTGATCTGTTTTTTTAATAGGGTTTTTGTTATTTTGTTAATTACAGAAATGCTTCCATGACAAGATATTTCCACCATATCCTCTCCTGTATAACTTTTTGGTGAATTAAAAAAAGTTGTTAGTGTTTGGTCTACGATGTTTTTTCCATCAATTATATTGTTTAAAGAAGCAAGGTTTGTTTTAAATTTTTTTTTAGAAGAAATTGATTTTATTTTTTTATGAGAGTCTTTACCAGAAACCCTAAAAACAGCGATGCCCGATTTGCCTCTTTGCGTAGCAAGAGCAAAAATTGTCTCTTTGAAAGGTTTCATTTTTTGGGAATTAAACCCAAGACGGTATTAAGTAAATAAGAAAGATTATAAAAAAGATTTATATTTATTTAGTTCCCATACTTTGAAAGAAATCATTATTAGTCTTTGTATTTTTCATTTTTTCTAATAAAAATTCCATGGACTCTGTCGTTCCCATAGGTGCTAATATTTTTCTTAAAATAAATATTTTCCCAAGTTCATCTTTGTCTAGTAAAAGTTCTTCTTTTCTGGTTCCAGATTTACCGATATCAAAAGCTGGATATGTTCTTTTTTGGCTTAACTTTCTGTCTAAAACCATTTCACTGTTACCAGTCCCCTTAAACTCCTCGAAAATAACCTCATCCATTCTGCTTCCTGTATCGATAAGTGCTGTAGCAATTATGGTTAATGAGCCTCCTTTTTCAACATTTCTTGCGGCTCCAAAAAACCTTTTAGGTCTTTGAAGAGCATTTGCATCTACACCACCAGTCAAAACTTTTCCGCTAGAAGGAACAACTGTATTGTAAGCTCTTCCTAGTCTAGTTATAGAATCAAGAAGTATTACTACATCATGTTTATATTCTACTAGTCTTTTAGCCTTTTCAATAACCATTTCTGCAACTTGAACATGCCTTGAAGCAGGTTCATCAAAGGTAGAGCTAATTACCTCTCCTTTTTTTAATGATCTTTGCATATCTGTAACTTCTTCAGGTCTTTCATCAATTAGAAGAACAATTAGTTTAGTATCAGGGCTATTTGCAGTTATGGCATTTGCAATTTTTTGCATAATTATGGTTTTACCAGTAAACGGCTGCGCAACAATTAATTGTCTTTGTCCTTTTCCTAAAGGTGCAATGATATCTATTATTCTTTCAGTTAAATCTGGCATTGGTTTTTCTTGCTCAAGTCTAAACCTAGCATCTGGGTACAAAGGAGTTAAATCTTCAAAATTTACCCTATTTTTAACTTGATCGGTATCTTGGCCATTAATTTTATTAATTTTAATAATAGCAAAATACCTTTCTCCTTGTTTTGGAGACCTGATTTCACCTTCAACACTATCTCCTGTTCTTAAGCTAAATTTTTTAATTTGTGATGGTGATATATAAATATCATCTGGTCCAGGTAAATAGTTTGATTCTGATGATCTTAAAAAACCAAATCCATCCTGCATTATTTCAATAACACCTAATCCAGTTATAGCCGTACCTTCCTCAGCAATAGTTTTTAATATTGCGAACATTAGGTCTTGTTTTCTTAGAGATGATGGGTTTTCTATTCCAAGCTTATCAGCTTGTTTTAAAAGTTCCTGAGGTTCTTTTCCTTTTAATTCTTGTAAATTCATAATGTTGTTGAGGTAGTTTA
>CACEMP010000023.1 GCA_902560675.1 uncultured Alphaproteobacteria bacterium | reverse complement strand
CAAAGTAAATATAATTGAATTGGGTAATAATTTAATGGGAAGAATTATACCCAAAAAAATATCGGATATCGTAAATGAAATTCATAAAGAAAAAGGTATTGATATTTACTTAAATACTTCGATTGATAATATTAAATATAAAAATAATATTTATGATGTAAGTTTAACTAACGGTATTGAGATTAAATTTGATTTAATAATAGTTGGTATCGGATCAATTCCTAATACAGATATTTTCTCAAATAAAGAGATAAAAATAGACAATGGTATTATAACAAATAACTTCTGTGAAACTTCAGTAGAAAATGTTTACGCAGCTGGAGATGTTTCAAATTTTTTTCATCCATTTTATAATACTAACATAAGATTAGAATCATACACACATGCGCAAAACCATGGGATATGTGCTGGAAAAAATATGGTTGGGGTAAAAACTTCTTATGAAGACATTCCATGGATGTGGTCAGATCAATTTGATTTCAATATTCAACTCACTGGTATGTGTAATGATTATGATGAAATATATACAAGAGGTAGTGATAAAAATGCCGGAATAGTTCTTTTTTTTATAAAGAATAGAAAAGTACAAGGGGCTTGCGGGATTGGTAGAAAAGGTAAAATTGGAAAAGATATTAAGCTGGCTGCTAGGTTATCACATAATAAAATAGAGGTCGAAAAATCTAAAATTGAAGATATGACTTTTAAATTAAATAAATTATTAAGATAAAAATCAATATAGCTAAAAATTACTTTAAAATTGAAAAAAAATTATTATTTATACATTATGTCTGAAAATAATTGGTACTTAGTTGGTTCAACTGATGGAATTGAAGTCGAGGATATTGTAAGATTTGATCATGGAGACAAAACTTTTTGTATATATATGCTTGAAGATGGTTTCTATGCAACTGATGGAATATGTACTCATGAAGCCGTTCATCTGGAAGACGGATTAGTTTTTGATAATGAGGTAGAATGCCCAATGCATCAGGGTGTATTTGATGTTAAAACAGGGAAAGCTGTTAGTCCTCCAGCTTGTGATGATCTAAAAACATATCCTGTTAAAGTAGAAGAAAATAAGATATATATTCAAATATAACCAATCATCTAACTTTTTAACAATTTTTTTACTTCGTTATCATTAAAAACTCTAGGTCTTTTACAAGAGGATCTCAAATCAACTTCAACCTTATAAATTGATGAAATCATTGAGCATTCTATTATATCTAATACATGTAATGCCAAATCTCCATTACAAATATGTTCTCTATTATTCTCTAAAGAATCAATCATTTCGGAAAGGCCTACACCTCTATAGTTTGATTGCTCGTTAGCCTCATTACTTCTTCCACTATGATTTTTAATATTTATTTTTCCAAGTGGTTTATTTTCTGCACTGTGGTGGTCCCATGTTGATCCTAATTCTTGTGAAGTAATTACTGGTCCTCCAAACATATTAGGATCAGGAACAATTATTGAACCATGAGAACCATATAATTCAATGTGATTTCTCATGTGGTTTTGAACATCAAAAGATATAAATCCTTGAACAATTGATTTATTTTCAAATTCAATATTCAACATATAAGATGTTGGTATTTCTACATCAAAAAACTTACCCTTGTTTGGTCCTACCTTATATTCTTTTTTATCAACAAATTTAGATCCTCTACCACGAACATTTTTAGCTGGTCCTAGTAAATTAACAAGTGTTGTAAAAAAATATGGGCCCATATCAATAACAGGGCCTCCTCCTTCCTGATACCAAGACTCTGGTTTTGGATGAAAATCTTGAACTCCTGGAAATGCAAAAATAAAATTACCTGTTAAAATTTGTCCGCATTTCCCATCATCAATAAATTTCCTTGATAGTTGACCTCCACCACCTAAAAAAGTATCTGGAGCGTTACCAAAATAAAGATTTTTATCTTTAGCAATTTTTAAAAGTTCTTTTGCCTGTTCATATTTTACACTCATTGGTTTTTCAGAATATACATGCTTACCAGCCTCTAAAGATTTTTTAGATACTTCATAATGTGCTTGTGGAATTGTAATGTTTAAAATTACATCAATATTATTGTCTGCTAATATTTCATCAACTGTTAGAGCTTTTAAATTATATTTTTCAGAAGCTTTCAATGAAAGATCCATATTAATATCCGCACAAGCAACATAAGTTATATTGTTAAAATATTTTTCTGCTCGCAAGTAAGTTTCAAGAATATTTCCACATCCAATAATTCCTACATTTTTCATAGATTAGCTGTTTATAAGCGAAATAACATAAAGATTAAATTAGAAAATTATTAGTTTTTCTCCAAAATACTAAATTTTTTTGTTCTTTTATTTTGTCAACATAGGTACTATTATATTTTTATGAAACAAAAATTTGGAGCTGGTATATGGCACTTTGCTACATACGTAGATAGATATAATACCGAAGGTTATGGTGAGCAAAGAAGTGTAATAGATGCGATACAATTGGCTGGTCAAGTAAAAGACTTATCTGTCGTTGATATAAATTATCCATATTTTGGGGGTTCTTTTTCAAATGAAGAAATAAAAGAGGCGCTTGATAAAGTTAATTTAGAAGTAATTGGCATTACACCTGAAATATATACAAAAGAGTTTAGAAAAGGAGCTTTTACAAATCCCGATCCAGGCATTCGTAACAGAGCACATGAACTTATAACTGAGGCTTGTCAAGCTGTAAGGTTTTTTAATGCAGCATATGTTAAATTATGGCCTGGTCAAGATGGATGGGATTATCCTTTTCAAGTTGATCACGGCACTTTATGGAAAAACTCTATGGATGGAGTGGCAAGATTAGCAAGTGAGAATCCTGATCTAAAATTTGTAATTGAGTATAAACCGCGTGAACCTAGAGTTAAAATGAGTTATGATTCTGTTTCAAGAACTTTACTAGGAATAGAAAAGATAGGGCTTCCTAATATTGGAATATTACTCGATTTTGGACATGCAATTTACGGCGGTGAATCAGCTGCTGACTCTGCTCAATTAGCAATAGATTATGGGCGTTTATTTGGTATGGATGTAAACGATAATTATAGATCTTGGGATGATGATCTAATAGCAGGTAGTTTACACCCAATAGAAATATTTGAATTTTTTTATGTGTTGAAAAAAAATAATTGGGAAGGAGTTTGGCAACTTGATCAATTTCCATTTAGAGAAGATAGCGTTCAAATGGCCAATCAAGCAATAGACTTCTTAAAATCAATAGATAAAGCTTTAGATGATTTGGATATGAAGGCTCTTGAAGAAGCTCAATCAAATCATGATGCTATGACTGCATTAAAAATTGCTCAAAAATCTCTTTACAAATTTTTGTAATTTTAGATATAAAATTTCTTTAAAACAAATTTCCAATTCTCATAACTTTCATGTACCTCTTTGTCTTTTTTAGGAGTATAAATAAAGTATTTTTGTTTAAGTTTTTTTATCTCATTCAAATTTTTTTTTATTTTCATACCCAATAAACCCATCATCAATGCTCCATATGATGACATATCTTGATAATTAGTAACATAAATCTTTTTATTTAAAGTATTAGTTAGAAATTGCATAAATGAACCATTAGAAACAATGCCTCCATCAATATAAATATCATTATATTTTATTTTATTTCTCATTTCCAAATCATCTAAATAGTCTTTTATTTGAAATGCTACAGACTCGAGAGCTGCTCTTATAATTTGGTTTTTATTAATTCCAGGTGTTAAACCATGTATCAAAGCTTTACTTTTAGGTCTCCAATGTGGAGAGCTCAAACCTACAAAAGCTGGTACAAAAACTACACCTTCAGTATTTTTGGTCTTTGCAAAAATATTATTGGTTTCATTCTCATTTCTAATAAGTTGTAAGTTATTTTTTAGCCAACTTAATGTAGCACCAGCATAATTAATTAGACATTCATATGAATAAGTTGGTTTATTTCTGTAAACGTAAGAGAGTGTTGTAATAACATTTTTGTTATATTCAAATGACTGACCAATGTTTGTTAATATGGAAGCTCCAGTACCCAATGTAATTTTAGTATTGCCTCTGTTAAAACATTGATTTGCAAATATTGAAGCCTGTGAATCACCAATTACACCTGAAATAGGAATATTTTTTTTTAATATACCATTGAAATTTGTGTATCCAAATATTGAAGAACTTTCTCTTACTTCTGGTAAATTTTTTAAATTTAAATTAAATAATTTTAAGAGATCTTTACTCCAACATAGTGCATTATTGTCAAAAAAAAGAGTTCTTGATGCATTTGTATAATCAGTAGAATATATTTTTTGATTAGTTAATTGATAAATAAGATAAGTATCTATTGTTCCAAATAAAGCAGTTCCATTCTTTAGTTTATTTTTAATTTTTTTATTTGAATTTAATAATTCAATTAACTTTGATGCTGGGAAATAAGTATCTAAAGTAAGCCCTGTCTTTTTTTTAATTAAATTTTTATTTATTTTTGACTTATTTATTTTTTCACAAACTTTTTGGCCTCGTCTACATTGCCAAACGATGGCATTATGCAAAGGTTTACCTGAATATTTATCAAATATAACAAAAGTTTCTCTCTGATTTGTAATACTAAGGAATAAATTTTTTTCAAATTTAATTTTTTTAGAAATTTTTTTAACTAAAAAAAAAATATTACTCATTATTTCGTTTACATCATGCTCTACAAAAGCTGACGATTTTTGAATTTGTTTATGTTGTTTTGAAAACTTAGATATAAGTTTAAATTTTTTATTATATAAAAAAACAGTAGAGGATGAAGTACTTTGATCAATTGATAAATACATTAACTAATTAGCTCTTTTGCAATTTCGACTAATCTTTTTGGTGACATGTCGTAATGATCAAGAACATCACTTTGTGATCCGTTAACCATGTATTCGTCAGGAAACCCAATAATTTTAAAATTAGTTGTTATTTTTTTCTGGACTAAAATGCTTGCGCATTTTTCTCCAAGACCTCCACTTTCACTATGTTCTTCTAAAGTTATAATACCTCTAGTATTTTTTATAGATTGTAAGAAAAGATACTCATCAAAGGGCTTAATTGTGTGCATGCTAATTAGTGTGCATTTAAAATTATCTTTTTCAAGTATTTCTATTGCCTGATATGCTCTCTGAACAGTCTCACCTGTTGCAATAAAAACTAAATCTTTTCCCTCTTTAACTCTAATTCCTTTGCCTATTTTAAATGATTTATTATCACTGTGTATTTTCAACATTGGTTTTTTTCCAAATCTTATAAACAATGGTTTACTATAATTTACAGCTGATTGAATTACTTTCTGTGTTTCAAAATTATCACATGGGATAACTATATTTAGATTATTAATGGCTCTCAGTACTGCAATGTCATGAATAGAATGATGTGTAGATCCTAGTTGACCATAACTAACACCAGAACTAATTCCAACAAGTGTTACAGGGTGATTAGAGTAAGCAATATCATTTTTTATTTGTTCTAAAGCTCTTGCAGTTAAAAAACTTGAAGGGGAAACTCCAAATACTTTCTTTCCAACAGCAGAAAGACCTGCGCAAATACCAACCAGATTTTGTTCTGCAATACCAACTTCAATAATTTGGTCTGGAAGCTCTTTTCCAAAATTTGTTAATTTACCAGATCCTCTAGAGTCACTTGTAACAACAATGATATCTTTATCTTTTTTTGCAAGAGAAAGTAAAGTTTCTGCAAAAATTTCTAGATTTGCTTTTTCAATCATTTTTTAAACTTAATGTTTGTTTATCTAACTCTTTTAAGGCATCTTGAAATTCACTTTTAGTAGGAACTTTATGATGCCAAATAACTTTATTTTCAATAAAACTTATTCCATTTCCTTTAATGGTGTTGGCAATTATAATATTTGTTTTTTGATCTTCAAAAGGAATTTTTTTAAAAATGCTTTGCAAATCCTTTATGGAGTTTCCATTTACCTCATGAACTGCATGTCCAAAAGATAAAAATTTTTCCCTTAGAGGCTCTAAAGGGTTTACATCTTCAGTCTTTCCAGTAATTTGAAGTCTATTTCTATCAATAATAATAATTAGATTGTCTAATTTATATTTACTAGCTGACATTAATCCTTCCCATATAGAACCTTCACTAAGTTCACCATCACCCAAAAGGGTAAATATTTTATATGGTTTTTTATCTAGTTTAAGACCTATTGCCATTCCTACTGCAACAGATAAACCATGACCTAAAGCACCTGTATTATGTTCTATACCTTGAATCTTCCTAGTTGGATGTCCTATAAAATGTGAGTTAAAATTGTTTAAGGTATTTAATTCCTTTCTTGTAAAAAAACCTTTATCACATAATACTGCATATAAAGCTTCTACTGAATGTCCTTTGCTTTGAATATAATGATTTCTATCAATTGAATTAAAATTACTCGGATTGATATCTAAAATATTATTGTACAATACATTTAATATATCAATACAAGACAAGCTACCTGCTGTATGGCCAGCACCACTGTTGTAGATAATTTCTAATATTGTTTTTCTGTATTCTATAGATTTTAATTGAAGATCTTTAATATTCATACAAATTAAATAGTATTAAATTATTTTCTAAACTAATTTGATTTAGGAGGTTCTTTAGCACCAGTCATAAAAGCAACAGCATCTGACATTTCGTATTTTTTTGGATCAATTACACATAGTCTTGTGCCAAGTCTGTGAATATGGATTCTGTCAGCAACTTCAAAAACATGTGGCATATTATGAGAAATTAAAATTATAGGTATATTTCTTGCTCTTACCTCTGCTATTAATTCTAATACTCTTCTACTTTCTTTTACACCTAGAGCAGCCGTTGGTTCATCCATTATTACTACTTTAGTTCCAAAAGATGTAGCTCTTGCAACTGCAACACCCTGACGTTGTCCACCTGATAAAGTTTCAACTAATTGATTAATATTTTGAATTGTTAATAATCCTAAATCAGATAATCTTTTTCTTGCTTCCTCTGCCATAGCTTTTTGATCTAAAAATCTAAGAAATTTACCAATAAAACCTTTTTGCCTAATTTCTCTCCCTAGGAACATATTATCAGTTATTGATAAAGCTGGAGAGAGTGCAAGATTTTGATATACAGTTTCAATACCTAATGTTCTAGCCTCAATTGGCGAAGTGAATGAAACATTTTTACCATCTAATAAAATTTCACCGCTATCAGGTTTAACTGCACCACATAATACCTTAATAAGAGTAGATTTTCCTGCTCCATTATCTCCAATTACACCAAGAACCTCCCCAGGATAAAGTTCTAAATCAGCACTTTCAAGAGCAACAACTGTTCCATATTTTTTTGATAAGTTTTTTGCAACTAGAACAGGCTCCATTAGTTAGAAACCTTTCTAATCCATTGATCAATACCAACAGCTATAATAATTAGACAACCTAAAGCAAATCTTTGCCACAATACATCTAATCCAGCTATAGATAAACCCGAGCTAAAAACTCCAACAATAAGTGCGCCAAATAATGAACCTATAATTGTGCCTCGACCTCCAAATAAAGATGTACCACCTATAACAACAGCTGTAATTGAGTCCAAATTTCCTTCATAAAAACTAGTAGGCGATACTGATCCAACTCTACCTATTGATACCCAGGCTCCAATTGCAACTACTAAGCCAGCAACAGCATAAATAGACACAAGCATCCTATCTGTCCTAATGCCAGAAAGCTCTGCGGCTTCCTTATCATCACCTATTGCATATACATGTCTACCCCATGCTGTTTTATTTAACAAAAACCATAAAAAAATAAATATTGCTATCATTAAAAATGCACCGTAAGTAAAAACAAATCCACCTAAATTTATTCTCTCTCCCCAAAAGTGAAGAAGGGGGGCATTTACTTCAATATCAGAACTTCTTATTGATTGTGAACCAGTAAAGAAGATTACTAATGCAAAAAATATATTCCAAGTTCCTAATGTAACAATAAAAGGTGGTAATCTGAGTCGTGTTACAAGTAATCCATTAAATGCACCGGTAGCAATACCTGAAATAAAACCAATTGCAATTGCAGGCAAGGTTGGCATTCCCATTTCGACGGAGAGTTTTCCCATAAAAACTGATGCTAAAACCATCATGGCAGCCACACTTAAATCTATACCTGCAGTTAATATAATTAAAGTTTGTGCTGCAGCTAATATACCTACGATGGTAACTTGTTGAACTATAAGAGATAGATTAAATGCAGAGAAAAATCTATCGCCAGCAATAAAACCAAAGGCTATTACACTTAATACTAAAATAATTACAGGAACGATAGTTGGATTTCCATGCAGAAAATGTTGAATTTTTTTTAAAATTGATTGCTCACCTTGTTCGAAAGTATGATGTTCTTGATTTTTTGAACCAATATCATCAACAAATTTAGGTTGATCTTTTAAATCCTTATTAATGTCATCAGATATATCGTTCATATCATTTAAATGTTATTTAAAATTATCAGGGCAGATATTTCTGCCCTGAATAAATATTTTTTATTTATTTAACCCCAACATCTGTCCATACCTTCAGCAACACTAATTGAAGGAACTCCGCTAGCAGCATCATCTGTAACTAAGTTCACACCAGTGTTAAAGAAGTCAAGACCTGGAGTATTGTCAGGTTTTGAACCATCTTCAGCCCATGCTTTAATGGCCTCAACACCTAAAGAAGCCATAAGAAGTGGGTATTGTTGAGATGTTGCACCAATAATACCTCTTTTGACATCAGCTACACCTGGGCAACCACCGTCAACTGAAGCAATAAGTACACTACCATCATCTTTTCCAACTGCTTTTAATGCTTCATAAGCACCAACAGCTGCTGGCTCATTAATTGTATAAACAACATTTATGTCTGGATCTTTTTGAAGACATTTTTCCATCGCTGTTCTTCCACCTTCTTCATTACCATTTGTAACTTCGTTACAAATAATACGTGGATCATCCTCATCTCCCCATCTTGAAACATCTTTTACATCAATTCCAAAACCAGTTAGGAAACCCTGATCTCTTAATACACCAACAGATGGTTGACTTTCATTAAGATCAAGCATTGCAATTTTTGCATTAGCAGCATCAGCACCTAATTTTGCAGCAACCCATGCTCCGCCTAATTCACCAGCCTTAAAGTTATCTGTTGCAAATGTTGAATCTGCAGCAGTAATTGGCTCAAGTGGTGTATCAAGTGCGATAACTAATAAACCATTGTCTTGAGCATTTTTTAAAGGTGTTACTATTGCTTTTGTATCAGATGCAGCAATTAAGATACCTTTTGCTCCAGAAGCTATACAAGTTTCAATTGCTCTAACTTGCGTTTCGTGGTCTCCATCTACTTTACCTGCAAAAAATGAAAGTTTTACACCTAATTCATTTGCACGAGCTTCTGCACCTTCTTTCATCTTAACGAAGAAAGGATTGATGTCAGTTTTTGTAATTAAGCAAGCTTCTATAGCATGTCCATCAGCATGAACTGTAAGACTTATAAAAGATGCTGAAAATAAACTTAAAATAAACAATTTTATTTTATTCATTATTCCTCCAATTTCTGAGAAAAACTACTAGATCAAAATCTATAAATCAACAACTAATTATAATAATTATAATAACTAATTTGTTTACACACCTTTTCTTTGTTTATTTTTACCATCTACAAAATCTTGATAAGCTTTTTTATTTTCCTCAGTTGTGTGAGTTTCTAATGTTGGACTTTCCCAAAAAGCTGTTCCATCTAACCACTCATAGCCATGGGTAAGCATAGATATTACATAAGTTTTATCTGAGTCTTTAGCTCTTTTAAAGGCTGACTCTAATTCTGAGGTAGTTTTTACAGTTTCAGCATTTGCTCCCATACTCTTTGCATGTGCTTCAAAATCAACAAATTGAACTTTTGAAGCTCTTGCTGCCTTAAGATTACATAGATATTCCTTACCACCTTTTGCAAGTTGTAATCTATTAATAACCATATGACCTCCATTATCACATACTACTATTATTAATTTTTTTTCATATATCACTGAGCTATAAATATCACTGTTCTGCAACAAATATGATCCATCACCAACAAATACAATTACATCTTGATCTGGTTTTGCCATTTTAATTCCAAGGGCTCCAGAGATTTCATATCCCATACAACTAAATCCCCACTCAGTTTCGAATGTGTTTAATTCTTTTGGTTTCCAAATTTGTACAACTTCTCCAACCAAGCCCCCAGCTGCTGTAACAACAATATCAGAAGGGTCAGCATTTCTATACACTGCTCCAACTGCATGCGCATAGGATGGAAGCTCTTGATTTGTTGGACCACTTTCTTTTACTACATAAGCATCCCATTTATTTCTCTCTTCTAATGCTTTTTTGTACCAATTATCAGGAGCTTTCCATTCACCTAATGCTTTTGATAATTGTTTGAGACCAACTTTAGCATCACTTACGACAGGTGTAGCTCTATGTTTAGTTGTATCAAATCTTGATGTATTAATAGATACAAGTTGGAAATTTTCATTTTCAAAATTAGTCCATGAGCCAGTTGTAAAATCTCCTAGCTTTGTTCCAACTGCAAGTGCCAAGTCTGTATCTGTAGCAAGATTATTTGAGGATCCCTCACCAAGACACCCAATGGCACTAATGTAATAAGGATCATTTTTTTTCATACAACCAATTCCCATAACTGTTGCGGTTACAGGAATATTATGTTTTTTTGCAAAATCAGAAATTTCTTGCTCTGCTTCAGAATATAAAACTCCGCCACCAGATATTATTATTGGTTGCTTTGATTGTTTTAATTTCTCAGCAGCATTTTTAATTTGATTAGGATCTGGATATATTCTTCTAATTTGATGTATTTTTTCTTCAAAGAAAACTTCTGGATAATCATAAGCTTCTCCTTGTACATCTTGTGACATAGAGATTGTTGCTGGACCACAGTCAGCTGGATCAAGCATTACATTAATTGCTTGTGGTAAAGATGTTAAAATTTGTTCAGGTCTAGTAATTCGATCAAAATATCTTGATACAGATTTAAATGAATCATTTTGAGTTTCTGAGGGAGAATTAAAATGTTCTACTTGTTGTAAAACAGGATCTGGAAAACGACTAGAAAATGTGTCACCTGGCAAAAGTAAAATTGGAAGTCTATTACTTAAAGCAACTGCAGCAGCTGTAACCATATTAGTGGAACCAGGTCCAAC
>CACEMP010000022.1 GCA_902560675.1 uncultured Alphaproteobacteria bacterium | reverse complement strand
AAAAATAATGCAGATCAAATATAAAGGTATTCTAATATACTCTAAAATAAATAAAGATAATGATCTTATAGTAAAATTTTTATCAAATTCTGATGAGTTGATATCAGGCATAGTTTATGGTGGTCAATCTAAGAAGAAAAAAAGTATCTATCAAATAGGATATTTTCTAGATTTTGAAGTTTTTTTAAGACCAAATAGACCCGCATCAATAAATGCAGAGACATCTTATCCTTTTATTTCAAATATTGTTAATGATAAATACAAATTAAACTGTTTAGTATGTGTTACTTCTTTAATTAATCTTTCAATTATTGAGGGTCAAAAAATTAAAAATATCTATCACATATCTAACACCTTTATTCTCACAATGATTAATAATAAAAAATGGCTGATTGATTATGTTTTATTCTTATTTAATTTATTAAAATTAATAGGCTATGAAATCAACTATAGTGAATCAAAATTAAATCAATATTTTGATATAAAAACCCTCGAATTTAAAAAAATAAATACAAAAAATACAATTGAATTTCCATATGATTTAATAAATAAAAAAAAAATAAAAATCGATTTAAGCAGTATTGAAAATATATTTAAAATATTCGAACTTATCTTTTCAAAATATCATTTATCAAATTTTAATCTTCAATTGCCAAATCAGTATCATTTATTTAAAAAACTAATAATTGATAGAATTAAAAAAGTATGAGTAAAATTTATAATCAAAATATTGATAAAGTATTAAGTAATAAATATTTATCATATGCGATATCAACAATTATTTCAAGATCACTTCCTGATGTGAGAGATGGTTTAAAACCTGTGCACAGAAGAATTATATATTCCATGTATCAACTTAAGCTTTTTAGCAACTCCTCTTATAAAAAATCAGCTAGAATTGTTGGTGATGTAATGGGTAAATTTCATCCACATGGCGATCAAGCTATTTATGATAGTTTGGTTAGAATGGCACAGGATTTTTCTACAAGAATACAGCTAATTGACGGGCAGGGAAACTTTGGAAATATTGATGGTGATAATCCAGCAGCAATGCGGTACACCGAAGCAAGGTTACAAGATTATACAAATTATTTTTTTGATGGAATTGAAGAAAATTCTGTAGATTTTAAAGAAAATTATGATGGCCAAAATCTTGAGCCAGTGGTTCTACCATCTCAAGTTCCTAATATTTTAATTAATGGAGCAATGGGTATAGCTGTAGGCATGGCCACAAATATTCCTCCTCACAATATTGTTGAATTAATCGATGCATTAAAATTAATAATTAAAAAAGATAAAGCTTCACTAACTGAAATTTTAAAAATTATTAATGGACCAGATCTC
The DNA here is from genome assembly GCA_902560675.1 of uncultured Alphaproteobacteria bacterium. Taxonomy (GTDB): domain Bacteria; phylum Pseudomonadota; class Alphaproteobacteria; order HIMB59; genus CACPNW01. Next base: position 11,480 of record CACEMP010000022.1, on the reverse strand, counting down.
CCTACAGGTGGTGAAATAATTTTAGATAGTAATGAAAAAAAGCAAATTTATAAGAATGGCAAGGGATCATTCAATATTAATGCTAAATATCATATAGAAGAATTGAAAAATGGTTTGTATCAAATAATTATTTCTGAAATTCCTTATCAAGTTAATAAAGTTAAAATAATCGAACAACTTGCTAATAACATCAATAACAAAAAATTACCATTGGATGATGTTGTTGATGAGTCAGATGAAAATATAAGAATAGTTTTAAAACCCAAAACTAGAAATATTGATGCAGAAAAATTAATAAGCTTATGTTTTAAATTAACTGACCTATCAATTAAGTACTCTTGTAATTTTAACGTTTTAATTGATGGTATAGAACCCAAACAAATTGGAATTATTGAAATACTCTCTAATTTTTTAGAACATAGAAAAATTACAATTAAAAGAAAATCCAAATTTAATATTGAAAAAATAAAAAAAAGATTAGAAATTTTGAAGGGATATCAAATTGTTTTTAAAAATTTAAATTCTATAATTAAAATAATAAGAACAAAGGATAATCCCAAAAAAGAATTAATAAAAAAATACAAATTGTCTGATTTACAATGTGAGTCAATTTTAAGTATGCGCTTAGGCTCACTTAGAAAGATCGATGAAAAAAATATTAAAGATGAAATCCAAAAATTAAATGAAGAATTAAAATACCTAAATAAATTAATAAAAGATAAAAAAACATTAGATAAATTTATAATTAGTGAATTAGATCTTATAAAGAATGATTTAGATATTGATATAAAGGATAGAAAATCTTTAATTTCATCAGAACAAAATAATGATACTGATATTAGTATTGATGTATTTAAAGAAATTGAAAAATTTACCATTATCATTAATAAAGATTTTCAATTAAAACGAATTAAAGAGATAACCGATGAAAAGGAAATTGAAAAAATAAAAAAACAAAATCTATTTTCAGTTAATTTAAATTCAAATCAAAAAATACTTTTATTTGTTTCTTCTGGTAAAGTTTACACAATAGATCCAAATATTTTACCAGGTGGAAATAGTAATCCTAAATCATTTATTTATTTTGTGGATAGTATGCCTAATGATAAAGTTACTGGATTACTTTCATCAATCGATCAAGAATTCTTAATTGTATCCAAAAATGGCAAAGGATTTATTAGTAATACTGAAACTCTAGTAACAAACCAAAAGAAAGGTAAGCAATTATTTAATTTAAAAAATAATGATGTAGTTATTAAAGTATTAAATCTTTCAAAAAAACACATAGCTTGCGTTACAAAGTTACAAAAAATGTTAATTTTTGAAATTGATGCTTTGCCAAAATTACAAAAGGGTGGAGGAGTTCAATTAATTAAAATTAAGAAAGATGATTTTTTATCCGATGTCACTCAGTTAACTTTCGAAGATGGATTAGAATGGAGCACTGGTTCTAAAAATAGAAAGTTAGAAGATGTTGAGTTTTGGATGGGAAAAAGAGCTCAGGCGGGAAAAAAAGTCCCTAAATATTTTAATAAAAATCTTAAATTTGATTAATAAATACTTTTATTATTATTCAATAGGTTTAAAATTATTATATGAACAAACCTAATCTAAATACACAATCTGTTTTATCGATGAAAGGTGAGGGTTATTACTCCCAGAAAACTGTTGGAGCAAAAAATGCTATAGATAAAATGGAAGTATTAATTGAAGAAGCCTTTAAAAATATTCCTAAAGTTGACAAGCTTAGAATAGCTGATTTTGGCAGTGCTGATGGCGGTACAAGTCAAGAAATGTGGTTTAATATTATTGAAAAAATAAAAAAATCTGGAGATAATAGACAAATTGAAATGTTGTATACTGATTTAGCATCTAATGACTTTTCAGTTTTATTTAGAATGATGCAAGGAATGCAAGGTAATGATAATTTTGCTTACCAGAATAAATTTGAAAATGTTTTCGTGCACGGATGTGGTACAGGTTTTCATAAACAATTGATGTCTAATAATAGTTTATCCTTAGGATTCTCTGCGACTGCAATGCATTATGTTTCAGAAAGACCATGTTTGATAAATAAACATGTTCATATGGTAGGTTCAAATGAAGAAGAAAAAAAACAATTTAAAAACCAAGCTCTAAAAGATTGGGAAACAATTTTATTAAATAGATCAAATGAATTAGTTCCAGGCGGAAGGTTTATTTGTATAAATTTTGGAATAGATGAAAAGGGTCGATATTTAGGTAACACTGGTGGCCATAACATGTTTAATAATTTTACTAAACATTGGAAAAATTTAGAGCAAAAAGGAATTATTACTAATGAAGAATTTGTTAATGCTACTTTTACTCAACATTATAGAACTGTTGAAGAATTTAGAAAACCTTTTGATGACCCTAATTCACAAATATCAAAATCTGGGTTGATTCTTAAAAGATGCGAAACTATGTTTACCGATTGCCCTTTTAAAGTTCATTATAATAAAAATAAATCTACTATGTCATCAAGGGAATATGCTGAAACATTAATACCAACAATGAGAAGTTGGTCAGAAACTGTATTTAAAACAGCATTAGAAAAAAGAAATCCGAATGAGATAAATCAAATTGTCGATCAATTTTATAATGCTTATCTTGAGGAAGTAGCAGAAAATCCAACAGGTCATGCAATGGATTATATTCACATAGTAATGGATATAGAAAAAAAAATTACCTAAAAATATAAAGAAATATCTTCATGTATAGATTTACACGAAGCTAAATAAATAGCCTGTTCTTTATTAAGATTCTCTTGTTTTCTTAATCCAAAAGTCTCTGTACCAGTTTCAGATAATTTAATTAAATCGCTTAAGATAATTTTATTACCATCCAATCTCCAATTTTTTTCCAAATTGTATATTTTTTTTGCTTCATTAATTAAAGCTAATGCATCTGTTTTCTTATTGTAATTTTTTTTCAACAATTTTCTTGCTTTTTTGATTGGTTTTGTAATGTTTGAAGTATCAGTGAAAGAATTAAATAATCTCTCAAAATTTTTAATTATTTCTTCAATTCCATCTCTCTCTTCATTAACATTATTTAATAACTCATTAAAATTATTTTCTAACTTTGAAAAATCTTCAGCATTTTGAAAAATCTTGATAAATTTTTGTAACTCATTAAATGAATTATCTACTGACTTATTATAACTAAGTTTCTTTTTCTGATAATTATCTAATATTGTTTTGAAATTATCATTTTCCTCTTTCCAATTTGATGGAATTGTCATTTTTAAACTCTCAATATCGTTTTCTAATTCAAAAATTTCTTCTTCAAACTTCTGAATTTTATTTAGTTCAGTTTCAAGTCTAATTTCTTTTTTTATTTTTTCTATTTTTGATAATTTTTTATAAATATTTTTTTCAATATTCCTTACTTTTGTATGAAGTGGCTTATAGTCAATAGAGTAATCATTAAAATTTTTTCTTGATAATTTCACTTCTTCAATTAAATTTTTTGAATTATTGATACTACTTATCATATTAGTAAAATTTTTATTTTGTTTCTCTGGTAAAAAATCAATATTGGTAGATATTAGATTATTTGTAATTAAGATTGATGTAGAAAAATTTTCTTCATATCTATTATAAGTATAATCAATTAAACATTCTTGAAGTTTAGGATTAATTGGAGGAGGAGAAACTTCAGATGAGTAATAAGACCTAAGAGGTAAGTAATTTACTAATTGTGGAAAATATCCAACTACACCTAATCCAACTAATTGCAATAAAATAAAGACGCTAGCACCTTTCCAAATTTCAGTTGTTTTTATTGATTTTGGTGCAACTCCTCTTAGATAAAATAAAGAAAATCCAAATGGCGGAGTTAAAAATGATGTTTGCATATTTACACCAATCATTACACCAAGCCAAACCGCAGTAACATTTGCAGATGTCTCAGCTAATAGTATTGGCGCAACTATTGGAACAACAACAATAGCGATTTCTATGAAATCTAGAAAAAAACCTAGCACAAATATAACTGCCATAACAACTATAAATTGTGTCCAAAAACCTCCAGGTAGACTAGTTAGAAAATCCTTAACTATTTCTTCGCCTCCGAAACCTCTAAAAGCTGCTGTTAACATTGCAGCTCCAATTAGAATAATAAAGACCATTGAAGTAGTTAAACTTGTTTCGATCATTACATTTTTTAAAACATTATTTATTTTAAATGTTCTCCAAAAACTCCAAACAACACCAACTAGTAAAAATATAACTGCAAATATTGCAATAACTAAAGCCACTACTTCTGATGTTGATGAGATATTTTTAATATTAAGTTGAAAGTTTATTACAATAAAGGTTATTACAATTAATGAAATAATAGTTATTAAAGCTGGGGTATATTTGTTTTTTTTATCATACAATCTATAACCACCCATCACACCTGCACCAACAGCACCTATTGCACCTGCTTGATTGACAGTTGCTATACCAAGTAATATTGAACCTAAAACTACAAAAATTAATGCCAATGGTGGGACAAGTGATAGAAAAATTCTCCTAAAAAAATCTCTGTCATAATTTCCTTCATATTCTACTGGAGGTACTGCTTCTTTTTTAAATATTCCGATAAGTAAAACATATAACATGTATAGACCAACAAGAACTAATCCTGGTAAGAATGCTCCTAAAAACATATTTCCGGCACTTACTGAATCTACACTAAATTGACTTGGTATATTTGTAGAACCAGTTACGTTTTTATAATTTTCTATTCTCATATTATCTGCTGCATCTGAGGCAGATGCTAATTGATCAGACAAAATAATAAGAACAATTGAAGGAGGAATTATTTGACCAAGGGTACCAGAAGAACATACAATTCCAGAGGCAAGTGATTTATTGTAATTATTTTTCATCATTGCTGGTAAAGAAATTAAACCCATTGCAACTACTGTAGCTCCTACTATACCCGTTGTAGCTGCCAATAAAGCGCCAACAAATATTACTGAAATTCCTAACCCACCGGGAATAGGACCAAATAATTGTCCCATACTTATTAATAAGTCTTCTGCAATTTTTGATTTTTCGAGCATTATTCCCATAAAAATAAAAAGAGGAATTGCAATTAATGTATCTCTTTCTACCTCCCAATATACTCCTCGAAAATTTGTTATACCTGCATTTAGCCATTGAAAAGGTCCATCAGATATAAAATATTCGTTTGGATTACCTTCAATTAAATATCCTGCTAAACCAGCTAAAAAAATTGATATTATTGCTGAACCAGGCAGAGCAAAAGCTAATGGATATCCAGAAGCAAGTGCAAAAGCCATTAAAAATATTAATAAAAAAAGAAAAAATAATTCCATTATTTATTCTTTTTTATTACTTCTAAACTTCTTAATGAATAAATTATAAACTGTATCATCATTGTAAGAGCAAATATTATTAAAAAGCCTGCCATTAAATATTTTATATTCATTCCTTGTGTACTTTGAGATGTTTCAAAATTCATTATTGGTTGGTTTAAAACACATTGTTTGCAATACATCCCAAGAAAGAATACAGTTAAGCAAAGTGGAATACCCAATAATAAACTACCAAAAAGATTTACTCTTGCTTTATTTTTTTCACTAAAATTAGTATACAAAACATCTACCCTAACATGACCATCTTTAATTAAAGTATAATAACTTCCAAATAAAAATAAGCTTCCATACCAAAATCTAACAAGATCACTCATTAAAGTTTGTTCATATGAAAAAACAAATCTTAATATAACAATTTGAAATTCAGCTATTACAACAAGAAATGCTAACCAATAGAAATTGAGAGCTTTAAAGTAATATGCAAATATTAACGATACAAATAAAAGAGGAAAATGAACAAATGGAGCTCTAAAAGAATTGTTTGAAAATTTTATGTTCCAACTTTTTCCAATTATTTGTTCAAGAAAACCTTCAATTATTAGAAAAGAAATTATGGCATCAATTATTCCTATTATTAATACTGACCAAAAACCAAATCTAATTATATAATCATTCACTCTTTCAAGGTTATTGGCAAGAGTCAGATTATCTAATTTTTTGTTATAATTTAAAAAAATTATTGGAAAAATAATTGCTGTTACATAAAGAAAAAATTGTATCGAAGAATATATATTTGCTGAATTATATATTGTAAATGCTCCAGGCCAATCACCTGCGAAAGTTAAATAGTTATTAACTAAAAATGCAAATACTATTAAGATTAAACAAATTGAAAAAAATTTAGAAATATTTGAGATATTCATAAAAAAAAGTGGGGAGTAAACTCCCCACATAATTTGGAATTTTAACCTTCAAGTACTCTATTTCTTTGAGTAAAGAAAGCTGAGTCAGCTTTTTCTAACCAACCGCTTATTTCACTTCTTGATTTTCTAAAGCTCGATAGAATTCTTCCAGTTAATTCATTACCTTCAGCAAGTTCTTCATACAGTTGTTCTGCTGCTTCACCCATTGCGTCGATAACATCTTCGTTGAATTCTCTTAGCTCTACACCATGATCATTAACAAGTCTCTGCAATGCAGCTCCATTATTTGCATTATATTCAGTCAACATTCTTTCATTTTGAACTGTTGAAGCATGCTCAATAATCATTTGATCTGTTTTGCTTAAACTTGTTAACCAAGATTTATTACAACCTAGTGTTATTAATGTTCCTGGTTCATGACATCCAGGCCAGTAATAATACTTTGCGGCTTCATAGAATCTTGATCTTTCATCATTCCATGGTCCAACCCATTCTGTAGCATCGATTGTTCCATTTATTAAGTTTTCATATATTTGTCCACCTGGTACACCTACTACAGATAAACCAAGTTTAGACATCATCATTCCACCTAATCCAGGAATTCTCATTTTAAGACCTTTAAAATCATCTGGAGAATTAATTTCCTTGTTAAACCATCCACCCATTTGAACACCTGAGTTTCCAGCCATAAAGTTTTTTAAACCAAATTCATCTCCAAGTTCATCCCAAAGTTCTTGTCCACCACCATGTCGTATCCATCCGTTGATCTCAGTTGCTATCATTCCAAAAGGAACTGCTGCAAAGAATCCCCAACCAGGATGTTGTCCAACCCAATAGTAGTCTGCGCTATTATACATTTGTGCATTTCCAGATGTAACTTCTGTGAATACATCTAATGGTCCTACTCTTTCTCCACCAGCAAAGTGATTTACAACAATACGACCATCACTTAAGTCTGATATTCTTTGAGAAACAGCTTCAGCTCCTGTACCTAATCCAGGATAGCCTCTTCCCCAAGTAGCAACACAGTTGACTTCTATTCTATCAGCTGCAATAGCTGGAGCTGGGAAAGATGAAACAGCTGTTGCAGCTGCTGCACCAATTCCTGCTTTTTTTAGGAAGTCACGTCTTTTAAAGTTTTTTTTCATATGTCCTCCCGAGATTATATGAATAAATTAATTAATTTATTTATAGAATTATACAAAAATATAAAATCAATCAATTTCAAATCATATAAATAATAAGAAAATTATTAAAAACTAGAAATACCTGTCTGATTTTTCCCTAAAATAAGTGAATGAATATCCTCCGCACCCTCGTAAGTTTTAACAGTTTCTAAATTAACCAAATGTCTCATGATATGATATTCTTCTAATAGGCCATTTGCACCAAGCATATCACGGGCATTTCTAACTATATCTAGAGATTTTTTACAGTTATTTTTTTTTAAAATACTAATTGCATTAATGATATCTTTTCCTTCATCTAGAGCTTTAGAACTTAAAAGACATGACGCTAGTCCTAGATTTATCTCTATTTGCATCTCAGATAATTTTTTTTGAATTAATTGATTTGATGCTAAAGGTTTTTTAAACATAATTCTATTTTCTACATATTCTTTTGCAATTAACCAACATTCAGATGCTGAACCTAATACTCCCCAGCTAATTCCAAATCTTGCTTTATTGAGACAACTAAAAACTGATTTCCATCCTTCTGTATTTTCTAAACACAAATTATTTGGAACAAAAACATTATTTAAAATTATTTGACCAGTTGGACTAATTTTTAAGCTCGTTTTGTTTTCTATTGTTGAAGTATTTAATCCTTCAGTATTTTTTTCAATTATAAAACCTTTTATACTTTTATGATCTTTGTTTTCTTCAATTGCCCAAATAATAAATACGTCAGCAATTGGTGCATTTGTAATCCAATTTTTAGATCCATTTAAAACATATCCATCTTTATTTTTTTTAAATGAAGTTTTCATTGAGGCGGGATCAGAACCAGCTTCGCTTTCTGTTAAACCAAAGCAACCAATTTTTTCTCCTTTAATTAATTCAGGAAGGTATCTATCTTTTTGTTCCTGAGATCCAAATTCATTTATTGGATGAATCACCAGCGAAGATTGAACAGATATTGAAGATCTATAGCTGCTATCTATTTTCTCAAATTCATATGCTACAATTCCATACGCTAAATTTGATGTACCAGACCCACCGTGTGATTTAACCGTTTGCCCTAAAACTCCAAGTGATCCAAATTTTGGATAGAGATCTTTATCAAATTCATTTTTTCTGTTTTTTTCAACTACTGTAGGTTTAAGTTCATTATTACAAAAATCTCTAACATTTTTCTGAATATTACTTTCCTCTTCATTTAAATAACTTTGAATATAAAATGGATCAAACCAATTATTTTCTATCATACAGTATTAGCCAATATCATTATTTTGATGTAAATAACCACAAAAATTATTATGCAAATTAAAAATATATTCATTGCCTCAGATCATGCTGGATTTGACCTCAAAACCAAATTATTAAAGAATTTTCCAAAAATTAATGATTTAGGAACAAAGACAGACGAAAGTGTTGACTATCCTGATTTTGCACACAAATTAACTAAAGAGGTTCTTAAGAAGAAGAATAGCGTTGGTATTCTAATCTGTGGAACTGGTGTTGGTATGAGTATTGCAGCTAATAGAAAAAAAGGAATAAGGGCAGGTCTTGCTAATAATTCAAAAATAGCAAGATTGATAAGAAAGCATAATGATGCTAATGTACTTGTTTTACCGGGAAGGTTTATAAATACTAGCGAGGCAAAAAAAAGCGTTCAGGCTTTTCTTACTACAAAGTTTGAGTCAGGACGACATAAAAGAAGGATTAAAAAATTATGATATCAGATTTGTTTACTAAAGGAATTAAAGAAGCAGACCCAGAGGTTTACGGAACTTTAAGCCGTGAATTAGAAAGACAGCAAAACCAAATAGAGTTAATAGCATCTGAAAACATTGCATCAAGATCAATTTTAAATGCTCAAGGTTCTGTCATGACAAATAAATATGCAGAAGGTTATCCTGGTAAACGATATTATGGAGGATGTGAATTTGTAGATCAAGCAGAAGAAATTGCTTTAGAAAGAGTTAAAAAACTTTTTAACTGTAAATTTGCAAACCTACAACCACATAGTGGAGCACAGGCAAACCAAGCAGTTTTTCTAGCTTTACTAAAACCACATGATACTATTTTAGGTATGTCACTTGCATCAGGAGGTCATTTAACTCATGGAGCAAAACCTAATCTATCTGGTAAATGGTTTAATGCTGTGCAATACGGGGTAAAAAAAGATGGTAATGATAAAGATTTAATTGATTATGATGAAGTTGAAGCTTTAGCATTAGAGCATAAACCAAAAATGATAATAGCTGGAGCCTCTGCTTATCCTAGAACAATAGATTGGAAAAAGTTTAGAGAAATAGCTGATAAAGTAGGAGCATATTTTTTAGTTGATATGGCCCACTATTCTGGTTTGGTTGCTGGTAAACAATATCCAAATCCAATTGAGCATGCCCATGTAGTAACTTCAACAACACACAAAACTTTAAGAGGTGCAAGAAGTGCAATGATTTTAACTAATCATGAAGATTTATATAAAAAAATTAATTCTGCTGTTTTTCCTGGACTACAAGGTGGCCCACTAATGCATGTAATTGCAGCTAGAGCTGTTTGTTTTGGAGAAGCACTAAAACCTGAATTCGAAGAATATATTAAGAATGTAATTGCTAGTGCTAAAGTAATGGCAAAAACTTTAGTTGATAGAGGATTTAGAATTGTAACTGGAGGTACCGATTCACACATAGTTTGGCTAGATTTAACACCTAAGGGTTTGACTGGTGATAAAGCTGAAAAAATTTTAGAAGAAGTTGGTCTAGCTTGTAATAAAAACGCAATTCCATATGATCCAAATCCTCCAAAAGTTACGAGCGGACTAAGGTTTGGAACAGCAGCTGCAACTACTAGAGGATTCAACCAAAAAGATTTTGAGCAAGTCGGAAATATGATCGCTGATATTCTGGATAGTCTTTTGCTTGATGAAAATGAAAGAACTGAAGTTTTTAATAAAATTAGAAAAGATGTAATTGAGCTTTGCAACAAATACCCAATTTATAGTGAGGCATTTTAAATGAGATGCCCCTTCTGTAGTAATGAAGATACACAAGTAAAAGATTCAAGGCCTACAGAAGATAATACTGCTATCAGAAGAAGAAGAGTATGTGACGCATGCGGCTCTAGATTCACAACTTTTGAAAGAATACAGCTTAGAGATTTGGTCGTTATGAAAAGTAATGGCCAAAAAGAAAACTTTGATAGAGATAAAATGTACAGATCACTCTCATTGGCCTTGAGAAAAAGAAACGTAGATAATGAAAAAATTGAAAAAATTGTTAATGCAATTGTAAGGAAATTAGAAAATTCAGGTGAAACTGACATAAAATCAAATATAATTGGTCAGTACATCATGGAAGCTTTGATGCACTTAGATCAAGTAGCTTATGTTAGATTTGCATCTGTGTATAAAAATTTTAGAGAAGCAAAAGATTTTGAAGATTTCTTAGGAAATTTAGAAGATAAATAATTTTAAGTGTCTCAACAAGATGAAAAAATGATTAATTTAGCACATGATATTGCTAAAAAAAAATTTGGAAAAACTTTTCCTAATCCAACTGTTGGATGCGTTATTGCTAAAAATTTAAAAATAATATCAAAAGCCGTCACAAACACATCAGGTAGACCGCATGCTGAAGAAATAGCACTAGCTAAAGCTGGAAATAAAGCAAAGGGAGCTTCTATGTATGTGACTTTAGAGCCATGCTTTCATAGTTCTAAAAATGGATCTTGTACAGATCAAATTTTAAGATCAGGGATTAAAGAAATATTTATATCTGCAGCTGATCCAGACATTAGAACTAATAATAAAAGTATAAAAAAACTAAAAAAAAATAATATTATTGTTAAAGTTGGTTTGGAAAAAAATAAAACATACAATTTAAATAAATTTTTCTTTAAAAGTGTTTACAAAAAAAAACCATTTACAAAAGTTAAAATTGCAACTTCGATGGATGAAAAAATTGCATGGTATGATTATAAAAGTAAATGGATATCTAATAAACTAAGCAGAGAATTTGCTCATAAACTAAGATC
>CACEMP010000021.1 GCA_902560675.1 uncultured Alphaproteobacteria bacterium | reverse complement strand
TAGAGAATTTGTAGGACTATACAATTATAAATGGGCAATTAATGATCCTGAATTTAGAAGAAGTATATTAAATAATTTAGTATGGTTACTTGTTGTTCCAACTTTAAGTACTTTTTTTGGATTAGTCATTGCTAACTTAGCTGATAGAATTTGGTGGGGCTCAATTGCAAAATCTATAATATTTATGCCCATGGCAATATCATTTGTTGGAGCAGGAGTAATTTGGAAATTTATTTATGAATATAGAGGACCTGACAATACACAAATTGGATTACTAAATGCAGTTATAGTTTCACTAGGGTATGATCCACAAGCTTGGTTAACAATACCAATGTGGAATAATTTCTTTTTAATGGCGATAATGATTTGGATACAAACTGGATTAGCTTTAGTTATATTTAGTGCTGCTTTAAGAGGAATACCTAAAGAAATGCTTGAAGCAGCAAGAATTGATGGTGCTAGTGAATTAAAAATATTTTTTTCAATTATAATTCCTTATTTAGAACAAACTATTCTTGTTATTTGGACCTTGATTACAATAATTGTTTTAAGAATATTTGATATTATTTTTGCGATGACAAATGGAGAATGGCAAACAGGTGTCTTAGCTAACTTAATGTATGATTGGATGTTTAGAGGTGGTGGTGACTCTGGAAGAGGAAGTGTTTTAGCCATTGTTATTATGATTGGTGTTATACCAATCTTAGCATGGAATTTATATAAGCATAGGCAGGAGCAGAAAATTTAATGAATAAATTTTCAATATCATCTATTTTATCTCAATTATTATTACTGTTCTTTGTTATTATATGGATCATTCCTACATTTGGTCTCTTTATTAGCTCCTTAAGAGATAAAGATTTGCTAGCTATAAGCGGCTGGTGGACTTCCTTGACTACTACAGAGGTAAATGAAATTTATAGAATGTCAGGAATGGAATACCAAATTGAAGAAGATGGTTATTTTAAAATTAAAGGAAAGTTATTTGAGGACAATTCTGGAAAAAAAATTGAAAGTTTTGGAATCACTTCAAAAAAAATTAATGAATTTAACATTGGCGATATTGCTGTCTTTAAAGATGAAAGTGAAGTTATTGTAGATGAGGATGGAAATTATGAGTGGAGATCAAAAGTTGAATTTAAAAAGAAAAAAGGTAAAAGATTATTTACTACATCATTGAGTCCTCCGGCATTTACTTTTGAAAATTATAGAGAAGTCTTGTTTAAAGAAGGAATTGGTAGAGCTTTTATTAATACAATGGCTGTAGCATTACCTTCAACACTAATTCCACTAATAATATGTTCTTTCTTTGCATATTCTTTAACATGGATGAAATTTTATGGAAGAGATACTCTTTTAGCAATAATCATTGCATCACTTGTAGTTCCGTTACAAATGTCTCTAATACCAATACTAACTATCTATAACGATTTTGGTGCATTATTTGGAGTAGCTGCTAAGTCCTATCCTGGTGTTTGGATGGCGCATACTGGTTTTGGATTAGCATCAACAACTTTTCTTTTAAGAAATTTTTTAAAAAGCCTACCTAATGAAATGATGGAGGCTGCTAAAGTTGATGGAGCGTCTCACTACGATATATTCATTAGAATTATTATACCTTTATCAATACCAGCTTTTGCATCAATTTTTATTCTTCAGTTTTTATGGTGTTGGAATGATTTGCTAGTTGGATTAGTTTTTTTAGATCAAGTTCCAAGTGAGATTATTTTAACTGCCAAATTAAAAGAATTATTAGGCTCAAGAGGAGAAAATTGGGAAATACTTACAACAGGTGCTTTTGTATCAATGACTGTGCCACTCTTTATATTTTTTGCACTTCAAAGATATTTTATTCGGGGTTTAGTTGCAGGATCAGTAAAAGGATAATAAAATTATTTTATCTTTATATATATTTTTAAATAAAAGTCATTTTTGTCGCACTTTAAAATCTAATTAGTTTGTTTTATAATTTGATTGATAAATTTATTTACGTATCAATATAATATTATATTTTATTGTATTTAATGTATTAAAACATATATAAAAAATATGACTGAAGAACAAAAAACACAATTTGGAATGAGTAACATTTCGAATGAATGGTTCAAAGCAAAAATTGACAAAAGAAAACTTAAAGAACTTTCAAGAAGAAGTGATTATGAGGGTTGGAAGCATATAATTCTCTATACTTTAATAATGTCAATTTTGGGTATTAGTTGCATTTATACATGGGGTTCATTTTGGTTCATACCTATTTATTTGTCATATTGCATGTTTTGGGGTGGAGCAGATGCAATTTGGCATGAGTGCGGTCATAGAACAGCTTTTAAAACAAGAAAATTAAATGATTTTTTCTATCATATTGCTAGTTATATGAACAATTTTGAACCAGTTAGGTGGAGATGGAGTCATTCATTGCACCATAGTTATACAGCTTCAGTTGATCCCCACGATTTTGAAGCAGAAGAAACTATTTTTTTAAATAGTTCCCTGATTGCTTTTATTGTAAGATTTATTCCTGGATATAATTTTTTTATAATACACAAATCACTTTATTCAGAAATTATTAAACACGCATTTGGAATTGAAACAAGAGTTATGAAAGAATGTATTCCTAAAGATAAAAAACAAAGCTGTATTCGTAGCTCAAGAGTATTTGTATTATTATGGCTTTTAACAATTTTATCTTGTTTTGTTGTTAATTCAATATTGCCCGTTTTATTATTTTTAGTACCTAAATTTTTTATTTTTATGAACGTTGTGTGGGGACTTACTCAACATATAGGACTTAAAGAGGGTAGTAAAGATCATCGTCAATCAACAAGATCAGTGAGATTAAATCCAATATTTAGCTTTATTTATTGGAAAATGGAATACCACATTGAACATCATATGTTTCCTATGGTGCCTTCATATAATCTCCCAAAACTCTACGAAGAAATTAAAGATCAGCTGCCAAAACCTCAAACATTATTTGAAGCTTACAAAGAAATTATTCCAGCTGTTATCAAGAAATCTAAAGACCCAAATTATTTCATACCTGTAAAATTACCAAATAATTAGTTTTATCTTATTGACATAAAATATAATTTTAGGTTTACTAATATTTATACAAATCATAATATGGAAACGAGAAACTTTATTAATGGAAAATTTATAGATTCAATATCAAGAAAAAATCTAAATGTGATTAATCCTGCAAATCAAAAGCTTGTTGGGAATATTGATCAGGCTCTTGACGATGAAATTGATCTGGCATTTGGAGCTGCTAAAACTGCTTTCAACAAAAGAATACTTTTAGACATGGATCCAAAAGAGAAATCGAAAATGATGCGAGCAATAGCTTCAAAACTAAGAGAATATAAAAAAATAGGTGGAAAGCTATTAAGCCAGGAAAATGGTAAAACAATTAAACAATGTATTGGTGAATTTGAGGGGGCAGCTGATACCTTTGATTTTTATGCTGGTATGACTGATAAAATTCAAAACAAACTTATTCCTTCTGGAAAGGATACTTTTAATTATGTTGTGTTAGAGCCTTTTGGAGTTAGTTTACAAATAGTGCCTTGGAATTATCCAGTTTCGATATTTTCTGGAATGGTTGCACAGAATTGGATTGTAGGAAATACTATTGTAATCAAACCTCCAGAGCTTTGTCCACTATCTTCAAATTTTTATGGAAAAATTTTTGATGAAGTTGGGGTTCCTAAAGGTGTTATTAACATAGTCCATGGCTATGGTGAAGTAACAGGAAGGAAATTGGTTCAACATTCAGGTAGTGATTACATTGTTTTTACAGGTTCACCTGAAGTTGCATCTGAAATTTTAAAAGAAACAGCAGATCGCATCATTCCGTGTCATTTTGAATTAGGAGGAAAGTCAGCAGCAATTATTTATCCAGATGCTGATATTGATAAGGCAGTTGATAGTACAATTAAAGGAATATTTAAACCAAACGCAGGACAAATTTGTGTTGCGATGTCTAGAGTTATTGTTCATCCTTCTATTAAAGATGAATATATGACTAAATTGATATCAAAATCAAAAAAACTAAAAATTGGTTCAGGAGATGCCTCTGATACTGAAGTAACACCATTAATTTCTAAAAACCAAATGCAAAGAGTAACAAATTACATAAATTCTGGAGTACAATCAGGTGCAACTTTAGCTTTAGGAGGTGAAGAAAGTAATAACAAAGAAGGTAATTTCTATCAACCAACAATTTTTGATAATGTATCTACTGAAGCAACCATCGCACAGGAAGAAATATTTGGACCCGTAACTACTGTTTTTGATTTTAATACTGAGAATGAAGCAATTGACATAGCTAATTCTACTAATTATGGTTTAGCATCTGGTGTTTTTACAGCAGATGATGAAAAAGCAAAATGGACAGCAGAAAGAATACAAGCTGGTATAATCTGGCATAATGATTGGTTTGTTGATGGAACTAATTTACCCGGAGGAGGTTATAAAAAATCTGGATACGGAAGAGACGGTGGTATGGATGGTATTTATAGTCATGGTCAAACAAAAAGAGTTAGTAAAAGACTTTATTGAAAAAAATTGATTAAAATAGATAATTGAAATAAAAAATTAAATTTCGGATACCTATAATTTAACTTTATTTTATAAATTGTTAAATTTTAACTATGTTTTGCTTGACTTCCAAAACGTTTCGGACTTTATTAACATTATTAAAATTATTATTAATTTGGGAGGAAAAATGAGAATTTTAAAAATTATTTTGGCTTCTTTATTTTTATTACCTTTATCTTACCAGGCTGTTGCAACTCCAACAGGTCAAGATTTAGGTGATAAGTGGTGTTCAGATGTTAAAATGCATTTTTATGCTGGTGGACCTGAAGCCGGAGGTTTTGCAGGAATTGTTGCTGCAGGTGCAATGAATGCAATAAGAGATACGGGTGCAGACGCAGAAATTATTTATTCAGAGTGGGATTTTGAAAAAATGGTTCGTCAACTTAGAGAGTCTGTTGGACTAGGAGTAGATGCAATTGCTATGATGGGTCATCCAGGAGATGACGCATTAATGCCACTTGCAAGACAGGCAGCAGACAGTGGAATTTTGATGACATATCAAAACGTTGATCCAGCTGGAGTTAGAGCAAAGTATGGTGGTGGATATGTTGGTGCTAATCTTGCAACTCAAGGAAAGGCACTTGCAAGAGAAGCAATTAGGCAATTTGGTTTCGAAGCCGGTGATCATGCTATCGTTATGGTGCCAATCGGTGACTATGCTAGAGCACAAAGAGAAGATGGTGCTAGGATTATTTTCGAAGAACATGGTATGACTGTTACAGTATTAGATGGTGATCCTAAATATGCTTCAGATCCTAATATGACTATTCCAATTTTTTCAGCTGCATTAAATGCAAATCCAGAAACAAAAGTTATTGTTCACTCTGGAAGTGATATTATGAATGTTGCAGAAGGAATAGCGAAAGCAGCAGGTTATGGACCAAATGAATTACTTCAAATTGGTTTTGATACCAGTCCACAAATAATGTCTGCTTTTGAAAAAGGTTATGTTCATCTTACTTCAGATCAACAACCTTTCCTTCAAGGATATCTTCCTGTTTTATCACTTTGTCAAACAGCTGTGCTTGGTACTGGTGCTATAAATCAAGATACTGGTGCAGGATTTGTTGATACAAATAATTATAAAGCTGTTAAAGCTCTTGCTGACGCAGGTTTAAGATAAATAATATTATTGCTAACCCATTAATTAATATGGGTTAGCATTCAAACATTTATGGAAAATATCATTGAATTAAATAAAGTTACTAAAAGGTTTGGTGGTATCACTGCTTTAAATCAAGCTTCTTTAACAGTCACAAAGGGTGAAGTTGTAGGATTGATTGGAGATAATGGAGCTGGTAAATCAACTTTAATTAAAACTTTAGTCGGTGTTTATAACCCTGATGAAGGAGATATTCTTATCAGAGGAAAGAAAGTAAATAATTGGAATGCTTTAAAAGCTAGAGAGTCTGGGATTGAAACAGTATTTCAAGACAGAGCTTTAACACCACAACAATCTATAGTTAAAAATATTTTTATGGGTAAGGAGCTAAGATATCCTTTTGGCTTTATAAAAGAAAAAGAACAAATTTTTGAAGCAAATAGACTTATTAGAGAAATAGGCTTTACATCAAAACTAATTAATGCTGAATCACCTGTAGGAAATTTATCTGGAGGAGAAAGACAGGGAGTTGCAATTGCAAGAGCAATATATAATAATGCAGAACTAATTGTCCTAGATGAACCGACAAATAATTTATCCTTGAACGAAACTCAAAAAGTTTTTGATTTTGTTTTGAATGTTAAGAAATCAAATAGATCAGTGCTATTTATTGGTCACAATATTTATCATGTTTACGATATATCAGACAGATTTGTAATTTTGGATAGAGGTGAAGTTGTACATCAACTTCAAAAAAATGAAATATCTACACCAGAAGAGCTGATGAAGATTATGAGAGAAACAATAAAGACACATTAATGACTAAAAAGAATTCATATTTTAGCAATTATTTTCATAAAAATGGAAGAGCATTAGGAAGTATTGGATATTTTATACTTCTGATGGCAATATTTTTTATTGGCGCCCCTGAAGCCTGGATTAGACCTAACCTGCATCAATCAGTATTTGTAATGATGCCAACTTTGATTTTTTTAACAATTCCTCTAGTTTTTTTAGTTGCGTCTGGTGAAATAGATCTTTCTTTTGCTTCAACTTATGCAGTAGCAGCATATGTGTTTGCTTTACTTGTAAAAAATGGTGTTGACCCAGCAATTTGTTTTGTCCTAGGAGTCTTAACTGGTGCTGTAATTGGTGCTTTAGTAGGAACATTAATTGTTGTGTTTAGGCTTTCATCTTTGGTTGCATCACTTGGAGTTTTATTTTTATTAAGAGGTGTAATACTTTTGCTAACTAAAAGTAGATCCATTACAATTATGGAAGTAGAGAATCATTGGATCTATCCACTTTTAGTTGGAAATTTTTATGGTTTTCCTATGCAAATATTTTGGGCAGCAATTTTTGTAATTTTTTGTTACTATTTTTTCAATAAACATGTTTTTGGAATACATATTCAACATGTTGGAGATAACTCAGTTAGTGCTGAACAGATGGGTATTAATGTAAATGCCGTTAAGATTAAAGCATTTATGTTTGTTGGTATTGGTTCTGCTATTGGTGGAATATTTACCACAATGATAACATATACATTTTTTCCAACTCAAGGTTTTGGTTATCTATTATTAGCTCTTGCAGCTGTTTTTGTTGGTGGCACACCTTATTGGGGTGGATTAGGTACAATAATTGGAGCTGTTTTTGGTGTTGGAATAATTGCTTACATGGAAATTGGAATAATTGCTATAGGTTGGAGTGGAGAATGGAGGCAATTTTTTAATGGTTTAATTATTCTCTTAGCTTTATTAGGTCACCGACTACATGGTGAAAGAGTAAGATAAAAACATATGACAAATGTTGTAATCTGGAATGAGTATATTCATGAGGTAGAGAATGAAGAGGTTAAAAAAATTTATCCTAATGGCATTCATAATTGTATAAAAGATTTTTTATCAATTGATACCAACTTAAATATTAAAACTGGTACATTAAGAGAAAATCAAAATGGCTTAAATGAAGAGATATTAAGAAATTGTGATGTTATTATTTGGTGGGGTCATAAAGCACATGATGAGGTTTTAGATAGTACCGTAGATTTAGTTCAAAGAAGAGTTCTTGAAGGAATGGGTTTAGTTGTATTACATTCTGGGCATCATTCTAAAATTTTCAAAAGATTAATGGGTACGAATTGTAACTTAACATGGAGAGAGTATGGTGAGAAAGAGCGATTATGGATTTGTAACCCTGGACATCCAATCTGTGAAGGTTTGGAACCTTATTTTGAAATAGAAATGGAAGAAATGTATGGAGAGCCGTTTCAAGTACCAGCACCAGATGAAACACTTTTCACTAGCTGGTTTGAAGGCGGAGAAACCTTTAGGTCTGGTCTGTTATACAAAAGAGGAAATGGACAAATTTTTTATTTTAGACCAGGTCACGAAGCATACCCAACATATCATAATACTAATGTTCAAAAAGTTGTTAAAAATGCAGTTAATTTTGTAAAACCAAAAAGTAAAAGTATTTGGGATGATATTCACTCACCTACCCCTAAAAGCAATAGAGCAGAACCTATCGAAAATATAAACAAAAAGGGATTTAGTGTAGGACATCCAACAGAAAATAAAAAATGAAAATTGGAATAGTTGGAACTGGAAATATTTCATCAAGGCATCTTAATGAATTTAACAGTATTAAGGATGTAGAGGTAGAAGCTGTATGCGATACCAATGAGAAAAATTTAAATAAATTCTTATCAAATAATCAAAATATTAATGTTCGTGGTTATTTAAGTTTGGAAGAAATGCTTAATAAAGAAAAATCATTTGATGGGATAAGCAATACTACACCTGATAAATTTCATAAAGATACCACTCTTCAAATACTAGATTACGGATATAATGTTTTTTGTGAAAAACCACTTGCTGAAAATTATGAAGATGCAAAAGAAATGGTTAATGCAGCGTTAAAATCAAAAAAAATTAATATGGTTAATTTTACTTATAGAGAATCAAGCGCCTATCAAAGATTAGTAGAAATTATTAGGTCCGGTGAAATAGGTACACCAAGACATGTTAGTGCATGTTATTATCAATCATGGCTTACAAGTAATAAGTGGGGTGAATGGAGAGAAGAAGATAAGTGGTTATGGAGGCTTTCAACAAAACATGGTAGCAATGGAGCTTTAGGAGATACTGGTGTTCATATTTTTGATTTTGCCGTAAATGCCGTGGGAGATATAAAAGAAATTTTTGCTGATTTAAAAACATATCACGATAAAGGAAGTAAAATCAAAGATTATATTTTAGATGCAAATGATGGATTTAACTCTTTAGTAAGATTTGAAAATGGTGCTATTGGCACAATAACAAATACAAGATATGCTACTGGTCATGCAAATTCATTAATTTTAGAAGTTTTTTGCACTAAAGGAGGTGTAAAAGTTGAATTAGACGAAGAGAGAAATAAATGGTCAACACTTCACATTTGTAATGATGAAAATATCAATAAAATGTCTTGGGATACAATTCAATGTCCAAAGACTGCAAGTAATTATCAAAATTTTATAAAATCAATACAAACAAACTCAAATTTACAGCCAGATTTCAATCAAGGTGCAAAAATTCAAAAAATTATTGATTCATGTATAAAAAGTAATGACAATAAATCCTGGATTGGTATAAATAATTAGTTAAGAATTGATAATCAGTTCTACACTTGAAAGATCGCTCAAAGGAGGATGAAGTGGCAGATATAAATATTAATACAGTAAATAAATATTTTGGAGATGTTCATGTTATTAAGGATGTGTCTCTTGATATTAAAAGTCAATCATTTACAGTTTTAGTTGGACCAAGTGGATGTGGTAAATCCACAATGCTTAGAATGATTGCAGGTCTTGAAGATATTAACTCAGGAACAATTTCTATTGATGGTCAAGTTGTAAATGACTTGCCACCTAAGCAAAGAAATATAGCAATGGTTTTTCAATCTTATGCTTTATATCCACACATGACAGTTTTTGATAATATGGCTTTTGGATTAAAACTTGAAAAAAGATCAAAAGATGAAATTAACGAAAGAGTGAATGAAGCAGCTAGAATACTTCAAATAGAAGATTATCTTCAAAGAAAGCCAAAACAACTTTCAGGTGGTCAGAGACAACGTGTTGCTATTGGAAGAGCAATTACAAGAAAGCCAAAAGTTTTCTTATTTGATGAGCCACTTTCTAACCTTGATGCTGCATTAAGGGTTCAAATGAGAGTTGAATTAGCAAAACTTCATAATGAACTAGAAGCAACAATGATATACGTTACACACGATCAAACAGAAGCAATGACTCTGGCTGATGATATTGTAGTACTTGATACAGGTATTGTTTCGCAAAAAGGATCGCCACTAGAACTTTATGATAAACCAAATAATATGTTCGTAGGTGGATTTATTGGATCACCAAAAATGAATTTTATTTCAAGTAAGATATTAAGCAAAAGTTCTGATTCTACAGAAGTTGATATTATGGGAATGTCAAAAATATCAATCTCTAAAATGTCAGCATCATCCTCTGAGGGTGATTCAGTAACCTTAGGTATCAGACCTGAACACTTAGTAGTAAATGGTAATGCAGATGGAACTTGGGAAAGCAAAGTATTTGTTGTTGAAAAACTTGGTGACGTTTCTTATCTATACCTTGAAAAAGATGGAGAACCATTAGTTGCTGAAACTGAAGGACATTCAGAGATTAAAGTTGGTGATACTGTAAAAGTTGGCTTCCCTTCTGGAAGATGCCAATTATTTGATAGTTCAGGCCAAGCATTTAAATAATAGAATCGTATTGATTATTGCCCCTAATATAAGGGGCAATACATCCCATTTTTAAAAATTTTTAATAAATATCATTAATTTACAATAATATAAAGTTGGGCAGAGGGTTCATATTATTTCCTCCTATAAGAAGTATTCCTCTTATAAAACTTTTCTGCCCATCAAATTTGAAAAGTTATTTAAGAGGAGTACCAATTATAGTTTTTGTTCAGCAGTCCAAGAATTTTTCTTGTTTACAGAAATATAATTATTGAGAGTTAAAAGAACATTTTCGGCTAATTTCCTATATGTCGTTAATTTTCCTCCATAAATACTTAGTAATGGTGCTTGTGTGCCATCCTCATTTAAATCGAATATATAGTCTCTAGTAACTTTTGAAGCTTCTTTGAAATCTTCAATAAGAGGTCTAATTCCAGAATAAGAACTTACTATATCATCTTTTGATATTTGTTTAACAAAATATTTATTTACTGAATTTAGCAAATAATCAATTTCACTTTCATCAATTTTAGGATTCTCTGGTGAAAAAACCTCTGTTTCAGTAGTACCAATAAGAGAATATTCATCCTTATACGGTATTACAAAAATTATTCTGTTATCTTTATTTTGTAAAGTAAAAGCTTTTTTCTGATTGTAAAGTCTTTTAGTGATTATATGACTACCTTTTACAAGTCTAATTGATTTATTTGTTTTTAATTTAATTATCTTACTTAAAACATCATTTATCCAAGGTCCAGAAGCGTTTATAAGAATTTTAGATTTAAGTGTGGTTTTGTCATCTAGAATTATATCCCAAATATTTTTATGTCGTTTTACTTCTATAACTTTTCTGTTTTCAATAATCGTAGCACCTTTTTTCTTTGCATCTTCAACATTTAACTGAACAAGTTTTTTATCATCAACTTGTAAATCATAATATTGAAAACCAATTTTAAATTGATCTTTTAAAATATTAGGAATTTCATTTTTGATATTTATAGTTGAAGATTTTGGTATAGTCATTTTTCCACCAATATTATCATACAAAAATAGTCCTAATTTTATTAGCCATTTAGGTCTTAAAGATTTTTGATGTGGTATAATAAAAGGTAAAGTTGTTGTTATATCACTGGCAATTGTTTTAATTACTTCTCTTTCCTTTAAAGATTCACGTACAAGACGAAATTCATAATTTTCAAGATACCTTAATCCTCCATGTATTAACTTTGTAGACCAAGACGAAGTGGCAGAACCAACTGTATTCTTTTCAACCAAACAAACTTTTAAATTTCTACCTGATGCATCTCTTACAATTCCAGCACCATTAATGCCTCCACCAATAACTAAAATATCAAAAATTTCATTCATAATTAAATTAAATAAATTTATTAATTTCTTGAGTTATTATTTCAGGGTTAATTAAATGTATAGTTAAAAAATTAAGTTTCTTTGCAGCTTCAATATTCTCTTGCTTATCATCTATAAATACAGTTTCTTCAGGAATTAGATTAAAACGACTTATAGCTAACTTATATATTTCAGCATCAGGTTTAACTAATTTTTCTTTCCCAGAAATTATCAAATCATCAAATTTATTTAAGAATGGATATTTTTTATCCATACCTTTGAATGTTTCCCAAGACCAGTTTGATAATACATAACACTCATATTTTTTATTTTTTAAATCATTTAAAACATCAACTGAATGGTGGAAAATTTTCCTGAACATTCTATGATGATTTTTATAATATAATTTTATTTTATCTTCATAATCTGGATAATTCTTTATTAGATCAGTTTCCGCATCTTTAATTAGTCTTCCAGCATCTTGCTGAATATTCCATTCATCGTTACAAATATTATTTAAGAAATTTTCTCTTTCATCTTTGTTTTTAAATACATCATTATAAAAGTAATGTGGATCCCAATCAAAAAAAACACCACCTAAATCAAAAAGAAATTTCATGTATAAATATTTTGTTTATAAATAAATTTTAAATGAGTACATTAATAGACTATATTCAAAAAGAAATACATATTACATATAATAAAAAATATTCCAAAAAGTACATAGAAGATAAATTAGTTCCAATCATAAATTATATTTGTTCTAGTAAATCAAAAAAATTTCTATTTGGGGGCTCTCAAGGTATTGGAAAATCATCATTTATTAATATTATCTCTAAAACTATTGAAAAATTTTATAATAAGAAAATACTTTTACTTAGTTTAGATAATTATTATTTATCGAAAAAATATCGGCAATTATTATCAAAAAGAACACATGAGTTATTAATGACTAGGGGTGTTCCAGGAACACATGATATTGAAAAATTGATTAAAAATATAAAACAATTCAATAAAAGCAATTACCCAATAATCACACCATTATTTGATAAGTTGATTGATGATAAATCTAAATCAAAAAAATAATCAAGACTAAATGCGATATTCTTTTCTTAGAAGGTTGGTGCTGCGGAAGTTCTGAAATTCCAAAAAAATTTCTTTATAAAAATATAAATAGTTTAGAAAAAATTAATGATCCAAAATATCAATGGAGAAATTTCTATAATAATAAGTTAAAAATGGAATATAATAAATTATTTAAACTATTTGATGAACATATTTTTTTGAAAACATCTTCTTTTAATAATGTTTATGAATGGCGATTAAAACAGGAAAGAACAAATAAATCAAAAAATAAAAAATCAAAAAGAATGTCGTCAAACGAAATTAAAATTTTTATTCAGCATTATGAGAAGATAACTAAATGGATGTTAAAGGATTTAAATAAAAAAGCTCAAGTTGTTATTAAATTTGAAAAAAATCATAAAATTTCTTCAATAAAATTTAACTAGAAGAAAATCCATTTTTTAACAGAGTCACAATATCTTTCAAATTCAT
>CACEMP010000020.1 GCA_902560675.1 uncultured Alphaproteobacteria bacterium | reverse complement strand
TAAAAATTAAAGCTGCGTAATGATCATAGTTTTTACAAAAATAACTAGCCCATAAAATAAATGCTATAATTTCTGTTAGAAATGTAAGCATTGACATTAAAATTGTAAAATCTGCAGAATAATTAGTTAAATAAATAATAATTGTAAAAAAAATTCCAGGATACCTATTATTTACTAATTCAAAATTTCCTAAAAAAACATTTTTATAAGTAGTTAAAAATTGGTCAATTGAAAAAATATCTCCTAAACCATCAGGACCCTCACCAAAATTTTTATATAAGCCATAATCGGCAAATACGTGAAATGATAGTGGACTAATGCTCCCAAAGATTTCATGATAATATGGTAATATTGAAAGAATAATGAATAGAAATATCCTAAAAATTATTCCAATCAATATTATGTTTATTAAGGGTATTTTCAAAACTTAATATTTATAAATCAAATTCCTAAACATAAATAGAAATATTAATAAATAAATACATTACTTTTTAAAATTGATTGGGGCGAACGATGGGATTCGAACCCACGGCATCAGGCACCACAAGCCTGCGCTCTAACCAACTGAGCTACGTTCGCCATAAATCTTAATAAAAAGTTTTATTTTTATTTTTATTGAGCTATACCAAATATATGGAGGTTTCAAAAAGAATATTTCAATTAGAAACTGAAACTGCATTTGCAATTTTATCAAAAGCCAATGAATTAGCTATTAAAGGTAAAGATATTATTAATTTAGGTATTGGACAGCCTGATTTTCCTACTCCTAAAAATATTCAAGAAGCAGCAATAAAAGCAATTAAGGATGGTCATCATGGATATACTCCATCAAATGGGATACTAGAATTAAGAGAGGCAATATGTGAATTAGTTTTAAATAAATATAAATCAAAAACTAGACCAGATAATGTTCTAATTACTCCTGGGGGTAAACCAGTAATATTTATCTCTACTCTATTATTAGGAGGTGAAGATAAAGAAATAATTTATCCAGATCCTGGTTTTCCAATCTATAGATCTATGATTAGATACAGCGGAGCAAAAGCAATTCCTTTAAAACTTTCTGAAAAAGATAATTTTCAGATTAATATAGATGAACTAAAAGAATTAATTACAGATAAAACTAGCTTAATAATAATTAATAATCCAAATAATCCAACAGGTTCTTTCATGAATAAGAAACAAATTTTTGATCTAATTAACCTGTTTGAACAGCATCCTAAAATTTGTATTTTGAGTGATGAAATTTATAGTAATATTATTTTCAATAATGAATCAATGCCTTCGCTATTAGAGTACGAGAATATAAAGGATAGACTAATTGTTCTTGAGGGTTGGAGTAAAACGTATTGCATGACTGGTTGGAGATTAGGATGGAGCGTTTGGCCGGACAAATTAATAACTCACGCAAATAAAATATGTGTTAATTATAATTCATGTGCAACATCTATTTCTCAATATGCAGGTCTAGAAGCGGTAAAAGGTGATCAAACTGAAGTAATGAAAATTGTTAGTGAGTTTCAAAGGAGAAAAGATTATATTTACACAGAGCTAAATAAGATGGAAAAGTTTTCTTGTTTTAAACCTGGTGGAGCTTTTTATGCATTTCCTAATATCTCAAAAACTGGTTTAAGTGGTAATAAATTTTCGGAAATAGCTCTTGAAGAAAAAGGTGTAGCTCTGGTACCTGGTTCAAGTTTTGGAGATAATGCTAGTGAATTTGTTAGAATAAGTTTTGCTAATTCATTAGAAAACATTAAAGAGGCTATTAAAAGATTATCTACAATATGAAAAAAATAGAAGCAATTATTAAACCTTTTAAACTTTCTCAAGTAAAAGAAGCACTTCACGAACTTGGAATATCAGGAATGACTCTAATTGATGTAAAAGGTTTTGGAAGGCAAAGAGGGTCGACTGGTGGAATTGATCCTAATGATGGGTATGATGATGAATTTTTAGCAAAAATGAAATTAGAAGTAATTGTTGAGGACAATCAAGTTGACAATGTTATTAAATCAATAAAAACCAGCGCTTATTCAGGAAAAATTGGTGATGGTAAGATTTTTGTATCGAATATCGAACAGGTAATTAGAATAAGGACTGGTGAAAAAGACAGTGATGCTGTCTAATTTTTCTTTACTTTTATATAAAAGCTAGTAATTAAATAATAATCGTTCAACTCTTTTAGAGTCGGAAGTAGGCATTGTGCCGAAGGAACGCATGCAAAAGTTATAAATCGTTCAACCTACTTTATTAGGTCGGAAGTAAGCAAAAAGCTGAAGGAACGCGCATCAAAAGCAGATTTCATAACTAGAGCATGAATTAACCGGGTATCGCTGGATGGCCTACCCTTTTGATGAAGTAAGGAGATAGATATGAAATTAAAAAGCTCGACTCCAAAAGATTTAATGTCTGAAATTAAAGATATGGACATTAAGATGGTTGATATGCGCTTTACTGATATACCAGGAACAACTCAACATTTTACCATACCAATTAAATTTTTAGACGAAGATATATTTTCTGATGGACTTGGTTTTGATGGATCTTCAGTAAGAGGTTTCCAAGAAATCCAAGACAGTGATATGATTGTTTTACCAGATGCAACGACTGCATACATTGATCCATTTTTTTCAGAAAAAACTCTAGCATTGCATTGTAATATTAAAGATCCTGTAACTTTAGTTGATTATAGTCGTGACCCAAGAAATATTGCAAAAAAAGCTGAAGCATACTTAAAATCGTCGGGAATTGGTGATACCGCATTTTTTGGACCTGAGGCAGAATTCTTTGTGTTTAATAACGTTCAATTTGATTCCGGATCTAATTTTGCATTTCACGAAGTTGATTCTACAGAAGGAACTTGGAATAGTGGTACTGATGAAAATCCAAACTTAGGTCATAAGCCGAGACATAAAGAAGGATATTTTCCATTGCCACCTGTAGATACCCTTCAAGATGTAAGAACTGAAATGGTTATGACAATGCAGGATATAGGCTTAACAGTTGAAGCACATCACCATGAAGTTGCAACAGGTGGACAATGTGAAATAGATTTAGAATTCTCACCTTTGCTTAAAATGGCTGATGATATGATGAAGTATAAATATGTAGTTAAAAATGTAGCAAAGCAACATGGAATGACTGCAACATTTATGCCTAAACCTTTATTTGAAGATAATGGCTCAGGTATGCACGTTCATCAAAGTGTTTGGAAAAATGGCGATACACTTATGTACAAAGAAGGCAACTATGCCAACTTAAGTGATTTAGCTCTAAATTATATTGGAGGAATACTTAAACATGCTCCAGCTCTATTAGCTTTTTGTGCTCCAACTACTAACTCTTATAAAAGATTAGTGCCTGGCTTTGAAGCTCCTGTAAATATTGTATATTCACAAAGAAATAGAACTGCATCAGTAAGGATTCCCGCTTATTCTCAAAGCCCTAAAGCAAAAAGAATGGAATTTAGATGCCCAGATCCTACAGCAAATCCTTACTTAGCATTTTCAGCAATGTTAATGGCAGGATTAGATGGTATAAAAAATAAAATTAATCCTGGAGATCCTACTGATATCAATCTTTATGCTGCGAGTGATGAAGTTTTATCAAAGATACAATCAACCCCTGGATCTTTAGCTGAATCGCTTAATGCTCTTGAAAAAGATCATGCATTTTTATTAGAAGGTGACGTATTTACAAAAGATGTAATAGAAACTTACATTAGCTACAAAAGAGAAAGTGAGGTTGATCCAATTAATATAAGACCTCATCCTCATGAATTTAAGCTTTATTACGACGCGTAGTATTTTATATTAATCTTTTAAAGAAAACCGCCTTAGGGCGGTTTTTTTTATATTTTTAGCACAACACTTTTGATAAAAATATGAATGGCAAAAAAGTCAACTTATAATGCTAAAGATATTGAAGTACTTGAGGGTCTTGAACCTGTTCGCAAGAGACCAGGCATGTACATTGGGAGCACTAACCAAGATGGACTTCATCATTTAGTAAATGAAGTATTAGATAACAGTATAGATGAAGTTTTAGCAGGTCATGCAACTGATATAAATTTTGAATATAAAAAAGATGGTACAATCAAAATCAAAGATAATGGAAGAGGTATTCCAATTGATTTTCATCCAAAATATAAAAATAAAAGAGCGCTTGAAGTAGTTTTAACAACACTTCATGCGGGTGGTAAATTTAATAGCAATGCTTACAAAACTTCTGGTGGATTGCACGGAGTTGGTATTTCTGTTGTTAATGCATTGAGTTCTTTATTACAAGTTCAAGTCTTCAAAGATGGGAAGGTATATCGACAAGATTATTCAAAAGGTAAAGTTAAAACAAAAATTAAAATTGAAAAATGTAGTAAAAAGCTAAAAGGCACAGAAATTTCTTTTCTTCCAGACAAAAGCATATTTGAAGAAACGCAATTTGTTCCAAAAAAATTATATAATTTTATAAATATGAAATCTGTATTAGTTGGAGGCACAACTATAAACTTTAAAATTGATAAAGAATTAATTAAAGATAATACGCCAAACAACAAAAGTTTTTTTTACAAAAAAGGAATTGAGGATTATTTTCAATTAGAATACTCGAACAATTCTAAATTAATTGAAAAAAATTTCTTAATAAAATCCATCATCAAAGATAATGAAAATTTTGAAACATTAATATCATTTAATACAAATGAAACTTCAAGTTTAATGTCTTACTGCAACACGATTGAAACACCAGATGGAGGTTCACATGAAAATGGTATTCGTAATGGAATTTTAAAAGCTATAAAACTTTATGGCCAAAAAAATCAATTTTCAAAGATAAATAACATTAATCACACCGATATATTTGATTATTGTAATGTAATTATTTCTATCTTTATTAATGATCCAAGTTTTGAAGGACAAACTAAAAAAAGAATAATAATGCCAAATTTACAAAAAGAAATTGAAACAAAAACACAACAAGAATTTTTATTATGGCTAAATGCTAATAAGAAAAATTCAAAAATACTTTTAGATAATTTAATTGAAAGAGCACTTCAGAGAACTGATTTATCAAAAATTAAAGAGTTAGATAGAAAAAGTATTAAAGAAAGAAATCGTCTTCCAGGCAAGTTGGTAGATTGCTCAAGTAAATCAATAAAAGATTCTGAGATATTTATTGTTGAAGGTGATAGTGCCGGAGGCTCTGCTAAACAAGCAAGAAATAGGGAATTTCAAGCAATCCTTCCTTTAAGAGGAAAAATATTAAATGTTTATAATGTTGGGTTATCTAAAATTGCTGATAATAATGAAATACAGAACCTTATTCAGTCTTTAGGATGTGGAATTGGAAAAAATTTTGAAATTTCAAAACTTCGTTATGAGAAAATAATACTAATGACTGATGCTGATGTAGATGGCTCACATATAGCAACTCTACTTATTACTTTTTTTTATAAATATATGAAAAGTTTAATCGATGAAAATAAACTTTATCTTGCAATGCCTCCTCTATTTAAAATTTATAACAAAAATAAATCTTTTTACGCATATGACGAAAAAGAGAAAGATAAATTGATTGAAAAAGAATTTAAGTCTGGCAATTATAATATCACAAGATTTAAAGGATTGGGTGAAATGCCCGCTGATCAATTGAAAGAGACAACAATGGATCAAAGTAAAAGAAATCTAATTTTAATTAACTCTGAAAAAGCAAAAAAAGATTTAAAAAATACAGAAAATTTATTTGAAACGTTAATGGGAAAACAAGCAGAGTTACGTTTTAAATTTATTCAAAATAATGCTAATTTCATCAAAAATTTAGATGTTTGATATATGAGCAAATTTTTCTTAGTTATAGATCAAGGGACAACAAGTTCAAGAATTGTACTGTATGATAAAAAATTTGAAATATTTGATATTGTCCAAAAAGAATTTAAACAATATTTTCCAAATGAAGGATGGGTAGAACATAATGCAACAGAAATTTGGGACGATGTTAGAAATTTAATTTCAAAAATATTAAAAAAAAATAAGTTAAATTCAAAAAATATAATTTCAATTGGAATTACAAATCAACGTGAAACAACAGTTTTATGGAATAAAAAAACTGGGAAACCAATTTATAGAGCAATAGTCTGGCAAGATAGAAGAACAGCTAATGTTTGTGAAAAGTTAAAAAGAAAAGGGATTGATAAAAAAATTCAAAAAATAACTGGGTTAGAACTTGATCCTTATTTTTCTGCAACTAAAATTAAATGGATTATTGATAACGTTAAGGAAGCAAATAAGAATTTAAAGAATAATAATTTACTTTTTGGAACAATAGACACCTGGCTATTATGGAATTTAACCAAAGGAAAATCTCACCTAACAGATATATCAAATGCCTCAAGAACCATGATTTTTGATTCTAAAAAAGAGAAGTGGTCTGACAAAATTTTAAAAATATTTAATATTCCAAAAAATATCTTACCAGTTGTAGTTGAAAATGCATATGATTTTGGCTCTACTAAATTATTTGGTGATGCAATACCAATTGGCGGCATGGCTGGAGACCAACAGTCAGCAACAATTGGTCAAGCGTGTTTTAAAAAGGGGCAATCAAAAAGTACTTATGGTACAGGCTGTTTTCTTCTTATGAATATTGGAGAAAAATTTAAATTATCTAAGAATAGATTACTAACAACTGTTGCTTTTAAAATAAATGGTAAAAAAATGTTCTGCTATGAAGGAAGTATTTTTGTAGCAGGTTCTGCCATACAATGGCTTCGGGATAATTTAAAATTTATAAAAGATTCTAGTGAAACTGATAAATTGTATAAAAAAGCTAACAAAGATGAAAATTTATTTTTTGTCCCAGCATTAACTGGACTTGGCGCACCATATTGGAACCCTAATGCGAGAGGAACATTTTTTGGTATCACTAGAAATACGTCTAGAGAAGATATTATCAAAGCAACTTTGGACAGCCTATCTTTTCAAACCTATGAATTAATTGAATGTATGGAAAAAGATTCTAAGACAAAGATTAGTGAGATACGAGTTGATGGAGGTATGGTTAAAAATAATAGCTTTCTACAAAGTTTAGCAAATATTTCTCAAATTAAAATTATTAGACCAAGTAATGTTGAGACTACTTCACTTGGTGCGGCATATCTTTCAGCAATTCAATCTGGATATTTAAAAAATACAAACCAAATAAGTAATCTTTGGGAAAAAGATAAAATAGTAAAAGCAAATATTAGCAAATTCATTTCAACATCTAGTATTAGTAAGTGGAAATCAATTATTAATGTAGTTAATAATTTTTATTAAGATTTAACCAATTTGAAATTTCTAAAGAATGGATTTCTTCGTCAACTACATCATCATATATTTGTAATTCTTTTTTTTCAAGATTATCAGAATTTTGCAAAATCGTCTTTTCATTTTCAAATTCTGATAAATCTTTATATACTTTTTGTTCCAATAAAATATCTCTTCTCATATCCATAAGGCCAGCCATCCATTTTGGGTTAAATT
This sequence comes from uncultured Alphaproteobacteria bacterium, assembly GCA_902560675.1. Classification (GTDB taxonomy): domain Bacteria; phylum Pseudomonadota; class Alphaproteobacteria; order HIMB59; genus CACPNW01. Next base: position 6,228 of record CACEMP010000020.1, on the reverse strand, counting down.
CTGGGTGGTATTGTACTGCCCAAACACTTGATTGGTTTACTTCAAAGCTTATAGATTGAAATTTACTGATCTTATTTGAAGCCAGAACTTTGGTTTCTTTTGGAAGATTTTCTGCTTCATCATAATGCCAACAGAGTGCATTAAATGATTTTTTTTTATTCTTATACATAGGGTGAACTACGCCATCTTGATTTAATGTAATATTTTTAGCCAAAACTGCTTCAAGTCCGTTTGGATTTTTTCTTACTTTACCTCCTGCAGCTGTAACTAAAACCTGAAGCCCCCAACAACTTCCAAAAATTTTATTTTTTCTTTTAAATAATTCTTTAGCCAACTCTATTTGATTTGTTATGGACTTTGTCTCATTATATATATTTAGCAAACTTCCCGTCCAAGCAACCGCTTCGAAGTCATCAAGACTTATGCTTAAAGGAAGATAATTATTATCAACTGCAGGATGAATTGTTGTAATATTGATAGCTGAATTAGAATATTTTCTTAAAATTTTTTCATATACTTGAAATTGAGTATCCATACCCAATTTTGTATATCGATCAGAAGCTTCTTTTTCATTTCCATCAACTAATAATATGTTCATATTTATCTTTATTTTTCATCTATCATGAAATATGTAAAACTTCATGAAAATTAAACTTGGTATCGCACCTATTGCATGGAGCAATGATGATATGCCGGAACTTGGAGGTGATACCCCTATTGAGAAATGTTTAGAGGATGCAAGCTTATCTGGATTTACAGGTATTGAATTAGGTGGAAAATTTCCAAGAAACCCTGGAATAACAAAATTTCTTTTAGAAAAATTTAATCTAAAAATGCCAGGTGGTTGGTATGGTGCAATGCTTAGAGAAAGAAGTGTAAAAGAAGAATGGATAGCACTCCAAGATCATTTAAATTTATTAAAATTAATAAGTGCAGATGTTTTTGTTTTTGCTGATGTGTCTGGATCAATCCAAGGCGATCAATCAAAAGCCCTTAGTAAAAGACCAAAACTAGAAAAAGATGAATGGGATAGCTATTGCAAAAAAATCAGTGAATTATCTGATATGCTGATAGATGAAGGAATGCCAATGTCGTATCATGAGCATATGGGAACTATTATACAATCTGAGGAAGATGTAGATAGATTTATGGATATGACAAATCAAAATACATTTTTGCTTTACGATACTGGGCACTTAATGTTTGCTGAAGCAAATTACGAAAGAGTATTAAAAAATTATATTTCTCGAATTAACCATGTTCACTGTAAAGATATTAGAAAAGATGTTTTTTTAAAATCTATTAAAGATGATTTAAGTTTTAGAGAGTCTTTTCTAGATGGTGTTTTCACTGTTCCAGGAGATGGATGCATCGATTATGGACCATTAATTAAAATATTATTTGAAGAAAAGTATCAAAAATGGCTCATAATTGAAGCTGAACAAGATCCTAAAAAAGCTAATCCACTTGAATATGCTAAAATTGGATATAATTATTTGTCATCTATATTAAAAAAAAATGGTTACACACTTTAAAATTATACTAATAGTACTATCCTTGATTACGCCTACTATTTTGATGGGTCATAAAGTAACTTTAGAAGACAAATCTCTTGAAGAAATTGTTAATAAGAGAATGGCTTTAATGCAAAAAGTTAAAAGTACGTCATCTCAAATATTTAGATTATTAAAAACAAATGATTATGAAGCAATTCTTGAATTAAACGAAACTTTGTTACATGCAGCTTCGGAATTTAAAGATCACTATCCTGAAGGCAGTCAGTATAAAGGAGCAAGTGAAGAAATATGGAATGATAGAGAAACTTTTAATGAATTAAACGATAAGTTTGTTAGTGATATTGAAATGATTTCACTTAGTGCTGAATTAGAAGACAATGAAATGCTAAATGATGCTTTTAAAGTAATGTCAGCAAATTGTGGGGCATGTCACAAAAAGTTTAGAAATTAATTATTTAATCTTAAGTGTGGATTATATTTCCATTCTAAATATTTAACAAATTGAACCATTAGAAAATTTAAAAAAAGATAAAGAATTCCTGCAGCTATAAATGCTTCAACTGGCGCAAATGTTTTAGCCATTATCTTTCTGGCAATACCAGTCATTTCCATGTATGTTGTAAGACTAACTAATGAGGTTGCTTTAACCATTAGTATTAATTCATTACCGTAAGACGGTAGAACTTTTCTTATAGCAATAGGTAAAATAATTTTTCTTAAAAGTAAAAATTTTCCAAACCCAAGTGATAAACCTGATTCAACCTGACTTTTTTCAATTGATTGAATTCCACCTCGAAAAATTTCTGCTCCATATGCAACAGTATTAATTGTAAGGGCTATTACCCCACACCAAAAAGGTTCTTTCAAAGCGTACCATAAAAAACTTTCTCTAATAAATTTTACAGAACCTAAACCAAAATAAATCAAATATATTTGAACAAGTAAAGGCGTTCCTCTAATGATAAAAATATAACTAGCAATTATTCTTGATAAAAATACAATTTTAGAAACTCTTCCTAAGGCAAATAATAATGCTAAAACAAAACCAAGTGGTAATGAAATTAATAATAATAAAATTGTATTATCCAAACCAGATAGGACCAAAAAGAAATTTTTATAAATTAGAGAATTTTGAATACTATTTAAAAATTCAATCATGTTGAATAACCTTTTGAATAATTTACTTCTAACGTTCTAAAAACTCTGCCAGAGATTGTTGTTAAACATAAATACAATATTGCGGCTGTAATTAAGAAAGTTAAAGGTGAATGCTCAACGTTAGAAGATATTCTAGATTGACGCATAATTTCTACAAGACCGGTTACGGAAATGAGGGATGTATCTTTTAGAGTTATTTGCCATACATTTCCTATTCCCGGTAAAGCATGTCTTATAACTTGAGGCGAAATAACTTTAAAAAAAATACTAAATTTATTCATACCTAGTGCTCTTGCGGCTTCTATTTGACCTTTAGATATAGCCAAATAAGAAGCTCTTAAAACTTCACTAGAATATGTTGCTGATATTACTGCAATGGCTATTGTTGCAATTGTAAGTGCGTTAAGTTCAATATATTTATTATAGCCGAATACTTTAGCTATACTCATAACAACAGCATTGCCACCGAAGAAAATTAGATAAATAACTAATAATTCAGGAACACCTCTAATTACTGTTGTATAAAAATTTGCAATAAATCTTGTTATTCTGTTTTGAATTATCTTTGCCCAAACTGTAATAATTGCTAAAAAAAGACCTAGACCCATTGATAAAATACTTACCAGTAGAGTCATGAGTGTTGCTATAAGAAATTCATCGCCCCACCCCGCATCTCCAAATACAAGTTTATCAAATTTAAACATATAAAATAAAATAAGTAATGATGAAAAATATACTTGTCTACCTTCTAATATATGAAATTTTAAATCAGAACTTTTTCTATTTCTTGAATCACTCTAGAGACAGGTATTTTATTGATATTTTTTGATTTAAAGTCACTTGAAGATATAGAAAATAGATTTGGATTTTCAGGAGTAAATTTTGTAGAATCTTTTGGGCCAAAGAGTTTAATTAATGGGCAATATCCAGTTGATAACATATGACTAACACCACTATCGTTCGATATAGCTAATTGTAAATATTTGGTTGTAGCAATAATAATTTCTATATTTTGAAATCCAGTAATATGATCCTCAATAAATATTGAGTTAGGATAAAGATTTTTTAATTTTTCTTTTAAATATAGTTCGTCAGGTCCAATAAAAAAAACAATGGTCTTTTTATTTCCTTCAAGATAATTACATAACTCAATATACTTATCTAAAGGCCAAATCTTATTTTTTTCTCCTGCACCAGGTGCAATTCCTACATAGCTTTTATGTTTCAATAAAATATTACTTATTAGTCCTTCGAGATTTTCACTTATTGGAATTTTGAAATCACTTCTATTTTTTTTAATAACTATTAAATCTAATAAATCTAGAATGTAGTCTAAATAATATTTTCTTTTCTTAGTATTTTTAATCTTATTAGTAGAAAATAATCCATTAGCTGATCCAGAAATAAAATTTTTATGCTTGATTCGTTTTAATGCTATAGTTCTTATTACTGATTTTTGTGTATCTAAAATATATTCAAAAAAATTATTCTCTAAATTATATCTTTTTGATATTTTATTCCAAAAAAAAGGACTAAGATCTGCTTGATCAAGAATCTCATCGATATAATTACTTGAAATGAATTTAAGAGTATTTGAATAAACAGTTTTACCCTTATTGGTTAGCCAATATAATTTATGATCTGGAAGTCTTGTTTTAATTTCGTGAAGAAGTTGTAATTTTATTATTCCATCTCCAATTTTTTCACCATTTGAAAAAACTAAAATTTTTTTGCCCATATTAGAATAGTTTAACACAAATTTTGTAAGAATCTAATTTTGATGAATTTTAGGATTAAATAGCTGTAAAATAAACAAAACATTTCCAGTGTGATAAAAGGTAATATTTTACGGGCTTATTAACCAACCAAAAATTAACAAAACTTAACACTTTCTCTAATAAAAGCTGCGTTGTTTATCTTTTCAAAAGCAAAACTATCACCTACAAAAAAAAGTAAAAAAAGTGGTGCCCAAGGGCGGAATCGAACCACCGACACGAGGATTTTCAGTCCTCTGCTCTACCAACTGAGCTACCTGGGCACAAGACATCAGATAAAGTATTTATAATTAAATTCAATTAAAAATAGAAAAATTAATCAGATTTTATTTGCAGCCCATGTTCATCAGTTAGCCATTTCATCAAGTCGAGACTAGCACATTTTTTTGAACAAAAAGGTATAAATGGTTCCTTAGAAACCTTTTTACATGTTGGGCATTTAGATTTTTTTTTTAAAGAAATAATATTATTTTTTTCAGATTTTTTTACTTCCATCTAAAAGTAATTCTACCTTTTGTTAAATCATAAGGTGTCATTTCTACTGTCACTTTATCACCAGCTAATACTCTTATTCTATTTTTTCTCATTTTTCCTGATGAGTGAGCTAGAATTTCATGATCATTTTCTAATTTTACTTTAAACATTGCATTTGGAAGAAGTTCTAATACAACTCCTTGAAATTCAATTGATCCTTCTTTTGGCATATTTTTATAAGCTTATAGTAAAAATTATTTCTTTTGTCTAATTTTAACTGACAATTTATGTCCATCTAGACCTTCAAGTCCCGACATTTTTTGAGTATCTTCTGAAAGAGTATAAAAAGATTTTTGATTCATCTCAACAATAGAGGTTCTTTTCATAAAATCTAAAACACCTAACCCTGATGAAAATTTTGCCGCTCCTGATGTTGGCAATACATGGTTAGTTCCTACAATATAATCACCAAAAGCTTCGACAGAGTATTCACCTAAAAATATACCACCAGCATTATTTATATTCGATAACAATTTTTTATTATTAGAAATGTGAATATGTAAATGTTCTGGTGCAACAACATTTATAATTTCTGAAGCAAGTTCAATATTATCAACCAAAATAATAATTCCATTATTATTTAAACTTTTTTCAATTATTTTCTTTTTTGATAAATCTTTTTTAATTTTTTTAATTGAACTTAAGACTTTAGTTGCAAAATCTCTATTATCCGTAATTAAAATTGATTGTGCATTTTCATCATGTTCTGCTTGAGCTATTAGATCTGAAGCCACCCAGTCTGGGTTATTATCATTGTTCGCTACAACTATTATTTCAGATGGTCCTGCTAGTAAATCTATACCTACTTTTCCATACAATTGTTTTTTTGCTTCTGCTACATAAGCATTACCAGGTCCAAATATTTTATTTACTGGCTTAATAGTTTGAGTGCCAAAAGTAAGCGCACTGATAGCTTGAGCTCCTCCTACAAAATATGTTTCTTTAATACCTAATTCCTTAATTAATTTAATAAAATATGGATTAATTGATTTAGTTGGTGGTGTGATACAAACTATTCTTTTTACTCCAGCTATGATTGCAGGTACTGCATTCATAATTAAAGATGAGGGATAAAAAGCCCTTCCTCCAGGTACGTACAAGCCAACTGAATCAATAGGCTTCCATACATATTTCAATTTTGCACCATTATTAGTATAGATAATATTTTTAGGTAATTGTTTTTTGTGAAATGATGAAATATTTCTTATAGCTTTTTTAAAACTATTTAAAATATTTATATCAAC
>CACEMP010000019.1 GCA_902560675.1 uncultured Alphaproteobacteria bacterium | reverse complement strand
GACAGGTAGCAAAAGTTTTTGTTGAAGCAGGTAACAAGGTTATCAAAGGGGATAAGCTTCTAGTTATAGAGGCAATGAAAATGGAGACGACAATTAATGCTGAAAAAAGCGGAACCATTAAACTAGTAAACATTTCTTCAGGTGATAATGTTGAAACCAAAGATCTCTTAGTTGAAATTAATTAACTAGGCTATATTCTTTATAACAAACTTCGAGTGATTTTTTAGTATCAAGTAAATCTCCAAAAGAATCTCTAAATTCAAAATGCTCAACTCTCTTAGTATTAGAGTTTAAACTAAAAAATAGAAAGAGTCTGCAAGACTTACTATCATAGCGCATCGTATACACTATGCCGTCTGAGCGAGTTAATTCAGCAGTACCCATTTGACTTTCAATTTCATTTATTTTTTTCCCAATAAAATTTATTTGAGCTAACTTTTGTTGAGTCTTAACAATAGTTTTTTCCTCCTCTTTTTCCTCTGAAATTATTTGTTGTTCTTTAACTATTGTATTATCTTCAACTACTTCTACTTCTTCTTTTTGAAATTGGCCCTCTACCTTTTCCTTTACAACATTCCCAACCTTAACTACTTCTTTTGTAACTTCAATTGTCGTACAAGATGAGAGAAAAAATAATATTACTAAATAAATAAATAACCGCATTGCCCTTAGTTGTTTTTCTATATATGTTATATTTTATGATTACAGTAATTAAATCTTCTTTTCTTCAACACAAATTAACTATCCTTAGAAATAAGAAAACTTCAAATACTGTATTTAGGCAAACAATGAATGAGGCAAGTTATTTAATTGCAGCTGATGTTTTAAAACATTTACAATTCAAGAAAATCACAATTCAAACTCCCTTAAAAAAAATGCAGGGTTTAACAATTGGTCAGTCTATTATTTTAGTTCCAATTTTAAGAGCTGGATTAGGATTACTTGAAGGATTTAGTAAATTTTTACCCGATGCAGAAAAGGGCCATATAGGTCTTTATAGAGATGAGCAAACATATGAACCAGTTGAATATTTATTTAAATTACCAAAGCCAAAAAATAAAAAAGTCATAATTCTAGACCCAATGTTAGCAACTGGTAATTCTTCAATTGCAGCTATTAATTTAATTAAAAATAAAGGAGTTACCAATAAAGACATATTTTTAGTTTCATTACTTGCCGCCCCAGAAGGTATTAAAAATATTCAAAAACACCAAAAAGGCACCCATATATTTACTTGTAGTATTGATACAAAATTAAATAAAAATAAGTTTATAGTACCAGGACTAGGAGACGCAGGCGATAGGTACATGGGTACTTGAAGTTATCCATAAAAAAACCTATTATTTATCCATTATCTCATTTTTTAATGCATTTTTTTTATAATAAAGTGTTATCATTGAGATATCTATAATTCATATTTAAGGGGGAATTTTGGTATGAATAAAATTTTAAGTATTTTTTTTGTTTCTTTCGCTCTTGTCTTCTCTTCAAGTGCGTTTGCAAACAAAATCGGAGTCGTATATGACTCTGGAGGTAAGTTTGACAAATCGTTTAATGAACTTGCGTATGAAAGCGCATTAAGAGTTCAAAATGAACTTGGTTGGAGCATGGTCGAATTTGAAGCTTCTAACAATACACAAATCGAACAAGGTATGCGTAAGATTGCTGACAGAGGCGCTTCGTTAATCGTAGCTATGGGATTTGCTCAAGCTGATGCAGTTGCAGCAGTAGCTCCAGATTATCCAGATATAAACTTTGTTGCAGTTGATGTGTGTTGGGTAGATGATCCAGCAGGTAACATCTACCAAGCATGTTATAAAGAACATGAAGGTTCATTCTTAGTAGGTATGATTGCAGCTATGGCGTCTGAAACTGGAACTATTGGTTTTGTCGGTGGTATGGATATTCCTTTAATTAGAAAGTTCCAGGGTGGTTATGAACAAGGAGCACAATATGTTAATCCTAGTATTAATATTTTAGCAAACATGACAGGAACAACACCGGAAGCTTGGAACAACCCAACAAAAGGTGCTGAGTTAACAAAAGCTCAGATTGATGGTGGAGCAGATGTTGTTTATCAAGCAGCAGGTGGAACAGGTATTGGTGTTCTTCAAGCAGCAGCTGATGCTGGTATCATGGGTATAGGTGTTGACACAAACCAAAACTGGATGCACCCAGGTAATATGCTTACATCTATGTTAAAACGTTTGGACTTAACAATTTTTGAACAAGCGGAAAAGACTCAAGCTGGTAGGTTTGAACCTGGAATTCATATTCTTGGTTTAGCAGAAGGTATGGTTGGATACGCTACTGAAGACGGTATGGTTACCTCTGAAATGGAGTCAGCAGTACAAGCAGCAGCAGCTGAAATTGTGAGCGGTTCTATGGAAGTAGCTGACTGGTCGCAAGAGTAAAAGAAGTACTATAAATAATTTGGTGAGACCTAAGATTTAAATAAATTTTATGGTCTCGCCTATTTTAGAATTAGAAAATATAAATAAATCTTTTGGGCATGTTCATGCCAATAAAAATATAAATCTCAAAATTAACAAGGGTACAATACATGGAATTATCGGTGAAAATGGAGCTGGTAAATCTACGTTGATGAGTATCGTATTTGGTCTTTATCAAGCAAACTCAGGTAAAATAAAAATTAATGGAAAGGAAATAAACCTAAGATCTCCAAAAGACTCAATAATTAATGGGATTGGAATGGTCCATCAGCATTTTATGTTAGTAGAAAATTTTACTGTTCTTGAAAATATAATTTTGGGATTTGAGGGTGAGTTAGTATTTGGAAAAAATTTAGAAAAAGCCAAGAAAGATTTAAAAAATTTATGTGAAACATATAAATTAAATATTGATCTCAATTCCACCATCTCTGATTTATCAGTTGGCTTTCGTCAAAGAGTAGAAATTTTAAAATCACTTTATAGGGGCGCAGAGATACTTATACTTGATGAACCAACAGGTGTTTTAACACCACAAGAAGTTGACGAATTATTTAAAATATTACGTTCTCTAAAAGAAGAAGGAAAAACAATTGTTTTGATTACACATAAATTAATTGAAATAATGGATTTAACTAACGAAGTATCTGTGATGCGCCAAGGTGAAATGGTTGGTCATACAAAAACTGAAAATACAAATAAAGAACAACTAGCTGAAATGATGGTTGGGAGAAGTGTACTGCTAAGATTAGATAAAAATGATTCTAAAACTGGCGATGTACTTTTCAAAGTTGAAGACTTAAGTGTTAAGGATGATCTTCAAGTTATCAGAGTTAAAAATGTAAATTTAGAAATTCGTGAAGGTGAAATCTTAGGTCTTGCAGGTGTTACTGGAAATGGTCAAACAGAATTATTGGAAGCACTATCGGGTATAAGAAAAGTCGAGTCAGGTGAAATATTTTTAGATGGTAATAAAGTTTCTGATAATCAAAATTTTCTTGATCCTAGAGAATTAAAAGAAAAAGGTTTAGCACATGTGCCTGAAGATCGTCAAAGAATGGGATTAGTCACAGACTTTAAAGCATATGAAAATTTAATTTTTGGATATCATGACCAGCAACCATTCTCAAAATCCTCGATTTTAAAACACAGAGATATTATTACCCATTCAAAAAAAATTATGGAAGAATATGATGTTAGACCACAATCACCAAATTTAATCACATCAAACTTTTCTGGCGGAAATCAACAAAAGATAATTTTAAGTAGAGAACTAAATGAAAACCCAAAAGTATTATTAGTTGGTCAACCAACAAGAGGCGTAGATATAGGGGCTATAGAATTTATTCATCAAAGATTAATTGAAATGAGAGATAGAGGTGCAGCAATACTTTTAGTTTCAGTAGAATTAGACGAAATATTATCATTATCTGATAGAATTGTTGTGATGTTTGATGGAAAAATTGTTGGTGAAAGAGAAAATAAAAATGTAACTGATCGAGAATTAGGTCTATTAATGGCTGGAGTCGTTTAATGGCGCCAGTTGATAAGTCTAAGGTTCCTTGGTGGGTATCAAATTTGATTGTTCCACTTGTTAACTTAACATTAGCATTATTAGTTTCTGGTTTATTCATATTTATAGCAGGTGAAAATCCTTATCAAGCAGTTCGATTAATTATTTACGGTTCGTTTGGCTATATAGAAGGTTTTGCTTATACACTGTATTATACAACTAATTTTATCTTCACTGGTCTTGCATTTGCTGTTGCATTTCATTGCAGGCTTTTTAATATTGGTGGAGAGGGCCAGGCATATATTGGGGGTCTCGGAGTTTTTTTAGTTGCCGTTAATTTTAGTTTTTTACCCGTTCCAATGGTGTGGTTATTATCTATTGCAGGAGCCATGGTTTTTGGTGCAGCCTGGGCATTTATACCTGCATATCTTCAGGCAACTAGAGGTAGTCACGTAGTAATTACTACTATAATGTTTAATTTTATAGCTGCATCTTTGATGGTGTTCTTATTAGTTGACGTAATTAGAGACACGGCACAAATGGGTCCGCATACAGTTGCTTTACCAAAGGAACAATGGTTTCCAAGTTTTAAAGATTTTGCTGCATTGTTTGGAATTAAAATAAGATATTCTCCATTAAACATTTCTTTTTTACTAGCAATAGCTGCTTCATTTTTTGTATGGTTTCTAGTTTGGAAAACAAGATGGGGTTATGAAATGAGGGCCGTAGGGCATAATACGCAAGCAGCAATTTATGCAGGCATATCTCCATATAAAAATATAATAATAGCAATGTGTATTTCTGGAGGTTTGGCAGGTTTACTTGGTGTTAATGAAATATTAGGAGTTCATCATAAAATAGTAGCAGGATTTCCTGCTGGCTATGGTTTCACTGGAATTGCAGTTGCATTAATGGGGAGAAATCATCCAATTGGAATATTCCCTGCTGCATTTTTATTTGGCATTTTATACCAAGGAGGTTCTGAAGTTACTTTTGATATGCCAAACATAACTAGATATATGTTTGTTGCTGTTCAGGGTGTAATTATTTTATTCAGTGGAGCTTTAGAGAATTTATTTAGACCACAAATTGAGAGCTTCTTTGTCAATAGATTAAACATAAAGGCTAGTGCGTAATGGAATTTTTATCTGACATTGCTTCTTTAATTAATTCGACTTTAAGAATTTCAACACCTTTAGTTTTTGCAGCTATGGCTGGAATTTTTGCAGAACGATCAGGTGTTATTGATTTTAGTTTAGAGGGAAAAATGCTTATGGCTGCTTTTGTTGCAGCAGTAGGTTCTTATTTTTTAGGAAATCCATGGTTAGGTTTATTACTAGCAATTATAGCTTGTGTAAGTTTATCCATGTTACATGGTTTTGCGTCTGTAACATATAAAGGTGACCAAGTTGTATCTTGTGTTGCAATAAATATTTTAATTATTGGTTTAACTACTGCATTAGCTGCTGCTTGGTTTGGACAAGCAGGTCTAACACCAACACTAAGTGAAGATCAGCGTTTTTTAGAAGTTAACCTTCCATTTGCCGAGACTTTAAGAGATGTACCAATAATAGGAACAATTTATAGTGATATATTAAGTGGGCATTATATTTTTGTTTATTTAGCTTATCTTTCAGTTCCATTAGTCTTTTGGGTTGTTTTTAAAACTAGCTTTGGACTAAGACTAAGAGCAGTGGGAGAAAATCCAAGTGCTGTTGATACAGCTGGTATCAATGTTTTTGCTATGAGATATAAAGCTCTAGCAATCAATGGTGTATTAATTGCTTTTGCTGGTGCACATCTATCAACAGCAGTTAATGCAAATTTCTTCAGAGAAATGTCAGCGGGGAGAGGATACTTAGCTCTAGCAGCAATGATCTTTGGAAAGTGGCATCCTAAAACTGCTCTAGTTGCTTGTTTACTTTTTGGATTTACTGATGCTCTTCAGATACGACTTCAGGGTGTAGATCTTCCTGTAATTGGTGAAATTCCTGTTCAACTTATTCAAGCAATACCATACGTATTAACAGTTGTTTTGCTCGCTGGGTTCGTTGGTAAAGCAATAGCGCCTAATGCTATTGGACAACCATATATCAAAGAAAGATAATTATTATTTTATTTTAATAATTTTTAATTTTTTTAAACCTATATAGATAATAAAAAGGAGTGAGTATGTTAGTTAAATTAACACAAGATTTAAAAAATGGTTTTGGACCTTGGAAAGAAATGCTTCTTGCAAACGGTCATAAACTTCAAGAACATGGGATGACATGTATATTTGCAGCGACTGAAAAGGATAATGATAATAAATTAACTGTTATTATTGATTTTGCTACCCAAGAAGGCATGATGGCTTTTAAAAATGATGAAGAATTAACACAAAAAAGAATCGAAGCTGGTGCTTTAGTGGAAACTACAGTAATGACCCCAATGACTTCTGAGGCAGTCACTAATTTTTCAGGCTAGTTAAGAAAGGAAAAAAATATGAGTTTAATGGAAAGATACCAAAAGGCTATGAAAGATAAAAACGAAGCTGAAATGAATGACATCTTGCATGATGACTTTAAATTCACGATGCATTCATCTGGAAATGTTTTATCAAAATCTGATGTTATTGGTTGGGCTATGTCAGATGATATCAATTCTGATAAGGACAGAATTGTGTATGAGAATGACGAAATAGCCATTCACCATTCTTTTGTTACTTTCAATGATGGTAATACTCAGGCAGTAATGTCTGTTTTTAAAATAGAAAATGGCAAAATTGTTTCTTTAGAAACAGGTGCAACTAATATGCCAAAATAAAAAAAGTGGAACTTGAAGTTCCACTTTTAAATTAATTTAAATTATTTTTATTGTTCTAAATCAAAACGATCAGCATTCATCACTTTGTTCCAAGCTTTAATGAAGTCTTTTTTCATTTTTTCTTCACTATCATCACTTGCATAAAGCTCTGCTATTGCTCTTAATTGGGAATTAGATCCAAAAACAAGATCTACTCTAGATGCAGTTCTTACTTTTTCTCCTGTAATTTTATCTGTAGCCTCATATGAATTGCTACCAGTCGGTTTCCAACTAACACCCATATCTAAAAGTTTATCAAAAAAACCATTTGTTAACTTGCCTTTTGTATCAACAAATAATCCTCTTTGGTCTGAGCTAATACCCAAGGACCTCATACCGCCAACAAGTACAGTCATTTCAGGAGCTGTTAACCCAAGAAGCTGAGCTTTATCCAGCATTAGTTCCTCAGCTGTAACATCGTAATTCATTTTTAAATAATTACGAAATGCATCTGCTTCAGGTTCAAGAACACCAAAAGAATCAATATCAGTTTTCTCTTGAGTGGTATCACCTCTACCAGCTGCAAAGGGAACTTTCATTCCAGTTGCTTGTTCTACACCCACATTACCTGCAAGAACAATTACATCAGCTATTGAAGCTCCTGTTTCTTTTGCAATAGGTTCAAGAATACCAAGAACTTTTTTTAATTGTTTAGGTTTGTTAACTTCCCAATCTTTTTGAGGAGAAAGTCTAATTCTTGCACCATTTGCTCCACCTCTCATGTCTGATCCTCTGAAGGTTGAAGCGCTAGCCCAAGCAGTTTCAACCATTTCCTGAGTAGTCAGACCACTATTTAAGATCTTAGCTTTTACTGCCTCAACATCATAGTTTGAATGACCTTGAGGTACGGGATCTTGCCAAATTAATTCTTCTTCTGGAACTTCTGGTCCTATGTATCTTGTTTTTGGACCCATATCTCTATGAAGAAGTTTAAACCAAGCTCTCGCAAACTGATCAGCAAAGTATTCTGGATCTTTGTGAAATTTTTCTGATACTTTTCTATATTCAGGATCTTCACGCATTGCCATATCTGCTGTTGTCATCATTGTTGGAACTTTTATTGATGGATCATCAACTTGAGGAGCCATGTGTTCCTCTTTTTGATCAATAGCATGCCAGATTTGTGCACCTGCTGGACTTTTTACTAACTTCCATTCGTAACCAAGAAGCATGTCAAAGTATCCATTATCCCACTGAGTTGGATTAGGTGTCCATGGACCCTCTATACCACTTGTAGTGGTATCACGACCAACGCCTGATCCATGCAAATTGTTCCAGCCCAAACCCATTTGTTCTAATGGAGCACCTTCTGGTTCTGCCCCAACTAAAGCTGGATCACCTGCACCATGTGCTTTACCAAAAGTATGTCCACCGGCAGTTAGTGCAACAGTTTCAGTGTCGTTCATTGCCATTCTTGCAAAAGTTTCTCTAATATCTTTTGCACTAGCAAGTGGATCAGCTTTTCCATCTGGTCCTTCAGGGTTTACGTAAATTAACCCCATCTGCACTGCTGCAAGTGGATTATCTAAAATTCTATCACCAGTATATCTTTTATTTTGAAGCCATTCTTCTTCAACACCCCAGTAAATATCTTCTTCTGGAGCCCAAATATCTGGGCGTCCCCCACTAAATCCAAAGGTTTTACCTCCCATAGATTCAATAGCAACGTTGCCTGTTAAAATAAATAAATCAGCCCAACTAATTTTATTTCCATATTTTTTCTTTATTGGCCAAAGAAGTCTTCTTGCTTTATCTAAGTTACCATTATCCGGCCAACTGTTTAATGGAGCAAAACGTTGAGCTCCTGTTCCACCACCACCACGGCCATCACCAGTTCTATAAGTTCCAGCAGCATGCCATGTCATACGAATAAAGAAACCACCATAATGACCATAATCAGCTGGCCACCAATCTTGAGAATCAGTCATCAGATTATGGAGGTCTTTTTTTAATGCAGCATAATCTAATTTTTTGAACTCTTCACGATAGTTAAATCCAGCTTCCATTGGATCTGATTTGCGATCATGTTGATGAAGTATGTTTAAGTTAAGTTGATTAGGCCACCATTCGCGGTTAGATGTACCTTCTCCCATATTTTTTGTAATTGCTCCGTGCATTACAGGGCATTTACTCTCTGCATCCATTTAGAACCTCCGTTATTTAATACTAATATATAAAGAATTTAAATTAAAGAAAAGTGAAAACTATAACTCAATTTTGAATTTTTCAGGTCGCCACGTCGCAGGTGCAAGTTCAAAATCATCAAAATCAAAAGCAGGTGCGACAGTGCATCCAATTAAACTGAAAGCACCAGACGATCGCATTGCAAACCATGTGTTTGCTGTTACGGTATAAATATAATTATGATCTGATCCTAAAGAAAAAACTTCATAATTAACTCCATCACATGATGTAAAAACTTCTAGAGGATCTCCAGAATAAAAATGTAATATTTCATTTTTAGTTAATCGATGCCAATGTGATTTCTCACTCTTTTTTAAAAGGTAATAAATTTGACTAACATTGTTGTTCTTAAAATTTTCAACATAATGCCCTCCTTCAGGATGACTAATCATATTGAGTTTTTTAATTAAATTATCTGCTTCCACTTAGATTAAATGACCAAGTTTACTTTTCTTAGTTGAGATATATTTTTCATTATATTTATTTGTGTCTGAGAAAATAGGAACTCTTTGATTTACTTTAATACCCATATCCTCAAGCGCTTTTATTTTTTTTGGATTATTAGTCATCAAATCTAATTTTTTGATTGCTAAATATTTAACCATTCCAGCAATATTTTCATATGTTCTTTCATCATCTTTGAAACCTAATTGATGATTAGCTTCAACCGTATCTAGTCCCTTGTCTTGTAAACTATATGCTTTAATTTTATTTGAGAGACCAATGCCTCTTCCTTCTTGTTGAAGATAAAAAATAACCCCTCTTCCATTTTGAGCAATTTGTTTTAATGATTCAGTTAGTTGGAATCTACAATCACATCTCATACTAAAAAAAGATTCCCCTGTAATACATTGTGAATGAATTCTTGATAAAACTGGCTCATCAGTAAGCAAGTCACCCATACATATTGCCAAATGGTCTTTTGATTCATTTTCATCTGTAAAGGCATGTACAGTGAACTCCCCCATGTCTGTTGGAAGTTTGCTAGTTTCAATAAACTTTAATTTTTCTGACATTATAGTTTAGTAGGATTTGGAGCGCCTTTGTATACTTCTTCAGGATCAAAAACTTTTTCTTTTTCTTCAAATTTAAGAACAACTTTAGAGCTAGAATTATCCAAAGGAATACTTCTGTAAAAACACGATCTATATCCCACATGACAGCTAGCACCACCTTTGACATCAACCCTCAACCAAACACAATCTTGATCATCATCAATTCTTATTTCTTTTATCTTCTGAGTTAATCCACTTGTTTTACCCTTATGCCAAAGTGCATTTCTGCTTCTAGAAAAATAAACCGCTTCGCCCAAACTTATAGTTTTTTTAAAAGCTTCTTCATTCATATAACCTTGCATAAGTAGTTCACCAGATGAAAAATCTGTTGTTACAACTGGTATTAGACCATTTAAATCAAATTTGGGAGCAAGCTCATTTGACTCCTCAACCTGTTCTATAGATTTTCTTTTTTCAAATTGAATGTTATTCATTTTTTAATTTTTCAGCAGCTTCTAAAGCAAAGTAAGTCAGTATACCATTTGCTCCAGCTCTTTTAAAAGATAAAAGAGATTCCATTACAACTTTTTCATTGAGCCAACCTTTATTAATTGACTCTTTTATCATCGAATATTCACCAGATACTTGGTAAGCAAAGGTTGGAACTTTAAATTCTGATTTAATTCTAGAAATAATGTCAAGATAAGGCATACCAGGCTTAACAATTACCATATCCGCTCCTTCACTTATATCTAATCCAACTTCTCTAATCGCTTCATCGCTGTTTGATGGATCCATTTGATATGTTAATTTACCATGTTTACCTAAATTAGATCCAGAGCTTATAGCATCTCTAAAAGGACCATAAAAACCTGAGGCATATTTTGCAGCATAAGAAAGAATAAGAGTATCTATTAAATTATTTGAATCTAATGCACTTCTTATTCTTCCAACCCTACCGTCCATCATATCTGATGGAGCGATTACATCACAACCAGCATTCGCTTGGATAAGAGCTTGTTGTTCCAAAACCTCCAAAGTTTTATCATTATCTATTCTATCATTTATAACTAAACCATCATGCCCATGATCTGTAAAAGGATCTAACGCAACATCACATATAATACCAATATTTGGAAAATTTTTTTTGATACTTTTTATTGATCTGTTCACCAAATTGTTTTCATCTACAGCTAAACTTCCCTCAGAATTTTTAAGACTACTTTCAATTTGCGGAAAAATTGCAATAGCAGGAATATTTAATTTAACAGCTTTCTCTACTTCATTTAAAAGTTTATCAATAGAGTATCTGCTAACACCAGGCATCGAATTAATAGGATCATCAACCTTATTTCCCTCACATACAAATAGAGGCAAGATTAAATCATTAACACTAAGAGTATTTTCAGCAACTAAACGACGAGAAAATTCTTTCATTCTATTACGTCTAAGTCTTGTACTTGGAAATTTACTTTGTATGTTACTCATTTTTTATTCTATTGGTGACTTAGCTTCGTTAGATAAGTTAGTAACAATATCTTCTAATTTAAAGGTCTTTGTTTCAGATGATCCAATTCTTCTAACGGATACGGTTTTATCTTGAGCTTCTTTTTTTCCAACAGCAATAATTACTGGCACTTTACTATTACTGTGTTCACGTATTTTATATCCAATTTTTTCATTACGTGTATCTATTTCGGCCCTAATTCCTTTTGATACTAATGCTTTTTGTACTTCATATGCATACTTATCAGTATCAGATGTAATTGTAGCAACTACTGCTTGTAATGGTGAAAGCCAAAATGGAAGATGGCCTGCATAATGCTCAATTAGAATGCCGGTGAATCTTTCTAAGGAACCAAATAGAGCTCTATGCAACATGACTGGTATTTTTTTATTACCATCTTCTCCAATATAAGTGGCTCCCAATCTTCTAGGCAAATTTAAATCTACTTGCAGAGTTCCACATTGCCAGTCTCTACCAATCGCATCACGCAAAACAAACTCTAATTTTGGGCCATAAAATGCGCCTTCTCCAGGATTGAGTGTGTACTCAAGACCTGTCGCTTCCATGGCTTGCATTAATGCAGCCTCAGCTTTATCCCAAATAACATCATCTCCTACGCGTTTTTCAGGGCGGTCAGAAAATTTAATTCTGACATTATCAAAACCAAAATCCTTATAGATACTAAGTATTAAATCACATACCGTTTTACTTTCTTGTGTAATTTGATCTTCTGTACAAAATATATGTGCATCATCTTGTGTAAATGCTCTTACCCTCATTAATCCATGAAGAGCACCCGATGGTTCATAACGATGCACTTTTCCAAATTCAGATAATAGAAACGGTAAGTCTCTATAACTTTTTAATCCTTGTTTAAAAATTTCTACAGCACCTGGGCAATTCATTGGTTTGATAGCATAAATTTTATCGTCTTTAGCCTCAGTCCTAAACATCATGTCGCTAAATTTATCCCAGTGACCAGACGTTTCCCATAGAGATTTATCCATCATGTCTGGTGTATTAGTTTCTACATAACCTGCCTTGTCTTGTCTGTTTCGCATATAATTTATTAACGATTGGAATAATTTCCAACCCTTAGGATGCCAAAAAACCGCTCCAGGAGCCTCTTCTTGAAAATGAAATAAATCCATTTCTCTTCCTAGTTTTCGGTGATCTCTTTTTTCTGCTTCATCAATTTGTAAAAGGTGTTGTTCAAGTTCTTTTTCTGTTGCCCAGGCAGTACCATAGATTCTTGTTAGCATTGTATTAGATGAATCACCCCGCCAGTAAGCACCAGCAACTTTCATTAATTTAAATGCTTTACCAATTTGTTTTGTTGAAACCATATGAGGACCTCTGCACAAGTCTAACCAATTACCTTGTTTGTAAATACTAATTTCCTCGTTATCAGGCAGATCATTAATTAATTCAACTTTGTAGTCTTCACCTTTTTCTTTAAAAAATTTTATTGATTCTTCTTTAGACCATACTTCTCTTATAAAATTTTTATTTCTTTGAATGATATCGTGCATTTTCTTTTCAATTTTTGGAAGATCAGCAACAGTAAAGGGTTCATCTCTTGCAAAATCATAATAGAAACCATTTTCAATTGCTGGGCCAATTGTAACTTGTGTTCCAGGGAATAATTCTTGGACAGCTTCAGCCATCACATGAGCACAATCATGTCGAATTAATTCAAGTGCTTCCTCGCTATCTCTTTTTAAAATTGCTACAGATGCATCAACATTAATAGGTAAGCTGATATCTTTTATCTCATTATTAATTTTTATAGCGACTGATTCTTTGGCAAGAGATTTAGAAATTTGCGATGCCAATTCAAGACCATTAATGCCTTTATTAACTTCCCTTTTATTTCCATCTGGAAATGTAATTATTATTTTTTCACTCATCTAGATTTTCGCCAAATAGTTCCTTTATCAGTATCTTCTATTTCTATGCCTTTATCTTTTAATGTGTCCCT
The DNA here is from genome assembly GCA_902560675.1 of uncultured Alphaproteobacteria bacterium. Classification (GTDB taxonomy): domain Bacteria; phylum Pseudomonadota; class Alphaproteobacteria; order HIMB59; genus CACPNW01. Next base: position 2,620 of record CACEMP010000019.1, on the reverse strand, counting down.
AATATTATCTGCTAAATTAAAATTTTTACTGCGTCTAGCTTCATTACGTTCATTTATCAACCTTTCAATTTCTTCAGCATTTTCAGTATCTTTTTGATTGTAGCCCAACCATTTTCCCGGATCATCTTCAAGAATACCTAGTATCTTACCAGCAGAAAGAAGATTATTTTTGATTTCCCTTTTTCTTTCATCAGATGCAGATGAAACATCATTTGCCTCTTCATTAAGTTTTGCAATAACTTTAGGTGTATTCAAATCATCTAAAAATGACTCCATTATAGAATCAGAAGGTAAATTAGAATTTATCCCAATCTCTGACAGCTCTAATAGAACTCTATAAAGTCGATCGATCATTTTGTTATTTTGTTCAATTATTTCTTCTGTCCAGTTCAATGGTTGTTTGTAATGAGCTGATAACAATGTTAATCGCAAAACCTCTCCCTTGTATTTTTTATTGAGATCATGGACAAGTCTAATATTACCAATTGATTTTGACATTTTTTCCCCCTCAACATTAACAAATCCATTATGAAACCAATAAGTTGCAAAATCTTTAGGATCGTTATTTTCTGATATGGAACAAGTTTGTGCTATTTCATTTTCATGATGCGGAAAAACCAAGTCAATACCACCACTATGGATATCAAAAGGAAGACCTAATGATTTTTCTGACATAACGGAGCATTCTAAATGCCATCCTGGTCTTCCAAATCCCCAAGGCGAATCCCAACCAGGTAATGGTGATGGAGATGGTTTCCATAAAATAAAATCAGCCGGATCTTTTTTGAACGGTGCTACTTCAACACGGCTTCCAGCTATTTGCTCCTCTCTATTTCTTTTTGAAAGAATTCCATAATTATCAAAACTTGGAACATGAAATAAAACATGACCTTCTTTTTCATAAGCTTTATTTTCATCAATTAATTTTTTTATCAACTCGATCATTTCTTTAATATGATCAGTTGCCCTTGGTTGAATATCAGGAAGATTAACACCAAGCGCACTCATGTCATTATTGTAGATCTCTGCATATTTATTTGTGATAACACTTATGTCCTCACCTGTTTCTTTAGAAGCTTCTATAATCTTGTCATCAATGTCAGTAATATTAGATACATAGGTTACGTGCTTAAATTGTGTTTTTAATACACGTACTAATAAATCATTTACTACTGCCATACGCGCATTACCAATGTGTGCAAAATTGTAAACAGTTGGGCCACAGGCATATATTCTTACATGATTTGGATTAACTGGTTTAAAAAATTCTTTTTTACCACTTAATGTGTTTTGCAACTGTAATGACATCAATATAATTTTTAATAATTAAGTTTTATTACCACGGGTTCGCCATGAACTAAAATGATTGCGGCTTTTTCAAATGATGGAGGACCTTTTGGTTGATAATTATTGCTAAAGGCAAAACCTTCTTTTGGTCTCCAGAATAATCCAGTCTTTAATTTTCCGTCTGAATCTTCATCGTGATAGGCAACAATTGCTATTTTTCCTTCATGTATCTTACTTAAAGGAACAACAACCTCACCTTTTTGCACTCTTTTTCTAACGCTCTCAATAGCTAATTTTTCATCCAAAAAGCTTTCTTTTGAGTCATATATCTTAACATCAATGTAGCCATCACCATGTTCTACATTTGGAAAAATGATAGTTCCATGTGCAAAAACACCTAATGACCATGTGACTGTTAAGCAAAAAAATAATATTTTAGTAAAAAAACTTTTCATATAAGTATCCTAACTATAATAGAATCCAGTGTTGAACAATAAAGAATATCTAAATAGGCTATATCAATCGAATAAAACGCTTATAATTTACAAAACAAATAAGGGTTATGACATATATACCGATTTTTCTAGAAGGGTTATTATTAATAAAAAAAATTTAAAATATTTTCTTAATACTCAATCAAAATCAAAAAAATCTAAGATTAAAGAATTGAATTGTTACATAGGTTTCTTTGGTTATAAACTTCTTTGTGAAAATATAGGAATAAAGTTTCCAAAACAGCAATCTAAAAATTTTCATAGCGGTGTATTTTACAAACCACGCACTAAAATTAGTATTGGTAAAAAAATAATAATTAAAAGTATTAAGCCCAATTTTAGAAAAATAAATATCAATACAAAAAAATATTTAAAGTTAAATAAAAAGTTTAATCTTAATTTATCTTTAAAGCAGTACTCTAAGCTATTTAATGATTTCTCTAAAAATATTAAACAAGGAAAAACTTATCAAATTAAAATAGCTCAAACTTATTCGAAAAAAGGTAATATCAATTCTATTGATCTTTTTTGGAAGCTAATGAAGATGAATGAATCTCCTGAAAGTTTTCTTATCAAGGAAAAAGACTATAATATAATAAGTTGTTCACCAGAGACACTCATATTGAAAAAAGGTAACACAATTAGAACTAAACCTATTGCTGGAACATTAAGCAAAACAAAGCAGTTAAATAAAAATAAAGCTCTCACTTTTTTTAGAAGAAATGAAAAAGAAACCAAAGAACACAATATGATTGTTGATATGGAAAGAAATGATATGTCTAAAATTTGTAAAACGGGATCTGTAAAAATAGATACACTCAAAAAGGTTGAGGAATATC
>CACEMP010000018.1 GCA_902560675.1 uncultured Alphaproteobacteria bacterium | reverse complement strand
AATGTAGCAAATATTGTTGAATCTAAAGTTAAAAACAATAAATTAATAGTAGTATTATCAGCAATGTCTGGTGAGACAAATAAATTACAAAACTATTTAGACTCTATAAATTCTGATGAAGATATTGAAAATGATTTAGTATTAACTTCAGGAGAAAACATAACAATAGGAATACTATCTGCAATATTAAAGAAGAAAAAAATCAAATCTATTCCGTTACTAGGATGGCAAATTCCTATTATAACAGACAATATTCATAAAAAAGCTAAAATTATCAATATAGATAAAAATAGAATTAATATCTTTTTAGAAAAATATGATGTTATCGTTTTAGCAGGCTTCCAAGGAATTAGCTTAGATGGTTATATAACATCCTTGGGAAGAGGGGGGTCTGACACAACAGCAGTTGCTATTGCTTCTGCAATAAATGCTAATAGATGTGATATTTACACTGATGTTGAAGGTGTATACAGTGCAGATCCTAATATTGTCAGCGAGGCTAAAAAAATTCCAAAATTAGCATATGAAGAAATGCTAGAAATGTCATCAACGGGTGCAAAAGTTCTACATACGAGATCTGTTGAATTGGCAATGAAAAATAATCTTACTTTGCAAGTTTTATCATCTTTAACAAATAAAAAAGGGACTTTCGTAGTAGATGAAAATAAGCTTATAGAAAAAGAAATTGTTAGTGGTGTAAGTTATAGTAATAATGAATCTAAAGTAACTATTTCAGGCATTCCAGATGAACCTGGAAAATCAGCTAAAATATTCAGTTTACTTGCAGATAATAATATAAACGTAGATATGATAGTGCAAAATATATCTCAAGATGGAATTTCTGCTAACCTTACATTTACAATACCCAATACAGAGATAAATAAAACAAAATCTATACTCAAAGAAAATATTAAAAATTTAGAGTATAATGCACTAAAAACTGACGAAAATGTGTCAAAAATTTCAGTTATAGGTATGGGTATGATGTCACAATCAGGTGTTGCTCAAAAAATGTTTAAAACTTTAGGGGATAATTCAATTAATATACTTGCAATATCTACTTCAGAAATTAAAATAAGTGTTTTAATAGATAAAAAATATACAAATGCTGCTGTTAAAGCTTTACATAAAGCATATAAAACTAAAGATTATTAATGGATACAGTTGGAACAATAATTAAAAAAAGAAGATTACAACTTAATTTTTCAATTACAGATATTTGTGTAAAGCTTAAAATATCCTCTGAAATTGTAAATAAAATTGAAAATGATGAAGTAAAAAATAGTCCAGATTTAGTTTTTGTTATTGGTCATTTAAGATCTTACTGTGAATTATTAGAGTTACATACAGACGACATTGTTAACCAGTTTAAAAATCAGATTAATTTTAAGAAAGAGGTTTATAAACAAAATATAACTAAACCAAATTTAGATTCAAAAATTTTTGGTTTTCAAAATGTTTTTTCTTTTTCTGTTATTTTTTTTATATTAACAACTTTTACTTATTTTTTCATAAACAATAACAAAAATGAAAGAGAATATGCTTTGGTTCCCGATATACCAGAAAGCGCAATCCCAATAATTGAAAAATCTAACATCGATATAATTTCTAACAAAGAAAATAAAAAAGATATAGATGAATACGAAAATATTATATCTTTTAACAATACTAGCGTTGTGGCTTCAACAAACATAGAAAAAATTAAAAATTATGAAGAAAGTACCATTACACTAAAATTTTTAGACTCCACCTGGTTTCAAATTAGAGATAATACAAATAATATTATAATTAGTAAATTGATGAAAAAAAATGATGAATATACATACGATTCTAATTTAAATTACAGTATAACCGCTGGAAATGCTGGAAATATTTTGGTAATAATAGATCAAAATGTTAGAGGTAAAATAGGAAAATACGGAGAAATTATTGACTCTTATGTTTTAGATAAAAATTTTACTAATTAGCAAGATGCTAAGACCTTACCAAAAAATAAATAGAAGAAACTCACGTGTAATTAATGTAGGAAATGTAAAAATTGGCGGTAATAATCCAATTGCAGTTCAAACAATGACTAACACATTAACTTCAAATGCAAAAGATACTATTTCTCAAATTGAAAGGTCTGCAAAACTTGGTGCTGATATTGTTAGAGTTTCAATACCTGATAAAGACTCATCTGAATCTTTGCAAGAAATAGTCAAGCATAGCAGTGTTCCAATAATAGCAGATATTCATTTTCATTATAAAAGAGCAATAGAAGCTGCAAAAAACGGAGCATCTTGTATTAGAATTAATCCTGGTAATATTGGAAATATTGAAAGAATAAAAGAAGTTATTAGAGCTGCTAAAGACAATAATTGTTCTATAAGAGTTGGAGTAAATGCTGGTAGTTTAGAGAAACAAGTCTTAGAAAAGTATTCAGAACCTAATCCGGAAGCATTAGTTGAAAGTGCTAAACTAAATATTAAAATTTTAGAAGATAATGACTTCTTTAACTTTAAAATTAGTGTCAAATCATCAGATATATTCATGTCAATCAACGCATATAGGCAACTTGCAAAACTATGTGATTATCCTTTGCATTTAGGCATAACAGAGGCTGGTGGTAAGCGAACGGGATCTATTAAATCATCTATAGGAATAGGCAATCTACTTTTAGATGGAATAGGAGATACTATTAGAGTTTCTTTATCAGAGGAGCCAGAGGAAGAAGTAAAAGTAGGCTATGAAATTCTTAAAAGTCTTGCTCTAAGAAATAGAGGTGTTAAGATAATATCCTGCCCATCATGTGCGAGACAACAATTTCAAGTAATTGATGTTGTAAAAAATCTAGAAAAAAAACTAGATGATATTTCTACCCCTATTACAGTATCTATTATTGGATGTGTAGTTAATGGACCAGGTGAAGCAACTATGACTGATATTGGTGTAACTGGTGGAGGAAATAATACACATATGATTTATGTCGATGGTAAAAAAAATAATGTTGTAAAAAATGTTGATTTAGAAGACTATTTAGAAAATATAATTAGAAAAAAATCTGCAGAATTACAGATCCAAGAATAAAATGAAAATAAGATCAGTTAGAGGTACACACGATTTATTTGGAGATGAAATAAATAAATATAATAGTATCAAAAATATTGTTTCTCAAAATGCAAAATTAAATAATTATTTAGAACTTCAAACTCCAATATTTGAATTCACTGAATTATTTTCTAAACCACTTGGTGAGCATTCAGATGTAGTATTAAAAGAAATGTATACATTTAAAGACAGAAGCGAGGATTTATTGACTCTAAGACCAGAATACACAACTCCAATGATAAGAGCAGCTATAACAAATAATCTACTAAACGATCTCCCTTTAAAAATATATGGATTAGGCCCCATGTTTAGAAGAGAAAGGCCACAAAAAGGAAGATACAGACAATTTAATCAAATTAATTTTGAAATATTTGGTTCAAATGATTTTATTGCTGATTTAGAACTTATATCCTTAGGAAATGATATACTTAAAACTATTTTGCCTTTATCTGATTTGGAACTTAATATTAATTTTCTTGGGAGCAGAAACAATTTAAAGAAATATAAGTCTACTCTTAGTAAATATTTTAAAGAAAATGTAAGCAAGTTATCTGATGAAAGTAAAAGTAAAATTGATTTAAATCCATTAAGAATACTGGACTCTAAAAATGATAAAGACATACAGGTTTCAAATTCATCACCAAAAATAACAAGTTCATTATCTGAAGAAGATAAAAATAATTATGAACAAATTAAAGAAGGCTTAAAATCAAATAAAATACACTTTGTAGAAAATTTTAATCTTGTTAGGGGTTTGGATTATTATTGTGGAATAGTTTTTGAATTTAAAACAAAAAATCTTGGTTCTCAAGATACTGTTCTTGGTGGTGGTAGGTATGATGGGTTAATAAAGACTTTAGGAGGCCCTGATATCTCAGGTATAGGATGGGCTGCTGGTGTGGAAAGAATTTCTATGCTAATGAACAAAATTGAAAATAAGCAAAATCATGTTCATTTAGCTATAACTGATGAAAAATTTAAAAAATATTTAATTGAAGTTACAAATAAATTGAGAGAGGAAAAGATTCCATATTATTGGGACTATAAGTATAATTTAAAAAAATCATTATCTAGGGCAAGCTCTAATAATGCTCAATACATAATTTTAATTGGAGAGAATGAATTTAACAATAATTTTGTTACAATAAAGAATTTAAGCTCTAGTGAACAATATGAAATTAAATCAAGTAATATTACCAATTTTTTGAATGATCAAATTAGATAATCAATTTTCAAATATTTTAGAAAAATATAATAAAATTGAAAGTTCCTTAAATAATATGGATAATATTAATAGTGATGATTTAATTAAATTAAATAAAGAATATGCTGAACTTAAACCTATAGTTGACAAGATAGAAGAGTACCAAAAAGAAAAAAAAGAAATTTCAAATTTAAGTGAGTTAATTAAAGATGTTGATCAGGAGATTAGTAAAATAGCTGAAATTGAGCTAGTAGAAAAAAAAAATTTGATTAAAGATCTTGAAAATCAACTTTTAAAACTCTTAATACCTAAGGATATAAATGATGCTAAAAATTCAATTCTAGAGATTCGAGCGGGTACTGGAGGAGATGAAGCATCTCTATTTGCTGCTGATTTATTATCAATGTATCAAAGATATGCGGATATAAATTCATGGAAATTTGAAATACTATCAATTTCAGAGACTGGACTTAAAGGTGTAAAGGAGGTCATTTGTAATATTTCTGGAACTAATGTTTTTTCAAAATTAAAATTTGAATCAGGTGTTCATAGAGTTCAGAGAGTTCCTACTACAGAAAGTAGCGGAAGAGTGCATACATCTGCTGCAACAGTTGCAGTTTTACCAGAAGCAGAAGAAATAGATATTGAGATTGCAGAAAAGGATCTAAGAATTGATGTATTTAGATCAAGTGGACCTGGTGGCCAATCAGTTAATACGACAGATAGTGCAGTAAGAATAACACATACACCTTCTGGAATAGTAGTTTCCCAACAAGATGAAAAATCGCAACATAAAAATAAAGCCAAAGCTATGAAAATATTAAGATCAAGATTATTAGATCATGAAATACAACAAAAAAATAAAGAAAGATCAGAGCAAAGAAAAAGCCAAGTTGGTTCAGGAGATAGATCAGAAAGAATAAGAACATACAATTTCCCTCAAGGTAGAGTTTCAGATCATAGAATAAATTTAACTCTTTATAATTTATCAGAAATCTTAGAAGGTAAAATTGATGATCTTATTAATCCTCTAGTGGCTGAAGAGGAAAGTAAAAAATTAGCAAATATTAAAAATGATTGATCTAATTAATGACAGTCTCTTAAAATTAAAAAAAAATAAGTTTACAAATGCAGAACTTGATTTAAAAATTTTATTAGAAAAAGCATCTTATGAAAGTAAAGAAATAATATTAAGTAATTTTGATATAAAAAATATCAATATTGATTATTTCAAGATACTTTTAAATAAACGATTGAAAAATGAACCCATTGCAAAAATAATAGGAAAAAAATATTTTTGGAAAAATGAATTTTTTGTAAATAAATATGTTTTAGATCCTAGACCAGAAACTGAAATAATAATTGAAGAAGTTTTAACAAATATTAAAAATAACAATGATGAAATAAGTATTTTAGATATAGGAACAGGATCAGGCTGTATAGCAATTTCATTAGCACTAGAAATTCCAAATTCTAGAATAACAGCAATAGATATCTCTAGTGAAGCTTTGAAAGTTGCAAAAAAGAATATAGATAAATATAATTTAAATAATCAAATAGATCTCAAGTTAATTGATTTTAGGGATGTTAAAAAAAAATTTGATTTTGTAGTATCGAATCCCCCTTATATTAAAGAAACTGAATATGAAGACTTACAGTTAGAGATTAAAAATTATGAGCCTAAAGTTGCATTAGTTGCTGGAATTGATGGTATGAAATTTTATAAAATATATGCATCAGTAATAGAAAAGCTAATGAATAAAAATTCACTATTTATATGTGAAATTGGTGATAAACAGTTAAATTCTTGTATTAAAATATTTGCTAAATCAAATTTAAAACTAAAAAAAATAACTAAAGATATCCAAAAAATTGACAGAACTCTTACTTTTTTTAAGATATGAGTTGTATTTATTTTTTGATACATATATAAGATATTAAATTAATTATTAATTTTTAATTTAAAATTAACTATTTTTAATTTCCAAAAAAAATGATTTATAAAAAAAATAACGCAAGAACCACGTATAAAAGTAATAGAAGATCTGGTTTTAAAAAAACTGGAGGATATCAAAGTTATAAAGGAAGAAACAAAGGTAATGTATCACAACAATATAATAAATATTTAAAATTAGCTAAAGAAGCTTTTAGGTCTGGTGATAGAGTTCAATCTGAATATTATTATCAATTTACTGATCACTACTACAGACTAATGGTTGAACTTGGAATAAATATAGAAGAAAATTTACAAAGTGATGACTTTAAACAATCAAATACTAATGAAAATGTTGATGAAGATAAAAATATTAATCAAGATCAAAATGAAGAAATCAAAGAAGTTGATGACTCAATAGAGTCTATACCATTTATTGCTGAACCTTCTAAAGAAAAAAGAACTCGTTCAAATAAATAATTTTAATTATTCATATAGTAAATTTAAGTGGTTAGCATATATTTTTTTATATTCGGTTATAAATTTTTTTAATTCATTACCTTCAAGAATTTTTCCCGATGGCAGGTTTAGTTTGAGTGGATTAATTTGTTTATTCTGAAATATAATTTCGTAGTGTAAATGTGGTCCAGTAGATTTTCCTGTACTTCCAACATAACCTATAACTTCACCTTGGTTAACTCTTATGCCTTTAGAAATACCTTTTTTATATCCTGATAGATGAGCATAAGCAGTCTTATATTCGTTATTATGCCTAATTCTTATATATTTTCCATATCCTCCATTATTTCCAACATACTCAATTACACCATTCCCACCTGCATAAACGGGTGTTCCCTTTGGTGCTGCAAAATCAACCCCTTTATGCATTTTATTAAATCCTGATATAGGATGTTTTCTCATACCATAATTTGAAGATATTCTAGCTCCATCTAGTGGTGTTTTTAAAATTGATTTTTTAACATTTTTACCCTCCCTGTTAAAATAATCGACATAACCTTCATCTGTTAAAAACTTAAAATATTCTATTTCTTTTCCATTTATGGATATCATTGCGTAATTTATATCTTTGTATTGATAATTATTGTTTTCGATAATATGGTTATAGTCATATGATACTGATACAATCGTTCCACTTCTAATATCTCTTTGAAAATCTAAATCAAAACTAAATAATTTTATGAGTTTAATTAAAATATCTTTTGGTAACTTATTGTTTATTCCATCTGCATATAAGGAATTTAATATAGTGAATTTTTTTGATTCTTGATAATAAGCTTTTGCTAATTGTTTTTTCTTAACAATTATATCATCTTCAATTTTGATATCTAAAATTTGATCAACACTTATAATAATTTGTATTTTCTTTATATCTTGTAATGTGTTTTGGAAAAAAATTATTTTTTGATCTACTTTCAAGTTATTTAAATTAAAAATTTTTTCTACTTTATTTACAATCTCAAATATTTTTTGATTTGTAAAATTGTATTTATTCAAAATTGAAAAAAATGTTTGTCCTTTTGAAACAATAACTTCAATTTTATTATATTTTTCATCTCCAGAATCATTTTTAATATCTATATTTGTAATTTCTTCTATATTCTCATTAGGGTTTTCTTTTGTTATTATTATTTTATTATCAATTTTATCATTTTTATTTTGTTCTGTTTCTAATTGTATTATTGGATTAACATTATTAATAATAATCATATTTTGATATTCTAAATAGAGAAAATAATATCCAATAATTATTAATAAAAAAAATAAAGATATTTTTGATTTTATTATCACTTAGTAATATTTAGAATTATAATATGATAAAGGCTTTAATTTGTCATTATATTTTGTTTTAATAACTTTACAAATAAATATTGTATGGTCACCTTTCTTTATTTTATCTTCCAATTTACATTCTAAATTTGCAACACATCCTTTAATATTTAAAATATTATTAATGCCTTCAAGAAAATTAACCTCAGTGTTTTTTTGAAATTTTTTTGAGAAATGATCAGATAGACTTTTTTGTTTATTAGATAAAATATTTATTGATAAATATTTAGATTTTTTAAAAATTTTAATTGAAGATGAGTTATTTCCAAGTGAAAATAGTACAAGGGGGGGCTTTAATGAAAGTGAGTTAAAAGAATTTACTGTTTTTCCATATACTTTTGTTCCATCTTTTACACAAACAACAGTTATACCAGTAGTAAATTTACTCATTGTTTTTTTAAAATCTTTTATTGTCACTTTTTTCATAGAACCTTTTGCATATAAACTGAGTCTATCCATTTATTTTTTTTAAAACCAATTTTGTTTAAGGTTCCTATATACTTAAATCCATTCTTTTTATGTAACTTTATTGAGGAAATATTTTTAGAATTCCCAATAACAGCTATAAGATTTTTTATTTTTTTATTTTTTTTACATTCTTTAATTAGCTCTTTTAAAATAAAACTACCATATCCATTATTTACGTGCTTATTATTAATGTAAATTGAGTGTTCAAAAGTATATCTATATCCACTTTTTTCTCTAAATTTATTTACAAAAGCAATACCAATTATTTCTTCATCAATTTTTAGTAACAAATAAGGTAAATTATTTGACTTTATTGTTCTATAAAGCTTGTAGTATGTTTCAAAAGACAAAACTTTTTCTTCAAAATTTGAAAAAGAATTTTTTATATAATAATTATATATTTTTAAGCCTTGTTTTAAATCTTTTTTAGTAAATTTTTCTTTTAAAATATTCATTTTATGAGATTATCTATAGATTTATTTTAAATTTAGAATATTTATTTTTATAGGGTGCGTAGCTCAGCGGTAGAGCACTGCCTCGACACGGCAGGGGTCACAGGTTCAATCCCTGTCGCACCCACCATAAATAATATAAATTATAATATTAATGTTAAATCATAACATAAATTATAATTTATCTATAATATCTATAGTCTCAGGTTTAGTTTGATTAAAATATTTTTGATAAGCAATTTCAAAACCTTTTTCTAAATTTTTAGTATATTGTTCAGAATTAAACAAAGGCATAAGAAGGCGATTTTTTTTTAATTTTTCATTAATTTTAATTAGTTTTTCGGAAGAGGTTGCCAATTCTAAAATTAATGACTCATAATCTATCTCATTTTCTGTGATAAGTTCAGATAATTCTATTGCTTGTAATAAACTTCCTGCAACTCTTGATTGAAAGCTTTTACCAAGTTTTGTTACAACGGGCAATCCGCTCCAAAGAGCATCACTAGTAGTTGTATGAGCATTATAATTAAATGTGTCTAAAAATAAATCTGCTAGTTTATGTCTGGCTAGGTGATCTGATTGTTCAACATTTTTAGCAAATATTAATCTATTTTGATTAACCCCTCGTTTTTCAGCTTCTTTTTTTAAATTATATTCTGCAAACTCATTAGTTTTTAAAAGCCATAAAACACTATCTTGAACTTTATTAAGAATACGCATCCATATACTAAATTCCTTTGATAAAATTTTATAATTATTATTAAAACAACAGAAGATGAAACCTTTTTCAGGAAGATTCATTGCAGTTTTTGTAATTTTCTTTTTAGATATTTCTCTAGTATTATCATTAGGCTGGTAAGAATTAGGCATGAATATAATTTTTTCAGTGAAACTATTTCTATTTGGCTCTGGAATCACTGTATGATCTGCTATAATATAATCGATAAAATTTGTTCCTAATGTACCTGGATACCCTAGGTAATTGATTTGAATAGGAGCAGCACGATAAGCAAATATTCCAGTTCTTCCATCTTTAGTATATCCTTTCAAATCAACAGCAATGTCAATTTTATCATTTCTTGCAAGTAATGCTATATCATGGTCAGTTTTTAATCGGACATCTCTAAAATAACTTACAGATTTAATTAATCTTCGTCTCATTTCATCATTTATATTTGGACCATAAGAATAAGCAAAAATTTTAAACTTATCTTTATTATGTAATTCAAATATTCTAGCTATTAAGTACATGGTTGCATGGTTATGAAAATCTGCTGAAAAGTAACCAATACGAATTTGTTCTGTTTTTTTTAGAGGCTTTATAAATTTATGACTTTGTATATTAATATATTTAGCTTTTGCGTAAACTTCTGATCTTAACTTATGACTTTGTGGCGAATCATGAAGTGATAAAATTGTAAATGGAGAAACATATTGTTTTGACATTCCAATATTTTCTATTAATTTTTTATTTATTTCTATTTCATTCCAATCACATATATTTGCACTTTGATAAAGTATTTGAGATTTTGCTTTTTCAAAATAAGGGTCTGACAAAACAGCATTTCTCAAAGATTTAATAGATTGATCTAATTTACCTAATTCTTGAAAAGCAATACCTAAGTTATAATGAGCTTCCTTATAATTTTGTTTTAATTTTATAGCTCTATTATAATACAAAATAGCCTCATTAATATCCCCCAATTCTCTAAGAGCAACACCAGCATTATAAAAAGCTTCGGGAAAATTAGAATTAAATGCAATAGCTTTTTTTATAATTGTTAAAGCTTGATCAAATTTTCCTTGGCTTTGAAATATAACACCAATATTATTATAAGCCTCTGCATAATCTGGTTTAAAATTAATAGCTAATTCGTATGATTTAATTGCCTTATTTAATATTTCTAATTTTTGTAGACTGATACCTAAATTATAGTGAGCTTCAGCATAGTCCTCCTTTAAATTAATTGCTTCTTTAAAGGAATTTAAAGATTCATTTATTTTGCCTTGATCCCTAAATATTAAACCTAAATTATTGTATGCTTCGGGATAATGTGGTCTTAAAGAAATTGCTTTATTAAATGAATTTAAAGATTCATTTATTTTGCCTTGATCCCTAAATATTAAACCTAAATTATTGTATGCTTCGGGATAATGTGGTCTTAAAGAAATTGCTTTATTAAATGAATTTAAAGATTCATTTATTTTGCCTTTGTCTTTTAAAGCCACACCTAAATTATTGAATCCATCAGAATAATTTGGGTTTAATTCAATAACTTTTTTAAAAGAATTTATAGCCTCATCTAGATTTCCTAAACGTTTATTCGAGGCTCCAAGTAAATTCCAAAGTATAAAATCTTTAGGATTATTTTCTAAGAGTTTTTCAATATTTTGAATTAAATTTGTAAATTTACCGTTATTGTATAGGTTAATTAATTTTTGCAAAATTTCTTTAGATGTTTTTTGGGTACTCATTTAGTAAGTAATTCCAAGATATTTTTAATCATAAAACACTATTTTTGAAAGAATTACATAAAAATTAAATTATATTTTATATAAAATACCATAAAATTAAATTATATTCTTGAAAAATAATAATATGATATAATTAAAATATATGATCAAGTGTTTAATTGTAGCTACATTGTTAGCCTCCCTTATATTTCTATTAATTGATGTAATATGGTTGAGTTTCGCAACTAAATCTTTTTACAGACCTTTAATTGGTGAATTGCTAACAGATAAACCAATCTTATGGGCTGCTGCATTATTTTATTTATTGTATGTAATTGGGATGTCAATCGTTGTAATTCAGCCTTGTATAAATGATGATAGTGTTTTTAAATCGGTTTATATTGGTTTTGTATTTGGTTTAGTTGCATATGGTACTTATAATTTAACTAATATGGCAGTATTAAAAGGTTGGTCTCCGACAGTAGTTTTCGTTGATATGTTTTGGGGTGGTTTTTTAACTGCATTTTCGGCAAGTACAGGATTATACTTTGCAAAAAAAATTGTTCATTTTTAGTTTATTCTTTTAATTCCGAGATATAATAATTCGATTAAGGAATCTTTTTTCAAAAAATAATTATATTTTTTTTTAAACAAATTTATTTCATTTAAACAAAATTTGATAACCTCATCTTTCCCAAGTAATTTTAATAATGTACTTTTACCTTGTTCAAAATCTTTTCCAGGAGTTTTACCAATTTTTTTAAATGTTCCAATTTCATCAATTAAATCGTCAACTATTTGAAAAATCAAACCAAACAATAATCCATATTCTTTTGCAAACTTTATTTCATTTTCTTTTAAGTTTGCAAGCACAAAAGGAGCAGCGAATGAATATTCAAATAGTTTTCCTGTTTTTCTTTTGTACATTTCTATAATGCTTTTTTTGTTAATTTTTTTATTTTCAAATTCTAAATCCAAAATTTGACCTAAAGCCAACCCTTTATGACCAATACATAGTGAAAGATAATTTATTAATTTAATTTTACTCTTTAAGTTTTTATTTTTTAATTCACCTGAAATAAGTTCAAAAGCTAAATCATGTAAGGCGTCACCAGATAAAATAGCAGTTGATTCACTAAATTTTTTATGTGTACTTAGTTTACCTCTTCTGAAATCATCATTATCCATAGATGGCAAATCATCGTGTATTAAGGAATATGAATGAATACATTCAATGCTTGCTGCTATAATAAATGCATCAGATTTTGAAATTTTTGCAATTTTTGATGCTTGACTTACCATGAATGGTCTAATTCTTTTTCCTCCATTTATTGAAGCATAAAACATGGCTTTTGAAAGACTTGATTTATCTAACTTTTTTTTTAATAGTTCTCTAAAATTCTTATTAAATTCTATTTTATTCTTAATTATTAACTGTTTTAGTTTCATTGATAATATAAATATTTGTTTTAATTTTTAAATTATTTAATAGAATAAAGCGAATATAATATGAGAATTGAAGAGGAAATAAAGCTAGATTATTCTGATGTACTTTTTAGACCAAAAAGAAGCACATTAAAAAGCAGAAAAGATGTAGATTTAAATAGATCATATACCTTTAAACACTCTAAATTAAAGTGGAAAGGCACACCTATTATCGCTTCAAATATGGATGGAGTAGGTGAAATAGATTTAGCAAAAAAATTGCTTTCTCATAGACTAATGACTGCACTAACTAAGCAACATTCAATAGCACAAATAGGCTCTATAAATAAAAACACTAATTTTCATAATTTTGTAGCTCTAAGTTGTGGAACAAGTTTAGATAGTTACAAAAGATTGAATAAAATTCTAAACAAATATCCTAAATTTCAATTTATTTGTATTGATGTAGCAAATGGATACTCTGAAAATTTTAGTAAATTTGTTCAAGATGTAAGAAAAAAATATCCAAAAAAAACAATTATTGCTGGTAATGTTGTAACTGCTGATATGACTCAAGAATTAGTTTTGAGTGGAGCAGATATTGTTAAAGTTGGTATTGGTCCTGGGAGTGTATGCACAACAAGAATTCAGACAGGTGTTGGTTATCCTCAGCTCAGTGCAGTTATGGAATGTGCTGACGCTGCTCATGGTCTAGGAGCCCATATTATTGCTGATGGCGGTTGTACATGCCCAGGTGATGTAGCAAAAGGTTTTGGTGCAGGTGCTGATTTTGTTATGTTAGGTGGTATGTTAGCAGGTCATAAAGAAGGTGGCGGGACAGTAATAGAGCAAAATGGAAAAAAATATATTGAGTTTTACGGATCAAGCTCGGAAGAAGCAAATGAAAAACATTACGGTGGTCTTGCAGATTACAGATCATCCGAGGGTAAAAAAGTAAAGTTATTACTAAAACAATCTATAGATAAAACAATCAGGGATATACTTGGAGGAGTAAGAAGTAGTTGTACATATGTTGGAGCTCCTTCATTAAAACAGTTAAGCAAATGTACTACTTTTGTAAGGGTTAATAATCAGTTTAATGACACTTTTGGTAAATCCTAACTTAATATCCAATTGCCATTCCGTCCTTTCTTGGATCTGAGCCACCAATTAAAATTCCTTCTTTTCGATCAATTTTTATACATTGTCCACCACCTATAGCATTATCTACAGTAATTACATTGTGACCTATTTTTTTTAATTCTTTTTTTATTTCAACATTTAAAGATTTCTCTACTTTTAGCTCACCATTTAACGCAAAAGCTCTTGGCAAATCTAAAGCCTCTTGAATACTTAAGTTATAATCAATTATATTTTGTAAAACATGACTTTGACCAATTGGTTGATATTGACCACCCATTACCCCATATGAAAGTATGGTCTCATTTTTATTGTTCGTTACTAGTCCAGGTATAATAGTATGTAAGGGTCTTTTATTTCCAGCAATTACATTTGGATGATCTTTCTCTAATCTAAAATTAACTCCTCTATTTTGAAATAGAATTCCAGTATTATTACTGGTAATACAACTTCCAAAACCATGACATATAGAGTTAATAAAAGATACAGCATTTAAGTCTTTATCCACAACTGTTAAATAAACAGTCTCAGGATTTGAAGTTACATACGCCTTTTTTGAATTATAGACATTGTTTTTATCAATTTTTAAACATAGTTTATTTAAAAATTGATCATTTAATATATCTTCAATATTAACATTGTTAAAATTTGGATCACCTAATTTTGTTTCTTTAATTTCATAACATACTTTAGTTATTTCAGCTTGAAGATGATATCTTTCAAAGCTTGTTTCACTAAATTGGCTGGTATTTAATTTTTCATTAAGAGCCATCATTAATAAAACAATGATACCAGGACCATTTAAAGGACATTGATGTATATTGTAATTTTTGTATAAATTAGAAATTGTTGATGAAAATATTGTATTTTGATTTTGAAAATCTTCCTCAGTATGCAACCCCCCAAGTTTTTGTAAGCTATTTACCATATCTAACGTTATTTCGCTTTCGTAAAAACCTTTTATGTTTTTCTTACTTATTAATTTTAAAGTATTTGCCAAAGGAACATTTTTAAAAACTTCACCAAATTTATAACTTTTATTATTTTTTAAAAATAATTTACTACTATTTTTATTATTCTTAAGTCTCATCTCCTTTTCTTTCCATGCGAGAGCCTCTACTTCATGTACTGGAAAACCATTTCGAGCATAATTTTCTGCTCCTTTTAGAATAACTTCTAAATCAAGACTTCCATATTTTTGATGCATAGAACACCATGCATGAACTGCACCTGGTATTGTAACAGAGTGTGGACTAGTTAAACCAATTTTATTAATTTTGTTATCAACAAAATAATCTAAATTAGCTTTTTTAGGAGAAATACCTGAGCCATTAACTGCAACAGGTTCTTTTCCATTTTGCGAAATAATGGCAAAACAATCTCCACCTACTCCTGTAGCACTTGGGTTTACTACAGCCTGTACTGCAGAAGCAGCAATTGAAGCATCAACAGCATTTCCACCTTTTTGAAGAATTTTGATAGCTTCAATTGAACTTAATGGATTTGATGTTGCAACCATTCCATTTTGAGCTAAAACATTGGATCTTCCAGGATAAGATAAATTTCTCATAATTAATTATTACTATTATATGTTTGACAAAACAAATCCTAGAATTTAAAGGGCATCCATTATGAAGGTAAAATGTTCACTAAAATCGGCAAAATCTAGGGATAAAGATTGTAAATTAGTTAGAAGAAAAGGTAGGGTTTACGTTATAAATAAAAAAACCCAAGAATGAAAGCACGTCAGGGTTAATTATTTTCGGTAATATATTTTTCTGCCTCTAAAGCAGCCATGCATCCCATACCTGCAGCTGTAACAGCTTGTCTGTAAATCTTATCTTTTACATCCCCAGCTGCAAAAACACCTTTAACACTTGTTTCAGTGCTGTCATTTTTAGTAATAATATAATTTTCATTATCCATATTTAATTTACCTTTGAATAATGATGTTGCAGGATCATGACCAATAGCAATAAAAGCACCACTAATATCCAATTTTAACTTAGTACCATTTTTAGTATTTTCTAATAATACTTGTTTTAATGAATTTGGATTATCTTCCCCTATAAATTCAACGACTTTATTATCCCACAATATTTCAATTTTCTTATTATTAAATAATCTTTCTTGAAGTATTTTTTCAGCTCTTAATGAATTTCTTCTATGCACAAGTATAACTTTAGAAGCAAATTTTGTTAAAAATAATGCTTCTTCGACAGCACTGTTTCCACCACCTACAACAATAACTTTTTGATCTTTAAAAAAAAAGCCGTCACAAGTAGCGCAAGCAGATATGCCAAATCCTTTAAATTTACTTTCACTTTCAATATTTAACCATCTTGCTTGTGCACCTGTTGCAATTATAATTGATTTTGATACAAATTCTTTTCCTGATTCAGTTTTTGCTATAAATGGTTTACTTTCAAAGTTTACTGATGTCACAATATCATTGTGAAAAACAGTTCCTACATTAAGAGCTTGTTTTTTCATTTCTTCCATAAGCCACGGTCCTTGTATAACATCTCCGAAACCAGGATAATTCTCAACATCTGTGGTTATTGTAAGTTGTCCCCCTGGTTCTAAACCAGAAACTAGGTGAGGTTTTAAATTTGCTCTAGCTGCATAGATTGCTGCAGTGTAACCTGCTGGTCCAGAACCAATAATAAGAATATTATTTTTAATTTTATCCATTAGTTTAATTTCCAAATAATGATTTAATCTATATTTTCAACTGGCCAATCTGTTTTAAAAGAAACATAATTAACTTGAATACATCTTCTTTCTTTTTTTATTTCTTTTAATTCAAGACCATGCCAAGTATCTTGACCCGAAGAAAAAAGATAACCAGAATTATGAATATATTTAATTGTTTTAACTAATTTAAAATTTTTATCATACAAGTCAGTTCCAAGATCTGATAACTCGTTATATGGATTTGCCCATATCATCATTGTCATTAACTTTTCAGGAATATCTTTATGTGGTTTTAGCCAAAAACCTTTTTTATCTCCTATTATTTCAAGTCTTACAAATGATTTTGATAAATCTTTATGTATTAATTTTGAAATTTTTTCGACTAAAGCTTTAGTTTGCAAAGTATTTATAATTTTTGTAAGATTAGGAAAATTTTTATGATTTTCTTTGGTAACAAATAATCTTAGTTTACCATCTACACCATTTCCAGTATCATCTGCCGCTCTTGTTCCATCGTATACCCGTTCTCCACCAGGTATGTTAGAATAAGAGATTTCGTTAAGTGCTTCTTCTCCCAAACATTCACTAAATTGCCAATGACTAAAAGGATATTCAGAATGATGTATATTAGAAAGATTCATTATAACCTTCTATAATTCTTTTTTTTATAATTCCAGCGATTCTTTTACTTTCATCTAAATTATTATAACTCCATGTTTCTAATGTATTAGTTGAGGATAAATCTCTTGTTATATTCAAACTTTTAAACTCTTGATGAAAACTCTCAAATCTAATGCTTTTTCTTTTGAATGGAAGTTGATAAATATAAATTGGCATACCTGATATTGAAGCCTCTGAAATCATTGATGTAGAATCTGAGGTAATAATAAAAAATTTTGAGTTATGTAAAGCATACTCATAAGGGTTTTTGCCTTCTCCCAACCAAATCTTACATATTGAACTTAATTCATCTTTTATTATTCCTTTAATTATCTCATTTGTACGTCTAGAAGAAATTATAAAAAATTCTAGGTTACTATTATTTCTTTTTAATTTTTTAATTTTATTGCAAAGATTATTTGCTTCTTTTTTTCCAAAAATATAATGGTTATTTTCTCCACCAATTATACATGATACTAAATGTTTATTATTATTTTCTGAATTTTGTTTTAAATTATTTATTCTTCTAAAATTATGAAGAGCTCCTATAGAATTTAAAATATTATTGCCTACAAAATTATCATGATTAGGAGCGACAATGTATGAAAATTTTTTTGGAGAAATTTTTGGATTTTGAATATGAATATTGATAATTTTTGAATATTTATTTTTCAAATATAAAGATAAGTAAACACTTTTTCTACCACAACTAATGATTATGTCTGGTAAATTATTTGGTATTTGATTTCTAAATATCCATTTAGAAATTGGTAATAATCCAGGCTGTAATTTACTCCAAGGAAAAATAACATCTGTTTCAATTTCCGTAACATCATTACTCAATTGAAAAGCCAAACCCAAAACCTGACTTACCATACCTTTTGATCCATCGGTTAAAGTCCAGATTTTTGGATTGTTTATATTCAAATGTATTTTACAGATAAAATTGTATAACTTTTCATACCTTTTGGACTGTTAATTTCAACATTATCATCTTTTGATTTTCCAATTAAACCTCTTCCTAGAGGGCTTTTAATTGATATTTTTTTATTTTCTATATCAGCTTCATATTCTCCAACAATTTGATATTTTTGTTTTTTACCATTATCATCATCCTCTATTTCAACTGTTGCTCCGAACTTTATATCTTCTCCACTCATATTTTTTATATCAATTACTTCCGCTCTGCTAATTGAACCCTCTAAATCAGATATTCTACCTTCTATTAGACTTTGTTGCTCTTTAGCATACTGATATTCTGCATTTTCAGATAAATCCCCATGCCCTCTAGCCTCCGCAATTGCTGAAATAATATTAGGTCTATCTTCTGATGTTAATTTTTTTAGCTCAACTTGGAGTTTTAAGTATCCTTCAGGTGTCATTGGAATTTTATTCATTTGTATATGATGTTTTATTTATTTTTTTAAGTCAATAAAATTAATTTAAACTTTGCAAACTCTTTATCTTAAAATCGTTTTTTTCCATATGTTCTATTGCTTCAACAGCAATTTTTGCACCAGCAATAGTTGTGTAATAGGGTATATTATACATTAAAGAAGTTCTTCTTATACTATAACTATCTTTTATTGAGGATTGAGATTTTGTTGTATTTATTACAAGATCAATTTCATTTTTAATTAAAGTATCAACAATGTGTGGACTTCCTTCTTTTACTTTATTTATTCTATTTGTGACTATACCTTTGTCATTAAGAAACTTCGAGGTCCCCTTTGTTGCAATTAAAGTAAATTTCATTTTTTTTAACTTTTTTGCAGTATCAATAATTCCCTCTTTATTATCATCATCAATTGAAATAAAAACATTTCCTTTTGATGGTAATATATTACCACATGCAATTTGACTTTTTATATAAGAGGAGAGAAATGTCTTATCTATGCCCATAACTTCTCCTGTAGATTTCATTTCTGGACCTAAAATTAAATCAACACCATCAAATTTATTAAAAGGGAATACTGACTCCTTGACATTATAAGTAGATAACTCAACAACATTATAATTTTCAAGAATATCTTTTAAACTATCGCCCATCATAACCTTTGCTGCAATTTTAGCAATTGGCAGCCCTCTTGCCTTTGCCACAAATGGAACAGTGCGACTTGCTCTAGGATTAACCTCTAGAACATAAATTTTATCATATTTTAATGCTAATTGAGTATTCATTAGTCCAACAACATTAATTTTATTTGCAATTTTTTCTACCCAATCAATTATTTTATTCTGAGTATCTTTATTAATTGAATAAGGTGGTAGTGAACAAGCGCTATCTCCAGAATGTATTCCTGCTTCCTCAATATGTTCCATTATACCAGCAACAAAAATTTCACCATGTTTGTCTCTGATAATATCGATATCTATTTCCTTAGCATTCTCAAGATATTCATCAATAAGGATTGTATTATTAGAAGATGCGTCCATAGCTTCTCTTGCAAAATTATTTAGATTGTCAGAGTCATAAGCTATTTGCATTGCTCTACCCCCAAGAACATATGAAGGTCTTATTAACACAGGATAACCTATACTTTGAGCAATTTGAATTGTCTTCTTCACTGAATTTGCAAAGCCATTTTTAGGTTGATTTATTTTTAATTCATTTAAAATTTCACTAAATCTATCTCTATCTTCTGCAAGATCTATTGCTTCAGTGGAAGTCCCAATAATATTTATTCCAGCCGACTCAATTTCTTTAGCAATTTTTAAAGGTGTTTGACCACCAAATTGAACAAATGCACCTAAAACGTTACCATTAAGAGATTCTTTTTTAAATATCTCAATCACACTTTCAGCTGATAAAGGTTCAAAATATAATCTATCTGCAGTATCATAATCAGTTGATACCGTCTCGGGATTACAATTTATCATTATTGTTTCAATTCCCTTTTCTTTCAATGCATAAACAGCGTGAACACAACAATAATCAAACTCTATTCCCTGGCCAATTCTATTTGGTCCACCCCCTAGAATTATAACTTTATTTTTATTCGTTGGATTTGATTCGCAAAATTTTTTGTTTTCAAATTCCCAATCATAAGTTGAGTAAAGATATGGCGTTTTAGATTTAAATTCTCCTGCGCAGGTATCAACTAATCTATATACAGGATTTATTTTGTTTTTATCCCTAAAATTTCTTATTTCACTTTCTTGTATATTTAGTAACGCAGATATTTTTTTATCTGAAAAACCATTCTTTTTAGCAAGTAAAATAATATCCCTATTTAATTTATTTTTTGATAGAAGATTTTCTAAATCTACTAAATCACTTATTTGTTTTAAAAACCATTTGTCGTACTTGGTTGCATTATGAATTTCCTCAATAGTATGTCCTTTTCTAAGTGCCTCACCAACAATTAGCAATCTCTGTGAAGATTGTAATTTAAGCTCCTCAATTATATTTGAATTTAATTCACCCACATTCTGAGGTTTATCTAATCCATAGAGACCATACTCTAAAGAACTAAATCCTTTTTGAAGTGACTCGTTGAAAGACCTTCCTATACTCATTGCTTCACCAACCGATTTCATTGAAGTAGTTAAATAAGAGTTAGCCCCGGCAAATTTCTCAAATGTAAATCTTGGAATTTTAGTTACTACATAATCAATAGTTGGTTCAAAACTTGCAGGAGTTGTTGTTGTAATATCATTTTCTAATTCATCCAAAGTATAACCAACTGCAAGTTTTGCTGCTATTTTAGCTATTGGAAAACCAGTTGCCTTTGAGGCTAAAGCAGATGACCTGCTAACCCTAGGATTCATTTCTATAACATTGATGTCACCGTTGTCAGGATTAATTGCAAATTGAACGTTAGAGCCACCTGTATCTACACCAATTTTTCTAAGAACTTTAATGCTATCATTTCTTAAGACTTGATACTCTTTATCAGTTAAAGTTAAGGAAGGTGCAACAGTAATACTATCACCAGTGTGTACACCCATTGGGTCTACATTTTCAATAGCACAAACAATTATACAATTATCCTTATTATCTCTAACAACTTCCATTTCAAATTCTTTCCAACCAGATACAGATTTTTCAACTAATATTTGATTAGTAGGACTCGCATTTAGACCTCTTTCACAAAGTTTTAAAAACTCATTATCATTGTATGCCACTCCCCCACCAGTACCTCCTAAGGTAAAGCTGGGCCTAATAACCAAAGGTAGGCCTAATTCAGATTTAATATCTATGGCTTTTTTTAGATTATTTACGACATAACTTTTTGGACAATTTAAACCAATTTCTCTCATTGCATCTTTGAATTTCTGCCTATCCTCGGCTAGCTCAATAGCCTTAGGATTTGCTCCAATCATTTTAACATTTGATTTTTTTAATATTCCACTTTTATATAACTCCATTGAAACATTTAAAGCTGTTTGACCTCCCATCGTTGGTAGTAAAGCATCAGGTTTTTCTATTTTAATAATTCTTTCAACAAATTCTTTGGTAATAGGTTCAATATATGTTGTATCAGCTAATTCTGGATCAGTCATAATTGTTGCAGGATTTGAATTAATCAATACAATTTCATAACCTTCATCTTTTAATGATTTACAAGCTTGTGCCCCTGAATAATCAAATTCACAAGCTTGCCCAATAACTATTGGTCCTGCTCCAACAATTAAAATTTTATTAATGTCAGTTCTTTTTGGCATGTTTTGTTATTAAATTATAAAAATCAGAAAATAGATAATGACTATCATGAGGTCCAGGTGATGCTTCTGGATGGTATTGAACACTAAAAACAGGAAGATTTTTATGCCTTAATCCCTCATTAGTACCATCAAATAAAGAAATATGTGTTTCAATAATATCATTTGAAAAAGTATTCCTATCCACTTCAAATCCATGGTTTTGAGATGTAATTTCAACAAAATTATTTGTTAAATTTTTTACAGGATGATTTGATCCTCTATGCCCTTGAAACATTTTTTTTGTTTTAGCTCCTAAAGCTAGACTTAAAATTTGATGACCTAAACATATACCAAAGATAGGGATTTGCTTTTCAATTAATTTTTTAAGGACACCAATAATTTTTTGACTAGTAGCAAATGGATCCCCTGGCCCATTAGATAAAAAAATACCATCTGGATTAGTACTAATTATTTCTTCATAGCTACTTGAAAGATTTAAAATAGTAGGTTTTAAATTAAATTCATGAAAATTTCTTAATATATTTTGCTTTATTCCAAAATCTAAACATGTAACCCGATATTTGTTTTTATTATTTTTTTTACTTTCCTTTGACCAAGTGCCTTTATCCCATTCATATTTTTTTTCAGTAGATACTAATTTTGCTAAATCTAAATTTTCTAATCCGGACCATTTTTTTATTTCATCTTTTAAGGCATCTAATGATGATTTTTTATCTCCAAAATATATTAAAGCAGCTTTCTTTGCGCCTTCATCAGATAATTTTTTCGTTAAATATCTAGTATCAACTCCATATAAACAAGGAATATCATTATGAATAAAAAAAGAATTAATATCATTATCCGCTCTCCAATTAGAATGAAAATTTGGCGGTTGATTTATTATACAAGCATCAGCATAGATTTTACTAGATTCTAAATCTTCAGAGTTAGTTCCAACAATGCCTATATGTGGAAAAGTAAAGGTTATAATTTGTTTTGCATAAGATGGATCAGTTAAAGCTTCTTGATACCCTGTTTGAGAGGTATTAAAGCATAATTCACCAATAACAGCTTTTTTGGCTCCTAACCCATAACCCCACAATATTTCACCATTTTCCAATATTAAAACTGCAGATTTGGTATTTATATGAGATGTTTTTTTTAAGCCTTCCATTAGTTTTTGATAGAGCAAAATGACATTTAGTAGGCATTTATACTAGTCTAGTCAAGGATTAGTTGAAATTAATAATAAGAATTATATTAGTATTATAAATATTTAATTTTAAATTTATGGAAAGTTTTAGCAAATGAATTTGATTGATAAAATTGATGAAAAATACAAAATTTCATTAAAAGAAAAAGACAGTAATACAATAAATACCTTAAGATTAGTTAGGAGTGCTATAAAAGATAAGCAAATATCTCTTAGACAAAAGCAAATAAGTTTAGAAGATGCTGATATAGTTTCATTACTTCAGCACTTAGTAAAACAAAGAAAAGACTCAATAGAAGCTTTTGAAAAAGCGAATCGAAACGATTTAATTGAAAAAGAAAAGACTGAAATTAATATAATTAAAGAATTCTTGCCCTCACAAAAAAGTGAAGAAGAAACAAGAAAAATTATTGAAAAAATTATCAAAGAAAATAATTTTACCTCAATTAAAGATATGGGTAATTTAATGAAAATTATTAAATCAGAATTTATGGGACAAATTGATATGGGAATAGCAGGAAAAATTTCTAAATCTAGTCTAGTAAAATAATGTCATTTACTAAGAATGATTTAGAGAATATAAAAACAAAAATTAAACTATCATCTGAATTTGAAAAAAAAGTTAAGATTATTCGAAAGGGTGGAGATAATTGGTGTTGCTGTCCTTTTCATGAAGAAAAAACTCCATCATGTAAAATTAACGATGATTTAGGCTCCTTTTATTGTTTTGGTTGTGGTGCAAAAGGAGATATTTTTACCTTATACACTGATCTTTATAACTATACATTTCCTGATGCAGTTCAAGAACTTGCTAAATCGGCTGGAATTATAATTTCAAGAGATAGTTTTAAAAGATTTAAAGAAAATGAAGTTGTTGATAAGATATTAGAAACATCGACCAAATGGTTCCAAAAGAATTTGGATAATAATATTAAATGCAAAGAATATTTAAATAAAAGATCTATATCTATCGAAACAATTGAGCATTTTAAATTAGGCTATTCAAATAATAAGGATACTTCTTTGTATAAATTTTTAAAAGATTGTAATTTCAAAGATCAGGATATTTTGAAAAGTAACATTGTTAAGTTAGATAAAAATAAAAAATTTAAAGATTTTTTTTATAATAGATTAATCTTTCCTATATTTAATATTCAAAATAAAGTTATTGGTTTTGGAGGCAGGGTTTTAGATGACTCTAATCCAAAATATATTAATTCTCCAGAAAGTTATTTTTTCAAAAAAAGGGAAATACTTTACAATCTCAACAATGCTAAGCATGAAATAAGAAAAAAAAATAATATGCTTATTTGTGAAGGTTATATGGATGTCATAAGTCTTTATCAAAAAGGAATTAAAACTACTGTTGCCCCACTTGGGACAGCCCTGACAGAAAATCAATTATCATTATCATGGAAATATACAAAAAAACCAACTATTATGTTTGATGGTGATGAATCAGGAATAAGAGCATCTTTAAAAAGCGCTCTTTTATCTCTCAAATTTTTAACACCTCAAAAATATTTACAATTTATAATTCTTCCAAAAAACTTTGATCCCGATAACTATATTAATAATAATTCACTATCTGATTTTATTAAAATTTTGAAAAATCCTAAATCATTAGTAGATTTTATATTTGAACAAACTTCATCTACAATAGATTTATCTAAACCTGACAACAAAATAACTTATGATAAATATCTTGATGATATTATTGAAACCATAGAGGATAAAAAAATAAAATATTTCTACAAGAATGAATTTAAAAATTTATTTTTTAATAAAATTAAATATAAAAAAAATATTTTTAAATCTAAGACAAACAAAGATTTAAATCCATTAATTGAAAAACAGATTATTTCTTTTATTAGTACGTATTTAAATCAGCATAATATTAGGAATGAATTATATTTAATATTTAAAAATGCTAATTTGCTTAATTCTGAGCAAATTAATTTTTTAGAGTTTTTTCAAAATTCTCCTCACAAAGAAGACAAAATTGAAATGATATTAAATTTAGATTTTGACCAAGAGGTAAGCAAAATATTAAAAAAAGCTATGGATAGTAGTATTTTTCAGCTTTTTCCTTACTCTAAGCCGAATTATGATCCATCAAAAGCCATTAATGAAATAGAAGAATCAATTAAAAATCTTAATACAAGGCTTTCAAATTTGAAAAAAATAAATAAAAGCCTAAATGAGTTTGAAGATAATACTTCTTCACTAAGTTGGGAA
>CACEMP010000017.1 GCA_902560675.1 uncultured Alphaproteobacteria bacterium | reverse complement strand
TTCCTGAAAGTAATACCCTAGGATTATATCCAACTTTTTTTGATTTAAAGGCCAAATAGTATGGATCAACACTTATGCAATGCCCGCCTACTAATCCAGGTTTAAATTTCAAGAAATTCCATTTAGTTCCTGCCGCTTTTAAAACTTTATTAATATCTATATTTAATTTATCAAAAATAATTTTAAGTTCATTAACGAGAGCTATATTTATATCTCTTTGTATATTTTCAATTACTTTTGAACCTTCAGCAATTTCAATACTTTCAGCTTTAAATATTCCAGCTTTTATAATTTTTTTATATACTTTGGTAATTAAAGAGAGTGTTACAGTATTAGATGCTGAGACAATCTTTACAATATTATTTAATTTGTACTTTTTATCACCAGGATTAATTCTTTCAGGTGAATAACCATAAGAAAAGTGATTGGTATTTTTAAAATTTAAAGATTTTGAATTTGTGGCACATTTTAATCCTGAATATTTTTCAATTAATGGAATAATTACTTCTTTAGAAGTACCAGGAAAAAAAGTACTCTCACAAACAATTGTATCATTTGGTTTAATAACTTTACATATCAATTTTATTGCTTTTTTTATGTTTGAAAAATCTGGTAAATTTTTGAGATTGACTGGTGTAGGTACGCATATAATATAAAAATTGCAGTCAACAGTATTTGAAATATTTGAAGTAAAAATTATATTTTTA
This sequence comes from uncultured Alphaproteobacteria bacterium, assembly GCA_902560675.1. Classification (GTDB taxonomy): domain Bacteria; phylum Pseudomonadota; class Alphaproteobacteria; order HIMB59; genus CACPNW01. The sequence goes on along the minus strand of CACEMP010000017.1, from coordinate 25,607 downwards.
AAAAAATCTAATTTTTTAAAGCCTAACTCATCAAGTTTTTTATTTTTTTTTAAATTATTTATTTTTTTTTTGTCAGTATCAAAACCAACTATCTTGAAATATTTTGATAATTGGTTAGTAAGTGGAAGGCCAACATATCCTTGACCAATTATTGCTATCTTAATATTCATAAATATTGTAAATCATGTTTAAACTAAATTAAAATTTTATGAACAATAAAATACTTTTAATAGGTGGTAAGGGCTTAGTAGGTTCAAGTTTAAATTTGTATTTAAGTAAATTTTATAATGTTACAATCTGTGGTAGAAATGATAATTTTAATGATCTAAAAAATAAATTCGAAACAATAATTCATGCTGCTAATTCAAGTAAAAAATTTGAATCATTTAAATCTCCAGAAATAGATTATAGGGAATCAGTATCTAAAACAAATAAGATACTAAAAAGTTTTTCAAATGAAAGAATAATATTAATCAGTAGTATATCATCTAGAATTGAAAATAATACATATGGGAAAAATAGAAAATTGTGTGAAGAACTAGTTTTAAAACATAATTCCAAAAATTTAATTATAAGATTACCAGTTTTACATTCTGAAATGAGTAATAGAGGAATTATTTATGATATTCTAAAATCAAGAAAAATTTATTTAGATAAAGAAACACGAATAAATCCTATTAGTATTGACCAATTTTCACAATTTTTCATTGAAAATTTTGAAAAATTTACAGATGTTATCGAATTTGGATCGAAACAAGATACGAATATTGGTGAGTTAATTAAATTAATAAATTCAAAAAGCGAATGCAAAGGTCTAAAATTAAACTTAACTTCTTCAAAAAAAATAGAGGACTTACCTGATTTAGAGAATTTCTTATCTTATTTTAAAAAGCTAAGTTTGTGATATATAAAATCTAATTAAATATTTTAATAGCTTAAAACCATCTACGAATTCTCTAACTTTTTTCTTTCCACTAAATCTACTTCTTTCATGAGACGGAAGACATAGTATCTTATTTTTATTTATTACTGCCTTTAATGGTATTTCTAAAGCAACACAATAATCAGTAGAAGTAAGTGTCAGTTTTTTTAATTCATTGGTATGTGCTAAAAAATAAAAGTACAATATGTCAGAAATATTAGATTTAAATAAAATCTTAGACAGATTTGTAAAAAAAAAATTTCCAATGTATGTTAAATAAGTGTCATCATCACTATATCCGCCTTTTTGATATCTAGAGCAAAAAATATAATCATATTCATTAATTTTGCTATACATTAAATTTAATGAACCAGGATCAAATGAACCATCTGCATTAAATACACAAGCATATTTAGTTTGAACTTTGTTTATTGCAATTTTTATGGCATTACCAAAACCAGGTATATTAGTTACAAAAAAATCAATATTTAGTTTATATTTTGAAGTTGATATTTGAAGAGTATTGTCATCTTCATTGTCAACAACAATTAATACATTTATATCAGAATTAATTTTTTCAAGACCAGATAATACATAATCCATACATGGTAATTCATTTTTAGCTGGCATTATTAGTGTTAAATCTTTCATAAAATTTAGTCAATTAAATCTAAATCGTAGTTAATCATTTCAGAAACTAGTTGGTCAATATTAATTTTTGGTTTCCATTTTAAGATTTTTTTTGCTTTAGCAGAATTTCCTCTTAAATAATTAAGATCTAAAGGTCTAAAATATTTTTTATTAACTTTAATTATTTTTTTATTAATGAGATGCGGATATTTTTCACTTTTTGTTACAATAGCTACTTCATTTAAACCTTTCCCAACAAATTTAATCTCTAAACCAAGATAATTGAATACTTTTTTACAAAATTCTCTCACTGAGAATACTTTATCTGAGCTAATTACAAAATCATCTGGTTTTTTATACATAATAATTTTAATCATTGCTTCACAATAATCTTTAGCGTGACCCCAATCTCTCACCGAATTCAAATTTCCTAATTCAATAAATGATGATTTGTTTTTAACTATTGATACAGCTCCTCTTACTATTTTTCTTGTTACAAATGTTTCACCTCTTAATGGACTCTCATGATTAAACAATATTCCATTGCAAGCAAATATATTATAGGATTGTCTATAAATTTTAGTTATATTATAAGCATAGAGTTTTGATGCGCCATACGGACTAACTGGCTCAAGTTTTGATTGTTCATTTAATTTTTTTTTGGAATTATTACCAAACATTTCTGATGTAGATGCTTGATAAAACCGAGTTTTGTTTGATAAATTATTAGTCCTAATTGCATCTAGAAGTCTAATTGTTCCGATAGCATTAATATCTCCTGTATGTATTGGAATATCAAAACTTGTTTTAACATGACTCATAGCAGCTAAGTTAAATATATAATCAGGCTTATTTTGATTAATTAAATTATTTAAAAAAAAAGAATCAGATAAATCACCCTGAACAACACTAAAGTTATTATTATTGATTAAAGAATCAATGCGGGCGGTAGAATTTATAAGAGAGGTTCTTCTTTTTATACCTATTACTTGAATATTTTGCTTTAATAATAAATCTGATAAATAAAAACCATCTTGTCCTGTAATTCCTGTTATTATAGCTTTCTTTGACATTTATTTTATTATTGGATCAACTCTAAAAGTATCACTTTCATAATCTTTACCACCTCTTTGCCCTGTTGCAAATACTATAAAATAATTTAATTGAGTTATTTTAAGTGCATGAACTTCTAAAGGGGGCGTAGAGACAATTTGATTTTCTTTTACTAATATCATTTTTGGCGGTTCTTTTGAATTAAGGTTTCTGTACCAATATTCTAAATAACCTTTGTATACATAAATATGTTGAGTAGTTTCTTTATGGTAATGATTACCTCTAATACAATTTTTATAAGTTCTAATATCAGCTACATGATTAATATTTGTATCATAAAATAAATCAGATATTGTCCCCCTATTATCTTTAAAATCAATTTTTAAATCTCTTATTTCCATACTAAGCCTTTATAAACTTTGAATTCTTGTTTATTTTTAAAATCTTTTTTTTTAATATCTCATAAATATTCCAAGTTAGAATTATAATAACTGGTTTTTTTTCTTTCTTAATAATTATATCATCAACAATTTTAATTCTAGATTTTGGTGTAAATTTATTTTTTTTATTTAGTGATTTATCAGTAATATACTTGATTATATTGCTATCTAAATTATGAAAATTTAACCATGTATTTGATTTTGCAGCAGCGCCAACAGCAATTATATTATATCCTTTATTTTTATAATTTAATATTTTTTCAAGAATAATATTGCGATGATTAATAATTTTTTTTTGGAAATTATTATAAAAAGAAACATTAAAAAGGTTTTTCTTTCTTTCCAAAAATATTTGTTTTTGTATTTTATTTTTTTGTGTAATTAAATCTTTATTTGTATTTAATGTAAAATAAAACCTTATGGATTTTCCATGATAATTAACAATTTCGAAATCAAAAAACTTTATATTTATAATTTTAGCAATACTTTTGGCAAGGCTGACTGTAAAATACGTAATATGTTCATGATAAATTTGATCATACTTAATTGTTTTAATAGTATCAAGCCAATAAGGTTGCTCAAATACAAAAACTCCTTTTGAACTTAAAAGAGATTTAATCATCTTAATAGATATTTTTAATTCATCCATATGATTTATTACATTGTTGGCAATAATTAAATCAAATTTATTGTAATACGTAGTAATTTTATTTTTAGAATTTTGATCCATTAAACCATTTATTGTAAAAATATTTTTTTTATTTGCTAATAATGTCATTTTTTTTGACGCATCAAGACCAACAATATTATTGGTATATTTTTTAAAATGATTAAGTAAATATCCATCATTAGAGCCTATTTCTAAAACTTTATAATTCTTTTGAATATATTTTTTTTTTTCAATTGTATTAAAATATTCATTCCAATGATTTGTGGCAAAATTAGAATTAGATGAAGTATATGAATATTCAAAATCATTATATCTTTTATTTGGATCAGTTTTATATTTTAACTGAATATTTTTACATTTCTTACAGAGTTGACAAATAAGAGGATAAATGTCTTCATGTTCATCTAATCTGGATTTTGGTATAAAAGTATCTGCAAAGGGCTGGTTACCTAAGTTAATAATATCAATAATGTTTTTATTTCCACAAACATTACAATTATTTCTTATCTTATTTTTATCCATTTTTTTTTAAGTAATATTTTATTGTTTTTTTTATACCATCATCAATAGAAACATGAGGTTCCCAATTAATTGTTTTTTTTATTAAAGATGTTGAAAATTTTTTTATAGGATCTCCATCAGGATATTTATTATTATATTTAGTTTTCCCTCTAAAACCTAAATTTCGTCTAATTTTACTTGCTAAACTTCTTATACTAATACATTGGCCTGAGGCAACATTTATTATTTCAGGTGTATTTTTAAGATTGTATATTACTTTTAAAATTGCACTACAAACATCATCGATGTATAACCAATCACGTTTTACAGTACCTGATCCCCATATTTCTATTTCATTCAAATTATTTTTTTTGGCTTTGTAGAACTTATTAATTAGTCCTCCCAAAGCATGTGACCTATATTCATCAAAATGATCTCCAGGCCCATAGACATTTGAAAGAACTAAGTTTTTAGATTGTATTTTGCTTACTTCATTTAAAATTAATGAATAAGAGAGTAAATTTCTTCTTGTCATACCATAAGCAAATACTGAAGGGTGAATTTCTCCCTCAAAAATATTTTTTTCTTGATAAAAATTATACTTAAATGGATAGATACAATTTGCAATTAAATTTATTAGTATTAAATCTTTCTTCTCTAAAGATTTAAATAAATTAAGAATCAATTGATTGTTTTCAAATAAAATTTTTTTTTTATTTTTTATTCCCCATTGAATACCTCCTACAACTCCTAAACAATTAATTATAATATCAGGATTATTTTTATTAATAATTTTTTTCATATTATTTAAATTCAACAAATCATAATTTTTTCTACCTTTGTCAAAACAAATACGAAAATTATAATTTTTTAAATACTTTTTAATAGATGAACCGATAAATCCGTTAGACCCTAATATAAGTATATTTTTCATTTTTTAATTATTCTTAAAAACAATAAACCATTAATTGTAAAAAATAAAATTAAAGGTTCTAATGGTACTCTAAATCTTGAATTTCCTACAAACAAAAATAAAATTGTATAAGTTGTTAATATAGTAATTAATATAAATAGTATTTTATAATTTTTGTTTATCAATAAATAAATAAAACCCATTAAAGCTATAATTTTAGTTAATATAGAATATAATGTGGTCATTATAAAAATTAATAAATAAGGAATGTTAAAAGATTGTAACAAAATTAATAAATTATTGAAAGATAATTTACTAATATAAAAACTATGAACATTATTTCCAATTCCAAGATTTAAATAATTACTAAAATTTGTAGCTCCACCAGTTAAATATGTATTAACAAAGGAATAAATAAGAGCTTTGGATAATACAAAAAAATTTGAATTAATAACATAACTTATGAAACCATTAAAAAAGAACTCTTTACATTTTAAATCTCTAATATTCATTATGCAAAAAGAATTTAAATCTAGATTGTTGTTTAATGATAAATAATAATCATTTACTTTTAAAATTGCATCACTTTCTGATAAATTATAAGAAATCTTAAATAATTGAATTAAATTATCATAAGAATAATATCCACTATTTGATGAAATAAAAAAAATTCCAAAAAAATAATAATTTCTTATTGACCAAATTGCTAAAATAACAAAAAAAATTAATATAAAAGAAAGAAATTTAAGCAACATATATTTACTTTTATTATTAAGATAAATATTGAGTAATAAAATAAATGTAAATATATAAAAAATATAAACCCCAATTGGTCTAGTTAAAGTTGCTAATCCGATAAATACTGAACAAAAAAACAAATTTTTGAAATTATTATTATTGATAAAGTTTAACAAAAAATAGAAACTTAAGATAAATAAAAGAGTATATAATATTTCAGTTTGACATAAATGGCATGAAATTACTAAATTAGGATTAAAAATTATTAAAATAAAAAAAAAATTTTTAATAAATATGCTTTTTATATTAAAAGACTTTACTGTAATTACAGCAATAAGTAATAGCATTATTAATTGAGATAATATTATATAGAGATAGTAAAAATCCTTATCTATTAAAATAAAAATTGATAAAAAAATTGAATATAATGGAGTATTATTATGCATCAGTTCTCCATTGGAATATTGGAGATTTCCATTTTCAAGAAAATTTAGTGCTGGATTTATGTATGAGTAAGAGTCTGCACCCATTAAAAAGGATTTAAGACCATTAGCATAATATAGTAAAAATATATTAATGAATAAAAATAAAATTAATGCAAAGAATAAAAAAAAATAATTATTACTGATTTTCATACCATTGTTTAAATACAATTATTGACCATATTTGCTCTGAGTAATCAATATTATTATAATTAAAATCGTGCCAAATCTGATTTAGCATTTTATTATTAAAAAAATGCGAACATTTAGATTTAGAAAAAAATATATCTTTAGCCCAATAATTTAAATCACCTCTAATCCATTTCTTAAGTGGAATAGAAAATCCCTTTTTGGGCAAATTAGCTAAGCGATTGTTATAATTTTTTTCCATTAATTTTCTCAGAACTATTTTACCTTTAAAGTTTCTAATTTTGTTTCTATTATTTAACAAAAATGAGGTTTCTACTAATTTTCTACTTATAAAAGGTGAGCGAATTTCAATACTATTGTACATAGAAGCTCTATCAACTTTTGTTAGTATATCATCAGGAAGATAGAAATTTAAATCATTTATTAATAAATCTTGTAAATGATTAGTTGTTTTAATTTCATTTTCTAAAATTAAATCATGATTAAAATCTCTTTCTAAAATATTTAAGGAATTATTATTACATATTACATTTATATAATTAATATCTTTAGGAGAGTTTTGAATAACATTAAAAAATTTTATTATTTTATCATGAGTGTTAGTTTCTGGTTCACCAATCTTTGCAGATAATAAATAAGATAAGGTTTTTAAAATTTTTGAATTATTTTTGCTAAAAAGTAATTTTTTAATGAAATTAGGAAGCAAATTTAGTTTTTTTAATATCGTAAAATATATATGTCGATTATAGCCTCCAAATAACTCATCTCCACCATCACCAGATAATGCAACTTTCAAATGATTGCTTATTAATTTAGAAATTAAAAAAGTAGGTATCTGGCTACTATCTACTATTGGCTCACAAAATACTTTATGAATTTTTGGTAAAAAATTAATGATATCAGTTTTCTCAAAATATAAATGATTATGATCTGTATTTAAAAAATTTGCCACCTCTTTAGCATTCAAACTTTCATCATGAGTGTCTTCGTTAAAACCAATACTAAATGTTTTTATCTTATTGATGGAATTATTTTGTGCATAATAAGTAATCAATGATGAGTCTATACCTCCTGATAATAAAGTCCCAATTGGTACATCTGAGTTAAGTCTATCCTTTACAGACTCATTAATTAAATTTTCAATATTATCAATATTATCTGAAGCCGTATTTGTTCCAGTGCTAATTATATTTTTAATATCCCAATATTTTCTTTTGATAATTTTTTTATCGTATTTATTTATTTTTAAAATTTCTCCTGGAATTAATTTATTAATATTTTTATAGATACATTTATTTGAAGGTATAAATCCAATTTTTAATAAAAAATTTAAAGCTTCTATTGATAAAGATTTTTGAAAATTTGGAAGATTTGAAAAACTTTTTAATTCGGAAGCGAAAATTATAGATTCGTCATTAAAAGAATAATAAAGTGGTTTTTCACCAATCCTATCTCTTATTAAGTACAGATTTTTTTCTTTTGAATCCCATAGACATATGGCAAACATTCCATCAATTATTTGAATTGTTTTTTCTAATCCTAAATTTTCTATTGCGGATAATAAAATTTCACTATCTGACTTTCCTTTCAGATATAAATTGTATGATTGCAAAATATTATTTTGAATTTTTTTATAATTGTAAATCTCACCATTAAATATCATTGACCATCTTCCAGAAAAACTAGTCATAGGCTGATTTCCCTGATCAGATGTATCAATAATTGAAAGTCTAGTGTGATTAAATATTAATCCATCATTTTTTATGTATAATTCTCCTAAATTATCAGGACCTCTATGATGTAATTCAGAGATCATTTTTCTTGAAATATTTATATTAGCTTTTTCAGATTCAAAATAAAGTGATCCTGATAATCCACACATTATTCTTTAAAGCCAATTACACAATAAAAAGGTTGAGTATCACTAAAAGTAATATTATTTAAACCAACTTTTTTCATCATTTTGATTATTTGTTTTTTAGAAAATCGTTTTTCAATTATTGTTCCAAATCGATCCATAGAATCATTCTTAAGAATTTTTACACTTTTATTTTTATAATAGGATAAAGGCATAAAATTTGAATTGATACCTAATATGTCCATTAATTTAGAAATTCTACTAATAGGATAGTAAACTACGTAAGCTATAAGATTTGTAATTAAAATTTTTATTCTGAATGGCAATCTGCTTATTAGTAATCTAAACGGAATAGATAAGTACCATAAAAATTTGTAAAATATACTTCTATTCTCTAAATTATAATAAATATAAAGCAATAAAGGAGATTTTGATTTTAATTTATTTACTAAAATATTTAAATTTTTTTCTGTTTCGAGAGTATGATGTAATACACCTAGACAGTAGCAAAAATCTATTGAGTTATCTGGAATAGAGATTTCTTTAATTGATTTTTTAATATAAATAATATTTTTAAATTTATTAAGATATGATTTAGCGACATCAATAGCATTCGATGGCTCTAAACAGTAAATTGATTTTACATTTGGAGCAAAAAAATAGGCCCATCTTCCTGATCCACAACCAGCATCTAAAATAATAGAATCCTTGTTTATTAAATTTGATGGCAATATTTTAAAATATTTTTCAAACATATCTTTATTTTCAATAATTGATAAATCTTTCTGATTGAATTCTTTCCATTCTTTACCAAAATTTTCTATTGTTATTTTTTCAGAATTCTTCACTTATAATTATCCCAAGTCTTTTGAAATTTTTTTATCATATCGCTTATTTTATAATTTTTTAAAATATTATTCCTAGCATTTTCTTTTATAGTTGACCATTCATTAGGAGAGTTTTTTTTTAAATTTAAAAATTTTAATATTTTCATTGCGAATAATTCAGTATTTAATTCTGATATTATATGATCATTATTTTTTATTATTATGGATGCATCACCTATGTCATAACTAATGTTTGGAACTTTACATAACATTGTTTCACATATTACATTTGGAAATGCCTCACCCCAAGAGGAGCAAAGAATGTTTAAATCTAATATATTTATATATGAATTTATATTTTGAGAGCCGTCGACAAATATAATATTTTTTTCTAAATTATTTTTATAAATAAATATATCTAATTTATTTTTTAATATTTCCTTCATTTCGGGATATATTATCAAGGCAAAAATTTCTTGATTTCTTTCAATTAAATTCTTAATTAAATTTAAAAAAAAAATATGATTTTTTTGCTCATGTATTCTTCCAATAATACCTAAAATAAAAATATCTTTATTAATTTTATTTTTTTTTATAAAATCAGATTTTATATTCGGAATATGTTTAAAAAAATTTGAATCATATCCATTATTGATTAATACTGATTTGCCATTACTATATCCCAACTTATGATGAAAATGCATTGAATTGTAAGAACAATAGATTATTTTATCAACATATTTTTTTGATAAATAAACACATAACTTTCTTGTAATTATAGTCTTAAAGTTATTTAAATTATAATCTAGTATTCCACTTCTAACACACCAAATGCATTTGTAACCATAAAACATTTTTGCTATAGAACCAATTAAATCTGAATGGTACATCCATGTTTGGATTAAATCTGGATTAATTTTTTTTATAATTTTAAAAATTTTTAAAAAAGAAAATGGGTTATATAAATTTGTTTGTAATTCAAATAATTCTATGTTCTGCGATATAAAATTTTTTCTTAACTGACCTCCTTTTTTCAAAGATATTATTTTATGGTTATTTTTTAAATCACCAGATATTACTTTTAAAAGAGTGCTTTCTGCACCACCTCTCCCTAAATTACTTATTATATGTAATATTTGCATTTAAATTATATCTATTAATTTTTTACCAATATTAGAAATATCATATTTTTTCTTAAACTCATTTATAGGATATTTTTTTTTAAGTTTATTATCAAAAGCTTCAACTATTTTAATTTTTAGCTGTTCTTTATTATTGATCTTTATTAACTCACCATATTTACCATTTTCTAAAATTTCTCTTGGGCCGCTTTGACAATCAAAAGATATAACCGGGGTATTTAAAGCTAAGGATTGTAATAACACATTTGGCATTCCCTCCCATAAAGAAGTTAAAACGAAAGCCCTCGACGCATTAATATAAGGAAAAGGATTGTCTTTAAATCCTAATAAATAAATTGAATTTTTTTGTTTAAGGAATGCTACTTGTTTTAATAAATTTTTTTTAAGAGTTCCCTCCCCCAATATTAATAAATTATATTTTCTAGATTTATTAATTTCAGAGAATGCCTCAATTAGAAAAGAAAAATTTTTTTGATGGGTTAATCTACCTATTGAAATTATTGTTGGTTTTTTAAAAAAATCATAATCTTTAGTTTGCATCTTTAAATTTGCAAAGTTATTTATTAAATTTAAATCAACTGGATTATTTATTACGATAATTTTTTTAAAATTAATTTTGTATTTATTAATTAAATTATCTTTAACTCCTAAAGAAGGTGCTATTATTATATCTGCAAAATTGTAAGATTTTTTAAATATAAATTCTTTAAATTTCTCATATTTATTTTTAAATACGTATTTATTTGATATGGTATTACTTTCTCTAATTATAATTTTTGTTTTGTTACTAAATATTTTGAATATTGCTATAGTTACAAAATTAAGATAGCTTTGTGATGAAATAAAGGTTTCATATTTATTCTCATTTACTATTTTAATCAAATTTAAAACAGAAAATAAAAGTCTTTTTTTTGAAAGATTAATTATGTTTATTTTTTTATAAATAATATTTTTATATGAACCATTGTTGCTTAATGTAACTAAATCGATATTAGTTATATTTTTTGAAATATAATTTGCAAATTGAATCATAACCCATTGAGAACCGCCTGTACCGAGATCAGGTAATAAGAAGCCAATTTTTTTTTTTAACATTAAATATAGTGTTTAAAAACAATATTTTTTAGTATATTTATATTAAAATTACATCAAATAAATGAAAAATAAATATAACGATTTTAAAGTTTATCTAAGAGAGATTAGAAAATCCGATATAAAAAATGGATGGTTAGATTGGATTAATGATAAGGCATCATTGGATAATCTTTTTTCTTCATATCCAATTAATGAAAAAGACCTATACAATTATTTTAAATTACAAAAATTTCCTAATTCAGTTATGTTTGCGATTTGTTTGAAAGAAAATAATCAATATATAGGAAATGCAAGACTTAGTAATATAGATTGGGTAAATAAATCAGCATCATATGGAAGGTTAATAGGAGGTAATAAACACAAAGGCAAAGGTTATGGAAGTGAAGCACTTATACTACTATTAAGGTATGGTTTTAAAACACTTGGCTTAAACAGAATTTCTTCATCAGCAATTATTACAAATAAATCATCAATTAAAAGTAATTTAAAAATAGGGATGGTTAAAGAAGGAATATTAAAAGAAGCATCATTTAAAAATGGGAAATATTTTCATAGAATACAATTTTCTATGCTAGCTAAAAACTTTATTAAAAAGTATGAAAAATAAAAAATTAAACACAAGAGAGGAAATAATTTTTCTTCTTAGAGGATATTATGCAACACCTATAATTGCAGGTTTATCAGAAAATGGAGTGATAGAAAAAATTCTCAATAATCAATTTAACTTTAAAAAAGAAAAAAAAAATAATTTTTATTTAAAGAGCTCATTAGATTATCTGGTAAATATTGGATTACTCAATTTTTCTAAAAATAGTTATAAAAGTACAATTTTAGGTAAAAAAGTTTTAAGAAGATTTAGCTCTTTTCATATTATACATTCATATCATGAATACATTGAAAATTTTTCTAAATTGTTGAATGGTTCTAAAATAAAAGTACAATGCGATAGAAAAGAAAATATTATAGGAAGTGGTAATGTTCACTCTAGAAAATATTTTGGAGCAGCAATTAATAAATTAACAAAATATTTTAAAAATAAAGATACAGCTTATGTTGATATTGGTTGTGGAGATGGTACTTTTTTAAAAAAATTAAACAATTTAGTACATAATTCTATTTTAGTGGGTATAGATAATTCACAATTAAGTATTAAAGATACTAAAAATAATATTACAAAAAAAAATAATAATAAATTTTATACTTTTAAAGAAGAAGCTTCTAATATTAATAATATAAAAAAAAAGTTAGCAAATAAAGGTATTGGTAAAGAGCACAGTATTGTTTTTTGTTTTTGGTTTATATTACATGAAATTAATAATGGTAATAAAGAATTTTTAAAAAAATATTTAAATCAATTTAAAGCGCACTTTCCTAAAAGTAGCATACTTTTATGCGAAATAAATAAAGTCAATAGTAAGATATTAGTTGATAATAAAATAAATACTGTAATGCCAGAGTTTTTTTATTTCCATCAGATTTCAAATCAAAAAATAATGAAGAAAGAAGATGTAAAAAAGAATATAGTAAATTCAAATTATAAAATTAAAGATGAATTGAATTTTGATTTTTATGAAAAAGAAAAAAAGAAAAATCCAAGCATTTTCATTTATTTACTAGATTAGTTTTTGGATATAATTTGTGAATTTGCTGATTCCAAATTTCTAAAGCATATAATTTCCAGAGTATATTGTGAAAATCATTTTTTTTTGCAAAATGATTTGAAATTATATTATTTATAACTTTAATATTCATATATTTTTTAGAAAAACTTTTATTACTATTAATTAATTTAACTAAAGTATCTTTAAAGCTTTTGGTATATAAGAATTTATATAGAGAAGTTGGAAATGGTAATTTTTTTTTGCTGAACATAAATTTTTTATTATTTTTATTAAAAAAAGTTTTTCTTAAGATATATTTTGTAAAACCATTTTGGAATTTTGCATTTAATTCTAATTTATTTGCAAAATCAAATAATTGATATGCCAAAAAGGGCGCTCTTATTTCTATGCTTTGACTCATTCCAATTCTGTCATTTCTTTGTAAAAGATTTTGAAAAATATACTTTTGTCTATAAAACTCCATTAATTTAAGTCCATTATAATTATCGTAATTTTTCTTAAGCCATAGGTAAGATTGCATTTTTGAGAAATTATTTGATCCTGTTAACTCTGTAATTAAATTTTTATCTTTTAATCCATTTCCAAAGTAAATCTCATCAATAATTTTATTTTTATTTTTTTTATCTTTAATTTTTTTATATGTATCTATAAATCGATTGTAACCAAAAAAAATTTCATCTGACCCTTCACCACTTAGTAAAACTTTTATTTTGTTTTTTTTAGCCATTTCACAAAGTTTGTAAATTAGTGGGCTCATCAAAAATGGAATTGGCTCATCGTAATAATATGTTAAATTCTCTATTATTTTAAGATTTTCATTATTTGTCAGTTTTACTTTATAAATTTTTGAAAATTTAGTTAAATTTTTTTTATAATTATTCAAAATTTGGTCAACATATTTTGACTCGTCAATTTTCTTATTAGAATTTTTAGCTGTAAAAATATTTAGATTTTTAATTAATTTTTTTTTATTTAAAATATCAAGAATTGCATTTGAATCTACTCCACTTGAAAGCAAAATACCAATTGGTACTTCTGTATTTAATCTTGTTCCTATTGTGCTATTAGTTAAAATTTCTTTAAGATGATGTTTAGCCTTCTCAAAATTTCGAATTTTCTTTTTTTTGTAAATATCTTCTATTTTCCAATAATTTTCTTTTTTAATTTTCTTTTTTTCAATATTTAAATGAAGAATTTGACCTGGTTGGATTTCGAATATATCTTCAAAAAATGTAAATTTTCCATGTATTTTTCCATTTACAAAATAATCATTAATCATGCCTATATTTATTTTTTTGTTCGTTTTGCCACTAAGAGTAATACATTTAATTTCAGAACCAAACCAAAATTCATTATCATTCATAAAATAATAAATAGGTTTTTCCCCTATTCTATCTCTTATTAATTTTAATGATTTTTTCTTTATATCGATCCAGGCTATAGTATACATTCCTTCAATTTTATTTAATGTGAATTTTAAGCCAAACTTCTTCAATAAATAAAAAAGAATTTCTGTATCACCATAATTTTTTTTATTTTTTATATATTCAGATACTAATGGATATAGTTTTTTATAATTATAAATTTCACCATTAAAAAGTAATATGTTGTTTCCAATTTTAAGAGGTTGAGTAGAATATTGTGAATTTAAACCAACTATTGATAATCTATTAAAACCAAAACAAAAATTTTCTAAAGATAAAATCTCTTTTTCATCTGGCCCCCTATGTAGAGTTTTCTTAAGTATGTATTTAATTGTTTCCCTTGATTCATTTAAACCATTAAAATTAATACTTCCTACAAATCCACACATAATTTATTGTATTTACAAATTAATTTATTAAAGTATACAAAATTTATGACAAGAGATATTGGCTCAGTGTATGGTAAATACACTCATGGAAACCACTATTATGATTTTTTTACGAGAAAAGAGCAAAAAAATAGATTAGATGTAGTAAAAAATGATTTAAAGCTATCTAATATAAGTCAAACAAAACTCAAATCTTTGACATGTATGAATGTGGGCACTGGAAGAGAGGCCTTGGCATTAAGTCAATTAGGGGCAGAAAAAGTTTATCATTATGATATTTCCAAAGAGCATGTATCTCGTTTTAAAAAATGGAAACGTAATAATTATCCCAAAAAAAAAATTGAAAGCGCACGTCTCGATTTGTGTAATTCAATTCTTCCTAAAGATAAATTTGATTTTATATATTTAAATGGAATCATTCATCATGTTTCTAATGTTAGAGATGGTCTTTTAAATGTAGCACAGTCTACAAAATTAAATGGTATTATTTGGTGTTATTTTTATAGATCAGGGACTTTTAAATGGTTTATTTGCCAAATGATAAGAGAATTAATAAATCCAGATGATATCGATAAATTTTTTATTAACATTGCAAATATATATGGGAAAGGTGACACATCACATATTTTGGTTAGTAGACTAATGGATGATTTTTTTGCACCCTACATACATCTATATTCGCTAAAAAATTATGAAAATTTTATGAAAAATATTGGTTTTGAGGCAATTAATTTTATTAATTCTAAAAATAGAAAGGATATTGATCATAATAATTTGCACCATTCATCAATAATTGTTTTTAAAAAAATTAGAGTATTAGATAAATTAAATAAATTTAACAAAAACTTATTAACACCAAATAAATCAATTAATCAACTTGATAAGACTTTATACAATAACAAAAAATATAATAAAATATTAGATTTA
This sequence comes from uncultured Alphaproteobacteria bacterium, assembly GCA_902560675.1. Lineage (GTDB taxonomy): Bacteria > Pseudomonadota > Alphaproteobacteria > HIMB59 > CACPNW01. The sequence goes on along the minus strand of CACEMP010000017.1, from coordinate 9,824 downwards.
TTTAAAAAAATAAAAAAAAATAAAAGTGAAAGTAAATATTTTGATAGAATCTTTACATGTATTTTGTCAATACATAGATTAGCTACTCCACAATATTATGGAGAAAAAGAATTACCTCCAAAAATTAATGAACTTGAATTAATATTACAAAATACTCTTAAAATTTTGAAATAATACTATTAATAATTTCCATCTCTATTTTTATTCTTTCTTTCCATGTATACAAGTTTGAATCTACAAACTTTTTGGTACGTTCTTTTGATAAAGATATTTCATTTAAATTAATATTTGTCAGTTTGGTGTATAAATTATCTACTATATTAAATCTGTCTATGACTAATGAGACGTCATCAGGTAAAAAACTATCAGTAAAAATATCTATTGAAGACTCTTTTTCACTTGAGAGTCTGAAACAATACAAATTATTTGATAAAGCTTCTAAAAAAGTATTACTTAAACTGCCTCTTTTATTTAAAGAAATATATATATCATTTTTTGAGTAATAGCTGTTTATTTTTTCATGACTTACCTTTTCAGTATAACTTATAAAATCTTTAGGATATTTTTCTACAAAACTCATAACCTTTTTTTTTAAGATACCTGAGCCGATAATACTAAAATAAAATTTTTTTTTATTATACCTATATATTTTTTCAATTACTTCTAGTAGCTCATTTATTCCCTTTTCAGGCTCTAATCTACCAACAAATAAAACATTAATTTTCTCTAAATTTTTTTGTTTATTTAAATTAACATTATTTATCTTGTCGATACCATTTAAAAGTATTTTATAATGTGTATTTTTATTTATAGTTTTATTAATCCATGGTTCTACACCTGAGCCATCTTGAGTGACTATTACATAATCAAATTTACTTTTATAACACCATAAATATAATTTATCCTTTAGATTTAATTTCAAATGATACGCTCTCATATTTTCATATACACCCATAACTCTAAAAATAACCTTGATGTTAGTAAATCTAGCTATTAGTGCAGCAGTTAAAATATTAGCATTCCCAATATAAACTAATTTTGGTTTCCAAATAATTATATAAAAAAAAACAAAAAGAATATGGAAAAGTTCTCTGAAAATAAAGTTTACTTTCTTAAACAAAAAAAAATTAAGACTGCTAAGTATAGTTATTCTATTCTTAAAATTTTGAATTTTAATAAATTTTGAGCGATCAAGTTTTTTATTTTCTAAATCGTTTTTAGCTGTAAAAATTAATTTAAGATTATAACTTTTATTTAATTTATTTATAAGTTTATAGGCTGTTGGAGAACCTGAAGGCTGAAATTTCATTATTTTTAATATAATTTCAAATCCACTAAATAATTTAGAAACAAATAAAATCTTACTCATTTTATATTTCTAAAATATTGTTCAAATTCATCAGCATATGTTTCTGAAAAGAATGATTGAGGATTTCTATAATTTTTTGCTCTTTTTAATAAATGAATTAGACTATAAGATGAATAATAATTTGAATAGTGTCCAAAGAATTTTAAATAATTGAATAATACTTTTTTAGTTTTTTTGCTTACAAAAAACCCTATTATTGTTATAATTAGAAAAATAAAATAACTAAAGCCAGGCCATCTATTAATTGGTTGCCTATCATATCTGGGAGTATTTATTTTTTTGTCAGTAAATAATTTAGAATAATTCCATTCTAGGAGGTATTTTTTGTATAAATATTTATCTTGAAGATAATTTAATGGCAAAGATTTCCAAAAGTCCATTAATTCGCCTTCCCAAAGAGGGAGTTCCCAATCAATTTCGTAAAAATCGTATATTTTTTGCTGATTAATAACAAATTTTGATTGCCTTTCTTTCCATTCCCAAAAGTTATAAACATATGCATAATGAATTTTTTTATTAATATTCTTAATTTTTAAATTATTTTCTATTGATTCTTCAATAAGGTTTAAATTTCTATCGCTTTTTAAATTACTCCATAATGAAAAATGTTTATCTATTATATATTCAAACATATATTTTTTAGAATTATTGCTTATGAGTTTTTTGGGAATATGGCCACCACTTATGAAATCTCCTGTTTGTCCATTTATTATAACCGATTTCTTATTAATGTATTTTTTGTTTACAATTTTATTTATAAAATCAAATTCTTGCATATTTGGTGATCTCGATAAATAAGAAGAAAATTTCCAATATTTTTTTCTTAATTCTGATTTAAATAATTTTTTTGTTTCAAGACTATTTGTTTCTATAAAAAACCACGGTATATTTAATTTTTTTGCTACCAAATTAGCAATTTTTGCTTCGTCATTATATTTTGGACCATATGAAAAAGAAATAATATTTTTAAAATTATATTGCTTTAGTTTACCAATAATAAATCTAGAATCTAGTCCTCCGCTTAAAGGTACTATTATTTGATGATTTTTATATTTTAGAAATAAATTATTAAATATTTTATCTATAATTGCATCTAATTCTTTTAATAATTTAGATTCAGGATTATTATTAATTATACTTGGGTAATAATTATAATAAGTTTGAGGTTTTTCAAATTCATTTGAAATATAAGAACCCGCAGTAACTTGAAATATATTATCAATCAATGTTTTATTTTCGTTAACATACCCAGACATTCTTAGTTGGGTTAAAGAGTTTTCATTAATATTTATATTTTTATTATCAATTAGCTTGTATATATTTGGACTAAAATAAAATTTATTTAAATCAATTTTATAAAAAATTGGATATGTTGAAATTTTATCAACACACGCTATTTGATAATTATTTTTTTTTGCAATAAAAGCAAATTTATTCTTGAAGGTATTAATTAATTCTTCAAATTTATTATAATTTTTTTTTTTAAAATTTTTTTCAAAAAAATCAATAATAATTTCATAATTAAAATCATTAGGATAATATGAAATTTCCCAACCTGATTTTTTTTTAATAATAAAATTAAAGTGAATATTCATTTTTTAGAATTAAATTAATTATTTTCTTTGAAGTAGATCCATTACCGTAAAAATTTTTTGAAAATTTTTTATTAAATTTATGTTTTAGTATTAATTTTTTATAGTTATCTTTAATTGGTAATGAATAATTATTAATTGATAATTCTTCCCATTCAGTATTATTTCTTAAAATGAAACTATTTTTTTTTGCAAAGAATGCTTCCTTTTGGATACCGCCACTATCAGTAATTACATAATTACAATTAATTAAGAAACTTTTCATTTCATAATAACCAATTGGCCTAATAATATTAATAGATTCTGGTATTTGTATATTATTTTTTTTAAGCAGAGTTCTGGTTCTTGGATGAACTGGGAAAATTATCTTATATTTACTTTTTTTTAAAACTTTAAAAATATTCTTAATTTGGGAAATTGTTTTAGTATTTGATTGCCTATGAATTGTTAATAATAAAAAATTATTTTTCTTTAAATTATATTTTGTTAAAACTTTATTACTAAATTGATTATCTATTTTAAAAAACTTCCATGTATCAAACATTATATCGCCAAATTGAAATATTTTATTTTTATTAATGTTTTCACGTATTAAATTATGAGTCGCTATTTTAGTGGGGGTAATTAAATAATCACTATATTGATCTGCCAAAATTCTATTTTGCTCCTCTGGCATTGATAAATCATTACTTCTTAATCCAGATTCTATGTGTATCAATTTAATATTTAGTTTTCTTGCTACAACTGATGCTGAAAAAGTTGTGTCGGTATCACCAAAAACAATAATAAATTTAATTTTTAATCTATAAATAGTCTTGTATAGAGAATTAATCGTTTTGCCTATATTTTCAATAGAACTACCCTTATTAATATTCAGATTTTTATAAATGTTAAGAATTTTTAACTCTTCTTGAAAAATTTGAGACATATTAAAATCATAATGTTGTCCAGTATGTATTAAATAATTTTTAATTTTTTTATTTTTTTCAAATTCTTTTAATAATATAGCACTCTTAATAATTTGTGGTCTTGCTCCAATAATTGTTGCAACTCTAATGTTCATGAATAAGCTTCTTTTAACAAATTTACTATTTTAGTTTGTTGTTTAAAGTTCAAATATGGACTAAAAGGTAAACTAATTACATTATTTTTTAATTTATTAGAATTTTTTAAATCTTTTATATCAGATTTATATGCTTGGTGTTCTGGTAGAAGTTTTTTATAATATATACCAAAAGGGATATTGTTTTTCTTAAACGTATTTATTATTTTTTTACGATTATCTACAACAATTGTATACTGGGCATATACTGAATAATTAAATTTTTTTATTATTGGTGTAATGATTGGTAAATTTAACCGATTTATTAATATACTATAATTATTTGCTACTTTATTTCTAAACTGTAATTCTTTTTTTAGAAATTTTAATTTAGTATTTAATATCGCAGCTTGAATAGTATCTAATCTTGAATTTACTCCAACGATTTCAAAATTATTAATTTTATTTTTACCATGATTTCTAAGTTTATAGAGTTTTTCTGCTATCTTTTTATTATTTGTAAAACATGCTCCACCATCACCATAACATCCTAATGGTTTTGTTGGAAAAAAACTAGTGCAACTTATATCAGCAATAGAACATGAATTTTTTTTATAATGTTTTGCGCCAAAACTTTGTGCGGCGTCTTCAATTACTGAAATTTTGTATTTTTTTGCTATTTTTTGTATTTTTATCAAATCTGCAGTTTGTCCAAAAAGACTTACTGGCATTATTGCTTTTGTTTTTTTTGTAATTTTATTCTCAATTTTTTTTACATCAATTAAAAAAGAATCATCAATATCGACGTATACTGGTTTTGCACCTAAAAACCTAATTGTCTCAGAGGTAGAAATCCATGAAAAAGGAGTTGTTATAACTTCATCCCCCTTTGATATTCCTAAAGCTATTAAAGATAATAACAGTGAATCAGTACCATTACCTGTTGAAATGCAATATTTAGTGTTAACAAATTTTTTTAAATTTCCTTCTAATATATTTACATCTTCACCTAAAATAAAATTACCATGGTTTAAAACTTTTTGGATAGATTGATCAATTTTTTTTTTGTGTAATAAATATTGTTGATTTAAGTCTATAAATTTCAAATTTATCTCTCTATTATTAGTTTTTGATTAATTAATTTATACTTGTCTTTTGTAAATTTACATAGATAATGTTCCTTCCCAAACAAATCTAAAGGTAGTTTTTGTCCATATCTGCTATACCAACCAACTTGTTTTGCAGGAGATCCTACAAAAAGAGCAAAATTAGGCACGTCTTTAGTTATAGTTGAACCCGCACCAATAAAAGCATATGACCCAATTGTATTTCCACAAATTATTGTAGAGTTTGCACCCAGAGTAGCACCTTCTTTTATAACAGTATCTTTATATTCATTTTTTCTTATAAATTCAGATCTAGGATTTGATACATTAGTAAAAACTACGCTTGGTCCACAAAAAACATTATCTTCTAATTTTACATTATCAAAAATTGAGACATTATTTTGTATTTTACAATTATTACCAATATAAACGTTATTTGCAATATAGACATTTTGACCGATACTACAATTATTGCCTATTACAGCATTTTTACAAATATGTGTCCAATGCCAAACTTTAGTGTCTTTGCCTATATTTTGAGTTTCAACAATAGATGTGTTATGAAAATTTTTATTCATTTATTAAATTTTCAAAGTTTTATTTTTTTTATTTGATTCGTAAGACTTTAATATTAGATTTAATGATTTGATACCCTCGTATCCATCTGTGGAAGCCTTCTCTTTATTATTAATTGTCATTGCTACATTTTTGTAGTATGGAACGTGACCATTTCCATAAATATTTTCAATATTGTAACTGAGATTTTTAATTTTTTCTTCAATTCTTTTATTTTTTAGATTTATTTCTTTTATTGAATTTAAAGCCACACCTCCAATTTTAATTGTACCTTTTTCTGATATAATAGTTAGGCTTCCTTCATAATTTTTTTCATAATTCAACATTGTAACTGATAATGAACCAAGTATATTTTTGCATTTTAGATTTAAAACAGCTGTATCTTCAACTTCTATATTTCTTTCTAATGTTGAAGAAAAAGAATGAATAAAATTAATAGGTCCAAAAAACCAATCAATAAGATCAACATAGTGGCTTGCCTGATTCATTAAAGCTCCACCATCTAATTTTTTAGTACCCCTCCAAGTTGCAGAGTCATAGTATGACTGTGATCTATGCCAAAAAACATTACTATGAAATAAATAAATTTTGCCTAATTCATTTTTATCAATTAATTTTTTTATATACATTAATGTTGGATTAAATCTATTTTGTTTTACTACAAATAATTTAACTCTATTTTTATTTGCTTCAATTATCATTCTTTTTGCATCATTTAAATTTGTAGCCATAGGTTTTTCAGTTATTATATTTTTTTTGTATTTTGACGCCAATATTGAATGTTTAGCATGTAATCCACTTGGAGTGCATAGAGATATAAGATTTATATTTTTGTCTTTAACTAAATTATTAAAATTTATATAAGTTTTTAAATTAAAAGTTTTGTTTATTTTTTTTAATTTTGCTTTATCAGTATCGCATACAGCAATTAAATTAAAATATTTATTATTTTTTTTTATTGCATCAATATGTTTTATTGAAATTCTACCCAAACCTACAATTGCAATATTAATTTTTTTATTCATGATTAAAAATTTTCTAAAAATATATCATTCCATTTAACAAAAATATCACTTTTAATTAAATAAAATTTTTTTAATTTGTTAGTTTTTTTAATATTTTCCTTATTAACATTAATAAGAATATTTGCGTTTTCAATTTCATATAATAATAGCTTCTGTTTGAAGGTAGACATGGTTCCTAGTGTACTAGTATAGAAATATAAAACATTCAAATCTGAAATATTTGTTAACACTCTTAATTCATAATCATTAATTACCTTAACATTATCATATAAATTTGTAATAAAATCTAAATTACCACTATCAATAAACCTCTGACCTGGATATTTTTTTAAAATTATAGAATAAGATGGATAATCTTTCTTTAAGTCATTAATTATATTATGTAAAATTTCATTTTTTTGAAAATCACTCACATAATAAGGTCCATAAATATAATTATTACTCTCTGCAGCTAAGGGGATTAATATATATTTTTTAAAAGGATTTATTCCAAATATTATTCTTGAAATATACTTTGGAATATAATTTATTAGAGAATTGGTGTATGATTTCGGGAAACCTGAAAAATAAATTTTATTGTTTAAATTGTATTTTTTTGCAATTTGAAATGATTGTTTACTAGCATAAACACCTATATCAGCATATTGCATTGAGTAACTATCAATAAAATAATTATTATACTTATCAATGCCGTAAGATACCCCGTGTTCAAATGAAACTATCTTAAATTTAGCATTATGGACATTTTTTTTAATATATAAATAAAGTAATTTTTCTTCAATTCTAAAAAATCCATTTGTAAAAATATAATCATAATTTTCAAATTTTTTAATAATTTTCTGTATTTGATTAGTTAATTGATTATAATTTTTTTTATAAATATAAAACTTATTGCAAATTCTTATTGAAATTAAATCTGTAAATATTTGTATTTCCTTTTTAGTTAAATGTTTATTTAAATATATATTAAAAATATTATGAATTACTTTTGAAATTTTATGTAGATTATTATCTAAAAATATTTTTTCATCATTAGAGTATAAATTTTTCTTTAATATAAAATTAGGGTGATAAAAATCAAAATTAAATCTATTTTTCAAATTACTATAAGAGTTTAAAATAATTTCATTGTAATTGTCTTTACCAAATACTAATATTTTTTTTTTATTTTTGTGATTTTTAAAATATGAATTTATTCTATATTTTTGTAAAAATTTTTTATAAATTCTAAAATATAAAGTACTGAAATTATTACAAAGATACCATGACAATATATCTGTTATAGATCTTTTACCTGTGGTTTTACCAGTATTTCCTGAATGATAATTTTTCTTTATATTAATTTCTGAAAAATTAATTCTCTCAATATAATTGCTATCAAAATTATATGATAATAAAAAAAAAATATTTTCAAACCTATTCAAATCAAAGTATAAATTATTATTAATTGATAAATCTGTATCCCCAAGAAATATAATTTTTTGTTTTTTGATCTCTGCATTTTTGATTAATTGATTAATATATTTTAGCTTATGAACGATTGTCAAAGTGTAAGTTTTCATTGATCTCTCCAATGATTTTAAAAGATCTTTATAAAAACTATCTTCAATAAAAATATTATTACAAATTTGATTACATAATTTATGTAGTGTTTTTGAAAGATTATTATCTATTTTTTTTAAAATTTCATCATTATTAATATTTATTATATTTTTGATTTTATTATTTTTTAATTTATGCTCTAATTCATAGTTTGTAACTAAGTATTGATAGTCAATATTTTTTTTTTTTATATTTTTTTCAAAATATTTAAAATGTACAAAAGAATCGATTAGTACCAAATTTTTTGATAACATTAAGATTTAAAAACTCTAATGATTTGAAATGCCTCGGCAAATTTAAAGCCTGATTGAATACCTCTATACATTGATAATGCCCTAATACCCTCAGTAGAGCGAGGATGTGGATATTTATTTATTTCTGTTTTATAATACTTTAATGCATTAATTTTTTTATTTATGTCTTTAGTACTTAAATTAATAAAGTAATTAGGATTAAACGAATAATTATAATTCCATTCAGTTGACGAGAGTACTTCAAAAGATAATATATTTGGAATATAATTTAATGCATTGGGTCTAGTTGCCTGTATTGTGGCTTGATTCACAATTCTATGATCATTATTAACGTCAAAATTAGAATGAGTAAATATTGTATCTGGCTTAAAGAAATTTATTTCTTTTTCTATAATTTTAGAAATATCAATTATTGAATATTCATCTAATCTACCACATTTAAAATTGTTTAAATTATATTTATTTATTTTTAAGTATTTCATTGCATTTTTGAAATATTTATTTCTTTTTTGAATTTCTTGTTCAACTCTATTAAAATTTGAATTAGCTTCAAAACGGCAAGATGAACCCTCTGCAATTACAAGTACTTTTATATTAATTTTATTTACAAATTTACTAATGAACCCGCCACAGCCAAGAACTTCGTCATCCGGATGAGCGCATATAATTAATACTTTTTTAAAATTCATTTAAATTAGTTTAATAATTTCATCTTTTAGTTCTGGCAACTTATAATTATAGATATTTTGAAACTTTTTTATAGACATTCTCATGTCTAAAGGTCTATTTTGAGTATTTAAAGTTTTATAATTACCTTTTTTTATTAATTCCTTATTTAAATTCATAATATTAGCAATTTCAATTGCAAATCTATATTTACTAAATCCATTTGTTGAACCAATATTAAAAGTACCATATTTTTGATTTATTATAAAAAATTCTATAATTGAAGATATTGTACTAATATGTAATGGACTAAAATAAACGTCATCATAGCAAGTTATTTTTTTATTATCTTTTAAAGAATTGATAATCCAATCACATAATGAAAATTTATTTTTTTTATTCAAAGAAAAAAAATTGATTCTTAAAATTGATGAATTTACTTGGCTAGCAAATTCATCACCAAGAAATTTTGTTTTTGCATAGTTATTTTTCAAATCAACATCTTCCTCTTTTGATAAAAATTTATCATAAACATGATCAGTGGAAATTTGAATTAAATATGTATTATTATTAAAATTTTTAATCCATTTAG
>CACEMP010000016.1 GCA_902560675.1 uncultured Alphaproteobacteria bacterium | reverse complement strand
AATTTTTGGAGATAAATATAAATTTAGACAAGAATATATTAATAAAAGTATTATTGAGAAATAAAAAAGGGACTTTTTTATAGGTTTTAATTTTAATCCTAAACTATAAATTGCAATAATTTCCTTATCTCTAGATAATTTTATAAAACATAATAATATCCCAAAAATTATTATAAAGGGCATAATTGTATTTAAAATATTTGGAATTAAATACACTGATAAATAAATTATATTCAAAATATCAATTTGAATTAAGTTTGTTAATGTTAACAGTCTAGTTACTTGTAATAACCAAGCAATAGTTAAAAAAATAAACAATATTAAACAAGTTGATTTTAAAATTTCAATTAAAATGTAAAAATCTATTTTTTTAATCATAATTTTATAAATTTATACTAATATTTATAATACTTATATCAAATAGATTTAAATTAAATAAATTTTCTTATAAGTAGGTGGACAAAATAATTATACTAAATTATGTATTCTTTAATTAAAGTATATAATTATAAAAACTAATTTTAAAAGGAAATAAAATGACAAGAACTTTTTCAATAATTAAACCTGATGCAACAAAAAGAAATATTACTGGGGCTATTAATAAAATTATAGAAGAAAATGATTTAAAAATAATAGCTCAAAAAAGAATCCTTTTAACAAGAGAATTAGCTGAAGGATTTTATAAAGTTCATAAAGACAAACCTTTTTTTAATGATTTAATTGAATACATGATTTCAGGACCAGTAATAATTCAAGTTCTAGAAGGTTCTAATGCTGTTGAAGACTATAGAAAAATAATGGGTGCAACAAATCCTAGTGAAGCTAAAGAAGGATCAATTAGAAAAAAATATGCATTAAATATTCAAGAAAATTCTGTTCATGGTTCTGATTCTGATCAAAATGCAAAAATTGAAATCGAATATTTTTTCGAAAAAAAAGATATAGTAGTTTAATTAAAACAAAGAAAAAATAATTATTAGTATAATTGCAACGATTATTATTGTGTATAAAGTTAATTTATTAAAAGTTTTCCATGTTTGTGCCTTTTCTTTGACAACTTTATCTTTATCATAATCCATAGTTATCTAATAAATCTAAATTATAATTTATACAATATTAAATGAAATTTTTTTTTATAAATATTCTTATAATTCTTAGTTGTAAATATATATTTGCTCAATCTTTATTTGACAGTGATTTTTATGAAGTAAATTTTATTTCAGACAATATAATAGAAGATAAAAAAAATAAAATTAATGAAATAAAATACCAAACTATAAAAAAAATATTTAATCGCATTTTAATTGAGGATGATTATAAATCATTTAAAAGAAATTTAAATGATAACACAATTAATTATTTCATAAAAAATATATTAATTGAAAATGAAAAAATTATTTTAGAAAATTATTCATCTCAAATTAAGGTAAATTATGATAAAAACAAAATAATTAGTTATTTAAGAGATAACAAGATTTCTTATTTAGAATATCTACCTAATGATTTTATAACAATAATTTATGAAAATAATAAATTAAGTAAAAATTTATTTGATAAAAATAATTTACATTATCAATATTTGAAGAACAATAAATTAGATTTTTTTAAATTACCGTTATTTGACACAAATGATAAATTTTTATTATCAATCAAAGATATTGAAACCTTCAATTTAAAAAAATTAGAAAATTTTTCTAATAAATATTCAAATAAAGATTTACTTATAATTATTGCAAATAATAACAATGATAACATTAAGTATGAGTTATACTTGTATACACAATCAAAAATATTAAATGTAAACAACTTTAACTATGCAAGTAATGATTTTATTTATATATTCGATAAAATAAAATATAATACAATTCAATCTTGGAAATTTGAAAATAAAATACAAAATATTAAATTGCTAAATATATATTGTTCAATTTCATATTATAATTTATTAGAATTAAGTGAAGTTAAATCTAAGATACAAAATGTTTCAATAATTAAAAATATGGAATTAATAAAACTCTCTTTTCAAAAAAATGTATATAAAATAAATTTTTATGGGAATATTCAAATTCTTCCAAGTTTATTCAAGTTAAATAATTTAAAAATAAAAATTTCAGAGAATGAATGTAAAATCAATCTTTAATAATGAAGCAAAAAACATTTAATTTTAAATTTTCTAATCAAGATAACAAAAATAATTTTTATGTAAATGAAACAAATCATAACGCTTATTTTAATTTATTAAATCACAATAAATCAAAAATTTATTTAACTGGTCCAAAAAAATCTGGAAAATCCTTATTAGGAAGTATGTGGCAAAAGAAAAATGATGCAATTTTATTTAATAATAATTTTGAATTTTTATTAAATACTAATACTAGCATTTTAGTTGATAATTTTAATGATTCTCTTGATCAGGAACAAATATTCCATTTAATTAATCACTGCCATTTTAAAAATTTAAAATTATTAATAATTTCTGAATATACTATTAAAGAATTATCCTTTTCTTTTGATGACTTATCTTCAAGAATAAAAATTTTTGACCTAATAAAAATAAATCAACCAGATGATGATATGTTACTAAATATTTTAACTAAGTTTTTTACAGATAAACAATTTATCATTAATTCAAAAGAGATATTTGAATTTATAATTAAAAGATCTAAGCGTTCATATAACGAAATGTTCATGATTGTTGAAAAATTAGATAAACTATCTCTTGAAAAGAAAAGAGAATTAACAATACCATTAATTAAAGAAATATTGTAAAAACTAAATTAAACTATGTATCGTACTCATTTATGTAATCAATTAAATATTCAAAATCTTGAAGAAAAGGTAATATTATCTGGATGGGTTGATACAATTAGAGACCATGGCAACTTACTATTCATAGATTTGAGAGATAATTTTGGAATAACTCAGTGTGTAATTGACGGATCTAATAAATTATTTGAAAAAATTAGTAATTTAAATAATGAAAGTGTTTTAAGAATATCAGGTATTGTAGTTAAAAGATCAGATGAAACAATAAATAAAAACCTTCATACTGGTGATATTGAAGTTAAAATTGAAGAATATGAACTTTTATCAAATTCTGATATCTTACCATTACCTGTAAATTCAGATATAGAATATGGCGAAGAAATAAGACTGAAGTATAGATTCCTTGATCTCAGAAGAAATAAATTACATTCAAATATATTATTACGTAATAAAATTATTACAGATATCAGAAAGAAAATGAATGATAGAGGCTTTATTGAGTTTCAAACACCTATTCTAACTTCTTCGTCTCCTGAAGGTGCAAGAGATTATTTAGTGCCTTCAAGAATACACCAAGGAAAGTTTTATGCACTACCTCAAGCACCTCAACAATTTAAACAACTATTAATGATTGCAGGTTTTGATAAATATTTTCAAATAGCTCCATGTTTTAGAGATGAAGATAGTAGGGCTGATAGATCACCTGGTGAATTTTATCAATTAGACTTTGAAATGAGCTTTGTAACTCAAGAAGATGTGTTTAATGCTATTGAACCAGTTTTATTTGAAGTTTTTAATGAAAATAAAAAAAATGATGACATAAAAGTAAGCCCATACCCTTTTAAAAGAATCCCATATAATGACACAATGGAATTTTATGGTACAGATAAGCCAGATTTAAGAAATCCACTTAAAATAGAAGATTACACAACTGTATTTAAAGGTTCAAATTTTAAAATATTTAGTAGTCAAATAGAAAAAGGATCAGTTGTTAAGGGAATAATTGTTAAAAATACTGGAGATCAACCTAGAAGTTTCTTTGATAAATTAAATAATTGGGCAAGAGAAGAGGGCGCAGCAGGATTAGGATATATTTCATTTACAGATAATAGTTTTAAAGGACCAATTGCAAAAAATTTAAATGATGATCAATTATCGTTATTAAAACTTACAGAAAATGATTCAATATTTTTCATATGTGATAAATTAAAAGAAGCGCAATTATTTTCTGGAAAAGTTAGAGAGAAAATATGCAATGATTTAAATCTACTCGATAAAAATTCTTTTGAATTTTGTTGGATAGTTGATTTTCCAATGTATGAAATTGATGAAAAAACTAATAAAATACAATTTAGTCATAATCCTTTTTCAATGCCTCAAGGTGAGATGGAAGCTTTAGAAAAAAAAGATCCTCTTGATATCAAAGCTTATCAATACGACATTGTATGTAATGGTGTGGAACTATCATCTGGTGCAATTAGAAATCATAAACCAGAAATTATGTATAAAGCCTTTGATATAGCTGGATATTCTAAAGAAGATTTAGAGAAAAAATTTTCAGGAATGCTTAATGCTCTCAAGTTTGGAGCACCTCCTCACGGAGGTAGTGCACCAGGTATTGATAGAATTGTTATGTTACTTGCCGATGAACCAAACATTAGAGAAGTAATAGCATTTCCAATGAATCAACAAGCTATGGATTTAATGATGAATGCTCCTGCAAGTATTGATAAAGAAAGATTAGAAGAATTAGGTATAAAACTAATAGATAAAAATTAATCCTGTTCCAAAAATAGCAATCATTGTACCTATCCAAGCACCATAAGAGGGTATTTTTTTTGTTAATATCCAAAGAAGAAATAATATCATTATAGGACTAGTGGAAGATAATGTTGCAACAATTCCTGCATCAGCTTTTTGTAATGCGATTAAAAGTAAACTCATACCTAAGGCCATTCCTAAAAAACCACTAAGAATTGATTGGTAAATAATTTTTGCTGTAAGATTAACTTTTGTATTAAAGACTTCATAATTTAAAAAAAATGTAAATGACAAAAAAATACATGAAATTGTTGTTCTAATTGCAGCCGAAGCTATTGGATCCGCTCCATCTGACAATATAGGTTTCATCATAACTAACCCAATTGCTTGGCACAAAGCGGCTCCAATGGATAAAATAATTCCTATATAAAGTGGACCTTCTACTTTTTCCCATCTATGCTCAGATCCCTTTTTATCTCCATAGGAAATTGCAAAAACAACACCAAAAAAAACAACAAAACATCCAATAATACTTATAGTTGAAGTAAGTTCATTTAGAAAAAAAATATTAATTACCACAGTAAAAGGAGCAGCTAATGAAAATAAAATATTATTTCTTCTTGGCCCAATTTTTTGTAAAGCAATAAACAATAATGTATCACCTAAAAATATGCCTACAATTCCTGAAATTATAATAATAGTTAAGTAATCAACATTAATTGTATTCCAAGTATTTATATAAAATGTGTAAGCAATTAGCATTATAGATACAAAAAATAATCTAAGACGATTAAAGGCCAAACCTCCAATAGTTCTTGTAACATCAGCTGATACTAAAGATGCTATTGCCCAACAAAGAGCAGCAGCCATTGCAATAAAGTAATAATAGATCATATTATTTATTAAAATAAACTTAAAATAAATTTAATAGGTATTGATAAATACTCACCTAAGAGATGTTCTTGTAACGCAAATCTTTTAATTAATCCTGTAGCTCTTAATATTGCATATATTACTAAAGCCCATAAATAAATTCCAAAAATAAAATTTATGTATGATATTATTTTTTTAAATTTGTTATAATAATTCATATGAGACCTAAATATTGGAATAAAGGTAAGATTTATCTATCAAAAAAAGATAAAGTTTTGAAGAAATTAATTCAAACTTACAATAATGAATGTTTAAATTTAAATACCAATTATTTTCATTCATTAATTAATTCAATAATTGGTCAACAAATATCAGTTTCAGCAGCTGATTCGATGAAAACTAAATTTTTTAAACTTAAAAGAAATATAACACCGCAAACTGTATCTAAATTACGTGCTACAGATTTACGAAAATGCGGTCTATCAAGACAAAAAATTTTGTATATTAGAAATATTTCTAAATTTTTTTTACAAAACAAGAACTTCATAAAAAATATAAATAAAACTTCTGAAGAAGAAATTTATAATAATTTAATTGAAATAAAAGGTGTAGGGAATTGGACTATCCATATGTTTTTGATGTTTAGTTATGGAAGTTCAAATATTTTTCCAACAGGTGATTTAGGGTTTTTAAAAGCTATTTCAAAACTTTATAAAGTTCAACTTCCTATAAGTGAAAGAAAACTTAAATTACTTTATAAAAAATGGAGTCCATATAGTTCACAAGCCACATGGTATTTATGGAGATCATTAGATCCTATTCCAGTTAATTATTGATATTTGCACCTTGCTCTATCCAAACTTTTAATATTTCTCTTTCATTTTTTGTAATACCAGTAAGATTATTCGGAGGCATAATTTCAGCATCAATAGCCTGAGCTTTGATTAATTTTATATTATTTACAATATCTAGAGCTGTGTCATATACAACTCCTTTTGGTGCTGCTTCAATACCTTCAAAAGTTGGGTATTTGGCATGACATGTTCCACATCTGTATTTAATTATATTTTGTACTTCATTGAAACTGACTAATTCTAAAGAAAGAGATGCATTTACATCTTTTTTTTCAAATATTGAAAGACTACTTAAAGTCATTAAAAAAAACATGATTAAACCAGCTGACGGTAAAATCCAAAATTTATATTGTTTTTTATTTCTTAAATTAAAGTAATGGCGAGTTAAAATACCAGCTATTGATATAACAGCTAAAATTAACCAATTATTTACTGCCCCATACGTAAAAGAAAAATGTGAACTAATCATGATAAATAAAACAGGTAGTGTAAAATAATTATTATGAATTGATCTGTTTTTTGCTTCTAATGAAAGATTTAAATTTGGCTTTTGTTTGTTTTCAGCTGATCTAACAAGATTTCTTTGTGCAGGAATAATGACTCTAAAAACATTAGCTGCCATAATGGTGCCAATAATTGCTCCAACATGTATGTATGCAGCTCTTGATCCATAAATTTGGGTTAAAAAATAACTTAATAATACAAATAATAAAACACCAGTTGCAATCAAAGTTTGTTCATTATCTTTTAAAACATTTTTACAAAGATAATCATATAGAAGCCAAGATCCTATAAGTAAGAATATAGATATTAAAATTGCTTGAAAGGGTGTTAATATAAAACCGCTTGCTCCCAACATCATAGAGCTTGCATTTAAGTAATAAACTAAAATAAGTAGTACAAAACCACTTATCCAAGTTGCATACGCCTCCCATTTGAACCAATGTAGAACTTTTGGAAGTTTTTTAGGAGGTCCCTTTAATTTTTCAATTCTATAAAACCCACCTGAATGAACAGACCATAAATAACCATCAAGGTGTTTAAAATCTGGATCATCTCTTTCCAATCTACTATCTAGCCAATTAAAATAAAATGATGTTCCAATCCAAGCTACACCAACAATTATATGAACCCATCTAACAATTAAATGTAGCCACTCAGAATATACCGCAAATAAAGTTTCTGTTGGAACTCCTAAATTATAAAAAGCTGCAGTAAAAGCTATAACTATTGTAGTTGCAATTACAATATAGAGCCTTTGTTCTTTAGATTTTAAACCTGAAAATGCCCCAAGGATAAAAAATAATAATAATCCTAATAATGCTGATGCTGGTAGTGACAAAAGTAAATTATGAAAAAAGGTTTGGAAGTCATAAGATTGAACTGGTGCAACAATTTTAAGAAACAATTCCATATTAATATCTTATTTTATTTTCTTCTTTTTCCCAAATATTAAATGCTTTTATTGCCTCGTCACGTGATAATTGACTGATAGGGATTTTTCTCTCTTTTATTTCTAGTGATAGTTCATCATAAATAAACTTGTCATCAAATTTAATTTTTGCAGCATCTTCTCTAGAATTACCATAATATACTTTGTCTATATGTGACCAATATATCGCACTCAAGCACATAGGACATGGTTCGCAACTGGAATACAATTCACAACCCTCTAAATTAAAGGTATTTAATTTTTGACATGCATTTCTAATAGCAACAATTTCAGCATGAGCAGTAGGATCATTGTTAAATGTTACTCTATTTACTCCCTCTGCAATAATTTCATTTTCTTTTACAATTACGCATCCAAAAGGACCTCCATTATTTTTGATATTATCAATTGAAAGTAAAATAGCTCTTTTCATAAAATCTATGTTTGTCATATAACTTTTTTAATTTTATTATTTGATAAATGTTTCAAGCTATTTTTTATTGATATTATTCTTGTAATTATTGAGAAAGCTATTTCATTCGGATCTTTTGAATTACCAATATCAATTCCAATCGGACACTCAATTTTATCAACTATTGATTTATTGTGACCATTATCAATCAATCTTTTATAAAACCTTTTTTTCTTTGTAAGAGATCCAATTAAACCAACAAAAGTATTATTTTTTTTTAAAATTTCATTTAATATTTTTAAGTCATAATCATGACTGTGAGTTAAGACTATAAAATAAGAATTATCTTCTAGTTTTGATACAATCTCCCAAGGTTTTTTTGAAAGTAAATAATTTATATCTTTGATATTTGTCATTTTTAAATAATCTTCTCTTGAATCAATTATAAAAGTATTAAAATTAATATTTTCTAACTTAGAAATTAATGCTTGACCAATATGTCCGGATCCAAAGATATATAAGTTAGGTTTAACATTATTAACAATATATTCATCTTTTAGTGCATCTTTGGAATTATTATGTAAACTTAATTTAACTTGTACGTATCCACCACAACATTGTCCAATTCCTGGTCCAAGCGGAATATTCATTACTTTATTAGCTATATTTTTATCTATTAATTTTTTCGCTTCATCTATAACTAAATATTCTAAGTTTCCGCCACCTATAGTTCCAAAGATAGTATCAGTTGAGATTAATATAATGTCATCTAAACTATTGGGCGATGATCCTTTAACTTCAATAATTTTAGCTTTAACTATTTTACTGTTAAAACTTATATTTTTACTTAACTTTTTAAGATTCATATTAGTGCAAACTTTTTAATATATTTTCAGCAGTAGCAGGTGCAATTAATTTTTCAGAATTTTTTTCTTCATTAGCATTACATACTGCGTCCTTTAGTGCGATAAAACTTGAAATTGCTAGCATAAATGGTGGCTCTCCAACAGCTTTAGAGCGATTAATAACCTTCTCTTTATTAAAACCACGATCATATATTTCAACATTAAATTTAAATGGTGTTTCACCGGCGGTAGGTATTTTGTAAGTAGAAGGACTATGAGTTGTTAGAATTCCATTTGATTTCCAAGATACTTCTTCAGTTGTGAGCCAACCTAATCCTTGAATATAGCCACCCTCAATTTGCCCTTTATCAATTCTCTTATTTATAGAATTGCCAACATCATGAATTATATCTACTTGAAGTATTTTATTTTCACCAGTTAATTTATCAATAATTACTTCTGTTACTGCTGCACCATAAGTAAAATACAAGAACGGCCTTCCTTGAAGTGTTTTTGTATTCACATTAATTTTGTCAGTTTTATAGAAACCTGAAGATGACAATGGAATTCTATTTAAGTAAGCAGTATTTATCAATTCTTTAAAAGATATTTTTCTTTTATCAAAATAAACAAAATTATTTTCATATTTTATTTTGCTATTTGTTTTAAAATAATCATAGATAAATTCATTTAGACCTGATTTGATATTATTTATAGCATTAACAATTGCTGCTCCATTTATATCAGTTGTAGCTGATGCTGCACTTGCTGATGTGTTAGGCACTTTTTCTGTATCCGTTGAAGAGATTTTTATATTTTCGTAATTAAGACCAAATTCATTTGAAGCCACTAAAGCAAGTTTTGTCATTAATCCTTGGCCCATTTCAATTCCTCCATGATTTAAATGAATGGATCCATCAGTGTAAATATGAACTAAGGCACCACCTTGGTTTAAATGAGTAGTTGTAAATGATATTCCAAACTTTACAGGTGTTATTGCTATTCCTTTTTTAAGAACTTTATTTTTTTTATTAAAATTATTAATTTCTGCTTTTCTTTTTTTGTAATTAGATTTCTTAATTAGTTTATTAAAAATATCTTCAATCACATTGTCAGTAATTCTCATCCCATAATGAGTAGTATTTTTAATTTTTTCTTTATAAAAATTAACTTTTCTTATTTCACTTGCTTCTAGTTTTAATTTTTGAGAAATATTTTCAATAATATTTTCAATACAAAACATTCCTTGAGGCCCACCAAATCCGCGAAAAGCAGTATTTGAAACAGTATTTGTTTTACATCTATACGAATTAATTTCTATATTTGGTATGTAGTATGCATTATCTATATGATAGATGGCTCTATCATTTATAGCTCCTGATAAATCTGGAGATATACCACATCTCGATGCCATCATTATTTTTAGAGCAAGTATTTCGCCATTATTATTAAAACCTACTTCATAATCAAATAAAAAATCATGCCTTTTTCCAGTCATGATCATATCATCATCTCTATCGACTCTTAACTTTACTGGTTTAGATAACTTTTTTGCTGCAATGCTTGTAATGGCTGCAAACAAAAAAGATTGTGTTTCTTTTCCTCCAAAACCACCACCAATTCTTCTTACTATCACATGGATACTATTGTAATTTTGTTTAAGAACTTTACCAATAATTTGCTGTGTTTCTGATGGATGTTGTGTTGAAGAATAAACTAATAAATTATTATCTTCTTGTGGAATAGTCATTGCAATTTGACCTTCTAAATAAAAATGATCTTGACCCCCTGAATATAATTTACCTTTTAGAATGTTGTCAGATTTTTTAAACCCATCTTTTATATTTCCTCTAGTTAGATGCTTCGGTTTTAAAACAAATGATTTTTTCTTTAATGCTTCTTCAATTGAAACGATCGGTTTAGATATTTTTAAGTCTATTTTTACTTTTAATGCAGCTTTTTTTGCTAAATTATTGGTTTTTGCTATAACTGCAAAAATTGGTTGCCCATAATATTCTATATTTTTTGAAGTAAATATTTTATCTCCCTTAAATATTGGCCCAACATCATTTATACCTTCAATATCTTTTTCAGTAATAATGTCTACTACACCATCTGAAGATAAAACATCTTTATAATCAATTTTTTTTATTACTCCTTTACTACAATTACTGTATCCAATTACTGCGTGAAGTAAATTTTTAGGTTCTGATATATCATCAGTATAAATTGCTTTTCCAGTAACATGTTTTACTGCACTTTCATGTTCAATATTTTTTGTAAATATTTTATCCATTAATATAACGTTGATTTAATTTTATTATTTTCATTTAAAAACCTCTCTAAAAGGTTTTGACTAATTTTAGTTCTATAATTTTTTGACGCTCTCATATCATCTATTGGATCAAATTCTTTTTTAATAATTTTCTTTGCTTCATTAATATTTTCTTCATTAAATATTTTATTCAATAAAAATTTTTGTGCTTTTTCAGCTATTTTTGGAGTTTCTGCCAAACCTCCACAAACAATTTTTATTTCTTTAATAATATTTTTTTCAATCCTAGCATTTATAGCCATGAAAACAGAACTTATGTCATCATCTATTCTTTTTGAAATTTTATAACATTTAAGAATATTTTTTTTATAAATGGGTATTATAATTTCTTTAATTATTTCATTAGGTTTTAATTTAGTTTTTCGATAGCTGAGAAAATAATTATCCAATAATAAAGTTTTTTTAACTTTTCCTTGAATTACAATTTTACTATTGAGTGCAATTAACACAGGCAAACTATCACCTATTGGAGATGCGCTTCCAATGTTACCTCCAAGAGATGCAGTATTTCTTATTTGCTCAGATCCGTATCTTTCAAACATTTTAGCAAATGTTGGATAAATATTTTCTAAAATTGGTAAAATATCATTTATGGGGGTAGCGGATCCAATGTGTAAATTATTGTTTTTATTTTTAACATAATTTAAATCATTATTTGATCCTAAATAAAAAATATTTTTTAAATCTTTTCTTTTTTTTGTCACTTCAAGAGCGAGATCTGTACCCCCAACTAGTAAATGTCCATTACTAATCTTTTGATAGTCTTTTATTAGAGAATTTAAATTATAATGGATGAAAAACTTAGAATCATTTTTTTTAATAACAATATCAGTTTTCTTAATTGATTTTAATAATCTAATAACTTTACTTTTTGAAAATTTATTACTTTTATAGCTATACATATTCTTAATTGCATTTTTAATTGGAAGATAACCTGTACATCTACATAAATTTCCAGAAAGAAATTTATCTATATTTTCTTCTGTTGGTTTTATTTTGTTTTCGTACATATTATACATTGACATAATAATACCAGGTGTACAAAAACCACATTGAGATCCGTCACTATCAATCATTGATTGTTGAACAGGATGAAGTTTATTTTTTTGTATATGCTCAACTGTTATTAATTGCTTACCATGCAGAGAATACAAAAAAGTAATACACGTGTTTATACTTTTATAAGAAATTTTATTTTCTTTTAATTCTCCTACAACTGCAGTACATGCTCCACAATCACCAGATGCACAACCTTCTTTTGTTCCAGTCAACTCATGATTATTACGAAGATAATTTAGTACCGTTGTATTTGTGTCTAAATCTTTGATAGATATTTTTTCTTCATTAAGAAGAAAATCGATATGCTCTCTAGACACTAGCTTCCTCTATATGTTGAATAACTCCACGGGGTAATAAGAAGAGGAACATGGTAGTGCTCTTCTTTGTTAATTCCAAATCTAATTATTACGTCATCAAGAAAGAATGGTTCATGAAGATTTGTAAATTCCTTAAAATAACTCCCGCAAAGAAATAATAACTCATATTTTCCAAGAATAAAATTCTCTTTACCTAGTATAGGTTCATCACACCTGCCATCTTCATTGAGAGTGAAATTTGAAATTTTAACTTTATTTTCACCCTCAATTTTAAAAAGAGACCCTTTTATACCAGAACCAGGCTTACCATTATAGGTATCCAAAACATGAGTAGTTAAATATCCTTTAGACATAATACTTATTCGTTTATACAGTATTTAACTAAATATTAAATCAAGCATTTTTATGAAAGACGACAGAAATTATATAGGTTACGGAAATAATGACTCTAACTTTTATTGGCCTAATAAATCAAAACTCGCTCTTCAATTTGTTCTAAATTATGAGGAAGGTGCTGAAAATTCAATATTGAATGGCGATGAAGGATCAGAAACTTTTTTATCTGAAATAATTAATGCGAAGCAAATAATAGGTGCCAGAAATATGAATATGGAATCAATTTATGAATATGGCTCAAGAAGAGGTTTTTGGAGAATACATAATGAGTTTGAAAAAAGAAAATTACCTCTAACAATATTTGGTGTTGGTATGGCTTTAGAAAAAAATCCTGATGTTTGTGAACAAATAATTAAATCAAATTATGAAGTAGCTAGCCATGGTTATCGATGGATAGACTATCAAAATATAACTGAGGAAGTTGAAAAAGAACATACTATAAAATGTAACAACATTATTAAAGATATTTTTGGTTATTTTCCGTCTGGTTGGTATACTGGTAGAACAAGTCCAAATACAAGAAATATAATTTTAGAAAATACAAATATTATTTACGATAGTGACTCCTATGCTGATGATTTACCCTACTGGATAAAAGTAAAAAATAAAAAACATCTAATCATTCCATACACTCTAGATAATAATGATATGAGATTCTCTACCTTACAAGGTTTTAATACAGGTGAGGATTTTTATAATTACTTAAAAAACTCATTTGATACATTATACAGAGAAGCAAACGAGTTCAATAAACCAAAAATGATGAGTGTGGGTTTACATTGTCGTTTAATAGCTAGACCTGGAAGATTTATGTCTTTGGTAAAATTTTTGAATTATGTTTCTGGTTATAATGATATTTGGATATGCAAAAGAGAGGAAATTGCCAATTATTGGTATGAAAATTTTAGTGATGAAAATTGAAGATATTAATAATTATAACTCTGAAAAATTTATTGATTCTTTTAAAAATATTTATGAAGAATCTAAATTTATAACAGAACATGCTGATAAAAAGCGACCATTTAAAAATAAAAAAGAAATGATATTAATATTTTTAGAGTTGTTTGATAATTTAGATGAAGAAACTAAAATAAATATAATTAAAAAGCATCCTGATCTAGCAGATAAAATAAAAATAAATAAAGGTTTGTCTGAATTATCTGATGAAGAACAAAGTAGATCTGGTTTAAAAGATTGTTCAGAACAAGAATTTAACTTATTTAAAGATTTAAATTCAAGATTTAAAAATAAATTTAATATCCCATTTATTTTTGCAGTTAGAAATAAAAATAAAAATGAAATTATAACAGAGTTTAAAAGTAGATTAGACAATAATGATTTAAACTTAGAAATAAAAACTTCAATTTCACAAGTAAAAGAAATTGCAAAATTAAGATTAACAGAATTAATTAATGAATAAGAAATACATTCAAAAAAATTATATAAACTTATGTAGTAAGGTTTTAGGTACAAAAATTCATAGATTTTCTGATCAGTTTTTTGGATCAGCATCCAGATTGCTTAAAGAGGAACAGCCAATTTTTAAAGAAGGAGTTTACGATAAAAATGGGAAATGGATGGATGGATGGGAAACAAGAAGAAAAAGAATTGAAGGAAATGATTATGTTACTATTAAATTAGGCCTTCCTGGTAAAATTAATTTTGCTGAAATAGACACAAGCTATTTTAATGGCAATCAACCTGAATACGCAAGCATTGATGCTTGTTATTTTGAAAAAAATAAATTTAATTGGGTTAATATTTTATCAAAAAGGAAACTACATCCAAATTATCTTCATGGTTTTAAAACTCAACAGAATAATAAAGTTTTTAACTTCATAAGATTGAACATCTATCCAGATGGAGGAGTTGCAAGATTAAAATTATTAGGAAATCTAGATGTATCAAAATTAAAATTTCCAAATAAAAAATTTGATTTACTTAGCATCCTTAATGGTTCAAAAATTGTGGCATGTAGTGATGAACATTTTGGAAGGGCAGAAAATTTATTACTTCCATTTAAATCTAAAAATATGGGCAATGGTTGGGAAACTAAAAGAAGAAGAGGATCAGGATATGACTGGGTTATAATTAAACTTGGCAAACCTGGTTTAATTGAAAAGTTTAATATTGAAACTCATTATTTTAAAGGTAATTATCCGTCTCATTGCTCAGTACAAGGTCTTTATTCAATAAAAAATATAAATATAAGCAAATTAATAAATGATAGCAAAAATTGGAAATTTTTAATAAAAAATAAAAATCTTCAACCTAATTCATCATTAAAAATTAATTCATCTAAACACATTAAAAAAATAAATTATTTGAAGTTAAATATTTATCCTGACGGTGGTATTTCACGGATCAGGGCAATTGGAAAGTTTTTGTGAACTATAAGATAAAGAATATTAGTAAAGAGAATTTCAAAAATTATGGTGATTTAATTACAACATCTAATAAAAATTATGAAAGTATTAATAAAGATACAACCGATAGTTTTTTTGATTTAGCAAATATTCAAATAATTGGTGATGACAAAAGATCTCGATTAAATATTTTTCAGGCAAAGAAAAGAAACTTTCCATTAAAAATTAACATGTTAGAAAATCACCCCTTTAGCTCTCAAGTATTTCTTCCGTTTAATGCTACAGGTTTTTTAGTTTTAGTTGCTCCAATAGGTAACAAACCTAAAATTGATTTAATTGAAATATTCAAAGTAAGTGGTGGTGATGGTATAAATTTTAATCCCAAAGTATGGCATTTTCCTCTAATATCTCTTGAGAATGAAAAATATATTACCATTGATAAAAAAGATGCGGATAATAATATTGAGATTTATAATTTTGAACAATCAGAAATATTTGAATTAAATTATGAGTGATACAATATTAAATATAGAAAATATTACAAAATCTTTTCCAAGAGTAATTGCAAATAAAAAGGTTACTTTTGATATTAAAAAAAATGCAGTTCATGCAATTTTAGGAGAAAATGGAGCAGGGAAATCTACGTTGGTAAAAATTCTATATGGTCTCTTAGAACCAGATGAAGGAAATATTAAATTAAATAATAAGGATTTTAAAGTTAATTCCCCAGCAGAAGCAAGGAAACAAGGAATAGGAATGGTATTTCAGCATTTTTCTTTATTTGATTCTTTATCAGTAAAAGAAAATTTAATTTTAGGAATAGATGAAAAGATGTCTTATTCAGATTTAGAAGATAAGCTAGAAAATATAAGCTCAAGATATAATCTTCCCTTAGATTTAGATGCTCCAATTACTGCTTTATCAGCTGGAGAAAAGCAGCGTGTAGAAATTGTAAGAATTTTATTACAAGACCCTCAGATACTTATTATGGATGAGCCAACTTCAGTCTTAACACCACAAGAAGTTGAAAGTTTGTTTGTAACATTAAATGCACTCGTCAAAGAAGGTCGTACAATATTATATATCACTCATAAACTCGAAGAAGTAATATCAATATGTGATACAGTTACTATAATGAGAAGTGGTGAAATTATAGACACTTCAAGTACTGCAAATCAAACTGCGAAAACACTTGCAACAAAAATGTTAGGACAAAAATTAGATGACTTAAAAACTAATTATGAGCATATAAAAGACGAAGTTAACTTTGAAGTAAAAAATATTTCATGTGATTTTAATGATCCATTTTTAACAGATCTTAAAAATATTTCTTTTCAAGTAAGAGTGGGTGAAATTTATGGCATTGCTGGAGTTGCAGGTAATGGACAATCAGAATTAATGGATATTTTAACAGGAGAAAATATAAATATTAAATCTGGATCAATTACTTTTGATAATAAAAAAATTGAAAAGTATGGGCCACAAAAAAGAAGAGATTTATCTATTTCTTTTGTTCCGGAGAATAGATTGGGTCATAGTGCGGTACCTGAGTTAAGTTTGTCTGAAAATATTCTTTTGAGTCAATTTCCAAAAAATAATTTTATTAAAAATGGCATAATATTGAAAAATAATGTTGATGATTTTGCTAATAATGTAATTAATGAATTTAAAGTTATTACTCCTGGTAATGATGCTAAAGCATCAAGCTTGTCCGGAGGAAATTTACAAAAATATGTCATTGGTAGAGAAATATCATCTAAGCCAAAAATATTAATTATTTCACATCCAACTTGGGGGATAGATGCTGGTGCTGAGCATTCTATAAGAGAGTCTTTGATAGAATTATCTCAAAATGGAACGTCTATAATTGTTATTTCTCAAGATTTAGATGAATTGATTGAAATTACTCATAAAATATCTGTTATTTATGATGGTAATTTATCCAAACCTTTTAAAACTAGTGAAATAGAAATAGAAAAATTAGGATTATTAATGGGTGGAAAAAATGAATAGTTTATTTCCATCTATAGTTTCTCGCTCACAGAGTTCGGGTTTAATGAATTTTTTTGTTCCTATAATATCAATAGTTTTAACTTTAATTACAGGTTCAATCATTTTTGTTCTTCTTGGTTTCGATCCAGTTTATGCATTGTATACATTTTTTATTTCACCTATTTCTTCAACCTACGGTATTTCAGAATTGTTTGTAAAAGCAACTCCTTTAGCCTTAATTGCAATTGGTCTCTCATATTGTTTTAAGAATAATATTTATAATATTGGAGCTGAAGGACAACTTACCATGGGTGCAATTTTTGGTGGAGGTATTGGAATATTATTTCATGATACAAATGCTTTCTGGTTGTTGCCATTAATGATTTTTGCAG
This sequence comes from uncultured Alphaproteobacteria bacterium, assembly GCA_902560675.1. Classification (GTDB taxonomy): domain Bacteria; phylum Pseudomonadota; class Alphaproteobacteria; order HIMB59; genus CACPNW01. The sequence goes on along the minus strand of CACEMP010000016.1, from coordinate 15,062 downwards.
GAGCAATTGGAGGAGCATTGTGGGGTTTAATACCTGCTATTTTAAAAACAAAATTTAATACAAATGAAATTTTAACAAGTTTAATGTTAGTTTACGTTGCTTTATTTATTTTAGATTATTTAGTAGTGGGACCTTGGAAAGATCCATTTGGTTATAGTTTTCCTAAATCAAGACCATTTAGTGAATCTGGAAGAATGCCTCTATTATTTGATGGTTTGAGGGTGCACTTTGGACTAATTATAACGCTATTTTTAATTTTTGTATCTTGGTTTATATTTTCAAAAACTATTTTTGGCTTTCAATTAAAAGTATCTGGTTATAGCCCCAAAGCTGCTAGATATGCTGGTTTTAATCAAACAACTTTAGTTTTTTTTGCTTTTGCAATTTGTGGCGCTTTTGCAGGTATTGCAGGTTTAGCTGAAGTGTCTGGCCCAATTGGATTATTATATAGAGATATTTCTCCAAATTATGGATTTACTGCAATTATTGTTGCTTTTTTAGGTAGACTTCACCCAATTGGTATTATTTTTGCTTCTTTAGTTATCGCTCTTACTTATCTTGGTGCTGAGGATGCACAGTTGTTTTTACAAATACCTTCAGCAGTGGGTTTTATATTTCAGGGTTTGGTTTTATTTTATTTATTAGGTGCAGAATTACTAATTAACTATAAATTAACTTACAAAAAATTATTATGAATTTAGATTTAATACTTGGAATATTACAAATTGTTTTAATTGCAACAACACCTCTTGTTTTTGCTGGTATAGGCGAGTTAGTTACAGAAAAATCTGGAGTATTAAATTTAGGTGTAGAAGGAATGATGTTGGTAGGAGCAGTATCCGCTTTTATTATCTTAGTAATTACTGGAAGTTATTTTTTAGCATTTTTTGTATCTATATTATCTGGAATTATCATGTCTGGTTTATTTGCTTTTCTTGTTCTATTTTTAATGTCAAATCAAATTGCTACAGGATTAGCATTAACTATTTTTGGAATAGGTCTCAGTTCGATGCTTGGCAAACAATATATAGGAACACCAATTGATGGTCTGTCACCATGGTTTTTTGTAATATTTTCTTTCTTAATTGTTTTTTTGGTTAGTTATTTTTTTTACAAAACTAAAGCTGGTTTGATTTTAAGAGCAGTAGGGGAATCTCATAATTCTGCACATGCATTAGGATATAGTGTTATTAAAATTAGATTTTTATCAATTATATTTGGAGGTTCTATGTGTGCTCTTGCAGGATCATATATTTCAATTTGTTATGCTCCAATGTGGCAAGAGGGTATGACAGCTGGACGAGGATGGATAGCGTTAGCTTTAGTTGTATTTGCAACTTGGAAACCAGAAAGAGTGCTTATTGGAGCTTATATATTTGGAGGTGTTACTATTCTTCAAATGAATCTTCAGGCTTTAGGTTTAAGATTTCCTGGTCAATTTTTCAGTATGGCGCCATATGTTGCAACTATTATAGTTTTAGTGTTAATTTCTAGTAATAAATTAAGAATAAAACTTAGCGCACCAGCTTCATTAACTATTCCTTTTTATAAAGGCAGATAAATATCCACTTTTTTTTTTCTATAATCATATAGAATTATTGATCAAACCCTTTTGTATATATTAAGTATATAGTTGAGTAATCGTTATATTAGCAGGTGAGGTTAAAATGATTAGAATAATAACTTTTTTATCTACTTTTTTGGTATTTGCATTTGGTTCAGCATATGCAGACCCTAAAAAAGTTGGATTTATATACATAGGTCCTCCAGGTGATCATGGTTGGACATATATGCATGATGTAGGTAGAAAATATATGGAGAGCCAACTTGGTGACTCTATTACTACTACTTATCTTGAAAATATTCCTGAAAACGCAGATGCAGTGAGAGCAATCCGAAAACTAGCAGATTCAGGACATGATTTAATATTTACAACGTCTTTCAACTATATGGATCAGACACATGAAGTAGCAAAGGATTTTCCTGACATAAAATTTGAACACGCTACTGGGTATATCCAAGCGGATAATGTTGCAACTTATTCAGCTAGATTTTACGAAGGTAGAATGATTGAAGGGCATATTGCAGGTCATATGACTGAAACTAATACTATTGGATATATAGCATCATTTCCTATTCCAGAAGTTGTTAGGGGAATTAATGCATTTTATTTAGCGGCATCTAAAGTAAATCCAGATATCAAAATGAAAATTATTTGGGTATTTACATGGTATGATCCAGGTAAAGAGGCTGATGCAGCAAACACATTAATAAATCAAGGCGCAGATATAATTGTACAACATACAGATACTTATGCTCCTTGCCAAGCTGCTCAAAAAGCAGGTGTTTATGCATTTGGCCAAGCTTCAAACCAAGAAGAATTCTGTCCTGATGCACATTTAACTTCGATTGAAGATATTTGGGGACCTTACTACGCTGCAAGAGCAAAAGCTGTTGTAGATGGTACTTGGTCTTCAGGTGATACTTGGGATGGTATGGATAAAGGTATGGTAGTAATGTCGCCATATAATACCAAACTAATGCCAGCAAGTTTAATTCAGGAAGCAGTAAATATGGAGGTTGGTATTAAAGATGGTACTATTCATCCTTTCACAGGTCCTATTTACAATCAAGCAGGTGAACTTGTTGTTCCTGAAGGTGAAGTAGCGCCTGATGGCATGTTACTTGGAATGAATTTTTATGTTCAGGGTATTGATGGCGAGGTACCTCAATAATAATAACTTTCAAAATAGCCTCTCTCAATAGAGAGAGGTTTTATTCTATAATTAAATAAAGGATTTTCATAATGACAGATCTTCATATTAGTTGGGAAGAATATAGAACAAAAACTGAAAATTTAGCTAAGGAAATTTTTAAAGATGGTTGGGAGTTTAATCAAGTTGTATGTATTGCTAAAGGTGGTATGAGAGTAGGGGATGTAATGGCTCGAATATTTGATGTTCCTCTAGCAATTCTTTCAGTTGAATCATATAAAGGTGAGGGTATTAAGAACAAAAGAGGAGCAATTACTTTTTCTCGAGATTTAGCAAAAACAAGTCCAAATATCGGATCAAAAGTATTGATTGTTGATGATCTTGCTGATTCAGGAATTACACTAAAAAAAAGTATTGATTGGTTAAATCATACATATGGATTTTATATTGATGAACCAATTAGAACGGGAGTTCTATTTTATAAAGCAGTATCATCATTTAAACCTAATTATTATGTCGATTATTTAGAAGATTCTCCCTGGATTCATATGCCCTATGAAAAATATGAGAGTATGAAACCAGAAGAATTGGATTAAAAAATTGTAGAAATATCTTTTAACATCTTCTTTCTTTTTGCGTAAACTGGTATTTTAGCTTTTTTTGATGGAAAGCCAACCACAAGTAAAACAAAAGGTTTTTCGTTTTTAGGCCTTTTTAATATTTTATTAAGAAACATCATAGGGCTTGGAGTATGTGTTAACATAGCTAATCCTGAAAAATGTAAACACGATATTAAGATACCTGTAGCTATTCCAACAGATTCTTTTACATAATAATTCTTAATTTTTTTTTGCTTTCTAATAGAATATTTTTTTTCAAATACTGCAATTAGGTACGGCGCAATTTCTAGGAAATGTTTATTTGCATCAGTTCCTAAAGGTAATAATGCATCTAACCACTCTTTTGGAGCTCTTTTATTATAAAATTCAAATTCTTCTTTCTCAGCTTCAATTCTTATTTTATTTTTTATCTTTTTATCTTTTATTACAACAAAATGCCAAGGCTGTAAATTTGCACCACTTGGTGCGGTTCCTGCAGCAAGCAATGCATTATTAATTATTTGAATATTAAAATTTTTATTATTAAAATCTCTAACACTCCTTCTATTTTTAATATTTTCATAAAATAATTTTGAATTTATTCTCATTTCTTTAATTGTTTGATTTGAAAATCTTAGATCTTCAGTTATGTATTTATTAAGTTTATGCATTGGGTTGTAATAATTTTAGGTACTATACTAATTTCTATATCAATAAGTAATCCACTATACAGATTGATTATAAAAAATAGAATAGAATTAAATCTGTTTTTACAAATTATTTTGAGATTATTTCTTTTTTTAATAAGTGTTATTATTATTTTTTACGGTCTTTATTTGCAAAGTATTGTTTAATATCTTCTTATATTTCTATCAATTAATGCTGCCCATGCATCAATACCTCCCAAAACATTAACACAATGATCGTAGCCTTGAGCTTTAAGCCATTTACAAACAGCCTGACTTCTCGTTCCTGTGTGGCACATAACGAATACATTCCTTTTCTTGTCTAATTCATTAAATCTTTTAGCTATTTCAGATAGTTTCATATGAATTGTACCTTTAATATGTGCATGATCTCTTTCAGTATCTTCTCTAACATCAACTATTTGAATTTTATGATTTTCCTGTCTAAGTTCATTTAATTGGTGGACCGTTATTTCAGAGCTATTATATAAATCCATGATATTATCTTACATAATTAATAAAATAATATCTACTATTTAATAAAATCTAAATGGTGTATTGAAAAAAAAAATTGTGTATTTATTTTAATTCATTATAAGAGAAAAATTCAAAATGACAAAAAAAATTACTTTTTCAGCTTTTGGCAGAGATTCTTATTATCATAGAGATTGGTTTAAAAAAAATGGTTTTAAATTTGACAGAAGTTCAAGAAAGTGGACGGTTGAAAACCTACCGATAGATAATGCTGAAGAGTTTGCAAGTTATTGTAGAAAATATGGTTTAACTTTTGAAAGATCTGATAGAATGATTACTGAATTCGATTATGCAGATTATCTATGGGATGGTAGAAGAGATGAATATATGAAAGAGGTGGAAACTATACAAATACCTCAACCAAAAAATAAAATTTAATTTTTGTCTACAAAAAATCCTGTTAATAACTTTTTTCTTTTAATTATATTATCCGCAATTTGGGGATCTGCATTTTTTGCAATTAAAGTTGGATTGAACAGTTTTTCACCTACAAGTGTGGCATCACTGAGGCTTATTATTGCTTCAATTTTTTTACTACTCGTTTTTTATATTCAAAAAAGAGAAATAATATTTACAAAACACATCTTATTTTTATTGATAATAATTGGCATAATTGGCAATTTTATTCCATTCTATCTAATTAGTTGGGCTGAGCAATTTATTCCTTCATCTACAGCTGGTATGTTAATGGCAATTGGACCAATCATAACATTATTAATGTCTCATTTTTTTACTAAAAATGAAAAATTTACTCAAATAAAATTAATTTCTATAATAATTGGATTAGTTGGAGTTTTTTTTATATTTAATGTTAATTCTTTAGATAATATTTTTATTAAAAACTATACAGATACAATAGCAAAATTATTGGTTATATTAGCTGCATTTGGTTACATGTTTTCAAATATTTTAGCATATGAAAAATTAAATCATATAGATTCTTTTTCAATTACTACTTTTGCAACAACTTTTGGAGCAATTTTTTCCTTACCTTTTTTAGTAATAGATTTAAGTTTTAATAGTTTAAAATTTAGCTTTAATAGTTACTCAACATTAGCGATAATTTATTTAGGAATATTTCCAACTGCTATAGCTTTTCAATTTAGATATTATATTACCAAAACATCTGGTCCTGTATTTTTGTCTTATGTAGCATATCTTATACCTGTTTTTGCAGTTATTTGGGGGTATATACTTTTATCTGAAAATATTGGAATTAATTCTATGATCGGAATCTTTTTAATTTTATTAGGTGTTTATTTGGGTCAAAATAAATTAGTGAGTAAAATAAGAAAAAAAAACGTATAAAATCAATAAAATAGCAATTAATACTGAAATATTTTTAAAGTTAAAATTATTCATTTGATATTGATCTTTGAGTTTTTTTAGTTCAATATACTCTTATTATGACAGACTCAATAAAATATTTATTAGAAGAATCTAAGGCTCCAAAATTTTGGTATAATATAAATTCAGATTTACCAAGTCCACCTCCACCACCTTTGCATCCAGGCACAAAGCAACCTGCTGGTCCAGATGATTTTGCACCTTTATTTCCAATGAGTTTAATTATGCAAGAAGTTTCTACTGAAAGACAAATAGAAATTCCTGAGCCAGTAAGAGAAGTATATAAGCAATGGAGACCATCTCCATTATTTAGAGCAAGAAGATTAGAAAAGTTTTTAGACACACCAGCAAAAATTTATTACAAATATGAAGGTGTTAGTCCTACTGGAAGTCACAAACCAAATACTGCAGTTCCACAAGCATTTTTTAATAAAGAAGAAGGAATTAGTAAAATATTTACTGAAACGGGCGCAGGTCAATGGGGAAGCTCATTAGCTTTTGCAGGTCAGATCTTTGGTATTGATATTGAAGTTTTCATGGTTAAAGTTAGTTTTGATCATAAACCTTATAGAAAATTAATGATGCAATCATTTGGTGCTAATTGTCATGCTAGTCCATCTAATTTGACTGATTTTGGAAAAAAACTATTATCAGAAAATCCCGATAACCCTGGCAGTTTAGGTATTGCCATATCAGAAGCAATAGAAGCAACAGTTAAAAGTGGAGGTAAAGCTAAGTACTCACTTGGAAGTGTCTTAGGTCATGTTTTAATGCATCAAACTATAAATGGCAATGAAGCAATCATGCAAATGGAGATGGCTGGAGATTATCCTGATATTATTGTTGGCTGCACAGGTGGTGGTAGTAATCTTTCTGGATTAATGTTTCCATTTCTGGGACAGCAATTAAGAGGTGGTCAAAAAATTGATATAATTGGTTGTGAACCCGCATCGTGTCCTTCTTTTACAAAGGGTAAGTATGCTTATGATCATGGAGATATGGCAAAAATGACTCCGTTAATTAAAATGCATACTCTTGGATCAGATTTCTTGCCGCCAGCTAACCACTCTGGTGGATTAAGATATCATGGTATGTCTTATCATTTAAGTCATTTATATGAATTAGGTTTAATGAGAGCAAAAGCTTATGGTCAAAAAGATTGTTTTGAGGCAGGTTTAGCATTTGCAAAACAAGAAGGAATTATTCCTGCTCCAGAAGGAAATCATGCAATCAAAGGCGCTATTGATGCAGCTTTAGAATGTAAAGAAAAGGGTGAGTCTAAAACTATTCTCTTTAATTTATGTGGTCATGGATATTTTGATATGTCAGCTTATGATGACTATCTAAATGGATCAATGGCTGATGATGTTATTGATGATGATGGAATAGTTAAATCAATTTCTCAAATACCAGAAGTAGCATAATTTAAGTTTAAATTTTTTTTTATTTATTTAAAGGTGTGCTCTAATTATGGTTGAAATTAAACCTTTTAAAGGAACACGTCCTTACAATGAAGATGCAAAAAATTTAATTGCTCCTTCTACTGATCATTTAAGTATTGAAAATATAGAAATATTTAAAAAAAATAATTATTGGAATTATTTAAAAATTTTGAACCCTGTTGGACAATTAAAAGAAGCAGATACTCTCTTAGAAGCTAAATCGCATTTTAAAGAAATGAAAGAAAATGATGTAATTAAAAAAGATAAAGAATTATTTTATTACATTTATCAAATTGAATTTAAAGGCCATACTCAGTTAGGATTTTTATCTCTTTCTAAAATCTCAGATTTTGTAGATGAAAAAATTAAAGCGCATGAAAAAATTTATGAAACAAGGATGAGAGAAAGAGCAGAGCAAATGTTAAATATAAAAACACAAATTGGTCCTATTTATCTAGTATATAAAAAAAATAATAAGATAAAAGATTTATTATCCTCTGTTATATCAAATAATCCAGACTATGATTTTGAAAGCTTCGATAAATCTATTCATAAACTATGGTGTATTTCTGATCAATCCTTTATCGAAAACTTATCTTCTATTTTTATAAATGAAGTAGATAATTTTTACATTGCAGATGGACATCATAGAATGGGTGCAATGAAAATTATTGGTGAATTAAATTATAATAAAAATATTTTACAAGAAGACTTTATGATAGCGGCGTTTCCAAGTGATGAAGCTAAAATATTTGACTATAATAGAGTTGTTAAAGATTTAAATGGTTTGACTGAAGAAAAGTTTTTAGAAATTCTCTCTGAAAATTTTGAAATAAAAAATGAAGCAAATCCTTTTAAACCTCAATCTAATAAACAATTTGGAATGTATCATGAAAAAAAATGGTATTCATTGTATTTTAAAACTGAATTAAAAACTGATAATTTTATTGATACACTGGATATTAATATTCTAAATAATTTTATTTTCAAAAAACATTTAAATATTACTGATGTTAATAATGATGAAAGAATAAGATTTATTGCTGGATGTCATGGTTTGGGAGCTTTAGAAAAAAAAGTTGATGAAAATAATGATAGTGTGGCATTTTCTATCTTCCCATCTTCAATAACTGATGTTATTACAGTTGCGGATAAAAAATTAACTATGCCTCCCAAATCTACATGGTTTGATCCAAAACCCTTAGATGGCTTAGTAGTTTATGAGTTCGAAAAATTATATGAATAAACCTAATACTAAACCAAATAATCCAAATTTTTCAAGTGGCCCAACCTCAAAAAGACCAGGCTGGGACATTTCTGTTTTGAGTAATGCTTTAACTGGTAGATCACATAGATCTGTTGAGTGTAAAGCAAGATTAAAAGAAGCGATAGATAAATCTAAAGATATTCTAAAATTACCTAATGAATATTTATTGGGTATAATGCCTGGTTCAAATACTGGCGCTTTAGAAGCAGCTATGTGGTGCCTATTAGGTAAAACTGGAGTTGATATTCTTGCATGGGAAAATTTTGGTAAAGACTGGGTTATAGATGCAATTAGTGAATTAAAATTAGATAATTTAAATATTCATGAAGAAGACTATGGTAAACTACCTGACCTTACTAAAGTCAATTTTAATAATGATGTTATCTTTACTTGGAATGGAACAACATCTGGTGTCAAAGTTCCTAATGGAGATTGGATACCTGATGATAGAAAAGGTCTAACAATTTGTGATGCAACTTCAGCAATTTTTGGCATGCCTATAGATTATAATAAATGTGATGTTATAACTTGGTCTTGGCAAAAAATACTTGGAGGAGAGGCTGCTCATGGAATGATTGCAATTTCTCCACGCGTTGTTGAAAGATTAGAAAGTTTTACACCTAGCTGGCCAGTACCAAAATTATTTAGATTGGCTGAAAAACAAAAATTAATAAAAGGTATTTTTGAAGGAAATACAATTAACACACCATCAATGATATGTGTTGAGGATATTATTGATTCTTTAAACTGGGTTTCTTCTCAAGGAGGATTAAATTCATTAATATCCAAATCTCAGAATTCTTTACAAAAAATCCGAGAATGGATTAATGAGAGAGATTGGGTTACTTTTTTATCTGAAATTGAAGATGAGAATTATATTTCAAACACTGGGATAACTTTTAAAATTATTGAAGATTGGTTTACTAATAAAGATGAAAGTGGTCAAAGAGCTGTAATGGCTGATATTTGCAAATTGCTTTCTGAAAATAATGTAGGATTTGATTGTAATGGATATCCAAAAGCACCACCTTCTTTTAGAATATGGGCTGGAGGCACGGTTCAAACTTCAGATGTAGAATTAGTTTTACCTTGGATAGATTGGGCCTATTCAGAGATTAAATCAAAACATGCCTAAAGTACTAATATCAGATTCACTAGATAACATAGCATCTGAAATTTTAATAAAGAATAACATTTCAGTTGAAACAAAAACAAACTTATCTCCTGAAGAATTAAAAAAAATAATTGATAACTATGATGGTTTAATAATTCGTTCTGCAACTAAAGTGCGAAAAGATTTAATTGATTCTCTTTCAAATTTAAAAATCATAGGTAGAGCAGGGGCAGGAGTAGATAATGTTGATGTGGAAGCTGCTAAAAATAAAAACATTATTGTAATGAATACTCCAGGAGGCAATACGAATGCTACAGCAGAACACACAATTGGTTTAATTTTTGCATTGCAAAGAAAAATTACTATTGCCAATGAGACAACTCATAAGGGTCTTTGGGAAAAAAAGAAATTAAAAGGAAATGAAATTAAAGGCAAGAAAATTGGTATCGTAGGTTTTGGTAATGTAGGCAAAAGAGTTGCAGAAATATCTAATGTATTGGGAATGCAGGTTTCAATATTTTCTTCATACTTTAAAACAATTAAGGATAGCTATCCTGAATATAATTATTGTTCTATCGATGAGATTATTAAAGATTCAGATATAATTTCTTTTCACTGTAAACCCAATAAAGATGGTAATCCGATTATGAATAAAAATCATCTATCACTAATGAAAAAAAATTGCATCATTATCAATACCGCTAGAGGCAACTTAGTTGATGAAGATGATCTTAAAAATGCTCTAGAAAAAAAAGAAATTAAAGGTGCTGCATTAGATGTTTTTAAAAATGAGCCTTTAGTAGAAAGTGGGTTTTATAATTTAGATAATATAATTTTAACTCCACATATCGCTGCTTCTACTGATGAAGCACAAATTGTTGTAGCAGAAATGGTTGCTAATCAGTTTGTTGAATTTTTTAATAATAATAAAATTATAAATTCAGTTACTTAATAAAAATTTCTGTTAAATTTTCTAAGTAAGCAGATGGATTTGAGAGAATGTTACCATCTAATATATTAGCTTGATCTAAAATTAAATTTGAAGCTTTTTTATGGTCAATTTTTGTTAAATTTTGAGATAAATTTACAATCATCGGATGGTTTGGATTAATTTCAAGTATCTTTTTTGAAACAGGAGTTTTTTGATTATGCATCTTCATCAGTTTTTCCATATTTATATCCATCCCAGCTTCTTCAGCAACAAGCAGAATTGGGCTTTTAGTTAATCTCTTAGATACAATAACATCAGATATAGTCTCTTTAAGCTCTGTTTTAAGTATATTAATTAAATCATTGATTTTACTATCTATTTCCTTTTTATCTTCATCTTTCTTACTTGATTTTTCACCAACTTTCGAAACATCAACTTTACCTTTGGTTATTGATTTAAATTCTAAATCTTTAAATTTATTTACATTTTGTATCCAAAACTCATCTACTGCATCAACCATAAACAAAACTGGTATCTTTTTATCAGTAAAAACTTCTAATTGAGGGGAGTTTTTAATATGATTCTTATCAGTATTAGCAAAATAATAAATCTCTTTTTGATCTTTAGCCATTAATTTAGTGTACTCTTCAAGAGATATTTTTTTATCATTTAAAGAATTTTCAAACCTCAATAGCGGCAGGATTTTTTCATGATAATCATTATGTTCGTATAACCCTTCTTTTAGAACAGGACCAAAATTATTCCAAAATGTCTCAAATTTATCCTTTTCTTTCTTAGCCAAGCTATCAATTTCACTTAAAATTTTATTTGTAATACCTTTTTTTATTTTTGTAATAATAGGATTATTTTGAAGCATTTCTCTACTTATATTAAGAGAAATATCTTGTGAGTCGACTACTCCTGGAATAAAACGTAACCAATTGGGAATTATGTCTTCACAATCATCAGTGATAAAAACTTTTTGAACATATAATTTTATTTTATTTTTCCTATCAGCATTGAATAAATCCATAGGTTGATTTGTAGGAAAATAAAGTAAAGCCTTATAACTAATTACACCCTCAGCGTTATAATGAATAGTTTTTAAGGGATCGTCAAAGTTAAATGAAATATTATTGTAAAATTGCTTATAGTCTTCCTCTTTTATATCTTTTTTATCTTTTAGCCATAATGGACTACCTTCATTTATTTTTTCTTCTTTTTCTTTATCATCAAGGTCCTTAAGATAAATTGGAAAAGGGATATAATTTGAGTATTTTGTTATAATTGATCTTAAACGAAATGAATCCAAAAATTCATCTGCATCTTTCTTTATATTTAGAGTTATACAAGTGCCTCTTTTATCTTTTTTAGCTTTTTCTATGGTATAATTTTCTTTTCCATTAGAAGACCAAAGATTTATTTCTTCATTTTCAGCATCTTTAGAAAGCACTTCAACATTATCTGCAACCATATATGATGAATAAAAACCAACACCGAACTGTCCAATTGCGGAAATATCATTACTTTTTTTATTTTTCATTGCTTCAATAAATTTGCTAGTTCCTGATCTCGCTATAGTTCCTAAATTATCAATAAGTTCATTTTTAGACATTCCAATTCCATTATCTTCAATTTCGATAATTTTTTTCTTTTTTGAAACTCTTATATTTATCTTTAAATCTTTTTCATTTTTAAGAAGATTTTTTTTAGAGAGTGATTGATATCTTAATTTTTCGCAGGCATCTGCAGAATTAGATATTAATTCTCTTAAAAATATTTCTCTTTCGCTATAAAGAGAATTAGCAACAAGATCTAAAAGCTTACTGACTTCAGCTTGAAATGTTAAATTTTCTCTAGTTTTTTCTACCATTTTTGAAATTTAAGCATTCATATCTATAATTCAATAGTAAGCAATAATTTTTTGCCACATTTAAGACTATAATTGTAGAATTTATGGTATTTAGATTATTGATGAAAATTGATAATTTTTTAAAAATATTGTGCATTACATTGTTATTTTTATATTCATGTACTTCAAATCAGTTAACAAATACTGCTGACAGTTGCATAATTTTTGATGAAAAGAAAAGCTGGTATAAAGCAACTAAAAATTCTTACGATAAATGGAATACCCCAATTGCATTCCAATTAGCAGTTATAAAACAAGAATCATCTTTTGCCCAATTTGCAAAACCGAAAAGAAAAAAATTTCTAGGTTTAATTCCAACCTCTAGACCATCAACTGCATTTGGTTATGCGCAAATAACAAATCCTACTTGGGATTGGTATAAAAATAAAACTGGAAATCAAAATGCATCAAGGGCAAATTTTAAAGATGTAACAGATTTTATTGGTTGGTACACAACACAGTCGGAAAATATGATTGGAATTTCAAAAAATGATTACTATAATCAATATCTAGCATACCATGAAGGTCAAAATGGATGGTCGAAAGAGACATTTAAAAGTAAAGATTGGTTGATTGATGTTGCTAAAAATGTAGAAAGAAATACTAAGATGTTTAATAAACAATTAAAACAATGTGAAGAAAAACTAAATAAAAAAGGTTTCTTCGGAATACTATAATGCCAATTTTAAACAGTATAAATCAAATGCAAGATCAGATGACAGAATGGCGTCAGGATTTACATAAAATCCCTGAGATAGGTCTTCAAGAATTTGAAACATCAAAATATATAAAAAATAAGTTAAGTGAATTTAATATTAAATTTAAAGATGGTTACGCTAATACAGGTGTTGTTGCTTGGGTAGATGGTAATGAAGTTACTAATGATAAGACAATTGGTTTAAGAGCAGATTTTGACGCTCTTCCTATGCCAGAACAAAACGAATTTAATCATAAATCTCAAAATAAAGGTATGATGCATGGTTGTGGCCATGATGGTCATACCACAATGCTTCTTGGGGCAGCAAAATATCTAAGTGAAAATAATAATTTTAATGGAAGAGTATATTTCATTTTTCAACCAGGAGAAGAAGGTTTTGCTGGAGGAGAAAAAATGATTCAAGATGGTATGTTTGATGATTTTAAAATTGATGAAGTTTATGCACTTCATAATTGGCCTGAGTTACCATTAGGCACATTTGGAGTAAATAGTGGACCAATGATGGCCGCAGTTGATGAATTTGATATTATAGTTAAAGGAAAAGGAGGTCATGCAGCTTCTCCTCACTTAGCAATTGATCCTGTAGTAATTTCAGCGCAAGTTATTTCAGCTGTTCAAACAATAATTAGTAGATCAACAGATCCTGTTGATAAAGCGCTTATAAGTATTACAAAAATTAATGCCGGTACAGCTTACAATGTAATTGATGATCAGGTTAAAATGGGCGGGACTATTAGAACTTTTCGAAGAGAAACACGAGCATACATAGAGAAAAGATTAAATGAATTATGTAATGGTATAGCGGATGCACATGGTGCAGAGATAAAAATTGATTTTGATTTAGTTAATAAATATCCACCTACTATAAATTCTAAAGAAGAAACAAAATTTGCAGCAAATGTAGCTAAAGATTTAGTCGGTGATGACAAAGTTATTACAGATATTGACCCGTCAATGGGAGGAGAAGATTTTTCATATTTGTTAGAAAAAAAACCTGGTTCCTATCTTTATCTTGGTCAAGGAGATGATGAACATAGCGCTCATCTACATACAACAAAGTATGATTTTAATGATAATTTATTACCTATTGGTGTAAATTTTTGGGTGGACCTTGTTCAAAAATACTTTTCTAAGTAATCTTAATTCATGTTAAATTTTAGTGCGATTTATTCAATAATCGCATTTAGAATAAAAGAATTTCTACAAGAGTATCATTATTCTTTATTAGCCCCTTTAACTACAAATTTTTTATTTATATTAGTTTTTATAACAGTAGAAAATTATTACTCACTTTCTATGGATTCAAGTTCTTTCGTTGAATTTATTGCTCCTGGATTAATCATTATGATCGTTGCTCAGGAAAGTTACGATAATTCGTCTGCTACTTTAATTCATATGAAACAAATTGGTTCTTTAGATGATTGGTTAATGGCACCTATCTATAGGATTGAAATATTAATATCTTTAATATTCACATCTCTTATTATTGGAATTATTTTAGCACTGTTTAATTTTTTTATATTTACTTTTTTAATAGATATTGAAATTTATAATTTTTTTTATTTTTTTTACTACCTGTTTTTAGTTATTATATTTTTCTCATGTTTAGGATGTTTCGTAGGAATAATTTTTAATTCTTGGGATTCACAAAGTACATTCTCGAGCTTCTTTGTTGCACCTATTAATTTTTTATCAGGAACCTTTTTTTCAATAAATTATCTTCCTGATAATTTGAAGGCTATACTTTTATATAATCCTTACTATTATGTTGTAAGCTTTTTTAGGAATTCATTTAATG
>CACEMP010000015.1 GCA_902560675.1 uncultured Alphaproteobacteria bacterium | reverse complement strand
GAAATAAGGCTTCTTAATAAAAAATTTTTATAAACCATATTTTCTATTTATTTTATAAAAATTATTTATTATTTTATTATATTCTAGGGTTGAAAAATCTGGCCATAATGTTTCAGTAAAAAATAATTCAGTATAAGTTAAATTATACATTATAAAATTACTTAATCTTTTATAGCCACCAGTTCTAATTAGAATCTCTGGATCATTTGAAGAATTAAGGTTAAATAATCTTCTTATGTTTTTTTCATTATCTAAATCTATGTCAAAATTTGATTTTTTGTATTTATGTAACACATCCTTAATTTCATCTTTAAAACCATAATTAAAAGCTAAATTCAAATTTAAATTAGGATTTTTATGATTAATACTTTGAACTTTTTCTAAAAGGTCTTTAATTTTGTTTGGTAAATTATTTTCTGAACCAAATATATTAATATTTATATTTTTATTTTTAACTAATTCATCAATTAAAAAAGAAAAATTATTATATATAATTTCATAAATAATATTTATTGAAGATCTTTTAATATTTTCTGAAGATAAAGTAAATAATGTTAGATTTTTTAAATTCAAATCAATAGAATAATTTACGATTTCTTTAATTTTATTAAAACCAGCTTTATAACCCTCAATATTAGAATGATTATTTTTTTTTGCCCACCGTTTATTGCCATCTAGAATAAAAGCGACGTGAGTTAATTTATTTTTTGTCAATTTACACTTTCAAGATATCACTCTTTTTCTGTTCCAAAATAGTTTCTATTTCAGCAATCTTTTGATCAGTAATTTTTTGAATTTCGTCGATATATTTTTTTAAATCGTCTTCGGATAAATTAGTATCTTTTTTTTCTTGTTTTTTGTTATCAATTAATTCTCTTCTAATATTTCGAATTGTAACTTTAGATTTCTCAGCATATTCGGATGCAATTCTAGTTAAATCTTTTCTTCTTTCTTCACTTAATTTAGGTATTGGCAGTCTAATTAGTTGACCATCCACTTGAGGATTTATTCCGAGATTTGACTCTGAAATTGTGGACTCAATAATTTTGATTAAATTTGAGTCCCATACTTGAATAGTAATTGTGCTAGAATCTGGTACTGAAACATTTCCTAATTGGTTAATAGGTGTTTTTGTTCCATAAGCATCTATAAATATATTGTCTAGCATTTTTGGGTTAGCTCTTGAAGTTCTGAGAGCGTTAAGCTCTTTTTCAAAATATGTAATAGCAGATTGCATTTTAGAATTATTTTCCATTACTAACTGATTTTACTATATGCACCCTTTTTATTCAAAACATTAATTAAGGAATTTTCTTTGAAAATATTAGTTATATATATGGGGATTTTGGTATCTTTTGCTAAACTTATAGCAGTTAAATCCATAACTCTTAAATTGTCCTTTATTACTTGATCATAAGAGATTTTTTTAATTAATTTAGCATTTTTATTTACTTTAGGATCTTTGTCATAAATTCCATTCACTTTTGTAGCCTTAATAATTAAACTACAATCTAACTCTGATGCTCTAAGTGTAGCTGCAGTATCAGTTGAAAAAAAAGGATTGCCAGTTCCTGCTACAAAGATTACTATTCTATTTTTTTCTAAATGTCTTAAAGCCCTTCTCCTTATGTAGGACTCAGCAATTTGTGACATCGATATTGCTGATTGTACTCTTGTTGGCACATTAATTTTTTCCAAACTACTTTGCAATGATAAACCATTCATTATTGTTGCTAACATGCCCATATAGTCTGAAGTTGACCTATCGATACCTTCAGAGGCACCCTTGATACCTCTAAAAATATTTCCACCCCCTATTATTAAACAAATTTGGTATTTTTTAAGATATATTTTTTTGATTTCTTTTGAAATTTTATTAATCGTAGATACATCTATCCCGTAATTTAATTTACCCATAAGAGACTCTCCGGAAACTTTGAGTAAAATTCTTTTATTTTTCATCTATAAAGTAATTAGCTCGTATGAAATTAAATTAAATTGAGATTTTGTATTAAACTCATCAATAACATCTTTAATTTTTTTATCTTGATCAAGAATAAAAGATTGATTTTTTAAAGTTACTTCTGAATAAAATTTATTCATTTTACCTTCCAATATTTTATCAACAATATTTGATGGTTTACCAGAATTTAGAATTAACTCTTTCTGAACCTCTTTTTCTTTTTCAATTAGAGATTTATCTAAATCATTAATATCTAAAGATTCAGGTTTCATTGCAGCAATATGCATACATAAATTTTTAGAAAATTCTTTTACATCTTTATCTATTGTTTTGGATTCATAAGAAATGAGTGATATCATCTTTCCTATATTATCTTTATAACTATTATGTACGTAGTAGTTAAATTTAAGTTCTTTTTTCTCAAATATTTTTAATTCACTTAATACTAAATTTTCTCCTATTTTAGCTATCATTGAATTAAGATAATCAGAGATATTAGTATTTTTAAATTGTAGTGATAATAATTCTTCAATATTTAGATTAGGATTATTATTTTCTAAAACAAAATTTCCTATCTCATCTAGAAAACTTAAAAAAGCTTCACTTTTTGCTGCAAAATCTGTTTCACTATTAATTTTTAAAATAGTGATTAAATTTTCGCTAGAGTAAATACCTACAGCACCTTCTACAGCTTCACGAGATGTTTTTTTTGATGCTTTTGCTAATCCTTTTTTTCTTAAGTACTCAATTGCTTTTTCAATATCATTATCATTTTCTGATAGAGCATTTTTACAATCTAAAAAACCAGCTCCTGTCTTAACTCTTAGATCTTTTATAAGTGTTGTTATACTAGACATTGAATTCTCCTTAATCAAAATTATTTTTTTTGTTGATCTTCCTCTACTTTTTTATCTTGATACTCAGCAGCATCAGCAATTGTCTCCTCAAAGTATTTTTTATATAAATTTATAGACCTTAAAGCATCATCATTGCCAGGTATAATATAATCAACCAAATCAGGATCTGCATTTGAATCTACAATACCTATTATTGGGATGTTTAGTTTATTTGCCTCTCTGACTGCAATCTTGTCTTTTAGGACGTCAAATACAACTAAAAGATCTGGTTTGCCATTTAGATTTCTTATCCCTCCAATGTTTAAATCTAGTTTTTGTTTTTCTCTCGAAATATCTAACAATTCTTTTTTTGAAAGATTTTTTGATGTTTCTTCATTATTTAAAAAACTTTCAACTTCGTCTAATCTATTTATTGAGTTTGATATTGTTTTCCAGTTTGTCAAAGTGCCGCCAAGCCATCTTTTACTTACATAAAAATTCTGATTAATTCCTGCTAAATCTTTAACAGTTTCTTCACATTGCTTTTTTGTGCCAACAAATAAAATTTTACCAGACTTGCTGGCAGTTTGGTGTAATTTTGTAAGAGCATTATTTAGTAACTCAACTGTAATTCTTAAATCAAATATATGAATATTATTTCTAACACCATAAATATAATCTTTCATTTTTGGGTTCCACCTTCTAACATTATGTCCAAAGTGAACTCCAGACTCAAGCAAGTCTTCAATCTTTATTTCGGGTAATTTCATGTTTCCTCCGGTTTTACCTCCACAGAAAAAAAAAGCACCGGTTTTTTCTGTGTGCTAGATTTAAATCAAATGGTCTTCTATTATAAAAGGTTTTTTTTTCAAGATATTTCTAAGGAATAATCTAGAATTTTTGACTTACTCAATTCTTCAAGTTTTTTATAGGATTTGATAGTATATTTATTGAAATCAAAGTTGATTAATTTTTGATCCAAAGTTATGAAAAGATCTATAGGTTTATCATTATTATTTATACTTTTTTCAAAAATATCATTCTTTAAATATGAAATATTGTCAATATTTGTGTAAATATTAAATTTAAACTTATTCTTTAGAAAGGTTTTTTCTAATGAAGAAATATCTCTAATAATAAATCGAGTATCAGTTTTATTATTAATAATATCAATAGTAAATATTAGTAAATTGCCTTCTTTTAATAATGGTCTAAATTTATACAAATTTTCGCTAAATATTGTTAATTCAAATTGATAATTTTTTTCTGAAACAGTTATAAATGCATATTTCTTTCCATCTTTATTAGATCTTTCTTTTACATCTAAAATTGCTCCACAAACTTTTATAATATTTACATCATTATTTTCAGAATTATAATTTTCAAAAGTGCTTATATTTTCCAATTCAAAAAATTTTCTTGGATAATGATTTAAGGGATGATCAGAAAAATAGAAACCTATAACCTCTAATTCATTAGATAAAATTTCTGAGTTTTTCCAAATTTCAAAATTTTGATTAAATAAATTTTGATCATTAAAAGAGATTTCGCTGTCTTCAAAAAGTAAATCTTGATTTGCATTTTTATCGACACCAAATAATTCTACAAATTTAGTTACATTGTTAAATAATTTAGATCTATTGGACTCAATACTATCAAAAGCTCCTGCTTGAATTAGTTTTTCAAGTTGTCTTTTATTAATTACATCTTTGGGAACTCTATTCATAAAATCAATAATATTTATAAATTTGCCATTTTTATTTCTTTCTTCTACCAAGCTTGAGATAGATTTAATCCCAACACCTTTGATTGCCGCAAGACCAAATCTAATTGATTTATTAGTATCAGTTTTTTCTATCGAAAATAAAGGAGCGGAAAAATTTATATCTGGTTTTAAAAAAGAGATATTTAATCTTTCAATTTCTTTTTTAAGTAGAATGATTTTTTCTGTTCTATCAATCGAATAATTTAATGTTGCCGTAAGAAATTCATGTGGAAAATTAGCTTTTAAATAAGCAGTTTGATATGAAATTAAAGCATATGCAGCTGCATGACTTTTATTAAATCCATAACCTGCAAACTTATTAACCAAATCAAATATTTTTGAAGCTTCTTTTCTCTCAATATTGTTATGAATAGCTCCTTCAATAAATCTGGATTTTTGCATATCCATCTCTTTTTGTATTTTTTTCCCCATTGCTCTTCTTAGTAAATCAGCTTCTCCTAGAGAATAATTAGACAATACTTGTGCAATCTGCATTACTTGCTCTTGATAAACAATAATTCCATAAGTTTCTTTTAAAACATCTTCTAGCATTGAATGAATATACTTGATCTCTTCACGTCCGTGCTTTCTATTACAAAAAGAGGGAATATTATCCATTGGACCAGGTCTAAATAAAGCAACAACTGCAATTATTTCCTCAAATCTATCTGGATGCAATTGTCGAAGTACACTACCCATTCCATTACTTTCTAGTTGAAAAATTCCAACGGTATCACCTTGACTTAATTGAGCATAAGTTTTTGAATCATTTAAAGGTATATTATTTATAGAAAAATCTTGAATATCTTTTTTTATAAATTTTATACAATCTTCTATTATTGATAATGTTGTTAAACCAAGAAAATCAAATTTAATTAAACCTGCTTCTTCTACATATTTCATAGAAAATTGTGTGGCATTAGTATTTGTGTTTTGATCTTTATATAATGGTACAACTTTTGATAACTTTTCATGTCCAATAACTACTCCAGCTGCATGTGTTGATGCATGTCTATGAGAACCCTCAATTTTTAAGCTTATATCAATAATATTTGAAATTCTCTCATCATTTTTAATTCGCTCCTGCAAACTCCTTTCTGATTTTATAGACTCACTAAGTGTAAGTGGATTAGATGGGTTAAATGGAATAAGCTTGGCAAAAGAGTCTACCTCACCATATGGTACTTCTAAAACTCGTCCTATATCCCTTACTGCTGCTCTTGATGCAAGAGTACCAAAAGTTATAATATGTGCAACACATTCATTGCCATATTTGTTATTAACATATTCAATTACTTCATCTCTTCTAGTTTGACAAAAATCTATATCAAAATCTGGCATTGACACTCTTTCTGGGTTTAGAAATCTTTCAAATAATAAATCATACTCCAATGGATCTAAATCAGTAATTCCTAAACACCAAGCTACTAAACTTCCAGCACCTGATCCTCTACCTGGGCCTACAGGGATATTCTGTTCTTTAGCCCAATTAACAAAATCAGCTACTATTAGAAAGTATCCTGCAAATCCCATTCTAATAATTATTTCATTTTCATATTTCAATCTTTCTGTGTAGGTTTCTAAATTTTTAATATTCTTTTCTTTTATTTTTTTATTAAGCCCCATTTCTGATGATTTTAATAGAAAATCTTCAGCTGATAAATTTAGATCATTTTTGAATTCAGGTAATTGTGGTTTTGTTGATTCAGGAAAATAATTACAAGATATAGAAATATTTAAATTATTTTGAATTATTTCTGGAATATCTTCAAAATTTGAATACATTTCTTTACTTGACTTAAAATAAATATTTTCATTTGAGGTATTTCTTTGAGAATTATTTATAGTAGATTTTTGAGCAATACATAATAATGCATCATGAGCTGAATAATCATCTTTATTAGCATATTTAATATTATTTGATCCAATAAGAGGTATATCAAATTCTTTTGATAAATTGATAAATTCTTTTTCAAAAATATCTATACTTTGATCATTTATTCTCTGAATTTCAAAGAGGAAATTTTGTTTAAATATTCCTTTAAAATTATTAATTAATTTAACGATATCTTGTTTTCTATTTTCTTTGTTTAATAAAAGTAAAGGATTAAATTCACCACCTATATAACAATATAAACCTGCAGAAAATTTCTCTAATTGTGAAAAATATATACCAATATTGTTTCCTTCATTAAGATGAGAAAGTGAACTTAATTCTAAAAGATTTCTATATCCAGTTTCATTTTTGACTAAAAATGTAATTTGGGAAATTTGATTATTTACAATAATATCTAGTAAATTTATTGAAGTTCCAATTATGGGTTGAATATTATTTTTTACACATTCTTTGGAAAATTCAAATACTCCAAACATATTATTATTATCTGTAATAGCTATTGCAGGCATTTCATTCTTTTTTGCAAGATCTACTAAATTAGTAATTTTTAGTGTACTTTCTGATAAAGAATATGAAGATAAGGATCGTAAATGAATAAAAGGATTATTCATTTGTTAAATGTATTTTCTTGTTTTTAAAGTTATAAATTTCATCAGCCAATAAAGAATAAGTTTTGTTATGAGTAACATATACTAAAGTTTTATTATTTTGTTCGATATAATTTATAAAAAAATTAAAAATATTGTTAGCAGTATCTTCATCAAGATTGCCCGTCATCTCATCAGCTAAAATTAAATCAGGATTATTTACTAATGATCTTGCAATGGCGACTCTTTGTTGTTCTCCTCCTGATAAATTCAAAGGTTTATATTTCATTCTATCACTCAAACCAAATTCAATTAGAAGTTGTTTTGAAATTTCATAACTTTTTGGTTCATCTTTATTAATTAATAATGGAAGCATAACATTTTCAATAACAGTAAGTTCTGGAATTAGATGAAAAAATTGATGAATAAAACCAATTGATAATCCTCTAATTTTATTCGTTTCATCTTTAGAGCATAAAGAAATATCTTTATTCTTAAAATAAAAGTTTCCATCATATTCTGAGTCAAGTAAACCAATAATATTAAGAAAAGTAGTTTTGCCTGAACCCGAAGGCCCAACAATCGCAACTTTGGTGTTTTTTATTAATTTAAAATTCAGATTTTTAATTATCTCAATTTTTAAATTATTTTCATTAGAATAATGTTTATCTAAACTAGAAATCTCTAATAAATATTTGTTATTCACTTCTTAAACTCTTAACAGGATCTATTCTAGCTGAACTTAAAGCTGGAAAAATAGTTGAGAAAATTGATATTATTATTGCCACACAAAGTACGTAAACAACCTCATTTATACTGATTTTTGAAGGTAAAGATGATAAATAATACACTTCTTCAGAAAACAATTTTGTTCCAAGTAAATATTCTAAAAAACTTTGAATTGATTTAATATTTATTGTGAAAAGTATTCCAATTATTAATCCTATTAGAGATCCAATTAAACCTATTGAGACTCCAATAGTAAAAAATATTTTTATAATACTTTTATTACTCATTCCAATAGTTTTTAAAATACCAATATCTTTGTTTTTTTCTTTTACAAATATAATTAAACCTGAAATTATATTTAATGATGCTACTAATATAATTAAAGAAAGAATAATAAACATAACATTCTTTTCCACCTTAAGTGCATTAATTAGAGTCTTGTTTTGATCCTTCCAAGATATTGAATAAAAATTTAATAAAAGGTTAGATATTTCTAATTCTACTACATTTTTAAATAATTCTATTTCATTCGGAGATGATGAAAAGAATTCAATTTTGTTATATGTATCTTCATCATATATGAGTAATTTTCGAACAAGTTCTGAAGGTAAAAAAATTAAATTGGAATCATATTCATATAAACCTAGATCAAATATACCTACTACTTCCAATGTTTTGAATCTTGGAATATTACCTAATATTGTTTTATCAGTCTTTGGAATTGTAATTTTAACCTTATCTCCTATTTTTAAATTCATTTCATTCGCTAAGGAGTCGCCTATTAATATTTCACTTTTTGGATTTTGAATTAATGCCCCCATATTAATTGAATTAAACAAATAATGATTTTTATCATATTCGTCGTAGCCTTTGATCATAACACCTTTTGATTCATTAGACTTTATGATTAAGCCATTTGTTTCAAGAGATTTGTAGTGTTGGTAAAAAAAAGAGTTATCAATATTCAATATGAGTTCATCAGCTTGATTATTTGTTATCTCATTATCAAAACTATAAATATTAAGGTGTGAATTAAGTCCAATTATTCTGTTAGTTAGATCAATTCTAAAACCATTCATAACAGACATTACTATAATAATTGCTGCTACTCCTAAACTAATACCTATTATTGAAAACCAAGCGAAAATAGACACATAACCATCAGATTTCTTAGAGAATAAAAACCTAAAAATCAGTAATCGTTCTGATTTAGAAATCATCTATTTTTTTAACTTATTATTAATAAAATCAATTACACTACTAGATGAAATTTTTTCACTTTTATTATTTTGCCGATTTTTTATTTCTACTAAATTATCTTTTAAGTCTCTTTTGCCAATGATAATCTGATATGGAGTACCAATTAACTCATTATCAGATAATTTTTTTCCTATACTGCAGATTCTATCATCTAAAATGACTTCAATATTATTTTTCATAAAATATTCATAATATTCTGATGATTTTGTGGCACAATCTTGATCTTCTGACATTAAATTAACTATGGAAACCTTAAATGGAGCTACCTCTAAAGGCCACCTAATTCCTTTTTCATCATGATAAGCTTCTATAATTGCACCCACAAGTCTTGAAACACCAATTCCATAAGATCCCATATGCACTGGAACATTTTTCCCACTTTTATCTTGAACAAATGCGTTTAGTTTCTCAGAATATTTTGTTCCAAAATAAAATATATGACCCACTTCAATGCCCTTAGATATTTTTAAATCTTTATTTGAAATTGGGCAATTTTTTTCATCATGTTGATCATCAACTGCAGCATAAAATGACTGCAAATCATTTGGGTCTATAGTTTCAGGGTTTAGTGTTTCTAATTTTTTATCATAATAAAGTGTACTTTCACCAGTCTTAGCTAGTATTTGAAATTCATGACTTAAGTTACCACCAATTGGTCCCGTTTCTGCTCTTAAAGAAATTGGTGTTAAACCCATTCTAATAAAAGTTTTTATGTATGCTTTAAACATATTGTTATAAGATTTTTTTGCTTCGTTTTCATCAAGATCAAATGAATAATTATCCTTCATTAAGAATTCTCTTCCTCGCATTACTCCAAACCTAGGCCTAACTTCATCTCGGAATTTCCATTGAATATGATAAAGATTTTTTGGAAGATCTTTGTAAGAATTTATATGTGATTGAAATATATCTGTAATTAATTCTTCATTTGTTGGGCCGTAAAGCATTTCCCTTCCACTTCTATCTGTAATCCTTAACATTTCTTTTCCATAATCATTATATCTTCCTGATTTAATCCATAAATCAGAAGATTGGATCGTAGGCATAAGCAGTTCTACTGCTCCTGCATTATTTTGTTCTTCTCTAACAATCTGTTCAATTTTTTTTAATACAATCAGACCTAGAGGTAACCACGAATAAATGCCAGCACTAGATTGTTTAATCATGCCAGCTCTGATCATTAATTTATGTGAAATTATTTCAGCATCTGATGGTGTATCTTTAATAGTAGGAAGAAAAAAATTAGAATATTTCATTTATTAAATATATTTGATAAATCAAATCCAAATAAAATCAAAAAAAATAAAATTAAAGCTGAAATTAATGAAGTTGCTATAAATTTTATTAAAAGATATGGCTTACTTGGAGCGCTTTTTGCATGTCCAGATTCTACTTTTTGGGGTACTTTTATCTTAATCGGTAGGAGTATGAAAAATAAAATCCACCAAACAAGGATAAAAATTAGAACATGAGTAAATAGTGCCATTAAGATCGTATTAAATGAACTTCAATTTCTGGTTTTTTTTGAATTGAATTTTTTATAATCTTTCTAAAACTACTTTTAACTAAGTCACATACTATAAGATCTGATGATTTTTGATCTTTGTTAAGTTTTGTATAGTTTTCTACAAAAAGTATTTTAAAATCATTTTTAATATTTTCTTCATCTATTCCTGGCAGTCCTTTTAAAGTAAGTAACATATTTTTATTAATTGAATAGTCATCGTCATTGATAATTAAAGAGATTAAAACTAGCCCCTCAAATGAATATTTCCTTCTCTCTTTAATAAATGCAGACTCAGAGTCGTAAAGATTTTTACCCTCAACAATTAATTTTCCAGTTTCAAATTTTTCTACAATTTTAGGTTCACCTGGTGCAATTTTGAGACATTTTCCGTTTTCTAAAATTTTAGTAAATGGTACTTGAGATGAGTAAGATAATTGTTTATGCGCCTCTAGATGCATGGGTTCACCATGCACAGGAATAGATAAATACGGTTTTGTCCAATTGTACATTTGTTTTATTTCATCTGCATAACCATGACCTGAAACATGTACTAAATCATCATCAGCTGTTACTATCTCAACTCTTTGTCTAATAAGTAAGTTCTTTAAATTATTTATTGATTTTTCATTACCAGGAATATCTCTAGAGCTAAAAATTACTACATCTTCAGGCTCTAAATGTAAATGTTGATGAGAATTATAAGCTATTCTAAAAAGGGCAGATCTTTTTTCGCCCTGACTTCCAGTACAAATTATAACTAAATTTTCTCTTGGTATATAGGAAGCTTCATCTTCACTGATAAAAATTTCATCATCTGAAACATAACCACATTTTCTTGCTACTTCGATATTTTTTTTCATACTCCTTCCAACAAGAGCGACCTTTCTTTTATTTTTTTTTGCTGCTTGAATAATATTTTTCATTCTTGCAATATTTGAAGAAAAACAGGTAACAACAATTCTATTAGAAAATCTTGAAAATATACTTGTCAGTTCATCCCTAACATCACTTTCAGATTCTGACTTACCAGGCACATTTGCGTTAGTAGAATCACCTATTAAAGCAAGCAATCCATCATTTCCTAATTTTTCAAATTTTTCCTTTGAAAATGAGCCTCCTAAAGTAGGTGAAGGATCTATTTTCCAATCAGCAGTATGAAGTAGTGATCCATATGTTGTTTTAATTACTATTGCAGTTGGTTCAGGAATTGAGTGTGTAGTTGGAATAAAACTTATATCAAAATTATTGAGTATTAATTTCTTGTCTAGATTTATCTCTTCTAAAGTAAAACCTTCTACTTTATTGAATTCTTTTAGCCTATTTTCGATAAGAAATTTTGCAAATTTACTTGCATATACAGGACATTTAATTTTATTTGCTAAGAACGCAACAGCTCCTGCATGATCTTCATGACCATGGCTGATAATAATAGCCTCTAGATTATCTTCTAAACTTTCAATATGATCTATTTTTGGTACCAATAAATCTACACCAGGAAACTTTTCATCTGCAAATGAAAGGCCTAAATCTATCATTATCCATTTCCCATCACATCCATAAAGATAACAATTTGCACCTATTTCTCCAATACCCCCAAGAGATAAAAAGTGGAGCCCTTCATTAAAATCGTTTAGTTGTAAATTATTACTCATAAAAATGTTTGATACCTATTTCTCTTATCCCTTCTAATGTTAAATGTTCCATATATATAGGTTTATAAATAATTTTATCCCTAAATATTTTGCCTAAACCACCCGTAATATAGACTTTGGGGTTAAAATTATTCTCCTTAATAATTTGCTTTAATATGCCATTTACTGCATGCAAATAACCAAAATAGAAGCCTGATTGAATAGAAGCAGATGTATTATTATTAACAATTTTATTTGATTTTGAGATCTTTGAAGTTTTTATTAGTTCAGCATTATTTAAAAGTGTATCCATTGAAAGATTTATACCTGGAAAAATTAATCCACCTGAATATTTATTATTTTTAATAACATCAAAAGTAGTAGCTGTACCAAAGTCTATAATTATACAGTTTTTGATTTTTCTACTATATACATAAGCATAGTTTGCTATTCGATCACTTCCAATTTGATTTAAATTATAGTTAATACTATTTCTAAATGATATTTTTTTTGGATTTATTACAAAAAATTTGAATTTATTTTTTTGAAAAATATTTTTAAAAATTTTATTTAATGAAGGTACAACTGAGGACAAAATACAATACTTATCTTTCAAGTTATTAATCAACTTATTATTTGATTTAAAAAATTTATTTATTTCTTTTTGTGCAGTATTAATTTTTTTTTTTGTATTTAATCTAATAATTTTTCTTAATTTATTTTTTGTATAAAAACCTATAACAATATTAGTATTACCTACATCTATAACAATCATCAAATTATTCTAGCATTATATATATTTTCAAAATTAACGTTATTTTTTAAAGTAATTGAACCATCTGGATTAAGATTATGGAATATTCCTTGCTTAATATTTTGTTCATCAATTTTTAGATTAATTTTATCTCCTAAGTATAATAATCTACTTTTATATTCAGTCATAATTTTTTTGTGATTATTTAGCAACTGTTTTAAACTTTTAAAATACTCTTCCATAATTTCATATACAAAATAAAAATTGTTAATTTCTCTATTATATTTATTAATATTAGTTGTTGGATAATTTTCAATCTTTGGAGAAGATACTATGTTAACTCCAAAACCAGTATTTATATATTTATCATTATTTATTATAAATATTTCAGAAATTATTCCAGAAATTTTTTCTTTATTAATTAAAATATCATTTGGCCATTTAATTTGAGTTTTAACATTACAAATATTTTCAATCACAGAACAGATCATATTAGTAATAAAAGCATTATTTAAAAAATGATTTTCTATTGGCAATATATTTTTTGATAAAATAGAAATATAGACATTATTTTTTGGACTTTCCCAAGTTGTTCCCCGTCTTCCAAATCCTTTTTTTTGTTCATTTGCCATCAAACATATATTTCTATTATAAATAAGTTTTTTAACCTCTGACATTGTAGAATCTACAGATTCAATAAAATGAAAATCAAAATTGTTTTTATCTAATAGATTTTTAATTTTATCTAATGACATTAATCAAATGGTTAAACTTGCTGATATATTTATCAATAAAGATGGGTAAAATATAAAACAAATAATTAAAAATAAACTTAAGGATAAAATAATTTTTGATTGAAAAGAAATTTGAAAATTAATTATTCCTTCACTTTTACTTTCATCAAAATACATTATCTTAATAATTCTTAAATAATAAAAAGCAGAAATTACACTAGCTAGAACACCAAGAACTGAAAGTACATATAATTCTTGTTCAATTGCAGCAATGAAAACATATAACTTTCCAAAAAATCCTATAAATGGGGGGATGCCAGCCATAGATAGCATTATTATTGAAATAGAAAGACTAACGATTGGATTACTTTTACTTAATCCTTTTAAATCACTTATATTAATTAAATATTCATTTTTAACTTTTAACGAAAGTAAAATAGCAAAAATAGCAACATTCATTATCATGTATGAAAACATATAAATTGATACTGCTTTAATTCCATCATCATTTGCGGCAACTAAAGCGATTAAGATATAGCCTATATGTCCGATAGAACTATAAGCTAATAATCTTTTAATGTTTGACTGTGCTATAGCCGCTATAGCTCCAAGAAACATTGAGGCTATTGATAAAAATAAAATTATTTGACTCCATTCTAAGTAAAAATTTTCAAATGGAACTAAGCAAAAACGATAAATTAAAGCTACTGCAGCAATCTTAGGGACAATAGCAAAAAAACCTGTAATTGAGTTTGGAGCTCCTTCATAAACATCGGGAGTCCACATATGGAATGGTACGGCTGAAACCTTAAAAGCTAAGCCTACCATCACAAATACAAGCCCAAATATTAGACCTAAATTTAAATTATCATATTTTGATAAATAGAAACTTATATCATCAAAATTCATTGAACCAGTAAATCCATAAATTAAAGAGAAACCATACAAAAGTATACCAGACGATAACGCTCCTAAAATAAAGTATTTTACTCCTGACTCAGCTGATGAGATTGAATCTCTTTTTATTGCTGCAGCAACATAAAGAGATAAACTTTGTAGTTCTATTGCTAGATACATAGACATAAGATTATTTGAAGCAATCATTAACATCATCCCAAGTGTTGAAAATAAAAATAAAATAGGAATTTCAAAATTTTTTAACTTAATGCCTAAAAAATAATCTTTAGAAATGATGATACTGGCTATAGAACCTAATAGAGCTAAAATTTTAAAAAAATTTATAAAAGAAGAATGGCTAAATAAACTTTTATAATTTGCGAAATTTGATTCACTATCATAGTAAACAAGCAAAATGGTTAATAATAAAACGAAAACTGCTAGATTGGAAGTTTGTCTAAATGCATTCTTTTTTAAAAAAAGACCAAAAAGTAAGCAAACAAAAGAAGAGCATGCTAAAAAAATTTCAGGTATAAAAAAAATATTGTAAATATTATTTAGCATTGGCTATTTCATAGTTTGTTATAATTAGTTCAAGTGATAATCGCATAGGATCTAAAAATAGATTTGGAAATATACCTAGTAATATTACTGAAATTGCTAAAGGAATTAATATGATTTTCTCTCTTGTGTTTATATCTAAAATATCTGCAAGTTTATTATTAGTTATGGTGCCAAAAATAATTCTTTTATAAAGGTATAGCATGTAAACAGCGGATAATATTATTCCAAAAGCCGCCCCAATAACAACGTAACTTGAAAATTTAAATGCGCCAACAATAACTAAAAATTCTCCAATAAAACCACTAGTCCCAGGTAATCCAACTGATCCCAGCATAAAAATCATGAATACTGTTGCATAAAGTGGCATTCTTTGAACTAATCCTCCGTAAAATTCAATTTCTCTAGTATGCATTCGATCATAAATAACGCCAACGCATAAAAATAAAGCTGCTGAAACTAGTCCATGACTAATCATTTGCATCATTGCTCCCTCTAAACCTTGTTGATTTACTAAGAAAATTCCAATTGTTACAATTCCCATATGTGCAACAGATGAATATGCTATTAGTTTTTTAATATCAGTTTGTGCTAGTGCTACTAAGGAAGTGTATACTATGGCAACTATACTTAATGTCATAATTAAAGGAATAAAAAACTCTGTTGCTTCTGGAAGCATACCTAAAGAGAAACGGATGAAACCATATCCACCCATTTTTAAAAGTACTCCGGCTAAAATAACAGATCCAGCTGTTGGAGCTTCAACATGGGCATCGGGCAACCATGTATGAAACGGCCACATAGGAATTTTAACTGCAAAGGAAGCAAAGAACGCTAGCCATAGAAACAATTGTGTATTATAGGAAAAGTAATTACCTTGTAAGAACTCAATACTCATTGAACTTGTATTTCTATACATCACAATAATAGCAATCAGCATGAGTACTGACCCCAAAAGAGTGTAGAGAAAGAATTTAAAAGAAGCATAGATTCTTCTATTACCTCCCCATATACCTATAATTAGATACATTGGTATTAGTACTGCTTCAAAAAAAATATAAAATAAAAGTATGTCTATAGAAGCAAACATTCCAATCATTACAGTTTCTAAAAATAAAAAAGAAAGCATGTATTCCTTGACTCTTTTTTTTATATTATTCCAACTAGCTAAAATACAAAGTGGGGTCAAAAATGTACTTAGTAAAATCATAAAAAGTGAGATACCGTCAACTCCAACATGGTAGAAAAAATTAAAATCATCAAACCATCTAAATTTTTCTTCATATTGATAAGACGGATTGGAATAATCAAATTGTAACCAGAGTATTAAACTTAAAATAAATGTTCCTAATGTTGCTAGTAAAGCAGCCCATTTAATATTAGTTGATGTTAATTCATCTTCTTTAATAAAAAGAATAATTAAAGCACCAATTAAAGGTAAAAAAATTATTACTGATACTAATGGCCAGTCAATCATTTAGTAATATAAAAACCATGTTAAAATTATTACTAAGCCTCCAAGCATAGCAAAAGCATAATGAAACAAATACCCTGATTGAAATAAACTTACATAAGATGAAGATTTTGAAATAATCCAGGAGATCCCGTTTGGTCCTAAACCATCAATAGTTTTTTCATCTCCTTTTTTCCAGAAAAAGTTTGCCAATTTGAAAAAAGTTAAAACAAATACTTTATGATATAGTTCATCCACATACCATTTATTTTTAGAAAGAGAATATAAAGGATCTAAGTTATAGGAAAGATTTTTAGCTCTGTTTAAATTATTTGAATATATCAACACACAGACAAGAATTCCAATTGCAACAGCAGATTTTGATATTAATGATTGCGTAAGAGGAAGATATTTATAAGAACTTTCTGTTAATAATATTGCATTATCCCAAAATTCTTTTTTGTAGTATCCAATAAAATAATCAGCAAAGAATATTCCAGAAAAAATAGAACCAATTGCAAGAATAAATAATGGAACTGTCATAACTAAAGGTGATTCATGGGCGTGATCATATGTTTTATTATTTGATCTATTTTCACCATGAAATGTTAGGAATAATAATCTCCATGAATAAAAAGCAGTAAGTAAAGCAGTTAAAATACCTACTAAATATGCAAAGTATGCTATTCCATTTGATGCATAGAAAGCATTTTCTAAAATACTTTCTTTTGAATAGTAACCAGATAGATATGGGAAACCAATAATTGCAAGAGATCCAATCCACATCATTGTAGCAGTAAAAGGTATTTTTTTGAAAAGTCCCCCCATCTTTCTCATATCCTGCTCATGATGCATTGCGTGAATTACAGAACCTGCAGAAAGAAATAGAAGAGCTTTAAAAAAGGCATGAGTTGTTAAGTGAAATATTGATGCATTATAAGCTCCTACACCTGCTGCAAAAAACATATATCCTAATTGACTGCATGTTGAATATGCAATGACTCTTTTAATATCATTTTGCGTTAAGGCTATAGAGGCAGCAAAAATAGCTGTGGCCGCACCAATAAAAGTAATGAATAAATTAGTAAATGTAGCAAATTCATAAAGAGGACTCATTCTTGCAACTAAGAATACACCAGCTGTTACCATTGTTGCGGCATGTATTAGTGCAGATACAGGAGTAGGCCCTTCCATAGCATCTGGCAACCAGGTGTGTAAACCTAATTGGGCAGACTTACCCATTGCACCTATGAATAAAAGAAAACATAAAAAATCTAAAGTTGGAAAACTAAATGAAAGGAATTGAATTTGATGTTCACTAAATTGATCCACTTGTGAAAATATACTGTCGAAACTTACCGTGCCAAAAATATAAAAAATTCCAGCAATTCCAATTGCGTATCCAAAATCTCCAACTCTGTTTACAACGAATGCTTTTATAGCAGCTTTATTTGCTGAATCTTTATGGTGCCAAAAACCAATTAATAAATATGATGCTAGGCCAACACCTTCCCAACCAAAAAACATTTGAAGCAAGTTATTACTTGATACAAGAACAAGCATAAAAAAAGTGAATAAGCTTAGATAACCCATAAATCTTATTTTTGATTGATCTTCTTCCATATAGCCTATTGAATATAAATGAACACAAGCAGAAACAGTTGTAACCACAATGAACATCACAGCAGTTAAAGTGTCTAATCTAATTGACCAATCAACAATAAAGTTTCCAGAAGTTATCCAGTTAAGAATAAAGATTATTTCAGCTTCCTTATTATTAATAAACTGAATGAATATTATCCAAGAAAATAAAGTACAAAGAAAAAGGATTGAAGTTGTTGATATTTGATAAACCCTATAGTTAAACTGTTTACCTAGTAAAAAACAAAAAAGAAAACCAAGTAGAGGTAAAAATATAACTGAGGTTGCCATCTACTATCCCTTAAGCTGATTAATTTTATTTACTTCTATTGATCCTAAATTTCTAAAAAATACTACAAGTATGGCGAGTCCAATTGCAGCTTCAGCTGCTGCAACAGTAAGTGTTAGCATTGCGAAGATTTGCCCAGAAATATCATTAATATACGCTGAGAAAGCAATAAAATTAATATTTACTGACAACAAGATGAGTTCTATAGACATTAAAATTATAATTAAATTTTTCTTATTTAAAAATATTCCTAAAACACCTAAGGTAAAAATAATTGCGCCAAGAAAAAGATAGTGCTCAAGAGTAATCATTAATTAAATTCCTTCACCTATTTTTATTTTTTTCTTTTCTATAGCTGTTGATGCATTAACTGTATTTTGAAAATCTATATTTTGCCTTTTTACACCACCTTTATCTCTTAATGTAAGTGTAATAGAGCCAATCATTGCGACTAATAAAATTATCCCACATATTTGAAATAAATAAAAATATTCAGTGTAGAGTATTTGCCCAATCATTTTTGTATTCTCCACATCATTAACTATAGGTTGTAGTGGTGTTTGATTGTTGTAAATATTAGACGATCTATCTGTTAAAAAAAGAATTCCAAGTTCAATTACTAGAACTATCCCTAATAATGCTCCAAAAGGTAAATATTGCAAAAAACCTTCTCTCAACTTTACAAAATTTATATCAAGCATCATTACAACAAATAGAAAAAGGACTGCAACAGCTCCAACATATACAACGACAAGGATCATTGCTAAAAATTCAGCACCTAATAAAACAAAGAGTCCTGATGCGTTAACAAAGCTTAAAATTAAGAACAAAACTGAATGGACTGGATTTTTTGCACTTATAACCATTAGAGCAGAAAGAACTGCAACAGATGAAAAAAGATAAAATGTTAATGAATAAAGAACCATTCTTATCTATATTTTCTATCGAGATGAATATTTTGAGCAATTTCTTGCTCCCATCTATCTCCATTTTCTAAAAGTTTATCTTTATTATAAATTAATTCTTCTCTCGTTTCAGTGGCAAATTCAAAATTTGGTCCTTCTACTATTGCATCAACTGGGCAAGATTCTTGACATAAACCACAGTAAATACATTTAGTCATATCTATATCATATCTTGTTGTTCTTCTGCTTCCATCCTCTCTTGGCTCTGCTTCAATTGTAATTGCCTGAGCAGGACATACTGCTTCACAAAGCTTACATGCGATACATCTCTCTTCCCCACTTGGATATCTTCTCAAAGCATGCTCGCCTCTAAAACGTGGGCTTAATGGACCTTTTTCATGAGGATAATTTATTGTAACTTTAGATTTAAATATGTATTTGAAAGTTAAAAATAGCCCTTGAAATAATTCAAATAAAGTAAAAGATTTAATTAATTTATACATATTAATTTGGCAACATGTCAAAATATACTAAAAAACCAGAAGTTGCCACAACCCAAAACAAAGAAAATGGTAGAAAAACTTTCCATCCAAGTCTCATTAACTGATCATATCTATATCTTGGGAAAGTTCCTCTAACCCAGATAAATAAAAATAATATAAATATTACTTTCACAGTAAACCAGATTACTCCAGGAACGACATTTAATGGGTATACATCAAATGGAGGAAGCCATCCGCCTAAAAAAAGAATGACAGTCATAGAAGACATTAAAATCATACTCGCGTATTCACCTAAAAAAAATAATACAAATGAAGCAGATGAATATTCAGTAAAAAATCCTGCAACAAGTGTTGATTCATCTTCAGGAAGATCAAAAGGTAATCTATTTGTTTCAGCTAACGCAGAAATAAAAAAAATAATGAACATAGGTAATAATGGAATTGCAAACCATACAGTCTGCTGAGCTAAAACTATCTTTGATAAATTTAAAGAACCTACACATAACAATACTGTAATTATTACAAATCCAATAGATACTTCATATGAAACCATTTGAGCAGCTGATCTTAATGCTCCTAGAAAAGGATATTGAGAGTTACTTGCCCAACCAGCCATTATTATTCCGTATACTCCAAGAGATGATACTGCAAACAGATACATGATACCTACGTTAATATCAGAGACTACCCATCCTGGGGCAAAAGGTATTACTGCCCAACCTGCTAAGCTAAGTACCATTGTTATTATGGGTGCTAAAATAAAAACAATTTTATTTGATCCACTAGGTATAATATTTTCTTTAGTAATAAGTTTTAATGCATCAGCAAAGCTTTGTAATATACCAAAAGGCCCTACTATATTTGGACCTCTTCTTAATTGAATTAGGGCTAAAACTTTTCTTTCAGCATAAACTAAAAAAGCTACAGATATTAAAACTGGCACAACAACAGCAAGTATTTGGGCAACGATTATTAGCCCTGTAATTAATATATCATAATTCATATAATTATTATGCTGCCTTATTTAAAATATCTCTAGTACATTTTGCCATTGTTTCAGAAGATCTAGAAATAGAGTCGGTCATATAAAAATTTTCAATGTTATATTTAATTTTAATATTCTCAATTTTATTATTTTTAGCAAAAGTTATTTCGCCAACAGAATTAACTTCATTTAAGAGGGCAAATTGACCATAGGTACTTGTAAGCTCATTTCGAAGTTCCCCAAGATTATTAAAATTTAAATTTTTTTCAAATAAGTCGCTTAAAACTCTAAAAATTTTCCACTCCTCTTTTGCTTCACCTATTGGATTATGACACTTAGTTGTTTGAATAACTCTACCTTCTATATTCATATAAGTAGAACTTTTTTCAGTATATGCAGGGGTTGGTAAAATTATATCGGCTATAGATGCTGAAACATCTCCATGATGACCAAGATAGACAACAAAAGCATTTTCAAATGTTGAAAAATTTATCTCATCTAACCCCATTAAGAAAACTACAGGCTTTGTTTTATCAATATGTTTTTTTAATTGTTTGTTGTAATTATTATCAAATTTTTTATTATAAAATTTCAAATCTAATGCTCCTACTCTAGAAATATCTTGGTTAAGAATATTTAATGGATTTACATTTTTATTTTTTTGAATTTTTTTCGCAATTAATCCTGCAGTTTCTAATATTTTTTTTCCATGATCATTATTTATTGCTGAAGTACCTAATATTATAAGTGGGTTTTTTGCAGATTTTAAAACTTTATTGAATTCAGATTTATTATTAGATAAGTTGTTAAGGTAATCCAAAGAATCAGATAAATGATTATAATCGTAAGTAAGATCTAATTTAGGACCTATAAGACCAATTTTACAGTTATTTTCAATATATGCCTTTCTAATTCTAGCGTTTAGTACCGCCGCTTCCCATCTAGGGTTGGATCCGATTAAAAGAATAGCATCAGATTTTTCAATTTCTTGAATTGTTGAATTAAATTTATAACTTGAAGATGAATTATCGATAATTTGTGTATTATCAAATCTGCAATCATAGTTTTTTGATTTTAGTGAATTGCTAAATTTTTTTGCAGAATATAAAGTTTCAATATCGGTAAACTTACCAGATAGGAATACAGTATTTTCTTTACCTCTTTTTGTAATTTCTTTTTTTATTAATTCAAATGCGTTATCCCATGAAGATTTTTGGAGTTTTTTATTTGATTTAGAATATACATTATCCAATCTTTGACTTGAGAGTCCATCAACTGCAAATCTAGATTTATCACTTATCCATTCTTCATTGGTTTCTTCATTTATTCTAGGAAGAGCTCTTAAAACTTTTTTTCCTCTTGTATCAATTCTTATACTTGAACCTATGCCATCAAACACATCGAATGTTTCTGTCTTAGTTAGTTCCCATGGTCTAGATTTAAATGCGTATGGTTTACTTGTTAATGCACCTACAGGACACAAATCAATTACGTTTCCAGATAATTCTGACTCAATAGTTTTTTCTAAGTATGTAGTGATCTCAGCATTTTCACCTCTGCCAAGCAATCCTATATCATCAACTCCAGCAACTTCTGTAGAAAACCTTACGCATCTTGTGCAATGTATACATCTTGTCATAATTGTTTTGACTAGTGGTCCCATATTTTTATTTTGAACTGCTCTTTTATTTTCTTCATATCTAGTTTTATCAAAACCATAATACATAGCTTGATCTTGAAGATCACACTCTCCTCCTTGATCACAAATAGGGCAATCCAATGGATGATTAATAAGAAGAAACTCCATTACGCCTTTACGAGCTTTTTTAACTGTTTCGGTATTAGTTTTTATAACCATTCCATCTGAAGCTGGCATGGCACATGATGCAATAGGTTTTGGAGCTTTTTCCATTTCTACTAAACACATTCTACAGTTTCCTGCTATTGAGAGTTTTTCATGATAACAAAATCTTGGAATTTCAGTTCCTGCTTGTTCACAAGCTTGCATTACGGTCATACCGTTTTCAAATTCGTATTCTTTATTGTCAATTGTTATCTTTGGCACTAAGCTACTCTTCTATTTCTTTCTTCAATTCTTTTTTCAATTTCAGGTCTAAAATGTCTAAACAAACCTTGAATAGGCCAAGCGGCGGCATCACCTAAGGCACAAATAGTATGGCCTTCAATTTGCTTTGTTACATCTAAAATTTTATCAATATCTTTATGTTTAACATTTCCATGAATCATTTTTTCCATCATTCTGTACATCCATCCAGTACCTTCTCTGCAAGGTGTGCATTGACCACAGCTTTCATGCTTATAAAAATGTGATAATCTAGCTATTGCTTCAACAATATCTGTTGATTTATTCATTACAATAACAGCCGCAGTTCCTAATCCACTTTGAACTTCTTTTAGACTATCAAAATCCATTTTAACAGTATCACAAATAGACTTAGGTAATAAAGGTACACTTGCACCTCCAGGAATTACAGCTAATAAATTTTCCCAACCACCAATTACCCCACCTGCATGTTTTTCAATGAGATCTTTTAGTGGAATGCCCATTTCTTCTTCTACATTACATGGGTTATTTACGTGTCCAGAGATACTAAAAATTTTTGTACCTGTATTATTTGCACTACCTAAATTAGCAAACCATTTAGATCCACGTCTCAAAATAGTTGGCGAGACAGCAATTGTTTCAACATTTGTAACTGTTGTTGGGCATCCATATAAACCTGCACCAGCAGGAAACGGAGGTTTTAATCGCGGTTGGCCTTTTTTACCCTCTAAACTTTCAAGTAAAGCAGTTTCCTCACCACAAATATATGCTCCTGCCCCTCTGTGAAGATAAATATCAAAATCCCAACCTGAACCACATGCATTTTTGCCAATTAAATTATTTGCGTAGGCTTCATCTATTGCTTTTTGTAAATTAGAAGATTCAGAATAATATTCACCCCTTATATAAATATAACAAGTATGTGCATGCATTGCAAAGGCAGCAACTAAACAACCTTCTAAAAGAAGATGTGGGTCGTTTCTCATAATCTCTCGATCTTTACATGTGCCTGGCTCTGACTCATCTGCATTAACAACTAGGTAATGATCTTTTCCAGAGTCTTTTGGCATGAATGACCACTTAAGTCCCGCGGGGAAACCTGCTCCTCCTCTTCCTCTTAATTGACTATTTTTAATTTCCTCAACAATTTTATCACTACCCATTTTAATAAGTTCTTTAGTATTTGACCAAATACCTCTTTTTTTAGCACC
Organism: uncultured Alphaproteobacteria bacterium; assembly: GCA_902560675.1. Lineage (GTDB taxonomy): Bacteria > Pseudomonadota > Alphaproteobacteria > HIMB59 > CACPNW01. Next base: position 10,636 of record CACEMP010000015.1, on the reverse strand, counting down.
TTCTAATTTCCAGTCTTCAAAACCGTATAAATTTTTAAAAATTTTATCTTTTTCCTTAAGCATCAAATTTTCTTTCAGGCTGTGATGATTTTCTACCAATTTGTGAACCTACTTTTATTGATTTATTATCTTTTAAATCTTGAAGTATTTTTTTAAAACTCTCTTCATCTAAATCTTCATAATAATCATCATTGATCTGGACCATAGGAGCATTGCAACATGCGCCTAAGCATTCAACTTCAACAACAGTAAATATTTCATCATCACTTGTCTCGCCAATATTAGTTTCGCAAACTTCTTGCGCAACTTTAGACAGTTTATCACTCCCTCTTAACCAACAAGGTGTAGTTCTACAAATTTGGACAAAATTTTTACCAATAGGTTCTAAATTAAACATCGAATAAAAAGTGGCAACTTCCAATACTCTTATATAAGACATACTTAGAGTTTCAGCTACTTTTTCCATTGAATTTTTACTTAACCATCCATTATTTTGTCTTTGTGCTAAATCAAGTAAAGGAATAACTGCACTTTGAATACGGTTTGATGGATATTTTTTTATTATTTCAGAAATTTTTTTAAAATTTTCTGATGACCATTCAAAATTATCATTAATTTTTTTATATACTTTATTATTTGTACCAGGATGATGCATTATCTATCTATCTCTCCAAAAACAATATCCAAGCTACCTAGTATAGCGGCTATGTCAGCCATTAAGTGACCTTTAGATAAATGATCCAATGTTTGAAGGTGTGCAAAACCTGGTGCTCTTATTTTACATCTATATGGTTTACTAGATCCATCAGAAACAAGGTAAACGCCAAATTCACCCTTCGGAGCTTCTACTGCACTATAAACTTGACCAGCTGGAACACGGTAACCTTCAGTGAAAAGTTTAAAATGATGAATTAAGGCTTCCATTGATTTTTTCATTTGATTTCTTTTAGGGGGTGTAATTTTATTATCTTCAATTGATATTGGACCTGGTTTGATTTTATTTAAACATTGATTAATAATACTAATGCTTTGTCTCATTTCCTCTATGCGAACCAAATATCGATCAAAACAATCACCTTTTTTTCCAACAGGGACTTCAAAATCAACTTGATCATAGGCGTCATAAGGTTGAGATCTTCTTAAATCCCATGCCACACCTGCACTTCTTAATACAGGGCCCGAACACCCCCATTCAATTGCTTCTGACTTTGAAATTATTCCTATATCAACTGATCTTTGTCTTAAAATTCTGTTATTAGTCAGCAAGCTTTCAAGATCATCAATAAATTTTGGAAGAGTTTTAAAGTGCTCAAATAATTTTTCTTCCATTCCCTCTGGCATATCCTGATGGACGCCGCCAGGTCTAAAATAGGCTGCATGAAATCTTGCACCAGATACGGCTTCATGAAACTCCAAAAGCTTTTCCCTTTCTTCAAAACACCATAAAAATGGTGTCACTGCACCAATGTCAGCAGCATAGGCAGGTATATTTAATAAATGATTTAGTATTCTGGTAATTTCAGCAAAAATAACGCGAATATATTTAGCTCTTTCAGGAACATTAATACCGAGGAGATTTTCAGTTGCTAATGCAAAAGCATGTTCTTGACACATTGGTGAAACATAATCAAGTCTATCAAAATAAGGAACGGCCTGAAGATAGGTTTTATATTCAATTAATTTTTCTGTTCCTCTATGCAATAAGCCGATGTGTGGTTCTGCTCTTTGGACTACCTCACCTTCAAGCTCAACTACTAATCGCAATACACCATGAGCTGCTGGATGTTGTGGCCCAAAGTTAATTGTTGTTGTGTTTAGTTCTACTTCTTTCATTTAATTTTCACCAGTCGACTTTTCATCACCAAAAAGTTTGTTTTCCATACCTTCCCAAGGAGACTCACTATCAAAATTTCTAAATTCCTGACTCAACTTAACTGGTTCATATATAACTTTTTTTTCAAGATCATCATAACGAACTTCTGTATGACCTGTTAAAGGGAAATCTTTACGCAACGGATAGCCTTCAAAATTGTAATCTGTCATTATCCTTCTTAAATCGGGATGGTTAGTAAACTCTATTCCAAATAAATCGTAACATTCTCTTTCATACCAATCTGCGGATTTATGAATGTTGGTAACAGACTTTATATTTTCATTTTCTTTAATGAAAGTTTTTAAAATAATTTTTTTATTCTTTGTTAGACTTTGCAATATATAAATTAAATCAAATCTAAATTCTCTTGACGGATAATCAACAGCTGTAATGTCTAATAATTGGTTAAAATTAAGATCTACATTATCTTTTAACTCATTAAATATTTTTAAAATATTGTTTTTATCAAATTCTATTTCTAACAAATTATTATTTTCTACAATATTATTTATACCATTTATTTTATTGAGAATTTTAAGCATATAAAATTATCTTTTGAATTTATTTTCTCTTCTTATTTTTTTTTGTAACTGCAGAATACCATAAACTAATGCTTCAGCTGTAGGAGGACATCCTGGTACATAAACATCTACAGGAACTATCCTATCACAGCCTCTAACAACTGAATATGAGTAGTGATAATATCCACCACCATTTGCACATGAACCCATTGATATTACCCAACGAGGTTCTGGCATTTGATCATAAACTTTTCTTAAAGCTGGAGCCATTTTATTTGTTAGCGTACCAGCAACGATCATTACGTCAGATTGTCTAGGACTACCTCTTGGTATAACTCCATAGCGGTCTAAATCATATCTTGCCATGTAAGAATGTATCATTTCAACTCCACAACATGCCAATCCGAATGTCATTGGCCATAAGGACCCAGTTCTAGCCCAAGTAAGAATTTTATCATAGCTAGCAACTAAAAAACCTTTTGATGAAAGTTCTGTATTTAAAGTATCATCCACATATTTTTTAGCTTCATCTACTCCCATTCCAATGCCCCTTTTTTCCATTCATAAATGAATCCAATAGTTAAAATCGTTAAAAATATCATCATAGACCAAAAACCAAACAAACCAATTTTACCTAAAGTTATTGCCCATGGAAATAAGAAGGCAACTTCTAAATCAAATATTATAAAGAGAATTGCTACTAAATAAAATCTTACATCAAATCGTCCGCGAGCATCATCAAATGCTTCAAACCCGCATTCATAAGCTGATAATTTTTCTTGATCTGGTTGAGAGTCGCCTACTACGAAAGATAGTAATGTCATTCCAACAGCTAATCCCAAAGCGATAAAAATAAAAATTAAAATAGGTAAATATTCAAAAAGAAACTCTGACACTATAATCTCACAATTAAATAAGTAATGTATTTAACGATTTATTCAACAATAACAACGTGTCTCGTTGCGACTTTAATACACAAATAGTGTGGCGCGAGAGACGGGATTCGAACCCGCGGCCTCTGCCGTGACAGGGCAGCGTTCTAACCAGCTGAACTACTCCCGCGCATGGTGGGTGTTGAGAGACTTGAACTCCCGACCCTCTCGGTGTAAACGAGATGCTCTACCAACTGAGCTAAACACCCAAATTAAAACGGCTGTTAAATTATTTAACAGCCGGTGCAAGAAAAAAATATTTTAGTTATTTACTGAGTCTTTTAGCGCTTTACCAACGCTAAATTTTGGTCTTTTAGAAGCTGGAATTTGAATTGACTCGCCGGTTCTAGGATTTCTGCCAGTTGTAGCCTTTCTATGACTAACACTAAAGTTTCCAAAACCAACAATACTTACTTTTTCATCCCTTTTTAAAGCGTTAGTTATTGCGTCTAAAAAACTTTCAATTGCTCTAGTTGCATCAGATTTAGATAACCCTGCTGATGATGCTACAGATGCTATAAGATCATTTTTGTTCACGTTATACTCCTTTAAATAAAGTTTTAAGGAATATTGCCTGATTTTTGGCTAAGTCAATAATATTATAAAAAATTTCCCAGAATTTTGGGAAATTAAAAAAAAAATAAAGGTTTAGTTGAATTAATGAGTTATATTTTCTTTAATTTGTGGTGAGTTAATTGATGATTTTAAGCTGTTTTGAAGTTCTGATTCGGTCAAATTTAGTGGTATGACCGATTTGGTTAATGAATGTTCGAGTATGGAGATGGCTTCTGAGACGGGTATTATTTTTATATTCTTAAGAATTTCTCTATCAAATTCAGATATCTCTCTAAGATTTTCTTCAGGTATCAAAACTTTTTTTATTCCAGCTCTGTATGCAGCATAAATTTTTTCTTTTAAACCCCCAATTGGCAAAACTCTACCTCTTAGAGTTATTTCACCTGTCATTGCAATATCCTTTCTAACTTTATTATTTGTAAAGGATGATACTATCGAATTAAATATTGCTACACCTGCACTAGGTCCATCTTTAGGAGTTGCTCCTTCAGGTACATGTATATGGATGTCATTTTTTTCAAATTCTATTGGATGTATACCTAGTGAAAGTGATTTAGATCTCACATATGATACAGCAGCCTGTATTGATTCTTTCATTACATCTCCAAGCTTACCTGTAATTGTTAATTTACCCTTACCAATAGATAGCAGTACTTCCACTGATAAAATTTCACCTCCTACTTCAGTCCATGCTAGACCATTAGTTACGCCAACAAGGTTTTTTTTCTCAATTTCATTTGATCTAAATTTTGGGATACCCAAAAAATTCTGTAATTTGCTATCTAATAATTTGATTTTTTTATTCCTAGAAGTTTCAATTATTTTAACAGCTTTTCTACATACTTTAGATATTTCTTTTTCAAGATTTCTTACGCCAGCCTCCCTAGTGTAATTTCTAATTATGTTATTTATAATTTTTGTATTAAATTTTATTTCTGAGTTTTTAAGCCCATGATTTTTTATTTGTTTTGGTACTAAATACTTTTGGGCAATTTGGTTTTTTTCCTTTTCAGTATATCCAGGTATTCTAATGATCTCCATACGATCTAAAAGTGGTGCAGGGATGTTAAGAGTATTTGCAGTACAGATAAACATAACATCCGATAAGTCGTAATCAATTTCCAAATAATGGTCATTAAATTTATTGTTTTGCTCAGGATCTAATACCTCTAGTAGGGCAGATGATGGATCGCCTCTCCAATCTGATCCAAGTTTATCAATTTCATCAAGCAGTATGAGTGGGTTAGATGTTTTTGATTTCTTCATAGCCTGAATAAATCTACCTGGCATAGAACCTATGTATGTTTTTCTATGGCCTCTTATCTCTGCTTCATCTCTAACTCCTCCTAGCGACATTCTTACGAAACTTCTACCTGTTGAAGTAGCTATTGACTTACCCAAAGATGTTTTACCAACACCAGGTGGACCAACAAGGCACAAAATAGGCCCTTTTAATTTGTTCATTCTTTTTTGAACAGCTAAATATTCTAAAATTCTTTCTTTAACTTTATTTAATCCGTAATGATCTGCCTCCAAGATGGAAGATGATTTTTTAATATTTTTTGAAATATCGCTTGAATTGTTCCACGGAATTGAAAGTATCCAATCGAGATAATTTCTTATTACCGTTGCTTCTGCAGACATAGAACTCATATTCTTTAATTTCTTTAGTTCAGATTTGCATTTCTCCTTAGCTTCAGAGGATAGTTTGAATTCATTTATTTTCTTTTCAATTTCAGAAATATCATCTGATTCATCATTATCACCAAGTTCTTTTTGGATCGCTTTCATTTGCTCGTTAAGGTAATATTCTTTTTGAGTTTTTTCCATTTGACGTTTTACTCTACCTTTGATTTTTTTTTCAACTTGGAAAGAGTCTATTTCAGTAACCAAATGACCATACACTTTGTTTAATCTATCCTCAGTATTTTCTATTTCTAAAATTTCTTGTTTTTGTTCTAAAGATATATTTATATTTGCTGTAATAACATCAGCAATTTTATTAATATCTGAAAAAATTTTTATGTTATTAACTAGTTCAATAGAAATTTTTTTATTAATTTTTTGATATTCTTCAAATTGCTCAATAACTAACTTCTGCAAAGCTTTCAAATTTGAATTTTTTTTTGTGTTATCTTTTAACTCAGATAATGAAGCAGTAATGAAATCTTTTTTAAAGGAAAGTTTTGAAACTTTTGCTCTGTATAAACCTTCAACTAGTACTTTTAATGTTCCATCTGGTAATTTAAGAAGCTGTAATACTTTTGCTACTGTACCGTAAGAATATAAGTTTTCTTCACTAGGATTATCAACTTCAGAATTTTTCTGTGAGAGCAAAAAAATTTTTTTGTCTCCAGACATAATAGTGTTAAGTGCGTTTACTGACTGTTTTCTTCCAACAAAAAGTGGGGCAATCATGTGTGGGAGGACAACTATATCTCTTAAGGGTAAAAGTGGTATAGTTTTAATAGTCATATCTTATAAATGTTTACTATTATAATTATTTCAAGAGTTATTAGCTATAATTTTATTTTGATTTGGTTTATTAGTATAAATTAGAATTGGATTAGATTTTTTGTCTACAACATCTTGATTTATAACAATCTTATCGAGATTTTTAACATCAGGTGTTGAGTACATTAAATCCATCAAAGTTTGCTCGATAATTGATCTTAGACCTCTTGCGCCGGTATTATGTCTAACAGCTAAATTTGCTATCTTTGTAAGTGCATCTTTTTTAAATTCTAACGTAACACCATCCATTTTAAACAGTGTCTGAAATTGCTTTATTAATGCATTTTTTGGTTCAGTCATAATTCTGACAAGCATATCCTCATTAAGTTCATTTAATGTTGTAATTACAGGAAGTCTTCCAATAAACTCTGGTATCATACCAAATTTGAGCAAATCTTTATTTTCTAGATTGTTTAATGTGTTTCCAATATTTGTTTCATTATCTAAATTAAGTTTTGAATTAAATCCAATGGCGGATCCTTTCATTCTACTGTTAATTATATTTTCTAATCCCGAAAATGCTCCACCACAAATAAATAAAATATTTGATGTATCTACCTGTAAAAACTCTTGCTGAGGGTGCTTTCTTCCGCCTTGAGGTGGAACACTTGCAATTGTTCCCTCCATTATTTTAAGAAGTGCTTGCTGAACTCCTTCTCCTGAAACGTCTCTAGTTATTGAAGGATTGTCACTTTTTCTTCCAATCTTATCTATTTCATCAATATAAACTATTCCTTTTTGAGCCCTTTCCACATTATATTCAGAAGCTTGTAAAAGTTTCAAAATGATATTTTCAACATCTTCACCAACATATCCGGCTTCAGTAAGACTAGTAGCATCAGCAACAGTAAAAGGTACATCTAAAATTTTAGCTAATGTCTGTGCAAGTAAAGTCTTTCCAGTACCTGTTGGTCCAACTAACAAAATGTTTGATTTAGAAATCTCAATGTCATCAAAACTCAAATTTGAGAGTCTTTTATAATGATTGTAAACGGCAACTGATAAACTTTTTTTTGCATGATCTTGCCCAATTACATAATCATTTAAAAGTTTGTTAATCTCAGATGGTTTAGGAATATTTTTTTTTGTTTTTGATTTATTATTTTTATTATCCTCTTTAATAATATCCATACATAGTTCTACACACTCGTCACAAACAAAAACGGTTGGTCCAGCAATTAATTTTTTAACTTCTTTCTGATTTTTTCCACAAAATGAGCAAAAAAGTGATTCTTTATCAGTTTTTTTATTCATAATTAATTACTTTCTATTTTCAACAACCTTATCTATTAACCCAAATTTTATTGCCTCTTCGGGTGAAAAATATTTATCTCTTTCCATTATGTCAGTTACTTCGGATAATTTTTTACCTGTATGTTTAGAATAAATCTCATTTAATCTCAATTTAGTTTTTTTAATTTCATTTGTTTGTATTTCAATATCAGTTACCTGACCTTGATAACCCCCACTTGGTTGATGTACCATAATTCTTGAATTAGGTAAGGAGAATCGCATATCTTTTTCTCCAGCAGTTAATAACAGTGATCCAGCGGATGCAGCTTGACCTATACATATTGTCATAATCTTTGATGAGACATATTGCATTGTGTCGTAAATTGCTAGTCCAGACCAAACAATACCTCCAGGTGAATTTATGTAAAAAGATATTTCTTTTTTTGGATTTTCGGATTCTAAAAAAAGTATTTGTGCGCAAATTAAGCTGGCGATATTATCATCAATTGGGCCTGTTAGAAAAATAATTCTTTCTTTTAATAGCCTTGAATATATATCGTATGCTCTTTCACCCCTTGATGATTGTTCAACAACCATAGGTACTAAATTATTAGTAAGATTATCTAATGGATCTTTCATTTTATAATTCCCTCTTAATATCAAATGTTTCTTCTTCAAGTTTTTTGTACTGTTTTTTATCAAGTTTTTTGTTTTTAATTGTTGATTCAGAAATAATTGAGTTAATTATTTTTTGCTCCAAAAGTGGTGCTCTTATAGATTCTACATAAGAAGGGTTTTTTTGTAAATATTCTATGATTTGTTTCTCTTGACCAGGATATCTTGTTGCATAGTCCATGATGCCTTTATTTAATTCGTCCTCAGATACAGAAATATTTTTTTCTTTTGCAATATATTGCATTAATACTCCTAATTTTACTCTTCTTTCAGAGATTTTTTTATATCTTTTTTTTAAATCTTTTTCATTAAGCGCCTTGTCATCGTCATCTAGCTTATCATTTTTTTTAGCATTCTCTAGTCTTTGCCAAATTTCTTTAAAATCTTCATCTAATATCCTAGTTGGCAAGTCAAAACTATAATTTCTATCTAATAAATCCATTAGTTCTTTTTTTTCAATCTGAGCTAAAGCCTGATTATATTGGTTATTAGAATTCTGTATTATTAGTTTTTTTAAATCAGATTCATTCTTAAAACCATTATTTTTAAGATAATCATTATTTATTTCAAACTTAATTTTTTCTTCTATTGATAAAATCTCTATTTCAAAATCAATTTTTTTTAGTTCAGAATTATTTAACATTTTTGATAGATTAAAAGTAACAATTTTCTTATCACCTTCTTTCAATTTACTTTTTATAATTTTATTATTAAGTTCTGGTAATAATTGTTGATCTAAATTCATATCCACAGGTAAATTTTTTTGAGACTTTAGATAATCTGGTATTTTGTCACTGGATGTATTTAAATTAATAAAAATTCTATCAGTATTTTTTATTAAACGATTATTTACAATTTTTTTGAAACTTTTTTGTGAATTAAGAAACTCTTTGTATAAATTTTCTGATTCTTGATTGCTTAAGCTAATTTCATATTTATTTAACTTAAAATCTTTAAAACTTTTTATTTTAATTTCGGGTTGTAAATCTATTTGAATATTTATTTCTAGAGGTTTATTCTTTTCAAATTTTTTAAGATTTATTTTTGGCTCTCTAAATAAGTTTAATTTTTCTTTGTTAATAAATTGATTAGTTTTAGTGCTGATTATACTTTGGAGAACTTCATTTAAAACATTATCTTCATACTTTTTTTTAACAATACTAACAGGAGCTTTTCCTTTTCTAAATCCAGGAATTGAAATAGTTGGTATTAATTTTTGTATTTTATTATCAACCTCTTTATCCACTTCAGTGAAAGGTATTACTAACAAATATTCTTTATATAATTTTTCTGATTTTATTTCTTTTATATTCATAATCTCTTTACTTTTGTGGTAGGCCGGAAAGGACTTGAACCTTCACACCTTTCAGCACTAGAACCTAAATCTAGCGTGTCTACCAATTCCACCACCGGCCCTATTAATTTGGCCTTTTAATTGATGTTAAAAAATAGACAATAGCAAATTGTAAATTAATAAAATAAGTAATAAATTCATGCATAAAAATAATAAAAATCTTAAAGGAAAATGAATAAGACTTTTAAAAAAAAGAAAAAATAAAATTTTGGAACTGTCCTCAATTGTCTTTAATTTACTTTTGGAATTAATTCTTTCTCTGTAATTTATTTCATATTCTTTAACTTTCAAATTATTCAATATAGAAAAAATATTAATTTCGGTTTCTATTTCAAATTTTCTTGATTGTATTTTCATTTTTTTAAACTTATCTAATTTTATAATTCTATACCCAGAACAAATATCATGGTAGGATCCGCCAATTAATATTTTAAAAATAAAATTAAATATTTTATTTGCAAATTTTCTTTCCCATTTTTTTATATATTTTTTTTCATAAATTCTTTTTCCAACAATCATATCCAAGTTATTTTCAATCATTAATTTTTTATGTTGCTCATATTTTGAAACATCATAAGTATTATCACCATCTGTAAAAAACAAAAATTTGCAATTGGCATCATTAATAATTCGTTTAACAACATTCCCCTTACCTGGAGATCTTTCAACAATTACTTTGTCAGCATATTTAGTTGCAATCTTATGTGTGTCGTCACTAGAATCATTATCAACAACAATTATTCTGTCATTAGTAATTTTTTTAATATCATTTATTGTTTGCTTAATATCAATTTCTTCATTTTTTGCAGGTAAATAAATTTGAAAATCATTTTGCATTTATCTTTAGTATATATATTTATTTCTAATAATAATATGTCTAAATAGTTGGTACGAATAAATATATAAAATTGGTGCAATAGGTAAGGAATATCTATATGCAGGGAATAAAAAAAGACTT
>CACEMP010000014.1 GCA_902560675.1 uncultured Alphaproteobacteria bacterium | reverse complement strand
TAAATTTTTTAATATACCTAAAACAATATCTTCAAAAAAAATTTTTTTATATTTTGCTTGTTCAGGAAGTAATGAAAGTGATGTTAATCCAGGTTGAGTATTTATTTCTAAAAAATATATTTTATTTGATTTTTGGTTTAATATAAAATCTGATCTAGCTATGGATTTACAACCTAATAATTTATGAATTTTTTTTGCTATATTAAGACATTTGGTATAATTTTTTTTACTTATATTAGCGGGTAATACTTTTTGAGAAAATCCCTTAGAATATTTAGCTTTATAATCAAAGAAAGAGTTTCTTGATTTTATTTGAGTAACTGCAAGTGCTTCAATTTGATTTGAAAAATTAATTGTTGAAACTGTTAATTCTTTCCCTTTAATATATTCTTCTACCAATAATTTCTTTTGATTATTAAGTTTTTTTTTATACGAAATTAAATTTTTATTTAATATATTTAAATCCTTATTACTTTTTATAATTTGAATACCAAAACTGGATCCACTTTCTATTGGCTTAATTATAAATTGATGAAATTTTTTTTTTAATTTTGTAAGAGTCACTAAATTAAGTTTTTTTTTATCTAAAATCATATATTTAGGTGTTAATATTTTATTTCTAGATATAATTTTTTTTGTAGCAACTTTATCAAAGCATAATCTAGAAGACCTATAGTTTGAGTGAGTAAATTTAATATTATTTTTTTTTAAGATTTTTTGTATTTGACCATCTTCACCAAAAGGTCCGTGAAGAGCATTCAAGAAAATATAACCTTTATATTTTTTTATTTTTTTCTCAAAAAGTCTTGGATCAACTGTTAATATTTTAAATTTAACATTAAGTTTTTTAAGAGTTTTTTGGAATGCTAAAGATGTTTTTAAAGATACATCATGTTCTTCGTTATAACCTCCTTCTAAAATTAATACTTTTTTTTTAATCACCTATGATTTTAATCTCCCAATCTAATTTAATACCAAATTTTTTATAAACTTTATCTATAACTAGTTTTCCTAAATTTTCTAAATCACTGGATTTAGCATTACCGTTGTTAATTAAAAAATTTGAATGATGATTGCTTACAGAAGCATCACCATAAAACAATCCTTTGCAACCAGCTTCTTCAATCAATTTTGCAGCATATAAATTTTTAGGGTTTTTAAATGTACTTCCAGAAGTTTTATTTTTAATAGGTTGGGATGCAATTCTTTTATTTTTGATAATTTCCATTTTTTCTTTTATTAAATTTTTATCACCAAAGTTAATGTTAAAACATACTTTGTATATTATTTCATCACTTTTTATATTCGATAATCTATATTTTAAATCGATATCATTCTTAAATATTTTTTTTATTCCAAAATTTTTACTATAAATTTCAATATGACTTAATAAATCTTTTGTTTCAGAACCATAACATCCTGCATTCATCTTAACTGCCCCACCTATTGATCCTGGTATGCCGCTAAAAAACTCAAATCCCTGAATTTGATTTCTTAATGCAAAATTGGACAAATTTATATCTAAAATACTTGCTCCTACTTCTAATTTCTTTTCAAATATATTTATTTTATTAAATCCTTTTCCTAACTTTATTATTAAACCATCATAGCCATTGTCTCTAACTAGTAAATTTGAACCCGAACCTAAAACACAGTATTTGACGCTATTAATTTCATTTAATATAATTTCAAGTTCATGGATATTCTCAATAATAGCATACACTCTCGCGTTTCCTCCTGTTCTAAACCAGGTTAATTTACCAATATTGTAATTAAAGTAAATTTTGCTTTTTAATTTATCAATAATTTTAGTTAAGTTTTTTTCCATCAATTATTGATATATCGTTTTGCTATATTTGTTATTGATCCAGCACCCATAAAAATTATAGTATTTTTTTTCTTCACTTCTTTATCAAGTAATTCATTAAGATTATTTATGTTCTTTAAATAAATTACACTTTTATTAATTTTTGATATCTCTAAATATAAATCTTTAGACGTTGCTCCTTTAATTTTTTTTTCTCCTGCAGAAAAAGTATCTAAAATTAATAAATAATTTATTTTAGATAAGACATTTATAAATTCATTAAATAATATATTAGTTCTTGAATACCTATGGGGCTGAAAGATTACTAACAGTTTATTTTTAAGTGTTTTTGCAGCGTCTATTGTTGCTTTTATTTCAGTTGGATGATGAGCATAATCATCATAAATAAAAGATTTATCTTTTTTTCCTAGAAATGTAAATCTTCGGTTTACTCCTATATAGTTTTTGAGCGCTTTATTTATATTTGTGTTATTAATACCGATTAGCTTAGATGCAATAATACTTGCGGTACCATTTAGAATATTGTGATTACCAATTGTATTTATAGTATATTGATATTTTAATGAATTAGAAATTTTCTTGTTATTAATTTTAAGCTTAAATGAAGTATTTGTTTTGTTTTTAATTATATCAAAAATAAATACATCTGCTTTTTTATTTTTTATAGAGTAAGTAATAATTTCTCTTGTTTTTATTTTATTTATTAGAAATTTAAGATTTATATCATCATAACAAATTACAGAAGTGCCATAAAATGGAAGCATGTTAATAAAATTTTCAAAAGCTTTTATTAAATTTTTTTTCGATTTGTAAAAATCTATATGTTCAATATCTAAATTTGTAATTACTGATATTTGATGTGGTAATTTTAAAAAAGATCCATCACTTTCATCAGCTTCAACAACCATCCATTCACCTTTTCCATATCTGTTATTTTTCGATAAAGAATTAATTATTCCACCATTTATAATTGTTGGATCTAAATTAGATTGATTTAAAATATTTCCAATCAAGCTTGTAGTAGTTGTTTTTCCATGTGATCCTGCCACTGCAATTGATTTCTTATTCTTCATTAATTCAGCTAACATGTCAGCTCTTGACAGAAGAGGAATTTTTTTACTAAGCGCTTCTATAATTTCTGGATTATTATTTTTTATTGCAGAGGAAAATACCACTGCATCAACTTTTTTTATATTTTTTTTACTATGATTTAAAAATATTTTAATTCCTTTTTTTCTTAGTCTTTTAGCATTATCATTTAAATTAATGTCACTTCCTTGAACACTATATCCTTTATCTTTCATTAATTCTGCAATAGCAGACATACCAATTCCTGAAATACCTATAAAATGAATATTAATATTATTTTTCATTATTCATCAATTTATAAATTATTGAATTTGAATTTTTAACTTTTATTTTATTAAATTTATCTTCAATTAATTTGACATTGTTAGCATTATTATAAATATGATAAATATATTCTTTTGCTTTTTTTATTTCATTCTTATTTTCATCTATAATTATGGCTAAGTCATTCTTCTTTAATATAAAAGCATTAAAATATTGATGGTTATCTTTAGATGAAGTTAGTGGTACTAATATTGATGGAAGCTTAAAGTTTATCAAATCATTTATTGTGCCTGCTCCTGCTCTAGAAATTACTAAAGATGAACTTAATAATATTTCATCAATATTTTTATAATAATCTTTTATTATAAAGTCAGAATTTATATTTTTTAGTTCATGATAAATTATATCAATCATATTATTTGGAGATTGAATAATAAATTTCGCTTTTATTATATTTTCTTGACTTATCAGTTTAATAATTTTCAATGAAAATTTAGAAATATATTCTGATCCTTGGCTTCCACCAAAAATAAAGATAGTAAATTTTTTATTTACATTTTTATATTTTATACTCTGATAATTAATAAAGTTTTTTTCTGGTGATCCCACAATAAAAATTTTATTTTTAAATTTTTTATTAATTAACAAATTATTATTAAAATTTAAAAATATTTTTTTAGTAAAATTCATAAAAAATCTATTTGTTCTTCCAAAAATAGAATTTTGTTCATGAATAAATATTTCGATATTCAAAAATGGTTTTAAGATAATACATGTAAACATAGGAAAAAATGATGCATAACTTCCAAAAGAGATTACTTTGTTAGGTTTAAAATAAAAAATTAGAAATAGAGATTGAATAAATCCAAAAAAAAGTTTGAAAATACCAAATATTTTTAAAAATATATTACCGTTTAGATTTGAACTTTCAACGATTAGGATTTTGCCTTTAAAATTATTTAAATATTTACGCCCTCTTTTATCTATAATAATTCTACAATTTAATTTTTTATTTAATAAATAATTTCCAAAATTTTCAGCTGGTATAACATGACCACCAGTGCCGCCTGTAATTAATAAATATTTATTTTTCATTAATTCTCATTTTTTTTATTTGTTAAAGAGAGTAAAAAGCCAAAAAGAAATGCTATTGATATCATAGATGATCCTCCATAACTGACGAATGGCAAAGTCATTCCTTTTGTTGGAATTAATCCTAAAGAGCTAAAAATATTAATTAAGCATTGTAATCCAAAAGAACATATCAATCCACTAATAGCAATTATTTTATATGGATCTTGAAGTTTTAGAACATTAAGAAGAGTCCTAACAATAATGGATAGTATAATAAAAATAATTATTAAACAAAAAACAAGTCCTAATTCTTCTCCAGCAACAGCAAATATAAAATCAGTATTAGCATCAGGTATTTTTTCTTTCAAAATTCCCTGACCAGGGCCCTTACCCAATAACCCACCATTTTGAAAAGCTCTTATACTTAAATCAATTTGATATGTATCTGTGCCTCCAATGCCTCCAAGAAAAGAATTAATTCTTGATTGAACATGATCAAAGATAAAATATGAAAAAATAGAAATTGCGATAATAAAAAAAATAGCAAATAAAACTAAAGTAATTGATAAACCTGCAACAAATAACTGACAAAAAAAGGTAGCAGATATTAACATTGTCATACCTAAGTCTGGCTGAATAAGTATTAAAACTAAAAGTGCAAAGAAAAAAATAAAAAGTGATTGAAGATAAACTTTTTTATCTTCAATCGATTTTGTTATAGACCAGGCAGTCAATACTACAAATATCGGTTTAATAACTTCAGAAGGCTGTAGAGTAAAATTGAAAATTTGGATCCATCTTTTAGCTCCTTTTACTTCATAATCTAGAAAAAGAAGTAAAATCATTGAAGTAAACAAAATTAAGAATAAAAAAAAAGATATTCTTCTTATATTTTTATTATCTAAATTTGATAGTGCTATTAGTAAAAAAATTGATACTAAGAAAAAAATAGTATGCTTATTTAATGAAAAATTTTCATCTATTGAAAAAGATAATATTAAACCAGTAAAACCAAGTGATAAAATTAATAAAAAATTTATTCTATCAATTGACTGCCACCAAGTAAATATACGATTCATAAATTGCCTAAGTTAATTTTAATTAATTTGGAAAATTGTTTTCCCCTTTCTTCAAAATTTGTGAACTGATCATATGATGTACAAGCAGGTGCAAACAAAATTGTTGAAGAAATATTCGTAATTTCGACATCAATTAAAACTTTCTTAACTACTTGTTTAAGAGTATTAAATTTTTTTACACTAATGTTTTGTTTTAATTTATTTTGAATAGTAATTGCCGATTTTCCATAAACATAAACAAATTTTATTTTTTCTTTATATTTTAAAATATCCTCAAAATTTTTTTCTTTAGCTATTCCTCCGAGAATTAAGTAGATATTATTATAATTCTGAATTGAATTTATTGATGAATTTATATTCGTTGATTTACTATTATTTATGATTTTTAAACCTTTGCGTTTAAAAATTATATTAGCTCTATAAGGCAAACCTTTAAATTTATTTATAAGTTTTAGAAAAGTTTTCTCTTGTAATTTAAGCAATTTACAACAAATATAGGTAATTATAACATTTTGTAAATTGTAATGAGGAATAAGAGCTTCTGAAAAATTTTTAATTTTTAATTTTTTGTTCTTTTTAAAGTGATTATCTACAATAAAATTATTCTCAAAATAAACATCTGCAGACTTATCAAACATTGAAAAACTAATTTTATTTTTAATTTTTTTTTGCTTGTAAATTTTTTTTGAAAATTTGTCATCTATTGAAAACAAATTTATTCCTGTTTTAGATATAATATTCTTTTTTTGTTTTATGTAATCAGAAATATTTTTATATCTATCTAAATGATCATAAGATAAATTAGTAATTATGGAAATTTTTGGGTTTAGGTTTTTTATAGTCTCTAATTGAAATGAACTTAATTCAATTACATGATATCTATAATATTTGTTACTAATAAATGAATTACATAGTGGTTCACCAATATTTCCACCAACAAATACTTTTTTATTACTATACTTTAGTAGATCACCAATTAATTTAGTAGTAGTAGATTTTCCATTTGTTCCTGTAATTGCAATTACGTTTTCATTTGTTAAATTTGAATTATATAAATTTAAATCTCTATTAATTTTTATAGATTTTTTTTTAATTTGGAATTTATTTTGTCTTATAGAAATCCCAGGTGAAACATAAATTTTTTTAAAATGATTTAAATTATTTTTTTTTGGATTTAGAAAAATTTTTTTATCAAATATTTTAATAAGTTTTTTCCTTAATAAGGAATCATCATCCCAAATTCTAAATTCTTGGTTATTTTTTTCTAATAATTTTATTATTGAAATACCCGATTTTTGTAAACCATAAACAAAAAACATTTATCTAATTCTTAAAGTTGCAAGACCTATTAATGCCAGTACTATTGTAATAATCCAAAAGCGAATAACTATTGTTGATTCTGGCCATCCTTTTTTCTCAAAATGGTGATGTAATGGCGCCATTAAAAAAACTCTTTTTCCAGTCATTTTAAATATAACAACTTGAATCATCACTGATAATGTTTCTAAAACAAATAAACCTCCTATAATCGCAAGTAAAATTTCATTCTTACACATGATAGAAATAGAGCCTAATGAGCCTCCAAGTGCAAGTGACCCGGTATCACCCATAAAAACTTTAGCAGGTGGTGCATTAAACCATAAAAAACCAAGTGCAGCTCCAATCAATGATCCACAAAATACAGATAATTCCCCTGTTCCAGAAATATAAGGAATAAGTAAATATTTTGAAAAAACTATATTACCAGATACATATGTTATTAATGCAAATGACATAGCAACAATCATTACTGGCACAATTGCCAAACCGTCTAATCCGTCTGTTAAATTTACAGCATTTGCTGATCCTATAATAATAAATATTGATATAAGAAAATAAAAGATACCAAAATCAATAATTAAATTTTTAAAAAAAGGAAAGGTCATAGCATTACTGATTTTTGGATCTAAATTTGTGATAATTAAATAAGTTATTAATAATCCAAAAATTATTTGAAAAATCATTCTTATTTTTGAAGATATACCAGAACTTGAATTTGATTTAATTTTTTTATAATCATCAGCAAATCCTATAGTTCCAAAAATTAATATTGTAAAAATTGAAATCCAAATAAAATTATTTTTTAAATCAGCCCACAAAAAAGTTGATACTAAAACACTTAGGATTATTAATAATCCGCCCATAGTAGGAGTGCCTTTTTTTGCAATAATATGCGACTCTGGTCCATCTTCTCTTATGGGTTGACCAGATGGTTGGATATAAGATAGTTTATTAATAATATAGTTTCCAAATATAAGTGAGAAAAATAGTGATGTAAGAACAGCTGCTCCAGATCTAAAAGTTATATAACTAAATATATTTAAAAAACTAAAAAATGATTGATATTCAAATGCTAATAATTTGATCAATGTATATTACTCCTCTTTAATAGAACTTTTGCAAATTGATTTATCTCAGTAGAATTTGAACATTTAATCATAATAATGTCATTATTATGAATTGATTTATTTAAAAATTTCATAATTTTATTTTTATTTTCAAGATAAATAAATAAATTACTTGGATTAATAAAATTATTTATAGATCTCCTGAGTATTTTGCCACATAAAATAATAAATTTATAGGATGCTAAATCTATCCTCTTTAGAATATCAAGATGAATTTTTGTTGAATTTTTACCCAATTCGTTCATATCTCCTAATATCAAGATTTTCTTATTATTAGATATTTTTAATTTATTTATATACTCAATACTTTGTAATAAAGTGTCAGGATTTGAATTATAAGATTCATCAATGATACTTATAATTTTTTTGTTAAGAAATATTCTATGATTTAAACCTCTGCCACTAACTGGTTTAAGGTTTTTTTGATTATTAGTAACATCCTCAATTTTAAGATGGTTTTCATTAAAAAAAGCATAACAAAATAATAAATTTGTTAATCTAAAAATTGCAGGATTTTTTTTATTAATTGTTATATTTTTTTTATTTATATGAAAGGTAACTTTAGATAAATTTTTAACATTCACTATATTTTTAATAAAATATTTTTTTGAATTTTTATCAATACGTATTATTTTTAGTTTTTTTTCCTGTCTAGCTCTTTTTAAAATTATATTTTCTTCGTACGATGTTATATTTAAGTAAAGTTTTTTTCTTTCATTATTATACTTAGAATTGAAAATATCTGATTTCTCTTTTGCAATATTTTTTTTTGTAATAAAATACTCAAGATGGGTAGATTGGATATTTGTAATAAATATTTCTGATGGTCTGACAATTTTCGTTAGTTCTTTAATTTCACCAAAATTATTCGTACCAATTTCAAATATAGCAAAAGTCGATTCTAAATTTAGATTTAATAAAGAAATTAATACACCTAGTTTATTATTATAACTTTTTTGTGAGTAAGAAATTTTATGTTTTTTCTTTAAAAAATAGACTATAGTTTCTTTCAATGTAGTTTTACCAGCACTACCAGTAATACCTATAACTTTTCCTTTATATAAATCTCTTTTTCTATTTGCTAAAGAAGTTAAGTAAAGGAAAACATTTTTTACTAATATTACTTTATTATTTTTTTTATAATTTTTATTATCAGTGATACAATATCTTGCTCCTTTTTTTATTGAAGATGTTATAAATTTATTTCCATGTGTATTTTTACCTTTTAGAGATAAAAAAACATCACCTTTTTTTATATCTTTACTAGAAATTTTTAACTTGTTTTTATTTTTAAAAATATAATTTTCAAAGTCAATTTTAGTGTTCATTTTTTAATATTTCTTTTACAATTTTAAAGTCATCAAATTTATTTTTTTTGTTTTTTATTAATTGAAAATTCTCATGTCCCTTACCAGCTATTATAAGTGTATCATTGAAATATAATTCTTTGATCGCTTTTTTTATTGCAGTTTTTCTATTTGGTACCTCAATTCCATTTTTACAAAATTTAAGTATATTTTTTCTAATTTTAGATGCGTTTTCATACCTTGGATTATCATCTGTAACATAGGTCTTATAAGAATATCTATCTGCGATTAATCCCATATTTTTTCTTTTATTTTTATCTCTATCTCCTCCACATCCAAATACTAGAATTGGCTTTTTGGAAAACGATTTTAATAATCTTCTTAATGCATCAGGTGTGTGCGCATAATCTATAATTATTTTTGATTTTTTTTTCTTATAATTTATAGTTTGAAATCTACCTGGGGGGTTATCAATTTTTGAAAGTACTTTTAAAATTCTTTTTTTATCTATTTTTAGAGCCAAACAACAAGCAATAGCACACTCTAAATTTTCTAATTCTATTTCATTAGATATTTTTAATTTTTTTAATAAAAATTTTTTTTTATAAATATCAAGATTATAAGAAGTTTTTTTCTTTACTAAAGATATATATTTATCCCCAAAATATATTATTTTGATATTTTTTTTATTTAATTTATCCTCAATAGTTGAAATATTTTTTATTCTTGAATTGATTACAGCTGTTCCATTTGAAGATAAATACTTTGTAAATAACTTTAATTTAGCTTTTTTATAATTTGCTTTATTTTTGTGATAATCTAAATGATCTATAGAAATATTTGTTATTGCAGCAATATTTATTGGATAATCCCTTAATCTATTTTGATCTAAAGCATGACTGGAAGCTTCAAAGATATATGTATTATTTATCTTTTTATCAGAAGATCCATATTTATATAATTCTTCATATGCTGGAGTTGTTAAACTTATATCATTTATTTTTTTTCCATTCCTGTAGTAACCCAAAGTTCCAACTGTTGAGTTGCTATAATTAATTAATTTTAGTATTTTTGAAATATACCAAACAACTGAAGTTTTTCCATTTGTTCCAGTTATTGCTATGCTGTTAGATGGAGTACTTGGATAAATTTTTTTTAATAATAATTTAGTTTCATAATTTATATCTGTGACAACAAATTGTGGTATATTTAAATTTCTTAGATATTTATTTGATATTATAGCTGGTATTTTATTTTTTAATGCTTCGTTTATGTATTTTTTTTTTGATTTTGAATTTTTATCAAAAATAAATATTGTCGATTTGTTAGTTAGTTTTGAGTTTGCTGTTACAGATGAAAAGTAACTATTTTTATTAAAGTTATATGTCTTTATTATATTTATTGTGTTAAATAAACTAGATAGTTGCATTAATAAATTTATATATAGAATTTGTGTCTACTTTGAGAAATTCATATTTATCTTTTTTTGGAATATTAAATAACTTTATAATGTTAATTATTATTTCTTTTACCAAAGGAGCATTTACTCTTGCACCAGTCATTTTTTGATTTGTTCCTGGCTCTTTTTTTGGGTATTCTAATGCAGTGTATATAATATATTTAGGATTAGATATTGGAAAAATACCAATAAATGAGGTAAGATTTCTATCCTTATAATAACCTCCTTTTGGATTTAACAATTCAGAGGTACCTGTCTTCCCGCCTATTTCATATCCGTCTATTTTGATTCTAGGGCCTGTATATTCTGTCTTGAGAACAACAGCTTTAAGTAAATTAAGAAAAAACTTTGATGAGTCATTTTTTTCTAATATTTGTTTTTTATTCTTTTCTTTATTTAATTGTAGGGTTGGTTCTACTTCAAAACCATTATTTGACAATGTTGCATATGCTTTAACTAAATGAAGAGGTGTTATTGAAAAACCATGACCAAAACCAATTGTGGCAGTTTCAATTTTTCCCCAGTTATTTTTGTTTCCAAGTGGAGCTGCTGATTCTTTATTTTCAATATCAATGCGATTATAAAATCCAATTTTTTCAAAAAAAATTTTTTGTTTTTCTTTACCAATTTTTGTTGCCACTTGTGCGGTACCAATATTGGAAGATTCAATTATTATTTTTTCAATGTTATAAATACCATTATCTTTGTATTGTTGATGATCACCAATATTTAAATATTTTTTAGTTACATCAAACTTCATACTATTATCAATTAAATCAAAATCAAAACCCATTACTGCTGTTATTGGTTTAAATGTAGAACCCATTTCATAGTTTGATTGAAAAACACGATTGATTAAATTTTTTTTGTTAATTGAAGATTTATTTTGAGGATTATAGTCGGGTAAGCTTACTGATGATAATATTTGACCTGTTTGAATGTTCATAACAATAGCTAAGCCTGACTCAGCTTTATAATAATCAACTGTTTGCATCAATTTTTCTCTTACACTTTGTTGAAGATCAATATCCAAACTAATATAAACATTTTCTGATTTAGATAGCTTGGAATTAAAATATCTTTCGATACCACTTTGACCTTCTTGATCAATATCAACATGACCCACTACATGAGAGGATATATTTTTATAAGGATATATTCTTTTATACTCAATATGATTTTTAATATTAATTTCTCCTAAATTTATAATTTTTTGATATTCATTTGGGGTTATATTTCTTTTTATCCAAACAAAATTATTTTTAGAAAGTAATTTCTTCTCTAAAGTATTGGGATCTAAATTAAGTATTTTAGATAATTTAGTAGCTAATTTTTTTTTATTTTTAATTTTATTTGGATTAATAGATAAGGAAGTACTTTTAATAGATGTAGATAAAATTTTACCATTTCTATCGTAAATATCTCCCCTTATAGTTGTGTTGTTGAAATAATTATTATCAATAACAGCTTCTGGGAATAACATTATCGATGATATTCTATAAATAGATATAAAATAAAAAAATATAAATGTTATTATTGAAAAAAAAACTCTACTATGAAGTAATTTTAGTGAGTCACTATCAAATAGTTTTAATCTATTTGCCATTTATATAATTTTCAGATTTTACTAATTGAATTTTTCTATCTTGATTTGAAAAATCTTTAATTGAAATTATATTCAATTTATTATTCATATCAGTATTCGTAAAATATAAAGAATATAGTTTTTTTAAATAAGAGTTTTTTTGATGAGAAATTAATTCTATTTTATTTATTTTAATTATTTCATTAGAATGAACAATTTCCTTTAATAAAATATTATTTTTTTTTTCTAAATCTCTAGTTTTATTTGCAACAAATATCATTGAGAAAACAAGAAGTATATTAATAAACATCAGTGCAATTATTGATTTAGCATATTTCATTTCTACAGTTTCTGAGCTACCCGAAGTTTTGCTGATCTTGATCTAGGATTAATTAAAATCTCAGATGCAGTTGGCAATATTGGTTTTTTGGTGATTATTTTTAAATGAGTTGCCTTATTATCAGGAAACTCCGGGTAGTGGCGGGAGGAACGCCATCGTTTACCACTATTGTGGTTAAAAAAATCTTTCACAATTCTATCTTCAAGACTTTGGAAAGAAACTACTAAAATTAAACCATCATTTTTAAGAATATTGATCGTTTTTTCTAAACTTTGTTTTAATTCATTTAATTCATCGTTAACATAGATTCGAAGAGCTTGAAATGTTTTGGTTGCTGGATGTATCTTCTTACTTTTTTTACTTTTATTTGGTACACATTTTTTTACAATATTTGATAGCTCTAAAGTGCTTGAAATGATTTTAATTTTTCTTTCTTTTATGATTTCCTTTGCAATTACTCTTGAATATCTTTCTTCACCATACTCATATATAATTTTAGCTAAATTTTTTTCATCATATTTATTGACTATATTAAAAGCATTTTTTTCAGTAAGCCCCATTCTCATATCTAATGGTCCTTCTTTATTAAATGAAAATCCTCTTTTAGAATTTTCTATCTGATTTGAACTAGTTCCTAAATCAAATAAAATAATATCAAATTTTTTTTCTTTTAATTTTGTATCTTTAACTATTTCTTGAATTCTACTAAATCTATCATTTATCAATGTAAAATTTGAATACTTATTTTCTAATTCTTTTGAGAATATCTTTGTTATTGGATCTCTATCTATTGCTAATAATTCATTTATATTTAATTTTTCTAGAATAGATTTTGAGTATCCACCACCACCAAAAGTTGCATCAATTACATTTAATGATTTGTTTGTTGGTAAGAATGAAAATATTTCTTTGATCATTACAGGCCTATGTAAATTTTTCATATTATTTTTGTTGTGTTAAGATCATTCTTAGTGATTTTTTTTGTTCTAAAAGTCTTTTTCTTGAAGTTAAGGTATTTTTTAAACCTGTTTTTGGTTCCCAAATTTGAAAAAAGTGACCTTGACCAAAAAAAGCTGCTTCTGTTTTTATATTGGCATATTGTTTTAAATCTTCTGGTATTAAAAACCTTCCTTCTTTATCAATGTTAGATGTAACTATCTCAGAAAATATTGAAGTAGAAAAATCATCGTAATCTTCAGAAAAAAAATCAAGATTATTAATTCTTTTTGCTATTTCTTTTAGACGACCAACGCCACAGCCTTCAATTGAAGGTGATTTTATAGATTTATATAATATTATTTCGTTTCTATTACTTTTAGGTAAGACGTTTCTAAAACTAGAAGGAAGTGATACTCTACCCTTTTTATCAATTTTATTAAAAAATTTTGAAATAAACAAATCCATAAAATATGGGTTATCATGGGAATATATGGGCGTCAATGGGTATATAATTTATTTATTATGTTCCTATAATGTTCTTTAAGTAAATAAAGATGGTGTTAAGCCGGGTTCTGTAATTTATATAATTAAATTGATGATCATTAATCTAGAGCAAATGTTACCATTTGCTTCAAGCAGTCTACCCGAATAACACAGCTGGAACTGATTGTTATTCCTATTTGACCTTGCTCCAAAAAGGGTTTGCAATGCCTTTTTTGTTACCAAAAAAGCGGTGAGCTCTTACCTCACCTTTTCACCCTTACCAAAAGGCGGTTTATTTTCTGCTGCACTTTCCCTGAGCTTACGCTCGCCAGGAATTACCTGGTTTTTTTTCCAGTGGAGCCCGGACTTTCCTCTTGATTTCTCAAGCGATCATCTCACCATCTAAAGGATCTATTAAATTCTTTTAGTTTTTCGTCAAGACTAAACTTAAATAATGTTTCAATAAAAAATTAAATGTTTTAGTATCTATTTTTTCAGATAAATTTTTTTGTAAATATCTCATTTGATAAGCTTTGATTAGTTTTTTAAAGTATAATTTGTTTATATTTACTTCTCTAATATCGTACCCAATATAATTTAAAATAAATAGTGATATTTGTTTTTTTGTTGTAAAACTATTTTTTTCAAACCAAATTTCTAATTTCTTTAAATCATATTTAACTTTTATATTTGGTTTGTAAGCTAATCTTTTTGAGTAAAGATAATTCCATGGAAAAGAGGGGCCAGGATCTTGCTTTCTAAATGGGGAAATATCTGAATGAGCAAGAACATTTTTATAATTTATATTATATTTATTAATTAAAAATTTTAGCAATAAGCTTAAAGACTGAAGCATTTTTTTTGTGAATTTATTGTTTGAATTAAATTTACTATAATCTAATTCTATTCCTATGGATCTTGAATTTATATCTGTATTATTTTTCCAGTTGGATAAACCTGCATGCCATGCCCTTTTTTCATCTTTTACTAAAGAATAGATATCACCACTATTAGAAATTACGTAATGGCTGCTAACTTTATTTTCAGTAGTAGTTAAAAATTTTATTGCTTCTTCAATATTTTTTAAAGCTGTATAATGAATTATTATTAAATCTATTTTTGAAAATTTTCTTTCATTAAAATTAGAAGATTTGTATTTATTAATAAATTTCATTCAAATTTTATTTAATATATATATATATATAAAATATAAATGTTTAAAAAGATTTTCTTATTATATTTGTTAATACTATTTGTTATAGGATGTTCTTCAAATAATGAAACAAAAGTAACTGAGGATGAAATAAAAAGCCCAGAAGAAATATATATTATTGCTAATACTTATTTTAATAATAAAAATTATGAACTGGCAATATTAGAATTTGATAGATTAAAAAAATTGTACCCTCTATCTAATGAAGCAATTAAAGCAGAGTTGAATTTAGGTTTTATAAGTTATTTAAAGTTGGATTATGATGATGCTATCTTAAAATTTGAAAGAATGATTAGTAAGTACCCATCACATAAAGATCTTGATTATATTTATTATATGAGAGCAATGTGCAATTATGAACAAATTACACACCATGGATTGGATGGTAATTTTAATGATTTAGCTTTGAAGAACTTTAATGAAGTTATTAGTAGATT
Source organism: uncultured Alphaproteobacteria bacterium (assembly GCA_902560675.1). Taxonomy (GTDB): domain Bacteria; phylum Pseudomonadota; class Alphaproteobacteria; order HIMB59; genus CACPNW01. Next base: position 20,212 of record CACEMP010000014.1, on the reverse strand, counting down.
CCCAAATAGCAAATATGCAAAGGATAGTGTTCAAAAAATAGTTCTTGTTAAATCTAATCAGGCGGCCAAACATTTAGAAATTGGAAGATTTTATCTTAAGGAAAAAAAATATACTGCTGCTTTAAATAGATTTAAAATAATAGTTGAAGATTACTCTATGACTAAATTTACACCAGAGGCTCTTCATAGAATGGTAGAAGCTTATTATGAAATGGGAATGTTTGAAGAGAGTTATAACACAACAGCAGTTTTAGGACACAATTATCCTCAATCAAAATGGTACGAATTCAGTTATAATTTAGTTAAAAAAATTGATAATGAAAAATCATTCCTAGAAAAAGTAAATAAATTTTTTAATTGATGAATATTAAAAATAAGGAAATTAATATTAAAAAAAGATTAAAAGAACTTTCTAAAGAAATTCAAAAACATAATCATTTATATCATAATCTTGATAAACCTGAAATTACGGACTCTGAATATGACAAATTGATAATTGAAAATAATAATTTAGAAAAAAAATATCCAAATCTCATACTAGAAAAAAGTCCAAATAAATTAATTGGTAGTAAAGTTAAAAGTAAATTTGAAAAAATTAAACATCTATCTCAAATGTTTTCTCTTGGAAATGCTTTTAATAGAGATGACATTTTTGAGTTTATAAAAAAAACGAATAAATTTTTAAATCAACCAAGTAATAATAAATTAAATTTTTTATGTGAACCAAAGATAGATGGTCTTTCTTTAAATTTAATATTTAAAAATGGAAAACTTATCTCTGCAGCAACTAGAGGAAATGGCATTGAAGGTGAAAATGTCACAGAAAATATTAAAAACATAAAAAGTATTCCATTAGTAATTTCATCTAACTATCCTGAATTAATTGAAATTAGAGGTGAAATATTTATTGAAAAAAAAGATTTTGAAATAATTAATTCCTCATTAAGGGAAAAAGAAAAATTTGCTAATCCAAGAAATGCCGCAGCAGGAAGTTTAAGACAGTTAGATACATCAATAAGTCATAAAAGACCTCTAAAATTTATCGCTCATGGGTTAGGAAAAACCTCAAAAAATTACAACTCAATTTTAGATTATTATAGTGATTTAAAAAAATGGAAAATCCCAACAAATAATTTTTTAAAGTTTTGTAATTCAATTGATGAGATTATTTATCATTTCAATAAAATTAATAATAAGAGAAGTGAAATAGATTATGATATTGATGGTTTAGTTATAAAAATTGATGACTTTGATTTACAAAATAGACTAGGTTACGTTGGTAAAAATCCAAGATGGGCAATTGCTTTAAAATTTTCAGCTGAAAAAGCTTACACAATAATTGAAGGAATAGACTTCCAAGTTGGAAGAACAGGAGCAATAACACCAGTTGCTAGATTAAAACCTGTAAATATTGGTGGTGTAGTTGTTTCCAATGCTTCTTTACATAACTTTGATGAAATAAATAAGAAAAATATTAATGTATTAGATACCGTAGAAATAGAAAGGGCTGGAGATGTTATTCCATATGTAAAGAAATTAATAAAAAAACATGATAAATTAAAAAAAAAAATTTTACCTCCGAAAATATGTCCAGTTTGTAAAAGCATAACAATTAGAGAATTAGATGAGGCTATTCTTAGATGCTCTAACAAGTATGAGTGTTATTCTCAAAAAATTGGTCAAATTATTCATTTTATAAGTAAGAAGAGCCTTAATATTGATGGATTTGGGGAAAAGCAAGCTAAACAATTTTTTGATTTAAAATTAATTAAAAATTATGAAGATATTTTTTACATTCAAAAATATAAAAAACAAATCATAAGTTTAGATGGCTGGGGTGAATTGTCATTTAATAAATTAATTCAATCTATTGAAAGATCTAAAAAAATTACCTTAGAAAAATTTATTTATTCACTTGGAATTAGATTTATAGGAGAAATAAATTCGGAGATACTGGCAAAAGCTTTTGAGAATATTGATAATATGGTATCTTCAGTCAATAAAAACAATAATCTTCATGAAATTGATGGATTAGGCCCTAAAGCAATATCCTCTCTAAATGATTTTTTTTCAAATAAAAATAATTTACAAACTGTAAGTAATTTAAAGAAAATACTTACAATTATTAAACCAGAATTGAGTAACCAAAGTAATTATTTTACAAATAAAAATATTGTTTTCACTGGAACACTTACTAATCTTTCAAGAGATGAAGCTAAATATTTAGTAAAAAAAAATGGAGCTAAAATTTTATCTTCTGTAACAAAAAATACAGACTATTTAATTATTGGAGAAAAAGCTGGTTCTAAAGTGAATAAAGCTAAATTATTAGGTATAAAAATAATTAAAGAAGATGAGTTTTTATTAAAGATTAATCAATAAATTTTAAAAATTTTATATAAATCTTTTTGCTAGAAAATTTATCAAAATCAACCAATGCTTTATCATTATCTAGTTTTAAAATATTGCCATTTCCATATTTTTTATGAAACACTTTAGAGCCTATATTAATTTCGTCTGGATAAGAATAATCCTGATTAAGATCCCAATCAATATTATTTTTTTCTGAATTTTTTAATAATCTTTGACGACCAGGTGTAATTTGATATTCGAATGAATTATTACTTTCAACGAAATCTTCTAAAAAATTGTTTTCATAAACAAACTTTGAGTCAACAACCTCAATTATGTTATCTGGAAGATCCTTGATAAATCTTGATGGTAAATTATAGTCATGAGAAGCATACGAATATCTATTCTGATTAACGTATGTAATAAATACTTTTTTTCTTGCTCTTGTTAAAGCAACATAAGCTAATCTTCTTTCTTCTTCTAAACCTTTATTACCAGATTCTTCTATTGATCTTTGACTTGGAAAAACACCTTCCTCCCAGCCAGCCAAGAAAACATAATCAAACTCAAGCCCTTTAGCCGCATGCATTGTCATCAATGTAACAGTTTCATTAGAGGTATTGGATATATTCTCCATTACAAGAGATACATGCTCAAGAAATCCTTCTAAATTTGTAAAATCTTTTAAACTTTCAATAAATTCATTGATATTTTCAACTCTTGATAAATTTTCTGGATTATTAGAATTAATTGCTTCATTTTTTAAAAAATCTAAATATCCAGAGTCCTCAACAATAACTTTAGCGAGTTCTACATGATCGAAATTTTTTAAGACTTTTTCCCATTTTAAAATATTTTCAATAAATTTATATATTTCTACTTTTGCTTTTGCATTTGACTTAAAGGTAAATTGTTTGGCAGACTCAAATAAAGAAATATTATTCATTCTTGCAAAAGAGTTTATTTTACTTAGGGTTGATTTTCCTATTCCTCTTTTTGGCACATTTATTATTCTTTCAAAAGCTAGGTCATCAGAAAAATTATTTACAAGTCTCAAATATGCAATTATATCTTTTATTTCTTTTCTTTCATAAAATCTTAAGCCGCCTATAATTTTGTAGGGTAAACCTAAATTGATAAATCTTTCTTCAAATGATCTTGTATGAGCAGATATTCTAAATAGTATTGATATTTCACTTAATTTTATATTACTTTTTATTAAATTTTCGATTTGATCTGAAACATATATTGATTCTTCTTTTGTTTCCCAAAATCCATTTATTGTTATTTTTTCTCCATTTTCATTTTTACTCCATAATTCTTTTCCATATCTTCCTTTATTTTTAGATATTAAAGAAGATGCACAATTCAAAATATTTTTTGTAGATCTATAATTTTGTTCAAGTCTAATTATTTTTGTGTTTAAAAAATTATTTTCAAAGTTTAGTAAGTTTGTAACATCTGCGCCTCTCCAAGAATAAATTGACTGATCATCATCACCTACACAACATATATTTTTATTTCCTTCATATAAATATTTTATCCATTTTTGTTGTACCGGGTTTATATCTTGGTACTCATCAACATGAATAAATCTAAAAAAATTTTGATATTTATTTAAGATTTTTTTGTTCTTCTGAAAAACTTTTATACAATGTAAAATTAAATCACCAAAATCAACACTATTTAGTCTAATTAATTCTGACTGGTAAATATTATAAACTTTCCGGAGCTCTTTATCATTCTTTCTATATTTATTTTCTTTAAGTAAATCATAACTAATTCCCTTATTCTTTAAACTATCTATACTGTTCAAATAATATTTGGCAGAAATTTCTTTTGTATCTATTTTCTCTACTTCACAAATATTTTTTATTAATTTTAATTGATCATCAGTATCAATTATTAAAAAATTTTTCCTCAATCCCACTTCTTCAAAATGTTGACGAAGTATTCTCAGTGCTAATGAGTGAAATGTACCTACCCACATTCTATCAACAGGAAGATTAATTAACTCTGCGATTCGCGTCTTCATTTCATTGGCGGCTTTGTTAGTAAATGTTACTGCCAATATTTGTGAAGGTGTTGCCAATTTTTCATATAAAATATGGAGTATTCTAAATGTCAAAACCCTAGTTTTTCCACTACCTGCGCCTGCAAGTACCAATAAGGAACCATTTGTAGATAATACAGCTTTTTTCTGTTGAGAATTTAGTAGATCAAGGTATTTAATTGATTTCTCTGCCATTTTTTTACTATAATATAAGTATTTTCTTATTTATAAACTATATTAAGTACAGGATATTATAAAAATTATGAAACATAAAAAGTTTACTCTTATTTTAATATTCTTAACATTGTTTTCACTTAACTTATTTGGAGCAGCATCAGATCAAGTAAGTGCTGAGCCAGATGACTATCAAACATCACAAGTTGAGGATGAAATTTATGATCCTTTAGAACCAATAAATAGAGCAATTTTTAGTTTTAATAATGTTGCAGATAAAATTGTATTAGAACCGATAGCAAAAGGTTATAAAAAACTTCCATCACCTTTACAGTCAGGAATTAGTAATTTTTTAAGTAATCTTAGAACACCTCTTGTAGTTGTAAATCAACTTTTACAAGGACAAGGTAAAAATTCAGTAGAATCAACAGGAAGGTTTTTAGTTAATTCAACTTTAGGAGTTTTTGGATTATTTGATGTTGCCGATAGATTTGGACTTGAAGAGAAGGAGGAAGATTTTGGTCAAACTCTAGCTACATGGGGTGTAGGCGATGGCTTTTTCGTAGTGCTTCCTTTATTTGGACCATCAAATTTAAGAGATACTACTGGTATGGTTATGACTATGGTAACTGATCCAATGAATGCATATTTTGTTAGTGAGGGTGAAGCGTGGATAGTTCCTATGAGAACTGCCGTTAATGCTGTTGATCAAAGATCAAAAATTATAGATGAAGTTAATGCTTTGAGAGATAATTCTGTTGATTATTATGCAGCAGTAAGAAGTTCATATTATCAAAATAGAAATGCTGCTATCAATAATATTGATGATAGTGAACTCACACCTCTTCCTCTTATTAGTATAGAATTTGAGTAATGAAATTTATTAAAATATTATTTATTTTTTCTTTCTTTATTTTTTCAGGACAAACTAAAGCAGATGAAGCCTTAAATTGGTTAGAAAAAGAAATTGATATTATTTTAGATGCTTATAAAAAAGATTTAAGCAATGAAAACAGATTTAAAATTATTGAAGAAACAATAAATAATAATTTTGCAGGAACCGGTATAGCAAAATTTATAGCTGGAGAATCGTGGAAAAAAGCTTCAAAAAATACAAAACAAGATTATATAAAAAATTTTAAAAGACACTTAGCATTAAATATTGCTTCAATGATGAGGGGATATACTGATCAAAAATATGAATTATCAAATTCTCAGATAGATAAAAAAAATAATATAATTTTAGTTGATATGGAAATATTTTCAGATACAGGTTCAGTTGTTGTAACTTGGCGAGTCAAAAAATCAAAAGATAAATATTTTGTAATTGATTTGATAGTTGCTGATATTTCATTAGTTGTAACAAAAAGATCAGAATTTAATTCAATGTTGAAAAAAGTTGATAATGATTTGTCAAAATTTAATAATGTTTTGTCTGATCAAAACAAAATAAGCTACCAAAAAATTACTGAACAGTAACCAAATATGTAAATTAAGATTCTAATTAATTATAGTTTTAAACTTTTTATCTCTTCTTCAGTAAATAAATTAGGTTGATCAGGATTAGTTGATAATTGATAAGGTTTATTTTCCTCTGCTGATTTAATAATACCATCCATAATCTCTAGTACGTGAAGAGATAATTCAAGAGAGCATCTTGCTTTACGTTTTTGTAATATAGAGTCAATCATTTCAGAAAGACCAATACCTCTATAGTTTGCTTTTATATTGCCCTCTCCGTCACTTTTATTTGGAATTCCCAATAGCATTTTGTCATTATTAATAGTTTTCCAATCATTATCCTTTTGAGATATTAATAAATCACCACTAAAAAAATTTGGATCTGGTACAATCATTGATCCTTCTAGTCCGTAAAGTTCAATTGTTGAGTGATTATTTTTCCAGACATCCCAAGTGCAAAAAAACTGGATTTTTGCATTATTTTGAAATTCTAAGGAGCCCATTAATGTTGTTGGTGTTTCTACTTTAATTTTTTCACCATATCTGGGCTGACTAGTTATTATTCTCTCATTTCTAGCAGTACCACTGATTGCATTTATTTGTTTCACTGGACCAATTAAATTAACTAATTGAGTAATGTAATAAACACCGACATCAAAAACTGGTCCTGCGCCGGGTTTAAAGAAAAAATCTGGATTAGGGTGCCAATGCTCCATCCCATGAGACATCAAATTAAAAGTACCTAAAACAATTTTTCCTATCTTATTGTCTTCAATTAATTTTCTTGCTCTTTGGCCTGCTGCTCCTAAAAATGTATCTGGAGCACAACCAACATACAAACCTTTTTTATTTGCTAACTTTTGTATTTCTAAACCTTCTTTAAAATTCATTGCCAATGGTTTTTCACTAAAACAATGTTTTCCTTTAAGTAGTGATTTTGTTATAATTTTCTTGTGAGCTGCAGGTATTGTTAAATTAATAATTATATCAATTTCATTATTTTCTACAATTTCATCAACTGATAACTCCTTAACATTATATTTAGATGCAGCACTGGATGAGGCTTCTTTATTGATATCAGCACAAGCAACTATCTTAAAATTATTAAATATTTTTTGGCACTCAAAATATGTCTCAGAAATATTTCCACAGCCAATTATACCAATATTCATTATATATTTTCTAAATTTGCCAATGATTTAGTTGTGAATTCTTTATAGTCTTTAGGATCATCGTGTTCTAAAACAAATACCTCGCAAGGCGTTTTCTTGACTTCAGTAATTAGTGTTTTCCAATCAATAAATCCATCTCCAACTGCAGACTGTTCTTCGTGCTCTAATAAATTTTTAGTTTGATCATAAAAATCTTTTAAGTGACATCCAATAATTTTATTTGAATATTTATTTATCCAAGGAATAGGATCAGCGCCACCTGCAATTGCCCAACCTAAATCAATTTCAAATTTCAAGTTTTCATTATGATTCATCATACACTCAATAGGAAGCTTTCCACTTGGTAGTGGCTTGAATTCATAAGAGTGATTATGATAACCAAGTGTTAATCCAGAATCTTCAAAAACATTTACATAAGAAGATAATTTTTTTCCAAATTCTATCCATTCCTCCTCATTCATATTAAATGTGTTTTTAAATTCGGTATCTTTTCTTGCTGGAGGAGCGGGTACGATAACATGTTTGATATTCATTTTATTTGCACGATTTATGATATCACGTGGATCTGATAAAGATTCATAACTAACATGGGTAGATTTTGATGTAATATTTGATTGATCCATAATTGATTTAAATTCATCTATATTCATTGACTCTAAACCAAAAAGTTCAATATTAACGATACCTGAATCTGATAAAAATTTAAGTATTGGATTATAAGGCTTAAAGTGTCTTGTAGTATAGAGTTGCATTGATATTTCTTTTTTTTCCATTTTAAATTTGCTCCATTAATTTAGATTTAACCAGTTTATCTCTTCTTTACTTAATTCTATATCTAAACAAGGAAGAGTGGTATCCAATTCAGCAATTGATCTAGGGCCTATTAAAGCAAAAGATGGAAAAGATTGGTTTAATGTCCAGCTTGCTGCAATATTATTTGCAGAGTATCCTTTTTTTTCTGCTAATTCACTAGCTCTTTTTTTTCTCTCCCTATTATCCTCACTATCATAACAACTTATAGGTCCGCTAGATTTTTCACCTGGTTTTCTCCAGGATGACTCAGCCTCTGTAATTTTTCTTTCTATTTCATTGGTAATTTTATCATCTAAAAAATAACCTCTCGCTTGACTTGACCACGACATATGAGATTTTTGAGTAGTATTAAGATAATCCAAAATTTCATTATCATTTGATGATAAACATCCATTCCAAAGTGGATTAATCATTTTAGCAAGAGCTAAATTATTATTTAATATAGACATTTCTTGTTTATTATTTTTTTGTGCCCAGTCATTTCCTTTTTTGAATCTTTCAATAGTCCAATTTGAACCACCAAATATTTTTATTCTTCCTTTTTCTTTTTCTACATTTAAAACATCAATAAACTCATCAACTGGATAATCATTATTATCACGATGCATAATATAAATGTCCACATAATCTGTTTTCATTCTTTCAAGAGAAATAGTTAACTGTTTTGAGATAGCTTCAGGATTACAGTCAGGTGTGTGAGCACCTTTGCCCAAAATTAGAACATCTTCTCTATTGTTATTATTTGTCAGCCATTGTCCTAAAACTTTTTCATGATTTCCACCACCATAAATAAATGCCGTATCAAACATATTGCCACCAACTTCAACCCAATGATCCCATAACTTTGAAGCTTCACTGATATCATCTTGATTATCACATCCCATTACAAGTTTAGATATGTCTTTGTCTATTCCTTCTATTCTATCGTATTTCATATTTCATCCTGTGGTAGTTTATAATTTACTTTCTGTCTCCATATATCAAGAGCTTTAAGATTTCCTAATGTATCTTCCCAAGTCATTGCTGGATGAGGAGGTTCGGTTTTTTCTTTTGCAATACATTGACTAGCAAGTTCTGCTTCAAAGAAAAAAAGGTGTTCAGTTCCTTTGACATCGACTATTTCTTCATTTTCATTTTTATTTATAATAATTTTTGCATGATATGGACCACCATCTCTACCTGGGATCCACGGATCAGGTAATTCAATTTTTCCCTCTGAACCTATGATAATTGCATTATTTTTCATTGTTTCTCTAATGGCCGTTGATACTTTAGCTTTTATACCATTTTTAAATTCTAAATTTGCATGAGCGATTTCATCAACACCTGTTTCCCCTATTTTTGCTTCAGCATTTAAAAATTTTGGTTCTAAAAATTTATCTCCTGTTGCTACTCCTGCTATTAGTCTAGAAAAAGAAATGGGATATAGCCCAACATCAAGTATACCCCCGCCTGCTAAATTTTTATTAAATAACCTGTGATCAGGTATAGTCTTACCCATATCAAAACCAAAAGAGGTTTCAACAGATATTACATCTCCTATAATTTTGTTTTTAATAATCTCGACTAGTTTTGGAATTTGTGGATGGCAACGATACATAAAGCCCTCCATATAAAACACACCAGCTTCTCTTACCGCATCAATAATTTTCTTTCCTTCATTAAAATTTATAGCTCCAGGTTTCTCACAAAGGATGTGCTTACCTTTACCGGCAGCTTTTATTGTCCATTGAGCGTGTAAAGTATGAGGTGTGGAAATATATATAGCGTCTATATGTTCTGAATTTATGATATCTTCATAAGAATCAAATCTAAAATCAGGATGAATATCATATTTATCCCCAAAATTTTTCCTACGATCTTCACTTTTACTCGCTATGCTAACTAATTGTCCAGAATAGGAACCTTTTAATCCATCAGCAAAATTATTTGCAATATTTCCAGGGCCAATGATACCCCATTTAATTTTTTCCATTTTATTTATTATTAGGTGTTAACACATTTTGATGAGGCATAACTATTTTTTTTTGAAATTTTGATAGTCTTGATAAAAGATCTTTAGATGGTCTGTATGGATGCCTAAAGAAACCCCAAGAAGGTCCATATCTATAAACAACTATTCTTCTTTCACCTTTATTTATTCTTTTTGCTGATCCATGACAGAGTGAGTCAACAAATAAAAGAGCATCTCCAGCTTTCATATAAACTTCTTTAGCTCCAGTCATTCCTTCTGCTGAAGATACTTTGCCTCCTTTTAACATTTTATTATCTCTAAATTCTGGATGTACAATATTTGATTTATGTGAAGATGGAATTATAACAGTTCCACCATCACCTGGACCAATATTTGTTAGTGCAAGAAGAATATTTACTTGTGAACAATGAAATTTTCCATTTTGATATCTATAATGATTTCTTTGCAAACCCTCAGGATTGCCGGAATGAATACCAATAGCTTCACCAGGTCCACGAATATTGGCAAAGTTTTCATCAATAAAAAGAGGTCCATGAAGATGATCAAAAGTACCCTTTCCTCCAACAAAATGTAACATATGATTTATCCATGATGGATGATCAATTAATTTTTCAAATGGTTTTCCAGCTTCATAAATTTGCTGAAGATTTAAACCCTCTTTTCCACCATAATTATGACCATGAACATAGCCTGCCCATTCATCGTTTTTAATATTTTTTAACTTATCAAGAATATTATTAAGATCTTTTAGTTCTTTTTTATTTAATGCATTATTTATAATAAGGTATCCATTTAAATCAAAAAGATATTCATCAAGTTTTGAAATTTTTTTCACTAAAGTATTGTGAAATAAAAAATTTATTTTTTCAATAAAAAAATTTTAATTTATGACTGCTGTAAATTCTCCAGATTTATATTTTGTAGCCATTGCTCCAAGAGAAATTGAATTAATAGAAGAAGCATTTCCTGCAGTTCCAAATTCTTGCAATCTACTTTTAACAACTTCTTTCATAGCATCCTTAGAAAGTAATAAATATTTACGAGGATCAAATTGTGAAGGATTCTCATGGAAGTATTTTCTTACTGCAGCAGTTGCAGCTAATCTTAAATCAGTATCAACGTTAACTTTTCTTACGCCATGTTTTATGCCTTCTTGAATTTCAGAAATTGGTACACCATATGTCTTTTTTATTTTTCCACCATGTTCATTAATAGTTTTTATTAAATCTTGCGGAACTGAAGATGAGCCATGCATAACTAAATGTGTATTTGGAAGTCTTGAGTGTATTTCTTTTATTCTATTTATTGCTAATATATCTCCAGTTGGTGGTCTGGAAAATTTATAAGCACCGTGACTTGTACCAATAGCAATAGCTAATGCATCAACATTTGTAGCCTTAACAAAGTCTGAAGCTTCATCGGGATCAGTTAATAGTTGATAATGGTCAAGTTTACCTTCCGCACCAACTCCATCTTCTTTTTCACCTGTTCCTGTCTCTAAAGAACCCAAACAGCCTATCTCTCCTTCTACCGAAACCCCTAATGCATGAGCCATATCAGTTGTTTCTTTAGTAACTCTTACATTATATTCAAAATCTGAAGGTGTTTTTTGATCATCTAACAGCGAACCATCCATCATCACAGATGTAAAACCAAGTTCTATGCAGTTTTTACAGTCTTTTGGAGAGCCACCATGATCTTGATGTAAAACTGTTGGTATTTCTGAAAATTCATCCATTGCCGCTTCAACTAGTTTTTTTACAAAGATTGGACCAGCATATTTCCTTGCGGCACCTGAAGCTTGAAGTATTACAGGACTATTCAATTCTTTAGCCCCTTCCATTATTGCTCTAATTGCTTCTAAATTATTAACATTAAATGCAGGTACGCCATAATTATTTTCAGCTGCGTGATCTAAAAGTTGTCTAAGAGAAATTAAAGACATTAAATTCTTTTATATTTTAAGAATTTAATTGCAACTAATTATCCTTTAACTGCTCCAAATGTTAATCCTTGGATAAATTGTCTTTGCAAAATAAAGAACATGATTACAGGAGGTAATGCTGCTACAACGGATCCTGCTGAAACTAAATTCCAAGCAGTTGTCCACTGACCTCTTAATACATCTAAGCCAACAGTTATAGGTTTAACTGTATCCCCCTGCGTCAAAATTAGAGCCCAAAAATAATCATTCCAAATAAAAGTAAATTCTAATACTCCTAGTGCTGCAAGTGCAGGTATTGTCAGAGGAATAATTATTTTTCTATAAATTGTCCACTCTGTAGCTCCATCGGCTCTAGCAGCTTCAATAAGTTCAAACGGAAGTTCTTTAATGAAATTTCTTAAAAAGAAAGTACAAAAACCAGTTTGAAAAGCGATATGAAAAATAATTAATCCCAAATGACTATTATACATACCTAATTCAATTGATATGTTTCGAACTGGTATCATCAATATTTGATATGGAACAAAATTTCCTGCTATAAACATAGCAAATACCAATAAGTTTAACTTAAATCGATGCATAGCAAGAGAATAACCTGCAAGAGAACTTAAAAATAATGTACCTATTACAGTTGGTATAGTTATGATTAGACTATTGAGAAAAAAACCTGCCATTTTTCCATCTGCAAATACAGCTACATAATTTGAAACTAAAGCTGTCTCTTCTGGAAATGTCCAATAATTACCTGCTAAAACATCATCAAAGGTTCTAATTGAAGTAAGCATAACAGCAATAAGTGGTAACAACCAAATTAAAAGAGTGAACACAAGTAAAACACGGTAACCGATATTTATTTTTAAGGAATAATTTTGAATTGGGGTAGGAAACATTATTTTTCAGACCTTTCGTTTTTAAATAAACGGTATAAAAACCAAGCGATGTAAATATCCATAATTATGAAAAGAATTGTAGCAATAGCAGCACCATAACCCATTCTAAAATTGAATAATGCCTCTTGATACATTTTATAAGCTAAAACTTCAGAACTACCCCATGGGCCTCCTGCTGTCATAACTGCAATTAAATCAAATGCTCTGAGTGCTCCAACTAAAGTTACAACAATGGCAATAAGGGTTGCTGGTCTTAATTGAGGTAAAATAACATGCCATAACATTGTAAATCCTGAAGCCCCATCTATTCTTCCAGCCTCAACCATCTCTCGACTTACACCAGTTAAACCAGTAATATACAATATCATTGTATAAGCTATACCAGGGAAAAATGATGCTATAATAATTCCATATGTTGCTAAATTTTCGTCTGCTAACATTGGTATAGGATCTAAACCAAAAAAATTTAGCACATAACTTAGAATGCCATATTTAGGATTATAAAACCAAGTAAAAATTACACCTATAACAACAGCATTTATTACGAAGGGAAAATAAAATAAAGATTTTATATATCTTATGCCTAAAATTCTTTGATTAACAAAAAGAGCTAACGCTAATCCAATTGGAACAGCTAGTAAACTGAAAATTAACCATCTGATATTATTAAAAAGTGAAACATAAAATTCTTCATCATCTGTAAATAACGTAATGTAGTTTTTAAGCCCAACAAACTCCCAATTTGGATTGCCATTAGCTCTGACTCCACTTTTATCCATTCCATTCCACTCATGAAAACTAACCCATATAGAATCAAAAATAGGATAAATTACATAGACTAAAAAAACAAAGATCGCTGGTGCAAGAAAAAGAAAGGGGGCTAATTTTAATTGATTACGTTCCCAAAAAGTCATTTTATTGCAATATATCTTTCTGTAAGTTTTATAATACTAAATTTAAATAGTAGAAAAATAGAGGTGTAAATTTACACCTCTATTTATATTTATTTTATAATGCACCGTGAATTCTAGCTCTTTCTTTTTCTAGACGAGCTCTAATTTTATCTTCGCGGTCAGGTTTAACCATAAATTCTTGGAAACCTTCCATTGCTGCACCTGCCATATCTGGATTTGCATCTCTGTCCCAGAATTGCGCAATATCATCTGCAGCTGCAAGCATCTTAGCTCCCATTATTGAGAATCTATTTGTTGGTTTATCTGCATATTTATTTGGACTTAGCATACCGCCCATTTTAGCCCAGTTAGTTGCAGCTTCTTTGTTTGACATAAATGCTAAGAATTTCTTTGCATCTTCAACATTTTTAGCACCACTTGGAATATGCATTGTATCAGTTGGAGCATCTTCAGCAACACCTACACCTTCATAGATTGTAGGAAATTGGAAGAAGTCCATTTGATCACCGATACCAGCTGCTTCAAATGTTGGTACATAAAAATTACCAATTAAATACATAGCAGCTTCACCATTTATTTGAGGTGCTTGTGCATCCTGCCATGAGAAAGAAGCATGATCTTCAAGGAAGTAGCCTGGATCAATTAATTCTCTCCAATGATCAAATACTGCATCTAATCTTGGATCTTCATAACTTACTTTACCAGCAGTTAAATCCATATGGAACTGATAACCATTAATTCTTAAGTTTAGGTAATCAAACCATCCACCTGCGGTCCAAAGAAATTTTGTACCAATAGTAATTGGTGTAATGCCATTCTTTTTAAGCATTGCACATACCCATTTAAACTCATCCCAATCTCTAGGAGCGTTTAAACCAAGTTGATCAAAAAGATCTTTTCTGTAGTACACACCCCATTGGTAGTAACCCCATGGAACACCATATTGTTTACCATCAACTGTAAGAGATCCTTTGGTAGAAGCCATTGAGTCATTAAGACCAGCATCTGCCCATACATCACTCACATCTTGAAACAAGTTTTGATCTACAAAAAATTTCATTCTGTTACCTGCAAACCAAACTGCAACATCTGGTGCTTCAGCAGTCAGAAAGTTTCTAATTGCAGTTTTATATGCTTCATGTTCAAATTCATTTACAACAACTGTTACTTCTGGATGAGCTGCGCTAAATGCAGCTACGTATGCATCAAAAGCAGATTTAGAAGGTTCTCCTGATTGATTTGAGTTAACAACCAATGTCCCTGCAGAAGCTATAGTTGAGGTAAATAAAATTACTAAAGTTAATAATTTTTTCATTTTTCCTCCCAAAAATTAATAACTTTTAGTAACATATCGGGGCATTTTTAAAATACTTAATTTAATTAATAATGAAAATTTGGTGGGCCCTCAGGGACTTGAACCCCGGACCACCCCGTTATGAGCGGGGCGCTCTAACCAACTGAGCTAAGAGCCCTCAAAAACCTTATATACAAAAAATAATTTAGTAATATTGTTTTTTTAAATTATAGATAATTTAATGATAAAACTAACAATTATTGGTGCAGGAAGTGCAGTATTCACAAAAAATATTGTAACAGACATCCTATCTTTAGGAAATTTTAAAAATATGGAAATAGCTCTTCAAGATATAGATCCTCTAAGGCTTAAAGCATCACATGATTTATTAAATATTATATCAGAAAAATTAAATGCTTCTCCAAAAATAGTTTCATACTTAGATAGAAAAGAAGCATTAAAAAAAGCAGATTTTGTCCAAACTACAATTCAGGTTGGTGGATATAATCCCTCAACAATAATTGATTTTAAAATTCCTAATGAGTTTGGATTAAAACAAACAATAGCTGATACTTTAGGTATAGGTGGAATAATGAGAGGTCTTAGAACAATCCCTGTCTTGTTGGACATTGCAAAAGATATAATGGAAATTTGTCCAAATGCCACATGGTTACAGTATGTTAATCCAATGTGTTCAAATATGATAGCAATAGGCAATACTTTTCCAGATATTAAAGTAATGGGTTTATGTCACTCTGTTCAAGAAACAGCTGAAATGTTAGCAAATGATTTAGGTGAGAATATTAAAGATATTGATTATCTCTGTGCTGGAATAAATCATATGGCTTTTTATAAAAAATTTGAAAAGAAAATTGATGGTAAACCTAACGAAGATTTATATCCAAAACTAAAATTATTAGCTGATGAAATTATTAGTGATAAAATGCTGTCTTCAAGAAGCAAAAAAATAAATAATGAATCAAAAAAAATTCTTTATGAAAAAGTTCGTTATGAAGTATTAAAAAGATTTGGATACTTTGTTACAGAATCTAGTGAACATTTTGCTGAGTATGTGCCATGGTTTATTAAAAAAAATAGAGATGATGTTATTCAAAAATATAACATACCTATTGAAGAATATATTGATAGATGTAAAAATAATGTAAAACTATGGAAAGACTTGGAAAAAGATATGTCACCAATTTATAATCAACCTCTTCAACGTAGCAATGAGTATGCCTCTTACATTATAGATGCAATGGTCAACAATAATGAAACTTTAATTAATGCAAATATTATGAACGAAAATTTAATTGATAATCTTCCATTAAATTGTTGTGTAGAAGTGCCATGTGTTATTAATTCAGATGGTTTTAAACCACAAAAAACAGGTAAATTACCTGAACAATTAGTTGCTTTAATGAGAACAAATATAAATGTTCAAATACTAACTGCAGAAGCAGCAATAACAAAAAAGAGAGAACATATTTACCACGCTGCTATGCTAGACCCATTAACAGCAGCAAATTTAACAATAGATGAAATTTATAGTATGACAAATAAGATGATTGAGGCACATGGTAATTATTTACCAAAATACAGTTAATGACCAAACTAACAGTAAAAGATTTATTTGAAAAAAAAGGAAAGGCTAAATTAACTGAATTATACGTAACTAACGCTTTAGAAGCTTACGCTGCTGAAGAGGTGGGGATTGATATTCAGATTGTGTCATTTAAAAAAGATACTTTGAGAACAGGAGTTCCAACTAATAAATGGTTTAGAGATGCACATATAAAAGATATTAGAAACGCTGCCCCAAATACATTTATGATTTATGGATTAGGTCAGTTATCATCTCCAGAAAAGGCTATTGAAGCTGCGCTTATTGCAAGAGACAATGGTGCTGATGCAGTCTATTGTGGTAATAGTCCAAAGTTTATTCAAGCACTGAGAAAAGAGGGACTACCAGCAGTCAGTCATATTGGTTTAGTACCATACAGAAACACATGGACAGGTGGTTTTAAAGCTGTTGGTAAAGATGCAGATTCTGCATATAAAGTTTATCAAGATGCCTTAGCATATGATGAAGCAGGAGCTATTGGCCTTGAAATTGAATGTGTACCTGACCGTGTTGCAGAAATGATAACAAAAAAAGTAAATCTACTTACTTTATCTATGGGAAGTGGTCCAAATTGTGATGTCGAGTTTTTGTTTATTCAAGATGTAATAGGTACAAATACTGATAGGATACCTAGACATGCAAAAAAATTTAAAGATACAAATAAATCTTATGAAAATTTACTAAATGATACTGTTGATGGATTAAAAAAATTTATTAGTAATGTTAAAAATAACAAATTTCCTGCACCACAGAATATTATTAAAATCGATGATAGGGAATACGATAAATTCTTAAATAAAATTAGTTAAATTTTAATTGTTAGCAAATCTTCTCCAATTATTGGAGCTTTTCCATAATCCTTTTTTACGATATTTATAAGCTTACTTTTATTAAATCTTGTTGGAACAAAATGAGTTAGTACTAATTTTTTACATTGAGTTATAAGAGCGACTTTTCCAACTTGAGTTGAAGTTGTATGATAATTTTGAACATTATGTAATGTTTTTTTTGTTCTCATTTTATTAGTTTCTTTTATTTCTCCAACTATAAATACTTCATGTAAGAGTACATCAGAATTTTGAGCATATTTCATTAAATTTTCACAAGGTTTAGTATCTCCACTTATTGTAAGTTTTTTTGAATTATTAATAAAAGAGAATCCATATGCATATTTTACAGGCTTATGATCTACTTCAAAATATTGAATTTTTAAATCTCCAAAAGAATAACTCCCTTTTGAATTAAATTCAGTAACTTTCAAATCAAATGCCTTAATCGAAGATCTTGCTTCGTATTTTATTCTTTGTCTTCTTTCATCTTTCCAAGCATCCATAATTTTTTTTACAAATTTTTTAGTACCTTTTGGTCCATAAATTTTCCATGGTTTAGTTCTATAAGAATGCCAAGAAGAAATAACTAATTGATAAAAATCAACAACATGATCTGAATGAAGATGTGTAAAAAATAGAGCATCGATATCAGCACTAGATATATTAGCTTTTTTTAATCGTTGCGTTACTCCAGAACCACAATCAATAAGTATTTTTTTATTTTTTGTAGTTACCAAATTAGCTGCACCATATCTTTTGTGATCTACAGAAGGGCATCCAGTGCCAAGAAGCGTAAGCTTCATTATTCGTCAAGAAATGTTTTAAGTTTTCTAGCTCTAGTTGGATGTTTTAATTTTCTTAATGCCTTAGCTTCAATTTGTCGTATTCTTTCTCTTGTAACGCTGAATTGTTGACCCACTTCTTCAAGGGTATGATCACTATTCATACCAATTCCAAATCTCATTCTTAAAACTCTCTCCTCTCTGGGAGTAAGTGATGATAAGATTCTTGTAGTTGTATCTCTTAGAGAACTTTTTACAGCTGCATCTATTGGAATTAATGCATTTTTATCTTCAATAAAATCTCCTAATGAGCTGTCCTCTTCGTCACCAACTGGAGTTTCTAAACTAATAGGTTCTTTTGCGATTTTCAAAACTTTTTTTACTTTATCTAAAGGCATGTGCAACCTATCTGCCAATTCAATTGGGGTAGGCTCTCTTCCAATTTCAGACATAATTTGTCTAGTAGTTCTTACTATTTTATTAATGGTTTCAATCATATGAACTGGAATTCTAATAGTTCTTGCTTGGTCTGCTATGGATCTCGTGATGGCTTGCCTAATCCACCAAGTAGCATAAGTTGAGAATTTATAACCTCTTCTATACTCAAATTTATCTACAGCTTTCATTAAACCAATATTGCCTTCTTGAATCAAATCTAAAAATTGTAAACCTCTATTTGTATATTTTTTAGCTATTGAAATAACTAACCTTAAATTTGATTCTATCATTTCTTTTTTTGCTCTATTTGCCGATCGTTCTCCGTGTTGAACTGTACTTACTATTCTGCGAAATTCAAACAATGGCAGTTCAGACGCTTCTTGTATTTCTTTAATTTCTTCAATAAGTTTATTAATTTCTAAATGATTACGGTTGATAAATTTTTCCCAATTCTTGTCTTTTAGAGATAACAATGTTTGGATCCAATTTTTTTCAAAATTAAAGTTAATATATTGATCAACAAAAGATTCTCTTTTTACTCCAGAACTAGTTGCCATTCTTAACATTTTACCTTCTCTGATTAGAAGTTTTTTATTCAATTCATATAATGCTTCCATTAAAGCCTCAATTGTCGATGAATTAAAGTGAACAGCTTTCATCGCTGATACCATCTCCTTTTGAATTTTTTTATATTTTTTTTCTAGGGACTGAAAAATTTTTTCGTTTTTTTTGTCAGCATTTATTAATTCGTTACTATGTTTTTGTAATTTTTTAAATAGTTTAGTAATTTCATTAAAATCATTTAAAACTTTGGGTTTTAATTTTTCTTCCATAGCGGCTAAGGATACATTTAAACCATCCTCTTCATCATCTTCACTTTGATTAGAGCTATCATCAGATTCTTCACTTTGAGATTTTTTTTCTTCATCTTTTTTATTATCATTATCATTTGCACTCTCAATTAATTTTAGAGTATCTTCAAGTTTATTATCTGAAATATCTGACATATCATAAGTAGCTTCAAGATCTACAATATCACGAAGAAGCATTGTTCCATCCTTAATAGAGTCTTTCCAATTGATTATTGATCTAATAGTCATTGGGCTTTCACATATTGCTCCTATCATTTTTTCTCTTCCAGCTTCTATTCTTTTTGCTATAGCTATTTCACCTTCTCTACTTAGAAGTTCAACTGCGCCCATATCTCTAAGATACAGTCTTACAGGATCATCAGTTTTACCAGTTTGTTTTTTTTCTTCCTCTTCATTGCCATCTTCAGACTTATTTTCATTTTTAGCATTTTTTTGTAATTGTTTAGCTTCTTCTTCAGTATGTATTTTGATTTTACTTGAAATAATAAGATTTGTTAATTTATCTATATTTTCAGGTACTCTAAATTTTTTTGGAATCGCTTTTTCGATAATTTTTAAAGTATAAATACCATCAATTTTATTCTTTGTTATTAATTTTTCAAAAACTTCTTTTAGCTTGTTAT
>CACEMP010000013.1 GCA_902560675.1 uncultured Alphaproteobacteria bacterium | reverse complement strand
GATATGCGATTTAATATAATGATTAGAACACTACTTAATTTTAAAAATGATATTGAATTATCAGTTGCTAGTGGTGTGATCCTTGGTAGTACTGCAAATAAAGAATATAATGAAAATTATATTAAAGCTAAATCTCTTTTAGATCTATTTAACTAATGATTTATCTAATTGATCACGAAGATTCATTTACATATAATTTAGCTCATCTATTAGATAGTATTGAGCCTACATTTGTTTCAAATTATTATGAAATAGATCAAATTAAACTAGAAAAATCCTCAACTATTGTCCTTTCACCAGGTCCTGGTGAACCAAAAGATTATCCATTAACAACTAAGATTTACAATAAATATAAAGGAAAGAAAAAAATATTAGGAATATGTCTTGGTTTCCAACAAATAGTTTTTTGCGAAGGGGCTAAAATAGTTCAACAAAAAAATATTCTTCATGGTTATCAGAGTCATATAAAAGTTGTTAACCATAAATCAATTTTTAAAAAAAATTTTAATTTCTTGGGAGGTCGATATCATTCTTTAAAAATGGCAGAACCCTTTGTTTCTCAATCAATGATAATTACAATGCGTTGTGTAAAAACAAATGTGGCAATGGCGGTTGAAGATGATATTAATAAAGTCTATGGATTACAGTTTCACCCAGATTCATTTCTAACCCCACATGGAAATTATCTTATTAAAAAAATCCTTTCACGCTAAGAATTTTAAATTACTTAAGTTCAATTATCTTTGGGGATACAAGGGTATCTTTACAACCATTAGATTATTTGGCAAAGAACCAAATTTTATTTTAGTTGATCAACATTTAAAAAAACTAAATAAAGATTTAAGATATTTTGGCATTGATATTAAAATTTCAAAAAAATCTTTTAACTGATTTTTTAAATAAATATTCTAAAATTAAAAATTATGACCACCTATTAAGAATTGCAGTCACAAAAAAAATAATCTCATTATCTGTACGTAAACGAAACAAAGATCATAAGTATTTTACTGCAAAATTTTTTAGATTCCAAAGGGCTTTACCTAATTTCAAAAACTTACAGTACAAAAAAATAATTTCTTTACAAAAAAAAATTAATTTACAAAAAGAAGAAATTCTTTTTTATTTTAACAATAAAATTTTAGAAGGTTCTACGACCAATTTAATTTTTGTGGAAGGTAATAAATTGTACATTCCAAAAAATTACTATTATTTTGGAATTACTCTTGATTATTTACTAAAAAATATATCTTATAAGATTTATAGAACTGATATTAATATTTCTAGTTTACATCAATTTAGTGAAATACTTTTAGTTGGCTCTGGTAAAGGTGTGGTTAGTATTTCTTTTATTAAACAATTTAATTGGTATAGGTCTTCAATGAAAATATATAATTTTTTATCAAAAAAATATTCAAAAATATTATTGAAATGAAATTAGGAAAATATAATTTTAAACTAACTACTCCAATGGTAATGGGAATATGCAATGTTACTCCTGACTCTTTTAGTGATGGTGGAAAGAGTTTTAAAAGTTTAGATGCACTAAAAAATATTAATGAAATGATTAAAAATGGAGCAAGTATTATTGACATTGGAGCAGAAAGTACAAGACCTGGCTCAGATCCATTAACACACAAAGAAGAGGTTAAGAGATTAGAACCGATATTAAAAAAATTGCCAAAAAATAAATTTGTCATATCGGTTGATACTAATAAAATTGAAACTCAAGAATATGCATTGAATATGGGAGCACATATTATAAATGATGTCTTCGGCGGTTCTGAAGATTTATTCTTTTTAACTAAAAAATTTAAAACTGGTTTAATTTTAATGCACACACCTGCACCACCCAAAACTATGCAAAAGAAAATATACTCATATAATAATGTTGTACAGGATATTAAAAAAATATTTCTTCAGAAAATTAAACAATTAGAAAAAATAAAAATTCCTTCATCCAAAGTTTGGTTTGACCCAGGTATTGGTTTTGGTAAGAATTTAAAACAAAATATAGAAATCATGCAAAAAATTAATCAGTTTAAGTTTAAGGGATATGGATTATTATTAGGATCATCTAGAAAAAGCTGGATCAATTTCATAGATAAGAGTGAAACAAATCAAAGATTGGGGGGTTCAATCGCTTCTGCATTATATTGTTATCAAAAGGGAGTTGATATATTTAGAGTTCACGACATAAAAGAAACGTCTCAATCATTAAAAATTTTTGAAAAACTATGTTCAAAGTAGAAATTAAAAACTTATCCATCAGTGCAAATATAGGTATCACTGCTCAAGAGAGAAAGAAAAAACAGTTGTTAAAGGTAACATTAGAATTTAGTTATCCTATTAAAAACTCACTAGATTTAAACAATATAAATAATGTTAAGGATTATTCATCTATTGCAAAATATTTAAAAACTTTCATAAAGGAATCTCAATCACATACTCTTGAGCATTTAATAATAAAAACATCCAATGCTCTTGAAAAAAAATTTAAAATAAAAAAAGTTAAAATTATAATTAATAAAACAGCTGTAGCAAAAAAATATGGAGCTGAATCACTAAGTGTATCAAACTGAAACAATAATCGCACTTGGCTCAAATCTAGGTAATGCTATATTTAACTTACGCTGTGCCGTTAGAGAGTTAGAAAATATTGGTAATATAAAAAAATTTGCAAATATTTATGTTTCTTCTCCTTATGGATATAAATCACAAAGTAATTTTTTTAACACTGCAATAAAGCTATTAACCAATCAGCAGCCATTAGAATTAATAAATAATATAAATGAAATTGAAAAAAAATTAAAAAAAAATAAAAAAATTATCAATGGTCCAAGAAACATTGATTTAGATATTATCTTTTTTGGCAAACAAAAATATAATAAAAAAGATTTAATAATTCCTCACCCAAGAGCAGCTGAAAGAGACTTTGTGTTATATCCAATACTTGATATTGATCCATTTTTTAGACATCCGCTTGAAAAAAAATCAATAAAAGTATTATCAAAAGAGTTGCAAAATAAATATATTATTAAACGATTATCCTACCGAAATTTGATTTAAAAAATCTTTGAGTTTTGATTTAGAAATTAAATTTCTCTGATTTTTCAGGCTTCTAGAAATATCTAATCCAAAAGGTGTTATTTTTTTTAGAATGTTGGAAACATTTTTTTTGTCTATACCACCACCAATATAAACTGGAATATTTTTACTTTTTATAAACTGTATTTGTTTAATACTTTTTCTCAATGAATACTTTTTAATACTCCTTTTTCTATAAACATTCATATCAAAATAAATAACATCAACAATTTTTCTAATTGATTCAATGTATTTTTTATCAAAATTTTCTGGATTAACTGCAATACCAATTTTTAATCTTCTAAATATTTTTTTTATTTTTAATAAATCTTTTTTGGGAAAATGATATGAACATGAAATTGTCTTTGGTTTTGTAAAATCTATTTGTTCTATTAGCTCGTCTAAAGATACATATCGAGTCAGAAGTACTGATTCTATTTTATAATTTTTACATTCTTTAATTAATGATTGTATTTTTTTATCACTAACTGTGTTTGGTCCATTTAAATTTTTACTTGCAAAACCCAATGATTTTATTTTATTTTTGTGTGCCACTTCAACAGATTTCACATTTGTTATGCCACAAATTTTTAGAGGTATATTTTTCATTAAATTTTATTTTTAAAAATTATAAATATATGTAAACTATTTTTTTTATATATGTCATTAAATTTTTATAGACGAGTAGCGTTTGGCCTGTCGCCAAATGAAAAACCAGATAAAGATCCTCTTAATTGGGCAATAAATCAATTAGATATCATACCTGATTTTTTGTGGCCTGGAACAATCCCAACAGAAAAAGATTTAAGAAAAAAATATGGTGAATGGGTGTACGGAGATAGAGAAGTTTTAAGAAAAAAATTTAAAAATGATAAACATGCTTATAGAAAAGCAAAAGATGAATTAAGAATAAAAACTGGTGAAAGATATTTTGAATTAAATGAACATGCTATTCGTCATTTTCAAACAAAGTATTCCAAACAACCTGTTTTCGAGCGTTTCTGGCTTTTTTGGGGAAATCATTTTGCAATAAGTGAAAAAGATTTTCTAGCAGAGTTTAGTACTGGGCCCTATCAACGAGAAATTATTAGACCTAACATGGTTAAAACTTTTGAAGAGATGGTTCAGTCAGTAACGACTTCATGGTGTATGATTCATCACCTTGATAATTCAGAATCTTTTGGCCCCAATTCTAAAAAAGGAATGGAGTGGGGAGAGACTATAAACGAAAATCATGCAAGAGAATTATTAGAGTTACACACAGTTTCTCCTAATGCTGGATATACTCAGGAAGATGTTATTCAGTTAGCCTATATCATGACAGGTTGGGCGCACAAATGGGATAGAAAAAATTTAGAAACTGGTGATATATGGTTTGATCAAGAAATGCATCAAAAAGGAGATAAAATAGTTTTAGGAGTTAAATACAAAAACGATGCAAAAAGAGAACTTGCAAAAGTAATTCATGATTTGGCAACACACCCAATCTGTATCAAATTTGTATCAACAAAATTATGCAGGCATTTTATTACAGATGAGCCAACAGATGAAATGATAAACCCAGTAATAGAAGCATGGAACAAATCCAATGGAAACTTAATTGAAATTCACAAAGAAGTCATAACGCAAGCTTATAAGTATAATGAGATTACACATAAATTTCATCCACCTGAAATATGGTTAATGCAATTATCTAGAATGTTTGATTTAAATATTCCGCTTTCTTTTGAAAAAATGAATTATACTTTTAAGTCAAAGCCAAATAATAGACAAAGACAATTATCATGGATACTTAGAGAAATAGGTCACTCACCTTATCGTGCAAAACAACCTAATGGTTGGAGTGATTTGGAGGTAGATTGGGTATCACCAGAATTATTATTACGCCGCTTTTGGTTTGCTTCAGTTGAACTGCCAATGCTAGTTAAATCTGAAAACAGATCACATGATTTTATTTTAGCGTGTCTTAAAAATAATTTTGAAGATCATGCAAATATGGCATCACTTATTGATAATTTTAGATTTGGGACATCAGATTATGATTTAGGGCAAAAGTATGGAGTTGTTTGTAATTTGCCAGGAGTATTAAAAATATGAACTGCACAAGAAGAAATTTTTTAATTGGAGGATCAACAACATTATTTCTTTCTGGATATTTTCCAAAAATAAGTTTTGCTTCAATGCAGAAAAAAAATCTAATTATTATATCACTTCGCGGGGGAATGGATGGTTTAACAGCCGTTCCTGTTATTGGAGATAAACGTCTTAAAAAATTGAGAAAAAAACTTATTCTTGAAGACGTTTTTAATTTGAACAGTGATTTTGGTCTTCACCCTAAATTAGAAATTTTTCATAAACTCTGGAAAAAAAATCAAGCGGCATTTGTTCATGCAACAAATATTCCTTACACAGGCAGGTCACATTTTGATGGACAAAATTTAATGGAAACTGGAGCACACATTCCATACAAAGAAAAAACAGGATGGCTTGGTAGGGGATTACTAGCTTCAAATATTATAGGAAAAGGTCTGGCAATATCTTTACCAATGCCACTTTTATTAAGAGGTGTGCCTCAGAATAATAATTTCTTCCCATCACCAGATTTTGTTGAAACAAAGTTAATAGATCAAATTTATACTGAATTTAAGGGTGAGCATAACGAGCTAATTAAATCTACACTTGATACAATTAGACAAAGACCATTGTCTATGCAAATAGCTACTGACTCTGATGATAGAAAAAAACTTGCTCTTGAAGCTGCTAAACAATTAAAAGATCAAAGCGGTCCTCGAGTTGCTGTATTTGATTTAGATGGTTTTGATACCCATGCTGCTCAAGGAGGTGTTGATGGAGCGCATGCTGATGAACTAGAAGAAGTAAATAAAATTGTTACTATTTTACATAAAAATCTTGGTCAAGCGTTTGATAATACGCTAATTCTTACTCTGACTGAATTTGGCCGAACTATAAAACAAAATGGAGGCTATGGAACTGAGCACGGATATGGAAGTGCAATACTAATGGCTGGAGGCTTGTTAAAAAAATCTCAAGTTTATACAGATTGGCCTGGACTAAAAAAGAAAGAATTATTTGAGGGAAGAGATCTAAATTCGACTATTGACTCAAGGGCTGTTTATAATTCTGCAATGTCTGTTTGTTTTAACAAAGATCCAGAATTTTTACGTAAAGAAGTTTTTTGGGGGGACGAACTTCCTGATTTGTCTCAAGAATTGTTTAAGATTTAGAAATAAATAATTTTTTTAGTAATTTCATGTTAAACAAGAATATGGTTTCAGAAAATTTTGATACTTTATTTAAGGCTGCAAAAAAAGTTAGAGAGCAAGCTCATGTGCCTTATTCAAATTTTAAAGTAGGAGCAGCATTTCTAACAGAAGATAGTAAAATTATTACTGGTTGTAATGTTGAAAATGCAGCCTATCCTCAATCCCAGTGTGCAGAAGCAACAGCAATTGGAAATATGATATCTAATGGAAACAAAAAAATTTTAGAAGTTGTGGTTATAGGTTCAGGTGAATTATTATGCTCACCTTGTGGCGGTTGTAGACAGAGGTTAAGAGAATTTGCTACTTTAGATACAAAGATTCATATGTGTAACGAAAATGGTCATATGAAAACATCAACGCTCGAAGAATTACTTCCAGACTCTTTTGGCCCAGAGAATCTTTAATGTTACCCTCGGCAAAAAAATTTTTAGAAATAACAAACAATACTTCACCTGATATTGCTGTAATTTTAGGAAGTGGACTAA
Organism: uncultured Alphaproteobacteria bacterium; assembly: GCA_902560675.1. GTDB lineage: Bacteria > Pseudomonadota > Alphaproteobacteria > HIMB59 > CACPNW01. Next base: position 30,419 of record CACEMP010000013.1, on the reverse strand, counting down.
CTAATTTTTTTGAAGAAAAAGATATTCAAGAATCAATTTCATATGAACAGTTATCTGACTTTCCACAGCCAACTGTCAAAGGTCATGCCGGTAAATTAGTTTTAGGAAAAATAAATACTTTAAATGTTGTTTGTATGTATGGAAGATCCCATATTTATGAAGGACACAATCCTCAAAGCTTGGCTTCACCTATAAGAGTTTTAAAAGACATTGGGTCTAAGTTATTAATTGTTACAAATGCAGCAGGTAGTTTAGATGAAACTATGCCGGCTGGCAGTCTGATGGCAATTAAGGATCACATTAACTGGAGTGGCTTCAATCCACTTATTGGACCTAATGCTGAAGAGTATGGCCCTCGCTTTCATGACATGAGTGATGGATATCATAAGTTTTATAGAAATCAGTTAATTCAAGTCGCTAAAAAAATAGATCAAAAAATTTATGAAGGTATTTATTGTATGTACTCAGGACCAAATTTTGAAACACCTGCTGAAATCAATGCCTTAAAAGTGATAGGTGGAAATGCTGTTGGAATGTCTACGGTACCAGAAGTTTTAGTTGCTAATCATTGTGGACTTCCTGTTATTGGCATCAGTGTAATCACCAACTTAGCTGCTGGTATGAATAAAACAAAATTAAGTCATCAAGAAACTTTAGAGAATGCAAGTTTAGCAGAGAACAATGTTTTAAATTTAGTTAAACAATTTATACAAGAAGTTCAATTCGATGATACCTCAAGAGATAATTAGAAAAAAAAGAGACAGCCAAGATCTGTCAAAAGAAGACATCAACTTTTTTGTAGACGGTTTGACCAATGGATCTTTTTCAGACGCACAAATTGCAGCAATGAGCATGGCAATATTTTCAAATGGAATGACACCTGAGGAAACTGTTTGTTTAACTGAGGCCATGACGAAATCAGGCGATACACTGAATTGGTCTGAGATTGTAGATAATGAGTTGGTTTGTGATAAGCACTCAACTGGTGGTGTTGGAGACAAGACTAGCGTTATATTAGCACCAATACTTGCAGCTTGTGGACTGTATGTACCAATGATTTCAGGTAGAGGATTGGGTCATACGGGCGGTACTCTAGATAAATTTGATTCAATACCTGGGTACAATACAAAGCCTGATTTAGAGACTTTTAAAAAAGTTGTAAAAGACGTTGGTTGTGCAATTATTGGTCAAACCTCTAACCTAGCACCAGCTGATAAAAAATTATATTCTATAAGGGATATTGTGGGTACAGTAGAATCTTTACCTTTAATAACGTCATCTATTCTTTCAAAAAAAATTGCAAGCGGTCTTTCATCTTTAGTACTTGATGTAAAAGTTGGTAATGGATCTTTTAATAGCACTATTGATATAGCAAGAGATTTATCCAACTCCTTAGTAAGAGTCGCTAAAGGAGCAGGTTTACATTGTGAAGCTATACTAACAGATATGAATCAGGTCTTAGGTAAAAGTGCTGGTCATAAGCTAGAGATATTAGAATGCATAAAATATATTAAAAATGATTTTAAAGATCACCGATTAGAGAAGATCACTAATGAATTAATATCTTCGTTATTAGTAAACATTTATAAAATTTCTAAAGAAGAAGCATATAATAAAATTAATACGGTTATTAATAATGGATTAGCTGCAGAAAAATTTGAAATGATGGTTGCAGCCTTGGGTGGACCAAAAAATATTTTATCATCTTTTGAAACAGATTTAATAAATACCTCCGTTCGAAAAGATGTATTTTGTAATAAGGAAGGATGGATAGAAAAAATTCATACCAGAGAATTAGGCCTTATACTTATCGAACTTGGAGGAGGAAGAAAACAGGTTACCGATAAAATAGATTACGGAGTTGGATATGATAATGTACTCAATATTGGTGATGAAGTGAATTCCTCAACTCCTCTGTTAAGTTTATACTCAAGTAAAAATATAGATGATAATTTAATAAATAAAATAAAAAGTTGTTTCATTATTTCAGATAAAAAAACTCAAAAACTATCTGAAATATTTGAAACCATAAATTAATGAGCACCCAAACTAAAATTAATGAAGCACTTGTAAAATATTTACAAAGCGTAGGTTACCGAGAAGATAAAATAATTACTGAACTAGAAAATGAAACTTTAAAACTTGGTAGTGTTTCCCAAATGCAGATTGCAAAAGAACAAGGTCAGTTTTTAGAAATGATAACTAAAATTTCCAATGCTAAAAATACTTTAGAAATTGGAAGGTTTACAGGGATGAGCACTTTGTTTTTGGCTAGAGGTCTACCTGAATCTGGAAAAATTATAACTGTTGATAATTCAGATGAATTTTTACCCTTAGCAAAAAAATATTGGGAATTAGATAATATGAGCTCAAAAATTGAATCGGTTATTGGAGATGGTGTTGAGGTAATGCAAAGCATGATTGACCGTCAACACAGTTATGATTTAATTTTTATAGATGCTGATAAAAATAATTATCCAAATTATTACGAACTGTCGCTAAACCTATTAGTTTCTAATGGAATAATAATTATTGATAATGTGCTTTGGCACGGTGATGTTGCTGACGAAACTAAACAAGACTCTCAAACAAAAACTATCCGTGATTTAAATTTAAAAATACAAAATGACACAAGAGTGGAATTCTCTCTTCTCCCATTATCCGATGGATTATCGTTTATAAGAAAAAAATAACAAAGACTTGAATTAAACACAATCATCCCCACATTATAATTGTCTGTATGCCATTGTGGGTGCGGACAAAATAAACTTGCTTAATAAAGGAGTTACTATGACTAGAAACCTATCCGTTTGGAATTCTCTAAGACCATTCTCTGTTGGATTTGACTCAATTTTTGATGAATTTGATAGAATGTTGGAGTCTACGGAACGATACAATACAAATTATCCACCTTACAATATTCATAGAGTCGATGAGCACAACTATAAAATTGAAGTTGCTCTCGCTGGATATAGTAAAGAAGATATTGAGATTGAATTAAAAGAAAACAACCTAACTGTTAGAAATAAACCTAAAGAAAAAGTGGTTAATGAAAATGGCAATGGTGTAATCCATAAAGGAATCTCAACAAGACAATTTGAAAGATCGTTCACAATTTCAGAAGATATAAAAGTTAAAGATGCTGAATTGAAAAATGGACTTTTAGTGATTGATTTGGAGAGAATTATTCCAGAAGAAAAAAAAGCTAGACTAATCTCAATAAAGTAGTTTGGATAGGGGCCCAAAGTGGCCCCAAACTTTACAATTGTTGAAAAGTATAATTTTTATTTTTATAAGTAATTATGAAAATATTAATTTTTCTTTTAGTATTTTATCCTTTATCAATTTTTGCCCATCAACCTAAATTAATAAATTATTCACCATCTTTTGATAACCCACATGAGGTTGTATACCCAGAAATTTCAAAAGCTTATTATTCTAAATTAGAAGGTGAGCCACATTATTATAAAATAGAAAGTGATCGTGATTTTTTATTTTACACAGGCATCTTAAGCCCAAAAGTAAATGATAATTATAAATGGTTATCCATTGAAGTTTTAAATGAAAACAAAGAAGTTATTTATAATGCTGATGGCGAGGATTTTAATTGGAATGCATGGTATGAACCTTATGCTAGAGATTGGTATTGGAAAGGTCCTGAAATAGGAACTGAAAGAAACGAAGAATTTAAAACAAGTTTTATGATTAATGCTGGAACTTATTATATAAAGGTATTTAACGAAGATAACACCGGACATTATTCATTAGCAGTTGGTGAGGCAGAATTTTTTGGATCCAATTTGTGGGAACAAGTATTAACTTGGACACCTATTATTTTGTATATAGGTCCATTTATGGACATTGTACATTGGCAAAAATTTGATATTCGTGCTTATATTCCTCATATTGCTCTTTTAGTTTTAATAACAATTATTTATTTTTTTATAAAAAGAATATTTTTTAGAAGAAAGGCATAGAACTGAGTATGTTTCTAAGATTATTTTTTTTAATCAGCACACTTTTAATTATTAAACCTCTTTACGCTCATACTTTTACTGGCATGAATGGTTTTTATGACGGTCTTTCTCATCCTGTTTTAGGATTAGATCATTTCTTGGCAATGGTATGTGTTGGAGTTGTCAGTTCACAAATTGGTGGAAGAGCCATATGGACAGTCCCCTCCTTGTTTGTTCTATTTATGATTGTAGGAGGTGCAGCAGGTTTATTCATAGAAATTCTAGCTATTACTTTCTCTGATATTATTGAATGGGGAATTATTATTTCTGTAATTTTTTTAGGTTTATCCGTTGCTATAGAAAAAAAATTACCAACAATTATTATAATGATAGCAGTTGCATTTTTTGGCGCGTTTCATGGATTAGCTCACGGTATTGAAATGCCATGGGCGGCAAATCCACTATTATTTGCGTTAGGTTTTTCATCTGGCACAGCAGTGCTACATCTTTTTGGTGTTGGTATAGGACTCGTACTTATAAGAAATAATTTTTTAAATATAATATTAAGAGTACTTGGCCTTGGATGTGCAATTTTTGGATTCTATTTAATTATATAATTTTTTTTATTTAGAATAATTCTAAACTCATCAAATACATTAATACTGAAAACAAATAAAATTTAAAAAAAAATATATTTCATAATTTGCTATTTATTATCTACACAAAAAAAAAGGTTATATGAATATTATTTTTAGATTATTATTGATACTAATTGCATCTACCATTTCACTAAACTTGTTTGCCAAAGAGGTTAATGTTTATTCTTACAGGCAGCCGATTTTAATAGATCCTTTCTTTGAGGAATTTACAAAATCGACTGGTATAAAGGTAAATGTTTTACATGCAAAAAAAGGATTGCTAGAAAGAGTGTTAGCTGAAGGTGAAGATACACCAGCTGACTTGGTTTTAACGGTTGATATAGCAAGATTAAACCAATTTGTTGAAAAGGATATATTACAACCAATTAGCTCAGATATTTTACAAATGAATATCCCAAATCATCTAAGAGATAGTAATAACAAATGGTTTGCACTTTCAAAGAGAGCTAGAATTGTTGCAATCTCAAAAGAAAGAGTATCAAAAAACTCAATTAAAAGAATAGAAGATCTATCTGATACAAAATGGAAAGGTAAAATTTGCACAAGACCTGGTAGCCATGACTACAATAGATCTCTCTTAGCTTCAATAATTGCTGCAAATGGAGAAGCTATAGCTGAAGAATGGGCAGCAGGCATCGTTGCAAATTTAGCACGAAAACCTGAAGGTAATGACAGAGCTCAAGCAAAAGCAATTTATGAAGGCGTTTGTGACATTGCTGTAATGAATACCTATTATTTTGGAAAAATGAAATTTAATGAAAAGAATCCAGAACAAAAAGAATGGGCTAACTCAATAGAGTTAGTTTTTACTAACCAAGAAGACAGAGGTAATCACATAAATGTTGCTGGTGGAGGTGTAATTAAGTACTCTAAAAATAAAGACAACGCAATTGCACTACTTGAATTTTTGACCCAACCAAAAGCCCAAGTCCTTTACAGTTCTATTAACTATGAATATCCGGTTAATCCAGATATGCAATTAACTGATGAGTTAAAATCATGGGGTGAATTTAAAGAAGATAAACTGCCTGTTGAAAAACTTGCAGAACTTGCTCCCATAGCTCAGAAAATCATTGATAGAGTAGGCTGGTAAATTATAGGTTAACTGTTTTGATAAATTTTAATTTATGGTCTAATTCTGTGGCGATAATTGCTTTAGTAATTATCGCCCCTATTTTTTCAATATTTTATTACGCGATCTTAGGTGATACATCACTATGGCCACATCTATTTTCTACTGTATTGCCCAGATATCTTACCAATACAATAATTCTAATGTTTGGTGTTGGAGGATTAAGTTTAGTCTTTGGTTTGACTACTGCTTGGATAGTGACAAGATATAATTTTTTTGGGAAAAAATTTTTTGAATGGATGTTATTATTACCAGCTGCTGTCCCAGCTTATATTATTGCCTATACTTATACCGACTTTTTTGAATATGCCGGTCCTCTGCAATCATTGCTCAGAGACATATTTGGTTGGACGAGCTCAAAAGATTACTGGTTTCCAAATGTGCGCTCAATGGGAGGTGCAATTTTGGTAATGTCTTCTGTATTGTATCCATACGTATATTTAATGACTAGAGCATCATTTATAACGACACCTATATCTTTTTTTCAAACTAGTTCTATTTACGGAAGGAATTCCTTCTTCAATGTCGCTATTCCATTTGGTCGTCCAGGTATAATTGCTGGCTTGGCCTTAGTACTAATGGAAACAATTTCTGATTTTGGGACAGTTGATTATTTTGCAATTGAAACATTAACCTTAGGCGTATTTAATGTTTGGTTAGGAATGAATAGTCTATCTGGCGCATCACAGATTTCTAGTATTTTATTTATGATTGTTATAGTACTTTTGACTTTAGAGTATTTGGGTAGGCGTAGTAGAAAATTTCATGAAAAATATAGTGGTGCATCTTATACACCAACCCAAACAGTTTCTGGTGTTAAAAATTCTTTATTGTTTTTAATTTGCCTAATACCTTTAAGTCTTGGTTTTATAATACCTGTTTCAATTTTATTGAATTTTGTAATTAAAGGTTATTCTATAATAAATTTTTTAGAAATTTTTCAAATAACACTTTCAAGTATATCTTTAGCATTTATTTCTTCATCATTCATTATGTTGCTATCCTTATTAATGATTATAGTTGGAGCATATAAATCAAATAATTTCCAAAAAATTTTAATATTTTTTGCTTCTTCTGGTTATGCTTTTCCAGGAACAATTCTTGCTGTTGGAATAGTGGTATTTGTTGGGTGGCTTAATGATTTAATTTATTTTCGTATGAGTTATGCTGTTGGCGGATTTATAATTTTATTATTTGCGTATAGTATAAGATTTTTAGCTGTTGGTAATGGAGCAATTACATCAGGTATTTCAAGAATTCATCCAAACTTATTAGACGCATCAAGAACAATGGGTGTTAGCTTTTTCAAAAGTATAAGAAAAATTATATTACCCTTGCTGTATACAAATTTACTAGTTGGAGGAATATTAGTTTTCGTAGATATCTTAAAAGAACTTCCAATAACACTTTTATTAAGACCATTTAATTTTGAGACACTAGCAACCTATGTTTATCAATATGCCTCTGATGAAATGTTGGAGGAGTCAGCATTTGCAGCTCTAATTATTGTTATTGCTGGATTAGGACCGGTAATTTTTCTTAACAGAACAATTACTAAATCAATAAAAAACTAAAACTTAATTCTTAAATATATAAGCCTGATCATTATCAATTTCTATCTCGACTGCAGACGATTGTTTTGGATTAAAGTCAGCAGGCATGTGGCTATGAACATGAACAACTTCATTATTATTATCTAACACAGATAAATGGATAAAACTAAATGACCCCATTAATTTTGACGCCATAACGGTTCCCTTAATTCCATTAACTGGTGTTGGTTGTTTGTTGAGTTTTATACCTTGAGGTCTTATGTGTACTACAACTTTCTCACCTTCTAAATTTCCAGGTGTTTTAATTTTCCCAACAGGTGTGTAAATGTGAGATTCTTTAACAACTCCTTCAAATTTATTTGTTTCACCAAAAAAACCTGTAACATATGAATTTTTTGGACTGTTATAGAGATCATTCGGAGTTCCTGACTGTACAATCGAACCTGATTTATCAAAAATATTTATATGATTTGAGATAAACATTGCTTCGAAAGGATCATGAGTGACTATAATTACCGATACATTTGATTTTTGTAATAGATGCAGCGTATCATCCCTTACTTCTTCTCGAAGGCTTAAATCTAAACTTGAAAAAGGCTCATCTAATAAAAGTAAATCGGGTTGTGAAATTATAGATCGTGCAAGTGCAACTCTTTGTTGTTCACCACCACTTAACTCGTGTGGGTATTTATCTAGTGAATTAGGTAATTTTATTAATTCAATAATTTCATCAACATTATTGGTTGAATTTTTAGCGTTAGTTGGAAATCTCAAATTTTCTTTTACTGTCAAATGTGGGAATAAAGCGTAATCTTGAAATAAAAAACCAATTTTTCTTTTTTCTGTAGGTAAGTGTTTTGCAGTACTACTTACTTCTTCACCATTAATAATAATTTTACCTGACTGTACTTTTTCAAGACCTGCTATGAGCTTTAATAAAGTAGTTTTTCCACTACCTGACGGTCCCAAAATACAAGAGATACTATCTTTATTGAGATTAAAATTAATATTATTTAAAATTTTTTTATTATTAATCGAATGGGTAAGATCTTTAACTTCAACAGCAATCATAAAATACCTATTACACTAAAATTAAACTTGAGGAAATTTATCTAAAATTTCACTTTCCCATTCAAGAAACTTTTTAGATCTATTCTTAGGACTTGGATGTGATCCCATAAATTCAGGCATCGTTCCCTCTTGGCCAGCCATCATTCTTTCCCAAAGCTTTGAAGGTTCTTTAATATTAAATCCTGCTAAATTCATAAAACCCATTCCTAGATAATCTGCTTCACTTTCCATAGTTCTGCTGAATGGTAAAAATATTCCATATTTGACTACGGAGTTGTAGACATTACCACCTACATTTCCAACTCTAAAAGATTTATTGAGAAGTTCTGCATAGCGACTATTTGAAATACCTAATGTAGCCATTTGAATCATCGATGACTGTGTTAGTTTTTCAACAGTATGCCTTGCAAATGCATGGGCAATTTCATGACCCATTACTGCTGCTATTCCATCATCATTTTTACAAATCGGAAGTATGCCAGTATAAAATGCTATTTTTCCTCCAGGCATACACCACGCATTTTTATTTTCTGACTCAATTAGTGCAAATTGCCAATTAAAACCTTCTACTGGATTTCTTGTACCCTGATTTTGATAGTATTTATCTATAGAGGTGTAAATTTCTTTGCCAATATTTTCTATTTTTTTTGATTCATCTGTACTGTCTAAAAGAACTTTATCTTTTTTAGCTCTTGATAAAAATTTTGAGTAGACTTTATCAATTTCTTGATTGAGAGATTTTTCATTTGCATAGACTTTAGGAATAGGGATACCACCAAGACTTCCCTGAAATATTACTATTGGTAAATTACTATCATATAAATTTAATTGATTTCTATTTGTTAGTGGTACTTCTGCACAAGAAGGCAGAATCATGGATCCACATAAAGAACAAGAAGCACCAAGAATAAATTTTCTTCTATTTATTTCTGTTTTCATATTATTATTATATAAGTAATTTACATTATATGAATATTTTTAATACTGTAAATAAAGCTGAAATTCATGTTCATTTAGAGGCAACAATAACACCTGATATCTGTAGAAGGTTTGCAAAACGTAATAATCATGACATCCCTGAAGAATTTTTTGGTTCAAAATACGCTTATCAGTGGGATGACTTTTATGATTTTATCAAAAAATATGACATTGTAACTTCAGTTATTCATACCCCTGAGGATTATTTTGAATTAACTTATGAATATTTAAAAGAATGTGCTGCAAATAATGTTATTTATGTTGAGGCAATGATTTCTTCAACACACGCAAAGCTAAAGGGTATGACTTATCATTCTTTTATAGAGGGTATTTACGAAGCATCTAAAAAAGCTGAAGAAGACTTTGGTATAGTATCTCGTTATATAATGAATGGAATAAGACATTTGGGACCTGAGTCCGTTCAAAGTACAGCAAAAGAAGTTTTAGATAATCCACATCCTTGCTTAGTGGGTTTTGGACTTGCTGGTGACGAACTCCATTTTCCACCAAACTTGTTCATTGATACATTCAACATGCTTAAAGAAGAAAAATTTCCTATAACAGTTCATGCCGGCGAATGGGATGGACCAGAGAATATAAGAAATGCTATTAATTTATTACATCCAACAAGATTAGGACATGGGGTTAGATCAATTGAAGATCCTGATCTAGTAAAAGAAATTATCGAAAAAGATATTGTCTTAGAAACATGTCCTACAAGTAATATAGCAACAAAGATATACGAAGATTACAAAAGCCATCCAGTTAAAACTTTATTTGACCAAGGAGTAAAAATTACAGTTAATTCTGATGACCCTCCTTTTTTTAATGCAACTATTCAAGGAGAATATAAAGTTATGGAAGATCTTGGTTTAAATTTAAACGAACTAACATCACTTACTCATAATGCAATTAAGTATTCTTTTTGTGATGATGAAAATAAAAATAAATTATTAGCTAAATTAAACTAGACAATTTTACTAAAGGTCTTGCACCATAATGCGAAATAATTTCTGCGGCAGCAATTGATGCGTAATTACCGCATTCATCCATTGCTTTACCTTTAGAATAACCAAATAAAAAACCAGCTGCAAATAAATCTCCAGCACCAGTTGTATCTACTACTTTTTCTACTTTTTTTGCAGCAACTTCAGTAATGTCATTACCAGAAACAATAACAGATCCACTACTTCCTTTAGTAATAGCAGCAATTATATTTAATGATTTTGCATATTCTAAACCTTCTTCAAAACTTTCTGTTTCTGCCATTGCTTTGATTTCATCTTCGTTAGCAAATAGAATATCAACATTTTGAGTTATCAATTCTTTAAATGAGTCTCTATGCCTATCAACACAAAAAAGATCAGATAGGGTAAAAGCAATTTTTTGATTATCAGCTTTACAAATATCGACCATCTTTTTCATTGCCTTTTTTGCATTTTCATTGTCCCACAAGTAACCTTCCAGATAAGCAATCTTATGATTCTTAATATCATCCTCTTTTATATCCTCAGGTCCTATCAAAGTTCCTGCACCTAGATAAGTACACATTGTTCTTGTGCCATCTTCTTCAACAAAAATTGTACAACATCCAGTTGAAATATCAGGAGATGTAAATCCCAATGGAAATTTTAGTCCTTCCCGGATCATATCTTTTTGAAGGTAAACTCCAATTTCATCATTTTTAATTTTTCCAATAAAACTTCCATTACCGCCAAAAGAGGTGATACCAAACATGGAGTTACCGAGCGAACCACCACCTGCCATTTCTCTAATAGAATAACTTTCATGCAAATTATTTTTTAAGTTTTCATCAATAAGATTCATCGAATCTCTATTAATTTCATGTTTTTCAATTTCAGATTGATTAGAAGGAATAATGGCATCTACCATAGCATTTCCAATTCCAACTACGTCTAATTTATCACTCATTTTTGTTTAATAATTATTGGTACTAGTTGTACTATAATGACTCCAATAAATATTGCAAGACATCCAAGTATTTTTTGTGTGTCTAAAACTTGATTTAAAAGTATCCAACCTGCTATTGCAGCAAAGACTGACTCCATTGATAAAATAATAGCAGCGGGAGCAGGATTAGCTTTATGTTGCGCAATAATTTGAAGCGTATATCCAATGCCAGCAGAAAAAATACCCGTATATAAAATTTCAAACCATTCAATTTGCATATTAGAGATCTTTGGATCCTCCCACATGAATGCCAAAATCATAGATAAAACAAAAACAATAAAGTACTGAATACTTCCAAATAAAAAAGGACTGTTGAGTTCTTTCATAAAAATATCAATACAAATAATATGTAAGGCAAAAAACAAAGCCGCAATAAACAAGAGTGAATCTGATTGTTGAATTTCAACTGTTTGATTAGAGGATAAAAGATAAGATCCATACAAACATAGTAAAATGGCGATCCAGATAACCCAGTGTAGTTGTTTCTTTATTATGAATCTTGAAATTATACCAACAAAGGGAACGTAAAGAGTGCTAAGAAAAGCAGCATTTGATATTAATGATTTTTGTAAAGCGTATTGTTGCAGACCCATCCCACCAAAAAGAAAAAAACCTGTAGCCAAACAAAGATAAATTTTTTTTCTATCACTTAATATTTTAAAAATATTTTGTTGTTCTAGATAAATCGCAAATGGAATTACTGTTAAAAAAGCAAAAAAGAATCTTCCAAAGCTAAAAGTAAAAGGACCTATTGTTCCCATTCCTGTAGTTTGGCTTACGAATGCTGTTCCCCATATAAATGAGGCAATTAACATGAGTATGTTAGCTCTTGTATGACTCATAAAAATATTTGATTACTTATTTTATTGTTTATCTTTATTAATCCACCAAGACTCAATTACAACTCCGTAAAGTGGAATTTCGTCTGGGTATTCAAAAAAATCCCAATAAGCCATTCTGTCCTTGTTACTATGATAAAGAGGAACGACATAGTGACCCCATAATAATATCCTATCTAGAGCGTGAATTGCAGTTGTTAATTCCTTTCTATTTTCTGCATTGATAAGTTTTTCAATCATTGCATCAATGGCAGGATTATTAATACCTGGGTAATTTCTACTACCATCTTTTTGACCAACTTCAGATCCCCAATAAAATTGTTGCTCATTTCCTGGGCTTAAACTAACGCCCCAGTATCTTTTTATCATATCAAAATCATAACTTAAGAGGCGTTCTTGATACTGCGATGAGTCAACAGTCCTTACATTCATTGTTATACCAAGTTTTTTCAAATTACTTTGATAGGCTAAGGCAATCTTCTCATCAGACGGGCTGACAATTAAGAACTCAAAATTGAATTCTTTTCCATCTTTAATGAGTTTTCCACTTTCAACAAACCATCCTTCTTGTTCAAGTATTTCTTTTGCTTTCAATAAATTTTTACGATCATTACCGCTTCCATCCGTTACAGGTGGAGTAAATGTTTCTGTAAATACTTCTGCTGGAATTTTATCTTTCCATAAATTTAATAATTCCAATTCTTCTTTTGAGGGTAATCCTGAAGAAGCTAATGGTGAATTATCAAAATAACTATCTGTTCTCACATAGGCATTTTGATATATTGTTTTATTAATCCATTCATGATCATAGGCGTAGCTTAGAGCAAGTCTTACATTTCTATTATTAAATATGTCACGTCTTGTATTCATCACAAGACCATTCATTCCAACTGGTCTATCGTTATTCATTTCCTTAAGTACAACCTCACCATTTTGGACAGCTTTGAAATCATATTCTGATAACCAACGTTTAACATTGTATTCTCTTCTAAAATCGTATTCACCAACTTTAAAAGCCTCGACTAAGACATTTGAATCCTTGTAATAATCATAAATAATTGTATCAAAATTATAGAGACCTTTATTTACAGGTAAATCTTTTGCCCAGTAATCTTCAACACGTTTGTATTTTATTTGACGTCCTGGATCGAGACTATCAACTTGGTATGGACCACTGCCTAGAGGAATATCTAAAAAAGTTTTTGTGACATCAAGATTTTCATAAAACTTTTTAGGAATTATAGGTAAAAAGCCAGCAATAATAAGGGGCAATTCCTTATCTTCATTATTTTCAAAAATCATTTTTATTCCATCATTTCCTATCAATTCAGTTTTAATAACTTTGCCATAAGTTTTTTTCTGATTTGGAGTACCTTTTGTTTGAAACGTTTCTAGACTAAACAATACATCTTCGCGTGTAATTGGTGAGCCGTCATGAAAAGTTGCATTTGAATTTAAATAAAAAGTTATAGACGATCTATCTTCAGGCAATTCTACTTTTTCAGCTATTAAACCATAGAGAGAGAATGCTTCATCCCAAACTCTTCTCATTAATGTATCATTAACATACCCCAGGCCAGCAGCTTTAGAGCCTTTAAAAGCTACTCTGTTTAAATTATCAAAAGAGCCATATGATCCAAATTTTACAGAACCACCCTTGGGTGCGTTTGGGTTTACATAATCTAAATATTCAAAATCATTGGCATACTTTAGTGTTCCATGCATTGCAATACCGTGAACCTTTTCACTGTAAGTATGTTTGCTAAGTGAAATTAATAAAATAAAAATTGTAAAAATAATAAGAATTTTTTTCATTTATACATCCTATCAAAAAAAAGACACATTTGTAATGAAATTTAGATTTAAAAAATTATATAAATAAAAATGCAATTGCTAAAATTTATTACAACACTCACAATCTTATTCATTGGATCAACTATTCATGCAGCAGAAGCTGATGTTTTTAAGGGTATGAAACTATATGCTGAAAATTGTGCTGGGTGTCATATGGGTAATTTAGCTGGTCATGAAGAGTGGAATAAATCATTAGATGAAGATGGTCACCGAAGAGCACCTCCTCTTAATGGCACTGGCCATACCTGGCATCATTCTCCTAAGTATTTATTTCAAGTCACTAAATATGGTTTTAAAAAATTAATTCCTGACTATGAAGGAAAAATGCTTGGCAATGATACGTTATCAGATGACGATGTTTGGTCTATTATAGAATTTATCAAAAGTACATGGCCAGAAAACATAATAAATAAATATAATTCACACTTTAAAAACTAGAATTGTAGAAGCAAAACTTCAATTCTAATATTTTAGATATATATAATTACTATGAAAATTTTAGGGTCTGAAATTACGCCTTATAGGACATATTTAAATAGACGTAAGTTCATTAAGGGATCTTTAGCTAGTGCAGCACTGGCAACAGTTGCTTCATCAGTGTTTGCAAACCATGACAGCGACCTTTCAATTTATAATAAAAACTTAAATGAAAACGACAAACTTAATTCTTACGAAGAAATTACAACCTACAATAATTTCTATGAATTTGGCACCCATAAAAAACATCCTCATTTAAACTCTGGAAATTTTAAACCTAGACCATGGACAATAAAAATAGATGGTCTTGTGAAAAAACCTCAAACATTTGACTTAGAAAAAATTTTATCAAATGTAACAATAGAAGATAGAGTGTATCGATTGAGATGTGTTGAAGCATGGTCCATGGTTATTCCTTGGCAAGGTTTTCAATTATCTGAACTTATAAAAATGGCCGAACCTTTAAGCTCAGCAAAGTATGTTCAGTTTGTAACCGTATTCAGGCCAGAAGAAATGCCAGGTCAGCAAAAGAGAACAATCATTTGGCCATATAGAGAAGGGCTTCGAATGGATGAAGCAATGAATCCTTTAACAATATTAGCAACTGGATTGTATGGTCATGAAATGCCTAATCAAAATGGTGCACCCATAAGATTAGTTGTTCCATGGAAGTATGGTTTCAAATCAATTAAATCAATCGTAGAAATTAGATTTTTAGATACACAACCTGAAACATCCTGGGAAACTTTAGCTCCTTGGGAATATGGTTTTTATGCTAATGTTAATCCTAATGTTAACCATCCAAGATGGAGTCAAGGAACAGAGAGACGAATTGGAGAGTTTAAAAGAAGAGAAACACTTATGTTTAATGGCTATGAAGAAGAAGTAGCACATCTCTACAAAGATTTAGATTTAAATAAATTTTATTAATGAATGTTTTCAACAAGAAATTTTAACCGCAGTAAACCTATCTTATTTATTTTAATTCTATTTCCAAGTCTACTCTGGGCATACCAATTTGTTACTGGGGATCTTGGAGTAAATCCAATCGAAAAACTAATGGATGAGTTAGGTCTAATGGCACTCAAATTAATAATAATAACTCTTATGATTACTACTCTATCAAATATAAAACCTTTAAAATCGATAGTTGTATTACGAAGAATGATTGGACTTTTTGCTTTCTATTATGTCTGTTTGCATTTCTCCACTTACATAGTTTTAGATCATTTTTTAGATATGCAATTTATCATACAAGATATTATAAAAAGACCATTTATAACTTTTGGTTTTATAAGTTTTCTTTTTTTAATTCCGCTTGCTAGTACTTCAACAAACAATATGATTAAACGACTAGGTTTTAAATTATGGAAGAAAATTCATTATTTAATTTACCCAGTAGCCATTCTCGCTAGTATGCATTTTTATGTTTTAGTTCGCGCTGATAAAACTGAACCAGTCATTTATATGGGAATAATTATTCTCTTGTTGTTTCACAGAATATTTAAAAGACTTACTCGTCCTCAGTTGGCTCAGTCACGGGGTTCATTTCCATACCGGCAGGACTAATATTTCGTGGTAAAGGATTGTATTGTGATTCAAGATCACGCGGTTTAGTTCTTTGTGTAATCCTATACAAACCAAATAATCCTAGTAGTCCGTGTATTAAAAATAAATAGATATAAAAACCTACCGCTCCCAAAATTTCCATGAAACTAGATACAAACAAAGGTCCAATAATTGATCCAATACCAATAAGTATGCCAAAGGTTGCGCTTGCTGATACTATCTCATTAGGTTGTAAGAAGTCATTTGTATGAGCAACCGTAAGTGAATACATTGGTAAACAAGCAACTGAAAAAAGACCAGTAAAAATTAAGAATAATGTAAGTGGCATAAAGTTTGCAAAAACAAAAAATAAACTTAAACCTGAAGCCATAAAAGAAACACCAATAAGAATAACACGTCTATCAATTCTATCTGATAAATATCCAATAGGCCATTGAGATAGGGCACCAGCTGATGTTATAATCATCATATACAGGGAAATTTGAAATAAGCTTAAATTTATAGATGATGCATAAATTGCACCGTACCCAAAAACTGCACTATGCGATAAACCAGTTGCTAATGCACCAACAAAACCTAAAGGTGAAACAGTATAAAATTCTCTTAAAGAAAAAAATTTAGGACTTTCTGTATTGGGTTGTTCTGTTGAAGATAGAAGAATAGGCAGAAGTGCGAATGATAATAAGATTGATACTAAAATGAATAAATCAACTTTAGCTGGATCGCCTAAATTTAATAAAAATTGTCCTGCTCCAACAAATACAAAGGTAATAATCATGTAAACAGAAAGTAATTGACCACGAGTTTGATTAGTTGATTTTTCATTTAACCAACTCTCCATGATCACATAAATCCCAGCAAGACTTAAACCAGTTAATATTCGTATAAACATCCATGAATATGGATGAACAAACACTGAGTGTAATAATATAGCAATAGAGGCAAGAGATGCTAAAGCGGCAAAAACTCTTATGTGACCAACTCGTTGTAAAAAAATTGGTATTGTTAATGCACCAGTTAAGTATCCAACGTAATAACCAGCTATAATAAGTCCTGATGCAAAAAAACTGAAACCTTCTAAAACTGAACGAACACCAATAAGTGTTCCTTGTAAACCGTGACCAAGACTAATTAAAGCAAAGCCAAAAAAAAGAGCCCAAGTGTTTTGTAGAACCTTAAACATTTTTTATTTTTTATTGATAATTATTAATATTCTTCTTCGCCGTCTTCCTTTGGTTTAATACCAACATCAACGGAAGGATCAATCTCTGTTTCATCTTCTAATAGTACAGTATCATCCTCTAAATTGTCTTCATTGTTTTCAATATCAAGATTTTCAATATCAAGTTCGTCATCTTTTTCTTTTGGTTTTGGTGGAATAGGATTGGTTAAAGGTGCAGCATTTGTACTTCCTGGTTTTCTTCCACGTCTTGGCCTAGTCATGGTAGTAACCTCAATTTCTTTTCCACACTCAGGACATTCAAGTTCCGTTCTTCCTAAGTCATAGTATTGCTTACTACACATTGGACAAATTCTTTTTAGACCCCAAGATTCTTTATACATTTTTACTCATCTTTTCTTATAAATATTTTTCCACAATAACCACAAATAATTTTATTCTCATTATTGAAAGTATAATAAACTGCGGGATGTCCTAAACCATCTTCACCACCATCGCAAGAAATAGTTTCAGTTTTTGGATCTACATCTACAATATCATCAGCCATTAAAGTCATATAAAATTTTAGTCGAAAAAGTCTATATTTTTTGATTAAAGAATTTGAAAATATACAATCGAAATACCACCTACTATTAAAATAGCTGGAATTATTCTAGATTTTGCATTCTTCTCAAACAAGAAAACCATTCCGATAATTGCAGCAAAGACTATACTTATTTCCCTAATACTAGAGACATATGCTATTTCTATAAATTGCATGCTCCAAACTACAATTGCGTAGCTGGTTGTTGCAAATATCCCTGCTGCAATACCAGAGCGAAAAGTGTATGTTTCTCTTTTTCGTAAACCATCTCTAGAGATTAAACCTATAATTAATAATGGTATTCCGTTAAGTGTGAAGAGCCAGTAGATATATGAAAAACCATTTTCAGAAAGCCTCACCCCAACTCCATCAACCAAAGTGTAAGCAGTAATTAAAATAGCCGTTGATATCGCGAGAGCAAAACCTCTGAAGTTAAAAGATAAATTTTTAGAATAAGAAATTAAAAATAGCCCAATACAAACAATAACTATTCCAACAAAACCAGCAACACTAATATCAGAACTTAAAAATAAAATACTAATTATAGCTACAAACAAACATGAACTACCTCTAGAAATTGGATATATGTAAGAGAGATCTCCGTACCTATAAGAATAAATTACATTTAATCTATAAATGACATGAATGATGACGGTTGCAATTAAAAAATACCAAACTTCTAAAGTTGGAAATGGAACAGTAAATGTTAAAGGTAAAAAAATAGTAACTTCTAAGACAGACGTTATACCCATTAACGATAAAGGGTTCTTACTTGATTTTATTATAGCACTCCAAACTGCATGACATAGAGCAGAAACAAGAATTAGGATAAAAATAAAATTTACTGACAATGTCATCAGCAGATAAGAATTTACTTCATGCCTGTCAAAGTAATTCCTTCAATAAATCGTTTTTGCGCGATTATAAAAGCAACTATAAGGGGAACTGTTACTGTAACTATCGAAGCCATCATAGGGCCAAATTCGTCACTATCAATTCCACCTCTGAATTCTCTTATACCAAGTGGTGGAGTAAAGAGATCTCTATTTCCTGTTATTACCATACGAGGCCAGAAATAATCATTCCAGTGTGCAACAACTGAGAATATTGCAAAAGCAAGTAACGCTGGTATTGCAGTTGGAAGCATTACTTTCCATACGATTGCGTACTCTCCCATACCATCCATCCTGGCGGCATCAATTAATTCATCGGGCACAGTCATAAAGAATTGCCGCATTAAAAAGATTCCAAACACCGATATTGTCCAGGGGAGTATTAAGGCGGAATAGGTGTCAACCAGTCCTGCCTGGGCCAACATAACATATAATGGAAGTGCAATTCCGTGAACTGGAATGAGCAAGCAAAATAAAACCATCGAGAAAACAAATTCTCGTCCGTAAAACCGTAACTTGGCGAGTGCATACGCGCACGGTAAGGCGACTAGAACCTGAATGATGAAGATTGATAAAGTAACAATGACACCATTCATTAAGTATCTAGGAATAGGAGCTTTCTCAAAAGCAAACCAATAGTTGTATTGATATGGCTTCATTGTACATGTTTCTTCTGAATAACCAGTTTTAACACATACCGGAAACGTTTGAGTTTCTTGCGCACCAATAAGACCACCAGAAATTGATTGAATTTCTTGCTGAGATTTTAATGACATTGAAACCATCATATAAAAAGGGAGCATCACTACGATAGCACCAATAATTAAGATTGCATGTTTCCAACCCTCTCCAATATATTGTTTAGCTTCCATTAATAATGCACCCTCTTTTCAATCACATATCTTTGGAAAAATGTTAACACAAGAATAAATCCAATAAAGACAACAGTAATTGCTGCACCAATACTGGTTAAGTTTTGCTGAATAGCTTTTTCAAAAATTGCATACATCATGACATATGTTGTTTTTGATGGGCCACCTTTTGTAAGTATTTCGATTGTATCAAATACCTGAAATGTTCTAATAGTAGTAATAGTGACAACAAACAAAGTTGTTGGACCAAGCATTGGCCATGTTACAAGTTTAAACTGTTCCCATGTAGATTTAGCCCCATCCATTTCTGCAGCTTGGTATAACTCCCTTGGTATACTTGTTAAGCCAGCTAAATATAAAACCATGTTAAAACCAAAAGCCTGCCAAATTCCTATGAAACATACTGTCCAAATCGCAGTATTTTTTTGTTTTAACCAATAAGGAAAATCCATGTTGTTTGCACACGCCACTGCATACCAGCTTTCTTGAGAGTCTACCCAAGGCAACCAATGAAAACCAAGAATGAATTCCCTAATTCCCCCACAGCCATTTGCTAAAAAACTATTTACAATTCCTAATGTTGGATGAAGAGTAAATTCCCATGCAATTGCCATTGCAAGAAGAGTTGCCATAACTGGAAGAAAGAAAATTGTTTTATATATATCAGCGCCAAACCTTAGTGAATTCAAGAGCATAGCAGCACATAATCCAAGTACAACAGAAATTGGAACGACAACAATAACATACGTCGCCGTAGCCCAAATCATTTTGACATATGTTTTGCGATTGAACATTTTGTCATAATTTTCTAGTCCAACCCACTCAAATGTTTTGTTTCCTAAATTATAGTCAGTAAAAGAAATTCCTCCTGCAAGAAAAAGAGGAAAGATTAAAATAATTATCATCAGTATGATTGCTGGTGCAATAAACCATATGTGAGCTTTTGAATTATGCATTAGTAAATTGAACTCTCATTCCTGCTTGATTAAATAGTAATGCTTTATCTGAAACTCTTTTAATATTCACACTAGAACCGTTTGAAATTTGGTGTGTAAATTGTGGTAAGCCCCTTACAATTATTTTATTTGAACCGTCTTCAATATTTACATGAAAGAAAATATCTGAACCTAAATTTTCTCTATATGCAACTGTTCCACTAAATGTATTTTCATTACTTTCATTTGTAATTTCTAAATGTTCTGGTCGAATACCAATATGTAAGTCTGTATTACTTTCAGAACTTTTTCTTTTTAGATTCACGTTGAGAAAACCCACCGTCCCACCAGAGTCCGCAGTTCCTTTAAATATATTTATTTTCGGACTTCCAACAAATTGAGCTACACTTAATGAGGAAGGATTGTCATATACTTCTTGAGGTGTATCTAGTTGTAATAAATTTCCATCAATCATAACTGCCATTCGAGAAGACATAGTTAACGCTTCTGCTTGATCATGTGTTACGTACACAAAAGTAGTTTTAAGTGAATTATGAAGTTCAGATAATTCAGATCGCATGTGAACTCTCAGAGCCGCATCTAAATTTGAAAGAGGTTCATCCATTAAAAAAGCAACAGGCTCTCTAACCATAGCACGACCAAGAGCAACTCTTTGTCTTTGACCGCCTGACAATTGTCCAGGCTTTCTATCTAATAATTCTGAAATTTTTAGTGTTTCAGAAGTTTTATTCACCAATTGATTTATAGATTCTGTTTTTTCTTTTTTGCTAGGAGAAAAATTACCAATCAAGGGTAGTCTTTCAAATGCATTATAGTCTCTTAGTCTTAATGGAGTTTCTAAATTTCTTCTTACTGTTAGATGAGGATAAAGAGCATATGATTGGAATACCATTGCCAAATCTCTTTCACTGGCTCTAACTCTATTTACATTTTTATTATCTATTAATACATCGCCTGAAGTTTGTTGTTCCAATCCTGCAATTATTCTAAGTAATGTAGATTTACCACAACCAGATGGACCAACTAATGTTAAGAATTCTCCATCGTTTATATCAACATTCAAATTATTAAGTACTTGTGTAGACCCAAATGACTTTGAAATATTTTTAAGTGATATAGTCCCCACTCATTCCCCCTCTATGTTAACTTTAATGTACAAAATTTTATTAAATTTGAGAATATTTTAAATCTATTTATTGCAGTTTTATTTCAATTTTATTAACAAATATTCAAATTATCATTGAGTTTAACTAGCAGATAACTATAAATTCTTATTTTTAATAATATATATTAGATGAAATTGTGTCCGATAACTTAGAAATTAATAAAAGAGAATATCCAAGTAATTTTTCAAAAACTGCTATTGTGATTTGCCTTGATGGCAGTCAAAAAGAGTATCTCGAAGAAGCATCAAAATCAAATCTTACACCAAACCTTGATAAATTAATTGCAAGTGGTGAAAACCTACTAGTACACAGCGCTATTCCAAGTTTTACAAATCCAAATAATATTTCGATTGTAACAGGCCAACCAAGTTCTGTTCACGGTATATGCGGAAACTTCTTTTATACACCTGAGACGGGTGAAGAAGTAATGATGAATGATCCAAAATATATGCGAGCACCAACTATTTTTGAAAAATTTTATAATTCTGGTTCTAAAATTGCTCTGGTTACTGCAAAAGATAAGCTGAGAACACTTTTAGGAAATGGATTAAGTTTTGATGATGAGAGAGCTATTTGTTTTTCTGCTGAAAAATCTGATCAAGCAACAAAAGATCTCAATGGTATAGATAATGTAAACGATTGGTTAGGGATGCCAGTGCCAGAAGTATACTCTGAAGGACTTTCTGAATTTGTAATGGCTGCAGGTGTAAAACTTCTTGAAGAGTTCAAACCAAATATCATGTATTTATCGACTACGGATTATATTCAACACAAATATGCACCAGGGAATGAAACAGCAAATAAATTTTATGCAATGTTTGATAAATATATTGGTCTTTTAAATAAGGAGAATGTTTCTATAATCATCACAGCAGATCACGGAATGAAACCAAAATCAAAAGAAGATGGTTCACCTAATGCAATATTTTTACAAGACTATTTAGATAAAAAATTTGAACCAAACATGGCTAAAGTTATTCTACCAATTACAGATCCATATGTCGTGCATCATGGCTCACTTGGTTCTTTTGCAACAATTTATTTAGAAGACAAGAGCAAGGTAGATTCAGTTGTAAATGCTATTAAAGAAATAAAAGATATAGAAGTTGTTTTAACAAAAGACGAAGGATGCTCTACTTATAATTTACCTCCAGATAGAATGGGGGATATTATATGTATGTCTTCAGAATTTATGACTATTGGATCATCAGAAGATAAACACAATCTTTCTGGATTAAATGAACCTTTACGTTCTCATGGAGGACTGCATGAAAGAGAAGTGCCATTCATATCAAATTTAAAATTACAAAACTTAGATACTAGCAAACAATTATATAACTATGATGCATTTTATTATGCAATAAATGGAGCCCTATGATGCACAAAAAAATGATTAATGAAGCAATGCGTATTGCTGGAGAAAAAGTTACTTCAGATAAAACAATAAATGTTGAATACCCTTTTACAGGTGAAGTAATCGGAACGGTCCCAGCCGGTACTGCAGAGCATGCAAGAAAGGCTTTAGATATTGCCGCAAATTACCAACCTAAACTTACAAGATACGAGAGACAAAAAATTCTTCAAACTGCTGCAGAAGTACTTGTTAAAAGAAAAGAAGAAATTTCTGATATTATTACTTTAGAACTTGGTATCTCAAAACAAGATTCTTTATACGAAGTAGGAAGAGCTTTTGATGTTTTTTCATTAACGGCTCAACTTTGTATTCATGATGATGGTGAAATATTTTCTTGTGATTTAACTCCGCATGGAAAAGCGAGAAAAATATTTACCATAAGAGAACCTTTAACGGCAATTTCAGCAATCACTCCATTTAATCATCCTTTGAATATGGTAGCGCATAAAATTGCACCTTCAATTGCAACTAATAATTGTACAGTATGTAAGCAGACAGAATTAACACCTTTAACAGCAATGGTACTTGCTGATGTTTTATATGAAGCAGGTTTACCACCCGAAATGTTTTCAGTTGTAACTGGATGGCCTCAAGATATTGGATCTGAAATGATCAAGAATCCAAATATTGATCTCATTACTTTTACAGGCAGTGTAGGTGTAGGAAAATTAATTGCTGAACAAGCTGGATACAAAAGAACTGTTCTTGAGCTTGGTGGTAATGATCCATTAATTGTTTTAAATGACTTAGATGGTGATGATCTTAAAAAAGCTGTTGAACTAGCAGTTACTGGTGCAACGAAAAACTCTGGTCAACGTTGTACAGCTGTTAAAAGAATACTGGTTCAAGAATCCATTGCAGATCAATTTGTTGAAATGGCTCTTGAGCGTGCTAAGAAAATTAAATTTGGTGATCCTATGAATATGGAAACAGACTTAGGTACAGTTGTTAATGCTCAAGCTGCAGAACTTTTTGATAAAAGAGTTTCAATGGCAGAAGAAGACGGTGCAAAAATTTTATATCACCCTGGAAGAAAAGGCGCTTTGTTACCTCCAATAGTTGTAGATCATGTTGATCCTAAAAGTGAATTAGTTTTAGAAGAAACATTTGGTCCAGTTATACCTATCATTCGTGTGCCTAATGACGATGAAGCTGTAATGAAAATATCTAATTCAACCGCATTTGGATTATCATCTGGTGTATGTACAAATAACTTCATGAGAGCAAAAAAATATATTCAAGGTTTAAATGTTGGCACTGTAAATATTTGGGAGGTTCCAGGCTATAGAATTGAAATGTCTCCTTTTGGAGGAATTAAAGATTCAGGTCTTGGTTATAAAGAAGGTGTAATTGAAGCAATGAAAAGTTTTACTAATGTAAAAACTTTCTCACTACCTTGGTAAAAAAACAAGTTTTTCACTAATTTTTTTATTTCTGTGGAAAAATAAGCTTATTTTTTAGTAATATTTTCGTAATAAAATTGTAACCCTTTCTAGCTACATGTTAGGTTAAATTATTATATTCAATCGGGAGGATTAAATGAAAAAATTAATTACAGGATTGGCAGCCGTATTAGCTTTCGGTTTTTATGGTTCTGTTAATTCAGCTAAGTCTATTGAAATAGAAGTAGCTTATCCTTATTCAGGATTATTCGATGTAACGTTTCAAGCTATTATGCCAGAGTTTGAAAAAGCGCATCCAGATATTCAAGTTAAATTTAGAGCAACTTATGAAAACTATGAAGATGCAACTGCAACAATCTTCAGAGAGTCTACTTCAGGTAATTTACCAGATGTAACGATGCAAGGTCTTAACAGACAGGCACCTCTAGTTGACAAAGGTATTGCTAAGTCTTTAGAGCCATTTATCGCAAAAGAGGCAGCTTTTGAAAAAGATGGTTACCATTCTGCTATGTTAAGTCTTTCAACATTCGGTGGTGAAGTTTATGGATTACCATTTTCTGTATCAACACCAGTTGGATATTACAACATGGATTTATTAGCTGAAGCAGGTGTAGATAGTATTCCAACTAACTGGGACGAAGTTATTGCAGCATGTAATAAATTGGAAGCAGCAGGTAAAGGAACTCTATACTTTGGTTGGAACATTACAGGTAACTGGTTCCACCAAGCATTAATGCATACTCAGAATGTTCCAATGGTTAAAGATGGAGCTGTAAATATGGGTGGTGATGCAGGACTTGCAACGTTAGAGCAAATGAAATCAATCATGAGCGGATGTAATATGCCAAACTATTCAATTGCTGATGGTCAAGCTGCGTTTAACGCAGGTACTATTGGTATGATGTTCTGGTCTACTTCAAGCTTGGGTTCAGTTAATGCTGCAAAGGCAGACTTTGTTTTAAAAACTGCACCGTTCCCTGGAATGGCTGGAGTAAACAATGGAACACCAGCAAGATTACCAGCAGGTGGAAACGCTGCAATGTTAGTGTCTACATCTGATGATCCAGCAAGAGTTGATGCTGCATGGACTTTCTTAAAGTTCATTACATCAGGTATCGGTGCTGCATTAGTTGCTGAAACAACTGGATATGTTCCACCAAACAAAGCAGCGAATGATTTATTAGGTGACTTCTATAGTCAAAACCCTAATAAACTTACTGCTGTTGAACAACTTCCACTTCTTGCTGATTGGTTTGCGTATCCTGGAGAAAATGGATTAGCTGTTACACAGGTAATCTATGATTTCACGGAAGAAATTGCTACCGGTGACGCTGATGATATGGCAGATCTTCAAGAAGAAATGATGGAAGAAATAAACGATCTTATGTAATTTGAGATTATTTATTATTAACTTTTTATTACAGCGGCTTTATAAAAGCCGCTGTTTTATTTTAAATTTAAATGGGAGTAAAAATAGATGCCTCTTACAACAACTACAATAGGTGCTTATCCAAAACCGAAACAAACACCCATTCAAGATTGGTTTTTAGGGACAAAATCAGAAGAAGAGAGAAAAGCATCAAAAGGATTATTATCAAATTGGTCACCTGGCGCATATGAAAAAGCATTAGAGTCTGCAGGTGCGGATGCTGAAAAATTATTTTTAGCAGCAATTAAAGAAGTTATAACTGATCAAGTAAGTGCGGGTATTGATGTTCCAACAGATGGGGAAGTTAGGCGCGAGAGTTATGTATTATATCAATGTCGATTTTTAAATGGTGTAAGTTTTAAGGAAGTTACACATAAGTCAGTAAGACAGGGTGCATTCGAAGCTGACCTTCCAACTATTGTTGCACCAATTTCAAGTAAAGAAATACGTATGCATTTAGACTGGAAGAGTGCACAACAATTTACAAAAAACCCAGTTAAAATTACGCTACCTGGACCAATGACAATTACAGATTCAATTGCCAACAATTACTATGATGACATGAAAAAACTTGGTTTTGATTTAGCATTAGCCCTCAATAAAGAAGTTAAAGCACTTGTAGATGCAGGTTGTCAGTATATTCAAATTGATGAACCAGTATTTGCTAGAAAGCCCGATGAAGCTCATTCTTACGGTATGGAAAATTTAGAAAGAATGATGCATGGTATTCCTAAAGAAGTGCAACGCGTTTGCCATATTTGTTGTGGTTATCCTAACTCATTAGACTCAGAAGGTTATAAAAAGGCTGATCTAGATGCTTATGATAGAATTGCATCACTTGTAGATGATTCAACTATTGATGAAGTATCTTTGGAAGATTCACATAGGCATAATGATTTAAATCTTTTAGAAAAATTTACTAAAACAAAAGTAATTTTTGGATTTATTGATATTGCAAAAAGTAAAATGGAGTCTGTTGAAGAAGTAAGAGTTCGTATCAAAGATTCACTTGAACATATTGATGAACACCGTTTAATAGCTGCACCAGATTGTGGTTTAGGTTTCTTTACGCGAGAACAAGCAATTGAGAAAATGACAATTTTAACTAAAGCGGCAAAATCAATTTAAGGTAATGTGGAATTATTTTAACCCTGTTGAAATTATCTTTGGAGAAAATAGATTTAAAGAAGTACATGATGCTCTTAAAAATAAGAACTACATCATAATCACTCATCCAGAAGAAATTTTTAAAAAATATAGCGATGAATTAAAATCTTCTTCAAATCCACCTTTATCCATTATGACTGATGTTCAGCCTAATCCAGATTATAAGGATATTTTAGAGCTACAAAATAAATTTTCTTCAATCAATGAATCGGTAGATTATATTTTAGCTATAGGTGGTGGCTCTGTTACAGACACAGCTAAAGCAATTGCTGCATTTAAAGATAAACAAGAATATCTAACAGATTTCGTTCGTAATAAGAAAAATCCAAGAGTCGAAAATCCAATCAAGATTATTGCAATACCTACAACTTCAGGAACATCAAGTGAGCTTACGTGTTGGGCCACAATATGGGATAAAGAAAAAAATAATAAATTATCTTTGGCGCATAAATCTCTTTATGCAGAAAAAGCAATTATCGATCCATCTATCATGGTTGATAAACCTTTAGGCTTGACCATTTCTACTGGGTTGGATGCACTATCCCATTCAATGGAAAGTATTTGGAATATTAATGCAAACCCAATTTCTGCTTCTCATGCAATACAAGCATCAAAATTAGTATTAGAAAATTTACCACTTCTCTCGAAAGATTTAAGAAACGTTGAATTACGCTCAAACATTGCGCGTGCTTGTGTTCATGCTGGCTTAGCCTTTTCCAATACAAAAACTGCTATTGCGCACAATTTATCATACCCTGTTACACTCAATTACGGTATTCAGCATGGTATTGCTTGTTCATTTACTTTACCTATGATTACTAAAAGTATGGTTGGAATTGATAGTGTAGCTGAGGAAAGATTAAAATTAATTTTTAACGATAATCTAGAGAATGCTGCAAATCATTTGAGTGAATTTATGCGTTCTTTAGAGGTTCCTCTTAACTTAAATGAAATAAAAGTTCCTGTTCAAGAATGGAATAATATAGTAGATGATGCATTTTTAGGGGAACGAGGTAAAAACTTTATTGGTAATAAAGAAGCCTTCATCTCTTCTGCTAAATCAATGGGACTTTATTAGTAATGAAAAAAAATTTCAGGTTTTATGATAATAGACAAAAATATTTATTATTTGTAACAACAACAAATGAAAAAAATCAAATTGCCGACGCAATCCGCCCTCACGTAAATAAAATTAAACCTCAAAAACCTGGTATAAAAATATTTGATGCTGGCATGGGGGATGGTTCTTTACTTATGAATGTTATGCGTCAGTGCCATGAAGCCAGGCCTAACGTACCTCTATTAGTTTGCACAAAAGAAATAAGCATAGAAGATGTAAGATTAGGTTTAGAAAAATTACCTGATAGATTTGTTGAACATAAGAATACCGTTTTTGTCATTTCAAATCTACACTATGCGGAAGCCGCAAACCTAAAATCAAAAAATGAAGTTAAACAGAAAAAAATTAATTGGAATATCATAAAATTAAAAGGCAACACATCCCTTGAATTTGCTCAACAATTAAGAAAACAAAATGAATTTTTAGAAAAAAAATGGAATATAGAAATTAATAAAAAATCAGGTAACCATACTTATAAAGAGCCTTCAGTCATGATTATCTACCGCGAAGATCAAGAATTTAATGTTAATGAATTAATACCTACCAAAAAAAAATCAGATAATAAATTTGATCTTATTATTGCTTCACAGCCTTATCGTTCAAGAATTTCTGCAGAAAAGAAATCAAAATACGTCATCGAACCAATGATTAGAGCATTAAAATCAAAAGGGAAATTATTAACTATTCATGCAGCAGGAAAAGATCCTGCTAATGAAATAATTAGAAAAATTTGGCCAAAAGAGAACCCCTTTCCTTCTCTTGGAAATAGTATCATTTCTTATCTTAAGAAAAATTTAGATAAAGATTTATTAAGCAGCTTATCTTTTGGAGAAAAAAGAATTATTAAATGTAAATTGAGAGCTCTACCAACAGAAATCAGTGGAGGTATAGCAACATCATTAGTTTTTTCTGCTTGGAATGCCTCCATATATGTCAATCAAATGGATGACGACAAAGTAATGAAAATAGAAAAAACTAAAAACTATGAAAAAATTGTTCAAAACATTGTTGCTAAAAATAAAGGTCTTTATTTTAACAATGAAATATTTGTGATCGAAAAAAAATAATTTTTATTTAAACCAATTTACTTCTGTTTTTAAAAAATCCTCTGTGTGTATAATTAAGGCGTCAGATCGGATTATGGCAACATTATAATTTGTATCAGTATTTGCTGTTCCTAAACGATATTCATTCGAAAAGTTAGGTATTAGAGGGGACCAAGTACTTCTTGGGGAAGAAAAAGTAATACCACAATAAGAACCAGAACTTGTAATGTGTTGATGACCAAAAAAAATATGTTTTATAATCTTATTATTTTCAATTAAAATTTGTTGAAACTCTTTTTTTTGTTGTAATCCTATTCCATCACTTTCCTCTTTAACTAATGCCAGTGGATTATGATGCATAAAAATATATGTATCCATATTAGTTTTACTTAAAATATTATTTAACCATTCTTGTCTTTCATTACAGTAGTGTCCTTGATGAGTATTAATCAGATTCGTATCTATAAAAATTAATCGTTTATTATCTATATCCTTAAAATATTGAATAAATCCATTTGGGTCAGTTTCAATATTAGGAAAGTTTATTTTAAACTCATCTCTGTTATCATGATTACCTATAATTAGTTGAGGATTTAAGTTCTTAGGTAAGTCTGCTTCATCAATTATTTTTATAAATAACTGATAGGAATCTTTATCACCTAAGTCTGTAATATCACCAGTGATGGCAAATAAATCCGCATCACCATGATTATTTTTTATATGACTTAATGCTTTTTTAAATTTACTGACAGGATCTATGCCATGAATCTTATCTATATAAACATGAGGGTCTGAAAGGTGAATAATTTTCATTATTTAATATAAATTTTTATTAGATCGCAGTTTTAAAATAAATATATTTATTAAATTCCTCTTTTAAGTCGATACTAACCCTTGCATGTACTTTACCTTGTTTTCCTTGAAATGATTGTTTTTCTGTAACTGGAAATACCCCTTCATGCCAAATGTTTGGATGAATATACAAACCTTTTGATCCGTCACAATAAAATGCTTTAAAATGTTCTGGTTCAATGTCGTCTGTCGGTAAAGCTAAAGGACAAATAAAAGGTTTATTTTCTTCAGGAAAGAAAAGCTGACCTCCATCAGGATGATAATTTGCATGCCATAAAA
>CACEMP010000012.1 GCA_902560675.1 uncultured Alphaproteobacteria bacterium | reverse complement strand
AAAATCTTGTTTATTATAACTGGTTCAATAGCTGCCTCTCGATGCATAGAAGTCATTAATTTGCTAAATACATACAAAATACAAATTAGTTGTATATTAACTGAAGAAGCAAAGAATTATATTAAAACATCAGATCTAAGAAAAGTTTTAAGAAATAGAATATTTACAGATAAATCTGAAAAGAAAAATAAAATGCTTCATATTAATTTATCTAGAAATAATGATTTAATCCTTGTTTGTCCTGCTACTGCTAATACCATAGCTAAGCTAGCTAATGGATATGGGGATAATTTAGCGTCAAATACTTTACTAGCTTCAAATAAAACAATTTTATTAGCTCCAGCTATGAATTCTTATATGTGGAATAATAAAGCAAATCAAAACAATATTAAAATTTTAAAAAATAGAGGTTATGAATTTATTGGGCCCAAGAGAGGAAAATTAAAATGTGGTGAATTTGGTATGGGAAGAATAGATGAAAGTAATAAAATAGCTAAAATAATAATTAATAAATGTAAAAAACTCAATTTATATAAAAATAAGAGATGTTTAGTGACAGCAGGACCAACGATAGAAATGATTGATCCAATTAGATATATTTCAAACCAATCATCAGGAAAACAAGGATATGAAATTGCATCTCAACTAGTTCTTCATGGAGCTAAAGTAACTTTAATTTCTGGTCCAACGAATTTAGACCCTCCACCAAATCTAAAATTTATAAGAGTAAACTCAGCTAAAGAAATGTATAATAAAATTAAAAAAATATCTAATTTGGACCTTGGAATTTTTACCGCAGCTGTATCTGATTTTAAAAATAATAAAATAAGAAGTAAAAAGATAAAAAAAAGTAGTAATTTAAAATTAGAACTTAAAAAGAATATAGATATTTTAGAAAAAATTGGGAAAAGTAAGATAAGAAGACCTAAATTTTTAGTAGGCTTTGCAGCTGAAACAAATAGTATTTCAAATGGACAAAAAAAATTAATTAATAAGAATTGCGATATGATTGTATATAATAAAATAGATTATAGAAACAGTGTGTTTAATTCTGATTATAATGAAATTGCAATAATTACAAAAGGACAAATTAAAAAGTTTAAGAAGATGACAAAAGTTAATTGTGCAAAAAAAATTATTAAATCAATTTATAATTATAGAATAAATAATGAATAATTATTCTGAAACTGAGTATGAAATTTTTAGCAGATTATTTATTTTAAATGATTTCTCAGAAAGTAATTTAAAAAAATTATCACAAATAAGAGTTGGAATAGTTGGCATTGGAGGCATTGGTTGTCCATTAAGTCAATATTTGGTTAGTAGTGGATTAAAGAAATTATTATTAGTAGATGGAGATATTATTGAAAAAAGTAATCTTAACAGACAAATACTATTCAATTTAAATGATTTAGGTAAAAAAAAAGTAGATGTAGCAAAAAATAGATTACAACAAATAAACACTGAATGTGAAATAAATGTTTTGGATAAAAATATTAATTCTAACAATGTTTTAACATTGCATGACTGCTCAATAGTGGTTGATGCAAGTGATGATTGGAGGACTTCGAAGTTATTAAATGAGTTTTGTGTAACAAACTCTATTAATTTTTTATATTCTTCTGTAATTAAACATGATTTGCAAATAATATTATTTAATAACTCAAAAAATAATGATCATCTTTGTTTAAATTGTATTTTTCCCAATAAAGAAGACATAGATTTACCTAGATGTAATACGGTTGGTATTTCTGGTATATCTGCTGGATTAGCTGGTCTAATTTCAGCACAAAAAATAATTAATTTTTCATTAAATTTAACTAATGAGGCAAATAATATGACAATATTTGATGGAAAAAAAATAAGCATTGAAAATATTATTATTAGAAGTAAGAATAATTGTTATTTAAATTCAGTTTAAGTTAATTAATAAATATAAAAAAAGATTAATCTAAATTATGAAACAAAATTCTTTTACATACGAACAATTAATTGATTGTGCCAAAGGTGTGCTTTTTGGAAAAGGAAATGCACAGCTTCCAATGCCTCCCATGTTAATGTTTGATAGAATTACTTCAATAAATGAGAATGGTGGGGTATTTTCTAGGGGTGAAGTTATAGCAGAATTAGACATTAAAGAAGATCTTTGGTTTTTTGAATGTCACTTTAAAGATGATCCAGTAATGCCAGGTTGTTTAGGTTTAGATGCTATGTGGCAATTGCTTGGTTTTTATTTAGGTTGGTTAGGACAACCAGGAAAAGGAAGAGCTTTAGGAGTTGGTGAAGTTAAATTTACCGGTCAGGTATTACAAAAAGTTAAAAAAGTAACTTACCATATATCTATGAAAAGACTTATACTAAGAAAATTAATTTTAGGTGTTGGGGATGGTGTTTTAAAAGCCGATGGTGAAACAATTTATGAAGCTAAAGATATGAAAGTCGGTTTATTTTCACCTGAGAAATAATTAATGAATAGAGTAGTAGTAACAGGTTTAGGTATTGTATCATGTATTGGTAATAATCAATCAGATGTCACAGATAGTCTTAAAAATTTAAAATCTGGGATTACAAGTGCAGAAGAGTATGAAGAGTTTTCTTTTAGAAGTCTTGTGCATGGTAAACCAAAAATAGATATTAGTAACCAAATAGATAGAAGATTACTTAGGTTTATGGGTGATGGAGCTGCCTATAACTATATTGCGATGAAAGATGCAATAGAAGACTCAGGTTTAGAAGATAGTGATGTTTCAAATGAAATGACTGGTATAATTGTTGGTTCAGGCGGTCCATCTACTCAAAATTTATTTAAGTCTTCAGAGATTGGAAAGAGTTCGGGTTCAAAAAAAATTGGACCATTTATGGTGCCAAGGGCAATGTCTAGTACAAATTCTGCAACTCTTGCGACTCCTTTTAAAATTAAAGGAGTTAACTATTCAATTACTTCAGCATGTTCTACAAGTTCACATTGTATTGGTAATGCGTACGAACTAATTCAGATGGGAAAACAAAATATTGTTTTTGCTGGAGGAGGTGAAGAGCTCCATTGGACTTTATCAATTTTATTTGATGCAATGGGTGCTTTGTCATCAAAATATAACTCTACTCCTAATAAATCTTCAAGAGCATATGATGCAGATAGAGACGGTTTTGTAATTGCTGGTGGAGGTGGAACTTTAGTACTCGAAGAATTAGAACATGCAAAAGCTAGAGGAGCTAAAATATATGGTGAAATAACAGGATATGGAGCAACTTCAGATGGATATGATATGGTGCAACCTTCTGGAGAAGGAGCAGAAAGATGCATGAAGCAAGCATTAAAAAATATTGATGGTAAAATTGATTATATAAATACACATGGAACAAGTACTCCAATAGGAGATGTTAAAGAATTAGAAGCAATCAAAAATGTTTTTGGCCCAAATATTCCTAAAATGAGCTCAACAAAATCTTTGACTGGTCATTCTTTAGGGGCAACTGGTGTGCATGAAGCAATTTATAGTTTATTAATGATGAAAAATAAATTTATTAGTGGTTCTGCTAATATTGATAATCTCGATGATAGTGCAAAGGATTGTAATATTCTTCTAAATACAGAAAATGATGTTGAAATTGACCATGTTATGTCGAATAGTTTTGGTTTTGGTGGAACAAATGCAACGTTGGTATTTTCAAAATATCATGCTTAGAAATAAAAAAGGTTTAGTATTTGGTATTGCAAATAATCACTCAA
Source organism: uncultured Alphaproteobacteria bacterium (assembly GCA_902560675.1). Taxonomy (GTDB): domain Bacteria; phylum Pseudomonadota; class Alphaproteobacteria; order HIMB59; genus CACPNW01. Next base: position 38,028 of record CACEMP010000012.1, on the reverse strand, counting down.
TTGCATGGGGAATAGCAAAACAACTAGCTAAAAATGGTGCTGAAATAGCCATTGGTTACCAAAACGAAATGTTATTGAAGAGGGTGAAACCACTTTCTGAAGAAATTAATTCAAATATATTAATAGAATGTGATTTTAATAATGATGATTCAATAAATAAATCTGTAGAAATTATAAAAAAAGAATGGGGCACAATTGATTTTATAGTTCATGCTGTTGCATTTGCAGATAAGTCAGAATTAAATGGTAGATATATTGATACTACGAAGGATAATTTTATTAATTGTTTGGAAATATCATGTTTTTCATTAACTAGTCTTGCAAGAAGTTTTGAACCTATATTAAATGACGGAGGAAGTATTCTCACCCTTACTTTTTATGGCTCAAATAAAGTGATACCAAATTACAATTTAATGGGAATTGCAAAAGCTGCTTTAGAAACAAGTGTTAAATATTTGAGTGTGGATTTAGGCACAAAAAATATTCGTGTCAATGCAATATCAGCAGGACCCATGAGAACAATTGCTGGTGCAGCAATAAATAACGCTAGGGGGGTGTTTAAATTTACAGAACAACATTCAGCATTGAAACGAAATGCACAACTAGATGAGATTGGTAAATCTGCTCTATACTTTGTTAGTGATTTATCTTCTGCAGTTACTGGTGAGGTACATTATGTTGACTGTGGTTACAATATTATTGGAATGCCCAATAAGTTCTAAAATTTTCCCAATAAATCTATAGGATTATCAACAAAAATACTATCTACACCTATGGAGAAAATATGACTAGCACTAGATAAATTTATATTTTTATCTGAATAAACCGTAATTAAAATATTAGATTTTTTAATTTTTTTTATAACATCAGCTGTTACAAGATCTATATTTAATCCACAAATTTTTAAATCATTGTTAATAGATAAGTTAATTAAATCATCAATATTATACTCTTTAAAATCATCTAATAAAAAACTACGTATAGATTGAGGGTAAAGTTTTGAAATTTCTAGAATAGAAATCATGTCAAATGACGAGAAAAAAATATCTATTTGATTAATATTTTTTGTAAGTTTATATATTTGATAAGTATTTTCTTTTTCAAAATATTTATTAGGTTTTAATTCAATATTTAAATTACCATTATTATTATCACAAAAACTAAGAATATCTTCTAGTTTTGGAACAAAAATATTTGTATTTTTTTTATAAAAAAATTTTCCAGCATCAAGTTTTTTTATATTTTCATAATCATAATCAATTGCAAGTCCACTTCCATCAGTAGTTCGATCTAAGGTGTCGTCATGTAATAATATTGGGACTTTGTCTTTAGAAATTTTGACATCTATCTCTACAAAATTTAAACCTATTTCGAATGCCCTAGCAATAGATTCTAAAGTATTTTCTGGACACAGATCTTTTACACCTCTGTGCCCAATTAATTTAGGTAATTTAAGCTTTTTATTCTGCGTCAACTGCTTTCATAGAAAGTTTTATTTTTCCTCTTGAATCGATATCTAATACTTTTACTTTAACAGTATCTCCTTCACTAATAACATCTTCAACTTTCTCAACTCTTTCATTTTTTAATTGACTAATATGAACCAGTCCGTCTGTAGATCCCATGAAATTAACAAAAGCACCAAAGTCCATTATCTTTATAACTTTACCATCATAAATTTTCCCAATCTCTGGCTCTTCAACAATACCTTTGATCCATTCTAACGCATCATTTCCAGATTTTTGATCAACAGCTGCAATACTCACTAAACCTTCATCATTAATTTCAATTTTCGCTCCAGTTGTTTCAGATATTTCTCTAATAACTGCTCCTCCTTTACCAATAACTTCTCTAATTTTGTCTTTGTTTATTTGAAGATTAGTTATTGTTGGTGCGTATTGGGAAATTGATTGGTTAGGTTTATCAATTGCTTTAGCCATTTCACCTAATATATGGAATCTACCATCCTTTGCTTGTGCTAATGCTTCTTCCATAATTTCAGCTGTAATACTGGTTATTTTAATATCCATTTGTAATGAAGTTATTCCCTCAGAAGTTCCCGCAACTTTGAAGTCCATATCACCCAAGTGATCTTCATCACCTAGTATATCTGATAGTATTACATATTTATCATTCTCTTTAATTAAACCCATTGCAATACCTGCCACTGGTCTCTCTAAAGGTACTCCTGCATCCATTAAAGACATAGAGGTTCCACAAACAGTTGCCATTGAGCTAGAACCATTAGATTCTGTAATTTCAGATACTACTCTATATGTATAAGGAAACTTTTCTTTAGAAGGTAACATTGGATGAATAGCTCTCCAGGCTAATTTTCCATGTCCAATTTCTCTTCTGCTAGTTGATCCAATTCTACCTACTTCTCCAACAGAATAAGGTGGAAAATTATAATGTAACATAAAATTCTCTGTATATTCACCATCAATTGCATCAATTCTTTGTTCATCTTGTCCTGTTCCTAAAGTTGAAACGACAAGCGCTTGAGTTTCCCCTCTTGTGAATAATGCAGATCCGTGTGTTCTTTCTAAAACTCCAGTTTCACATACAATTGGGCGAACTTTTTTTGTATCTCTTCCATCAATTCTATTACCGGTATTAATCAATTCTCCTCTAACTATATCTTTTTCTACATTTTTTATTGCATCTGAAACTAATACTGGTGAGAATGTTTCACTTACAAATTTTTCAGAAATTTCGTTTCTTAGTGAAGATAATTTTTCTGATCTTTTTTGTTTTTCAGTTATTTTGTATGCATCTATAAAATCTTTGCCAAAGTCTTCGTTGATTTTAGATGGTAGATTTTTAATCTCTTCATCTTTTTCTTTAAGATCCCATGGTTCTTTTGCAGCTTTTTTAGCTAGAGAGATTATTGCTTCGATCACTGTTTTATAATTTTCTTGACCAAGAACTACTGCATCTAGCATTTGTTTTTCTGAAAGCTCGTGAGCTTCAGACTCAATCATTAGTACGCCTTCCTTAGTCCCTGCCAACACCAATTCTAATTTAGAATTTGATAATTGACTCTTACTTGGATTAACAACAAACTCATCATCTATAAAACCAATCTTGATTGCTCCAAGTGGGCCTAAAAATGGCAAACCAGATAAAGTTAATGCAGCACTTGCTGCTACCATTGCTACAACATCTGAGTCATTTTCTTGATCATGTGATAATACAGTACAAGTAACCTGAGTCTCATTTTTAAAATCTTTATGAAATAACGGTCTAACTGGCCTATCAATTAATCGAGAAACCAATGTTTCTTTTTCAGTTGGTCTAGCCTCTCTTTTAAAGAAACCACCAGGTATTTTTCCTACAGAATAATATTTTTCTTGATAATTTACTGTTAATGGAAAAAAATCCATATCTGGATTTGCTTCTTTTGCAGCTACCACATTACACATAACTGTCGTACCACCATAAGTGGCTAATACTGTTGCATCTGCTTGTCTTGCTATCTTTCCAGTTTCTAGTTTAAGTTTTCTTCCTGCCCATTCTATTTCTATTTTTTTTTCATCAAACATATTTATTTATACTCTCTTTATTTTCCTCTAATATTTAATTTATTTAATAATTCTAAATATTCAGTTTTATTTTTTTTTGATAAGTAGTTAAGTAATTTTTTTCTTTTATTGACCAAAGCTACTAAACCTCTTTTAGAATGGTTATCTTTGTTGTGAGTTTTAAAATGTTCAGTTAGATTTTTTATTCTTTCACTAATAACCGCAATTTGAATGCTAGTAGAGCCTGTATCTTTGCTATTTTTTGAAAATTCACTAATTAAATTTTTTTTACTTTCTTTAGTTATCGACATCATTACTCCTAAATTAAAATTTTATTTGGTTTAAACAAATTACCAATTAATTTGCCAAAAGAGACAACGTCTCCTTTATGAGATAAAAAAATTAATTCTTTATCGTTTTTTGATGAGTTCTTTTTAAATTGTTTCTCATCAATTTTAATTGGTCTACCAAAGGATAGGTCATTTAAATCATTTCTATCATCAATTTCGTAAGCCAAGATGTCGTCCAGCATATAAATTGATGGTATAACACAATTAAAATCAACATGCCTTTGGCCTATTTTTAATACATCGTCCAGTAAAATCGAAGTTTTTTTGTTAAATTTTCCAACTTTTGTTCTTTCTAGTGAAGATATATGACCATATGTATTAAGTTCTAAAGCTAGGTCACGTGCTAAACTCCGAACATAAAATCCCTTTCCACACTCAATTTTAAATGAAGTTTGAAAAGTATCATGACTTAATACAGATAAATTATTTACATACACATTTTTAGGTATGATGTTGAAAGATTTATTTTTTCGAGCTAGCTTATAAGCTCTTTGACCTTTTATTTTAACAGCAGAAATTCTTGGAGGTACTTGATTTAAAGATCCTGTGAAGTTTTTTATTTTAATAATTATATCTTTCAAACATGGAATAATATTGGATTGATTAACTATTTCTCCTTGAGCATCATCAGTTGTCGTTTGAATACCCCATTTGACCGTAAACGTATATGATTTAGAGTTTTTATTAACAAAGGGTATTAATTTTGTTGTTTTGCCAATAGCTATAGGCAATATTCCTTCGGCAAGTGGGTCTAGAGTTCCCGCATGTCCTACTTTAGGCAAATTGAACTTTTTTTTAATTATATCTATTGCTTTAAAAGAAGAAATGTTTCTTGGTTTATATAAATTAATCCAACCCTGTAGAGTTTTCATTCCTTAATATCTCTTAAAACCTTTTTATTTAAAAGTAGTTTCTCTATTTTTTGAGCTTCATCGAATGTGTCATCTAGATAAAAAAATAATCTAGGAGTAAACTTAGATTGTAACTTGGCTTGTGACAAAAATTTCTGAAAAATATATTTTTTATCTTTTAGGTTTTGTAAAACAATTTCCTTATTTAAACCTCCTAATGGCATAAAATATACATTGGCAATTTTTAAGTCTTTAGACATTTTTACAAATGATACTGTTATTGATGAAGAGTTTATATCATCATTATAAAAATCTTCTTTTAATAAGCAGTCACTAATAATTGATCTAATTAATTCTCCAAATCTTATCTGTCTTTGAGTATCCATTGATGGTATTTATCATTTATAATTTTCTATTTTTTGATACTTCTTCAAAAGTTTCTATTATATCTCCAATTTTAATATCACTAAAGTTTTCAATCATAACTCCACATTCAAAGCCAGATTTAACCTCAGGAACTTCTTCTTTAAATCGTTTTAAACTTGAAATTTGACCTTTATGAATTACGATACTATCACGCAATATTCTTATTTGAGACTTTCTTGATATATATCCATCCTTAACCATACAGCCGGCTATATTACCAATTTTAGAAATATTAAATACTTCTCTTATTTCTACGTTGCCGGTTATTTTTTCAGATATTTCTGGTTTCAATAAACCAGATAAAAGATTTTTGACATCATCAATAAGTTCATAAATTATTGAATAATATTTTATGTCAACACCATCTCTTTTTGCAACATCTCTTGCATGAGGAAGAGCTCTAACATTGAAACCAACTATAAAACCGTTGCTAGAGCCAGCAAGTGCTACATCGCTTTCCGTAATTGCTCCTACACCTTTAAGGATAACATCTACCTTTACTTCTTCTGTAGATAGCTTTGAAATTGAATTATCAATTGCTTCAGCGGATCCTTGGACGTCAGTTTTTATAACTACAGGTAGGCTAGTTGCTTCACCTTTGTTAATTTGTGCAAACATCTCTTCTACATTTGTTTTAACAACAGTATTTTTCTGAATTTGTAATTTACTAGTTCTATATTCTGCAATTTTTCTAGCAGCAGCTTCACTATCAACAACTATAAAATCATCTCCTGCTAATGGATTAGAATCAAAACCAAGTACCTCAACAGGAACTGATGGTTCAGCTGTTTTGATATTATTGCCTTTATCATCAATTAGAGCTTTAACTTTCCCCCATTCAGAACCAGATACAAAAATATCACTAACTTTTAGAGTACCCTTTTGAACCAATACTGTTGCAACCGATCCTCTTCCTTTTTCAAGCTTAGACTCAATAATTACCCCTCTTGCAGATCTGTTGGGGTTGGCTTTTAAATCTAGTATATCTGCTTGTAAATGAATAGCCTCTTCAAGTTTATCTAAGTTAGTTTTTTTTAGTGCAGAAACCTCTATGTCTAATACATCTCCACTTAACTTTTCAACTATAACTTCATGATTTAGAAGATCATTTCTTATTTTTTCAGGGTTAGAGTTAGGTAAATCTGTCTTATTAATAGCCACAATAATAGGGACTTTTGCAGATTTTGCATGTGCGATAGATTCAATAGTTTGTGGCTTAATTCCATCATCAGCAGCTACAACTAGTATAATTATATCTGTAGTTAATGAACCTCTTGCTCTCATATTTGAGAATGCAGCATGACCAGGGGTATCAATAAAGGTAATTTTTTTTCCATTGTTATTAATTTGATAAGCTCCTATGTGTTGGGTTATGCCTCCAGCTTCACCTGATACAACATTAGACTCTCTGAAAGAATCAAGTAAACTTGTTTTACCATGATCAACATGACCCATTATTGTAACCACGGGAGGTCTTTTAATCAAAGAACTATTATTATCTTCATAATCTTTTATGTCATTTAAGATATCATCGTCTTTTATGAGTAATACTTTATGACCTAACTCTTCAGCAACTAACTGAGCTGTATCTGCCTCTAATGATTGAGTAGCATTAGCCATAACACCCAGCTTCATAAGAGTTTTAACAACATCAGCGGTTTTTTCTGCCATTCTATTAGCTAATTCTTGAACAGTAATTATATCTGGAATTGAGACTTCTCTTGAAATTTTATTTTCTTGGTCATCTAAGTTTGATTTAAGTTTTTCTTTTTCTCTTGCTCTTTTTAACTTTGCAAGGCTTGGAAATTTATCAAATTCTTGTTCTTCTTGTTCTAGAATTTTCTTTGCATCAAGTTTGCTAAAATCATCTTCTAACGGCTTTAATGTAGATTTCTTAGGCTGATTTTTTTTAGCATCATTAATCTTATTTTTTTTATTTTCAAAATTTTTATTTTTAGTTGGAGAACCAAAATTAGATACAGGTTGAGTTAAGTTTTGCCTAGGAGTTCTAAGACTTGATGATCCTCGAAAATTTGACTGTGCTGTGGATGAACTTTTCTGTTGATTGTTTTTATTTTTAAAAACAATTTGAATAGTTTTTTTATTACCACCTGATCTGGATTTATCCCCTGTAGGACCTAAATTTTTTCTTATCTGAAGTCTTCCAGATGATGAAAGTTTAAGTGGTTTCTTTTTTTTAGTTTTTTCTTTTTCCAATTTAAATCCTTAGTTATTTTCATTGAACCAATTTTCTCTAGCGGCCATAATCATTTCATTAACAAAACTTTCCTCTAAATCAAAATTTTTTAAAATACCCTCTTCTTTATCAATTAATTCGAATGTGGCTAAGTCTGCAAAATCATTTAATGTAAATATATTAGATTTAGCTAATTCTGCTAGAATTTTAGTATTCATACCTTTTAAGTTAATGAGTTTTTCATCTTTAATTTTTTCTTCAATTAATTTTTTATTTTTTTCGTCTTGTTCTTTTAAATAAGCATTTGCCCTATTTAAAATTTCGCTAGCAAGTTCAGAGTCAAAACCTTCAATTTTTTCAATATTTTCAAGTGTTTCAGAAGCTACTGACTCAACTGTTATATATCCATCTGTTACTAAGAGTTGAGCAATAACATCTTCAACATCTAACAATTCAGACAACATTTGGCTTTTTTCTTTAAATTCTTGTTGTCTTCTTTCTGATTCTTCTTCCTCTGTTAAAATATCTATCTCTAAGTTAGTTAGATTTGATGCTAATTTTACATTTTGACCTTTTCTTCCAATTGCAAGGCTAAGTTGATCATCTGGAATGACTACCTCAACTTTATTTTTTTCTTCAAATAGAAAAATTTTGGTTACCTCTGCAGGAGCTAATGCATTAGCTAAAAAAGATGCTTGGTTTTCAGACCAAGTCACAATATCTATCTTCTCACCTTGAAGCTCATTAACAACTGCTTGAACTCTTGAGCCTCTCATACCAACACAGGCACCCACTGGATCAATAGTTGAATCTTCTGTAAATACACTAATTTTTGCTCTTGAACCCGGGTCTCTAGCAACACTTTTTACAACAATTACACCTTCATAAATTTCTGGGACTTCTTGAAAGAAAAGTTTGGACAAAAATTGTGGGTGTGTTCTAGATAAAAAAACCTGATAACCTTTTAAGTCATTTTTTACTTCATAAATATATGCTCTAACTCTGTCGCCATTTTTAAAAGTTTCTCTTGGAATTAACTCCTCACGTTTAATAATTGCTTCACTTTTTCCTAAATCAACAATTAAATTTCCAAATTCTATTCTTTTAACTATCCCAACAGCAATTTCTCCAACTTTGTCTTTATATTCTTCATATTGATTAGATTTATCTGCCTCACGAACTTTTTGAATTATTACTCCTTTGGCATTTTGAGCAGCAACTCTTCCTAATTCAATTGGAGGCAATTCTTTAATTAGAAATTCACCTATTTTAATATCAGAGTTAATTTTTGTAGCTTCATTAAGCAATATTTGCCTTGCTTGAAACTCTTCTTGTATTTCATTAACAACTTCTAAATATGATGATAACTTAAAATCTCCTGTATTCCTGTCAATTGAAACTCTAATATCTATTTCTTGACCATATTTAACTCTAGCTGCTTTTTCAAGGGCTTGCTCCATAGCAGCAAATACTGAATCTTGATCTATATTTTTTTCCAAAGCAACATTTGATGCTACTTGCAGCATTTCTTCTTTAATTACGTTAAATTTTTTTTTGGCCATAATTATAAAAAAAAGGTGGGATAACCCACCTTAATATTATCCCATATATTTAAAATACGTAAAAATACAAGCTTATAATTTTCTTAAAATATACAATATTGGATTTCTTCCGGAAATGATTGCCTTTTTATAATATTTTGTCTCAATATTATAATAATCTTTGATTCCTAAATAAATCTCATTTTGATTTATAAATTTATATAAATTTTTGGTTTCAAATAATACTTGAAAGATTTGTCTACTGTATGAAATTGAATCAGTGGCAATATGAATTTCAGCACCTTTTTTTAAATAAGTGTGAATTTTTTTTAGAAATTCTACATTGATAAGTCTTCTTTTCCAGTGTCTTCTTTTAGGCCATGGATCAGGAAAAAATATAAATACTAAACTAAAATATTGACTTTTTATATTTTGATCTAAAATATTATTTACATTTCCCGGATAAATACGCAGGTTTTTCAATTTTAAACTTTCAATATTTCTGTAAAGATTAAGATTTCCATCAATATATTTTTCACAAGATATAATCAATTTATTTGGAAATTTATTTGATAAATATGTACTAGTTTCTCCATAACCTGAACCAATATCTAAAATATATTCTTCGTTATTTTTTAATTTTTTTATAATAAATTTTTCAGTAAGATTTAAATAACTTTTAATATTAATTTTTTTTTTGCTTCTTCCTCTAGTTCTGCCAAATAATCTATGTTCAAATTTTTTAAAATTCATTATTTTTTCTGTAATAAATTAAAGTTAATAATATAAAATTTAAAAATAGATAAATTTTTAATATGAAATGTGTACTGTAAAAACTATTATTTTTATTAATATCTATATTAACAATTAGATGATCATATTTATTTAACTCTGTTTTTTTTAAAATTTTACCATTTTGATTTATTATTGCAGAAATTCCATTATTCGAGACTCTTAAAATTATTTTATTTAACTCAGCAGCTCGAATCTTTGTTAAATAAAAATGTTGATATGGGCCTCGTAAGGTACCAAACCAGATATCATTTGTTATGTTTACTATAAAATCACTATTATAATTTATTTTGTTTACTAGTTTTGAATAAAAAATTATTTCATAACAAATCACTGGTATGTAACTTAATTGCTTATTAAGATGGATTAATCTTTTCTTTGTTCCTATACTGTAATCATTCATACCAGAAATGTTTTCCATAAATTTAAAATAATTTCTAAATGGCAAAAACTCACCAAATGGAACAAGGATTTTTTTGTCAAATGATTGTGTATTCTCAGATTCAATATTTATTAAAGTATTATAATATTTATTATTTTCTTTTTTTGTCCCACCAATGATTACTGTTTGATTTTTTTTTAATATATCTTTAATTTTCTTTATACTTGTGTCATTTATTATAAAAGGAAAATTATTCTCAGCAAAGATTAATACATCTGAATTACTTTCATTTATTTTGTCTACTATTTCGATCATTCTTTCTTCAGAATTTTTCTTTTTAAAGTTAGCCTCATAATTTAATTGAAATAATTCAAATTTTATAGTTTTAATAAATGTGTGATGGTTAAAAAATAAAATATGAATTAAATAAATAGATATTAATGGAAGTAGTAGTACTAAGATTATATATCTCATTTCAAAACTAAAATATCGATTTCGTATAAAGAGATAAGGAAGGCAAAATATTTGAAGAACAAGATAACTAGTAACTAATGTTCCAAAATGTTTAAAAATTAATGATAGGAAATCCAGGTTAGAAATTATAAGAGAAAAAGTGATCCATGGAAAACCATATATTAAATTTGAAATAATATATTCGAATATAACAAAAATTAATGGTATTAAAAAAACTATATTAATGAAACCAATTAAATTATAAATTGTAAAAAATAATATTGTGAAAATTAATGATAAAATCAAGATTAATAAAAACGAGAAATAAAAATAATTTTTCGTTTCATCAAATACAAAAAATGGTTCTTTAATCCAAAATAGAAAACTTAAAAAAAAAGCAAATCCAAAGCTAAAAATATACAAAAATATTTTTAATTTACTGTATTGCTTTGCCTTATTTTCAAAAAAATAACAAATATATGGAAAGATAACAAAAGCCAAAGGTGTAATAAAATAAGGAGGGAAAAGTAAAGAGAATAAAAAACCAAAAATTACGAATTTTAATGTATTCAATTATTTTTTTTTATTTCTACTGTTTCAATTTTTCTATTATTAGATTTTATAATCTTTATTATTAGATTGTTGTCCATTTTTATAGTTTCATTATTTGTAGGAATTCTATTAATTTTTGAATAAACAAGTCCACCTACAGTGAATATTTCATCGTCATCACTAACAGATATTTTAATTTTAAAGTATTTCTCGAGATCTTCTAGTCTATAAGCAGCATCAACAAGAAGTAAGTTTTTACTTTTCTTAAGAACTAACTCATCGACGTCTTCTGCATCATGTTCATCTTCAATATCTCCAACAATTTCCTCAACTAAATCTTCAATCGTTACTAAACCATCTACTCCGCCTACACCATCTACAACAAGACCTATATGTATTTTTGAGGTACGCATTGTTTTTAGGAAATCTAGAATTGGTGATTTTGGAGCAACATATAGAACTTCTCTTAAAATTGAATTAATTTCAAAATTTTCTTGGGAAGTTTTTATAAAATCTTTTATGTGAAAGAAACCAACAACATTATCAATATTTGTTTTATAAACAGGTATTCTAGAATGACTTTCCTCTTTAATTAAATCTAAAATTTGTGTGTATGATTGTTTGTGATCTAGAGCCACAATTTCACTTCTTGGAACCATTATATCCTCAACACTTTTTTCATTTAATTTTAAAATATTTTGGATTAAATTTTTTTCACTTATATCATCAATATCCTTTATTTCTTTTGATGTTTCCTCATTAGCAATATAATTAAGAATATCTTCCTTAGTAGAATCATTAGATAATAGTTTTTTTATTATCCAGTTTTTCCAATTGTATGATTTATCAATATTATTCATTAATTTTCATAAGGATTTTCAATATAAAGTTTTTTTAAAATTTTTATCTCAGCTTTTTTCATCCTATTAAATTCATTCAAATTTTTGTGATCATAACCATTTATATGTAAAATACTGTGAACTAGTAAATGATTAAAATGTTCATATAAATTTATATTTTTGTTTTTAATATATTTTTCTATAGTATCTATAGAAAAAAAAATATCACAATATAGATATTTTCCAAGAAGTTTATTTGGATTTTTAGTTATAAAGGTCAAAACATCAGTATCTTGATGTTTATTTTTATAATATTTGTTCAATTTCTTCATTTTATTCTTATCAGTAAGTATTAAATTCAAATAATAAATATTATTTTTTTTAAAATATTTATTCATATGTTTTATTGTTTTTAAAGTAATTTTTTTTATTTTAGGCAGTCTTCTTGGCCATTTTTTAGAAGTTAAAAAATAGTCAACTTTTATAATTTTTTTCATATGCATTAATTATTTTTTTAACCAAATCATGCCTAACAACATCTTGTTCTTTAAGTTCAATAAAACCAATTTCGTTTATGGTTTTTAAATTTTTTAAAGCATCTTTTAATCCAGATTCTTTTTCACTAATAAGATCAATTTGGGTGATATCACCCACAACAACCATCTGACTATTTTTACCGAGTCTTGTTAAAAACATTTTCATTTGTGTTTTAGTAGTATTTTGTGCTTCGTCTAAAATAATAAAACAATCTTCTAATGTTCTACCTCGCATAAATGCAATTGGTGCAATTTCAATAATGTTATTTGAAATTTTTTTTTCTACTTGTTCAAATGGCAACATAGAATACAAAGCATCATAAATTGGTCTTAAAAAAGGGTCTACTTTTTCTTTTAAATCCCCAGGTAGAAATCCTAATTTTTCTCCTGCTTCAACTGCTGGTCTCGATAAAATAATTTTGTTAACTTTTCCTTCCTGTAAGGCTGCGACTGCTTTTGCGACTGCAATATACGTTTTACCAGTACCAGCAGGGCCAACAGCAAATACAATATTTTTAGAGTTTAGTAATTTAAAATAAGTATTTTGATTACTAGTTCTAGGAATAATTTTTCTTTTCTTTGTCTGTATAAATAAATCCATTTGTTTTTCTTCCTTAATATTCAATGAAACCAAACTTCTAGTATCATAAATTTTATCTTCATCTATATCAGCGCCATTTTTGGCTTCTTTACACAAGTTTAGAATTGTTTTTTTAGTTTCAAAAATTGATTTTTTTTCTCCAGATATTTTTATTTTATTACCTCTATATAATATTTTAACATTATTTATTTTCTCAATAATTTTTAAATTTGAATCATTAACACCAAACAAATTACTTAAAATTGAATTATCGTCTAGTTCTAATTGTAAATTATAAATATTATTTTTTAAATCTGGCATTCAAGTGCAAAATTTGTCGAATTAGTTATCCTTACTTGTAATATTTTGTTAATAAGTTTTTCTTCTGAAGTTATAAATGTGCTCTGGTTATATATTGTTCTTCCAATATATTGATTTTTATGTCTACCCTCTTTTTCAAATAATACCTCCATATCTTTATTCAAAAAAGATTTGTTGTAGTTAATTTGTTGTTCTGTTAATAAAGATTGAAGAGCACTTAATCTCGCTTTCTTAGTAGCATTATCAATATTATCTTTGTGTTGAGCAGGAGTACCTGGTCTAGGACTATAAATAAACGAATACGCTATTACGAATTTAACCTTTTCAATAAATTTCATGGTGTATTCAAAATCTTTATCTGATTCATCTGGAAATCCAACTATAAAATCTGAAGACAAAGCTATATCAGGTTTTACATTTCTAATTTTGTCAACAATTTTTAAATAATCTTCGACAGTGTGCTTTCTATTCATTTTTTTTAGTATTGAATCAGAACCTGATTGTATTGGAAGGTGTAAAAAAGGCATAAGTTTTGAGTTAGTAGCATGTTCATTAATTAATGTATCTTCCATATCTATAGGATGCGATGTCATATATCTTATTCTTTTTATTTCTTCTATTTCTGATATTTTATTAATCAAATATGATAAATTTCTAGATTTTCCATCTTTAGAAATTCCATGATATGCATTAACATTTTGGCCAAGAAGAATTATTTCCTTGATTCCGGAAGAAGCATATTTTTTTGTTTCATTAATTATATCTTCAATTGGTCTCGAAAATTCAGGCCCCCTTGTGTATGGCACCACACAAAATGAACAGAATTTATCACAACCCTCTTGAATTGATAAGAACTCTGATGATTGTTTTGAAGAATTATAGATTAGATTTTTAAATTTTTCATTTTGAAGAAATTCACTACTTAAAGGCTTTTTTAAATTATCTATCATATCTGGAAGCTCGTGGTAAGATTGAGGACCTACTACAAAATCAACTATAGGTGATCTTTTTTTTATTTCATTACCCTCGGCTTGAGCTACACAGCCTGCAACAACAAGTTTCATATTGTTTTTGTTATTTTTTATTTTTTTAATCCTTCCAATGTCTGAGTATACCTTCTCAACTGCCTTTTCACGAATATGACAAGTATTTAGAATTGTTATGTTTGCCTTAGAAATATCTTTTGTTATTTTGTATCCTTTATCAGAAAAAAGATCTTTCATACGGTCGCTATCATAAACATTCATCTGACATCCATATGATTTTATATAAATATACTTTTCACTCATAAATTAAATATTCTTATAATAACATTTAGCATTTATACTTTTATTTTCATTGATATAATAATTATGTCTAAATTTATAAAAAACAAAGTTGTTTTTTTCATAAAATTTAATTGCTTCCATGTTATTTTCTGCAACCTCTACATATATCTTTGATATTTTAGTAGAGAACTTATTTTGCAAAAAATAATTTAATATTTTAGATCCAATATTGTAACGTCTTTTTTTGACAGATACATATATAATATGTACATCCAAGACGTTTTGTTCATTTATATTGATTTTTTCGCCAATTAAAAAACCTAATATTGCATTTTCAATAAAGCAACCTAAAGATAAATTGTTTTGTTTTTGGAAATGATTATGTATACTTTTGTAATTCCACCCAGACTTGAGGAAAAAATTATAGTCTTCTTTTTCTTCAGATATTAATGAATCTATTTTGCTTAAATCTGTTCTTTTAAGTTTATTAATTTTAATCAATTTAATATTTTGTTATTTGATATGTATATTGGTTTAACCATATTTTCTTTTTTAAAATCTAACTTTGATTGATTTTCAAGTATTTCATTTATAAAAGAAAATTTATGTTGTTGTAAAATATCTTTTTCGTAATCAAGTTTTTTGTAATTATACAATATGGTGTTTATATTATTTGGCAAATCATAAAAATCATCTTCGTACTTCTTATACTCTACGTTTTGATCTTTATTCATAGTGCAAATGAAGTCTTGATTACTTGATGAAGAAATAAATATTGCTGTATCTTCTGTATTAACAATTGTTGATTTAAAGTTAAAAATATCCAATATTGAAATTGGACAAAATTGTATTTCTTTTGAAATATTTAGGCCAGATATAAAGGCAGCACCAACTCTTAGACTTGTATAAGATCCAGGACCAATAGTTATTGCAGTTTTCTTAAGATATTTACTTAAATTTAGTTCATTATTGATTTCATAGTACACCTGAAAAATATTATCGCTTATTTTATTTGATTCAGATTTTATAATTTTTTTATTAAATACAACTTTGTTGTCTTCAATTACAAAAAATTCTGGTAATGGAGAGATAACATCTAAAAATAAAAACATATGAAATTATATAAATACATTGTCTTATCAATATTGAAATCAATTTCTATAATTTTTGTATTAGCTTCGGTTGCTCAAGCTGCAAATATAAAGAATTCTGCAACAGTGTTTATGTATCATAAATTTGGAGTTTCTAAATATCCTAGTACAAGTGTTACTATTGAACAATTCGAAAGCCATATTAATGAATTTATAAAAGACAAGTATAATACTTTACCGCTTGAATACATTATAGACACAATTGCAAATGATGGTGAGCTTCCAAACAATACGATAGGTATTAGTGTTGATGATGCTGATAAATCATTTTTTGAGATCGGTTGGCCACTTTTTAAAGAACATAATATACCTGTCACTCTATTTGTAACGACTGGAACTATTGCTAATAATAATAAGAGTTATTTAAATTGGAATCAAATAAGAAAACTTAAAGAGGAGGGAGTTACTATAGGAGCGCATTCTCATACACATGCCCATATGCCAGATATAAAATTAGAGGAAGTGAGAAAAGAAATAGAAGTATCAAATAAAATTTTTTTAAAAGAACTTGGAGAAATTCCAGCTCTTTTTGCATTTCCTTATGGCGAAACTAATACTGATATAATTAATTTAATTAAGGAGTATAAATTTAAAGTTGCATTTGGACAACATTCTGGAATTATTAATGAAACTTCAAACATGTATTATTTACCAAGATTTTCTCTTAATGAAAAATATGGTGAAATAGATAGAGTAATATTTGCCGCTTCAGCAAAGGGACTTGGGGTATATGATTTTATTCCATCTAATCCAAAGATAACTGAGAATCCACCTTATATAGGTTTTTCTCTTTTAGATGAAAAACTAGCTAGTTCTCTTAATTGTTTTATTTTTGACATGAATGGACAAGTGGAAAGGGAAATTTTTAAATTTAACGAAAGAATTGAAATAAGATTATCAAGGGAATTATCAGATGGAAGATCAAGGATAAATTGTACAGCTAAAGATTCAGATGGAAATTGGCGTTGGTTTGGACACCAATTTTATTTTTAATTTAATAGGAAATGACTTTAAGATCAAATTTATTGAATTTATTTTTTTTAATTACTTCACTTAAAATACTTACATAGTTATCATTAGCTGCATAAGAATCAAGATGATCGATTAATAGTTCAATATCAGAAAAATTATTTTTAGATCTCATAATTTTGCGTACTTGTCTAAATTTTCTATATGCATAGTGAGAATTAATATTTTTAAAGTAAGAAGAAACACTATTATCGTATGAGCTAAAAGATTTTATCAAATGCTTATCTCCAAATTCTCTTTCTAAAGGTACTACTCCTTCACTTTGATCATATGTATATTCGCCAAAAAGTGCGTTATATTCTGTAGCAAACCTGGATTTTCCCCATCCACTCTCAATTGCAGCTTGTGCTAATGCAATAGAATTCGGTATTACATCAACATTATTAAGTATTTCATCTACAATATCTAGCTTATGCTTGTTTTTAATAGAAATATTATATTTTTTTGCAGTGTAATATAGTTTTTCTATTTCATTATTTGTTAAGGTTTTAAAAGTTTGCAATTTATTTTTCAGACCAGATGTAAAATTTCTAGTAATCAAAATATTTTGATTTTCATTGATAATTATAGGCAAAACAATTTTTACAAATTTCTTTTTAGAAGAATTTAAATGATCAAAGTCGGTATCTGAGAGATTTGAGATGTTATTTTTTAAGCTAAGGTTTAAATTATTATCAATCTTTGAAATGATTTGAGGATTAATTGGTTTCTGTTTAATTTTTATATTAAGTTTGTCACTAACTACTTCAGATACTGGAGGTCCTTTAAGTGTAATCTCTTTTTCAGAGTAAAGAGTATTTATTTGATTTGAAGTTTGAGAATTAAAATCATGTTCAGTCTTGACATTATAGCCTAACAAACCATTGGCCAATACAATTGATCCACAAATAAATAATGGAAAACAAAAAATATTTAATAATTTATGCATCTATTGGTCTCACTTCTTGCACTTCAGGTATGTAATGTTTCAACATGTTTTCAATTCCCATTTTCAATGTTGCAGTTGAACTTGGGCAACCAGAACATGCTCCTTGCATATGAAGATAAACTATACCATCTTTAAAGCTGTTATATATAATATCTCCACCATCCATAGCTACTGCTGGTCTTACTCTAGAGTCCAAAAGTTCTTTAATTTGCTTAACAATGTCTGAGTCATCATCATTCTTTTCTAAAGAATTATTTTCATTCATTTTTACAGTAATAATTGTATCTTCTCCAGAATTGTAATGATCAATAATTGATCCAAGAACCAATGGTTTCATAATCTGCCAATCAATAGATTGATTTTTTGTAATTGTTATGAAATCACTTCCGAAGAATACACCTTCCACGCCTTCAACTTTGAAAAGTCTCTTTGCAAATGGTGAATTGTTGGCTTCTTCTACATTTTGAAAAAAAGCTGTCCCATTCTCCATAACCACTTTACCAGGTAGAAACTTTAAAGTTTGTGGATTGGGTGTTTGTTCAGTTTGTATAAACATATCATATTATATATAGTTATTAATATGTCTTTCGTATGAATTTTAATGAAAAAAATAAAAAAATTGGGAATTACTAAGGCAAAAAACCAATAATTTCTTTTGTTTTTGTTAAAACAGGCTCAGCTACACTAATTGCTTTATCTTTTCCCTTATTTAGTATGGAATCAATATAAGATCTATCATCCATTAATTTATTCATTTCAGAGGTAATTGGCTCCAACTTAGATACAGCTAAATCAGCTAAATTTTTTTTAAAAACCGAAAACTCTTTGCCGCTAAACTCAGATATAACTTGATCAATAGAGATATCTTGTAAAGATGCGTATATTGATATTAAATTTTCAACCTCTGGTCTCTCTTTAATACTCTCTTTATTTTGAGGTAGCGGCTCTGCATCTGTCTTTGCTTTTTTAATTTTTTGTGAAATATCTTCTGCTTTATCAGTTAACATTATTCTTGAATAATCAGATGGATCTGATTTACTCATTTTTTTAGAACCATCGCGCAGGCTCATAACTCTTGTTGCTTCACCAAATATGAGAGGTTCGGGTATAGGAAATAGTTCAGTATTGAAATCATTATTAAATTTTTGCGCAATGTCTCTTGTTAATTCTAGGTGTTGTTTTTGATCATCTCCAACTGGAACATGAGTAGCTAGATAAATTAAAATATCTGCTGCCATTAATGTTGGATAAGAAAATAATCCAACTGACACATTCTCACTATTCTTTCCTGCCTTGTCTTTAAATTGTGTCATGCGATTCAGCCATCCCATTCTAGCAACACAATTAAATATCCAAGCAAGCTGTGCATGCTGAGGAACTTGTGATTGTACAAATATATTATTTTTTTTTGGATCGATTCCAGAAGCTATAAAAGCAGCAGTTACTTCTCTTGTTTTGTTGACCAAAACTTTTGGATCTTGCCAAACAGTAATAGCGTGAAGGTCAACAACACAAAAAAAACATTCATATTCTTTTTGCAATGTAACAAAATTTTTTATAGCACCAAGATAATTACCTAAATGTAGATCGCCAGAAGGTTGTACTCCTGATAGGATTCTTTTTGTCGGTTTTTCCATTTTATTTTTTTAAATATTGTCTTAGTTGGTTAATAGTTAGAACTTTTAACATAATTACTAAGCCAAGATAAATAATTATAGTCAAAAAAATTGTTAGAAGTAAAAATAAAGAATTTATAAGAATTGAATTACTAACAAAATCCTCAAAGATGATTACTTTTAAGCCGTATATCCCTAAAACGAGGACTATGGAGCTTGTTAAAATCTTTATTGAATTACTTATTAATACACTGTCAAATTTGATATTATTTTTTAGAGACAACATAACATAGAGTAATAAAGCATTGATCCAAGCGCTTATAGCGGTGGCTAAAGCTATACCCATTTCACGCATCGACTGAATTAATAATAAGGAGAGTACAATATTGCTAATGACACTTACTATGGAAATATAAAGTGGTGTTTTCGTATCTTCTCGAGCAAAGAAACAAGAAACAAGAACTTTAATAATTATATAAGCTGGTAATCCTAAAGCAAAGTATCCAAGAACTCTAGCAGTATAAAAAGTATCTT
Organism: uncultured Alphaproteobacteria bacterium; assembly: GCA_902560675.1. Taxonomy (GTDB): domain Bacteria; phylum Pseudomonadota; class Alphaproteobacteria; order HIMB59; genus CACPNW01. The sequence continues at coordinate 18,158 of CACEMP010000012.1, read as the reverse complement.
CTTGTAAAAATGCACCGCGCTCAAATAAAATATAAATTATAGGTTCAGCTAAAATAAATAATCCAATTGCTGATGGCAAAGATATTAATAAAGAAAATTCAATAGATCTATTTTGAATGTTGTGTATTGTTTCTTGATCAGACTGTTTAATGGCTTTTGACAGATTGGGTAATAAAACTATTCCAAGTGCTATCCCAAAAATGGCAAGTGGTAGTTGGTTGAGTCGATCAGCATAATAAATATGACTAATGGCACCTACAGGTAAGAAAGAAGCAATGATTGTTCCAATAACGATATTTAATTGGATAACACCTGATCCAACAATACCTGGTAAAAATAATCGAAAAAAGTTTTTTAGCTTTTCATTTAAAACAGGAATACGAAGACGTGGACGATAAAATTTTAGAACAGATCGATATAAATATAAAAATTGTAAGACACCTCCAATAAGTACTCCATAGGATAATGCGTGTCCTGCACTTGGTAATAGTGGAGTTAAGATAAATAAGGAAAGTATAAAGCTAATGTTAAGTATCGCTGGAGCAAATGCACCGGCTGCAAAACGTTCATGCACATTATTAATAGAAGCAAAGTGAGCAGCAAGAGAAATAAAGATAAGATAGGGGAATATAATTTTTCCAAAATGGACGGCTAATTCATACGCTTCTTTATTATCTGTAAAACCAGGGGCTAATACTTGAATGATATAAGGCATTCCAAAGAAAAAAAGGATCGTTAAAACTAGCGTAGCAAATAGTAACATGGAGGTTGTGTTTTCAACAAAATCAGAAGCCTCGCGGTCATCTTTTGGATTGAGAACAACACCAGAGAAAACTGGGATTAATGCAGCACTGTATGCTCCTTCTGCCAGAACACGGCGAAAGAAATTAGGAATACGAAATGCTACGAAGAATGCGTCAGCAATGACTGTCGATCCAAGATATCTTGCTATTAATATGTCTCGGATAAAACCTAATACTCTACTTAAAAATGTATAAAAGCTGACAGTAAAGAATGATCTAAAAAGACTCTTCATAAGATAGTTTTATAGTTTGAATAGTGATTTGTATAAGTGAAATTTATGGCTTAATTACGAGCCAAAACAATATCCTGCTGATCTCACGGTTCTTATAAAATCTTCTTTTACGTCATTATTAATGGCCTTTCGCAGTCTTCTTATATGAACATCAACTGTTCGAGGTTCTACATAGGCATCATTTTTCCAAACATGATTTAGTAATTGTTCACGGCTAAAGACACGACCAATATTTTCCATGAAGAAAGCTAATAAATTAAATTCTGTTGGACCAAGATGAAGTGTTTCTCCATCTCGTGATGCTGAGTGAGATACAAGGTCAATTACTATTCCTTTATAAGTTAAAACTTCATCAACAAACATTGGTCTAATTCGTCGAAGAACAGCTTTTACTCTTGCCACTAATTCGTTAACCGAAAAAGGTTTTGTTATATAATCATCTGCTCCAGTTTCTAAGCCGCGAAGTTTATCTTCTTCTTCACCTTTTGCTGTTAACATTATGATAGGAATATTCTTATGTTCTTTATTTTTTCTAATTCTTCTACAAAGTTCAATTCCTGATAGTTTAGGTAACATCCAATCAAGAATAATTATGTCAGGTGGTTTATATAATATTTTTTCTAAAGCAGTTTCACCGTCCGTTGCAGTATCTATTTTATATCCTTCTTTATTAAAATTAAATTTAAGAAGATCTAGTAATGCTTCTTCATCTTCGACGATAAGCATTTTTAGTTTCATGAATCTCTACTATTAAATTTTTGTTACAATTCTATTACAATTTATTTTTTCTTTGGAAGAATTGCTTCCCAGGTTGGGTCTGGATTACCATCAAATAGGGGCTCACCAGAAACTGCATAATAAATATCTTCAGCTATATTTTGTACATAATCACCAATTCGCTCTAGGTCTTTAACCATATATAAAAGACTTGTACATGCTGTGATTCTTTTTGGTTCTTCCATCATGTAGGTTAATAGTTGTCTTAATATTCCAAGATATTCTTCATCAATTTGTCTATCCATTAACCAAACTTTTTTTGCGGCTTGATCTGAAAATTCTAAAAAAGCTTTTATTACTTCACTAATCATTATATTTACTTGTGCACCCATATTAATAATATCTCTCGAAGGTTTTTCTGGTAAAACTATTTCTGCTACTGCAACTCTTTTGGCAATATTTGTTGCATGATCTCCTATTCTTTCTAAATCTTTATTAATTTTAATTGCCGAAAAGATTGTTCGTAAGTCTGCAGCCATCGGTTGTCTTTTGCCAAGTATTTCAACTAAGCTTTGATCAAGAGTATTATATGCTTTATCAATTACATTATCGTTTTCTATAATTTTTTCGGCAAATTCTGTATCTTTATCCTTTAAACATTGAAGTGAGTCTTTTAGTTGATTTTCAACTAAACTGCCCATATCAACAATATTATTTTTAATGTCTCTAATTTCTTCATCATATGATTTTACAATGTGTCCTTCTTGTTTCATTATCCAAATCTCCCTGTAATGTAATCCTGTGTTTTTGTATTATCAGGATTTGTAAAAATTTTGTTTGTCTCACCCGTTTCTATTAATTCTCCTAAATGGAAGAAACATGTTTTCTGCGAAACCCTGGCTGCCTGTTGCATAGAATGAGTTACTATAATAATTGTATAGTTTAATCTTAACTCATCAATTAATTCTTCTATAATAGCAGTTGCTATTGGATCTAAAGCAGAGCAAGGTTCATCCATTAGGATTATTTCAGGATTAACAGCAATTGCTCTTGCAATACATAATCGTTGTTGTTGACCGCCTGATAAACTTGTTCCAGGTTCATTTAATCGATCTTTTACTTCATCAAATAGACCTGCCTTTTTTAATGATGAATGTACAATTTCTTCTAATTCATTTTTTGAGTCAACTAAACCATGTATAGTTGGGCCATAAGCAACATTATCAAAAATAGATTTAGGAAAAGGATTTGGTTTTTGAAATACCATTCCAATTTTAGATCTTAGACTTACAACATCGGTTTTTTCACTAATAATTTCTTCGTTATCTACTTTTATTGATCCCGATACTTTACATATTTCAATTAAATCATTCATTCTGTTTATACATCTTAAGAAAGTTGATTTACCACATCCTGAAGGACCGATTAATGCCGTAACTTCTTTCTCCTTGATATCCATTGAGATTCCAAAAAGGGCTTGTTTGGATCCATAATATACATCTACACCATTTGCCAATATTTTAGAGTTACTCATGTTTTACCACTTCCTTTCAAATCTATTTCTTAAGAACACTGCAATGGCATTCATCATAAACAAAAATATTAAAATTACCATTATGGCTGCAGCTGATTTTTCTTGAAAACCTCTTTCTGCACTTTCCACCCAAAGATATATTTGAACAGGTAGTGCTGCTGAAGGTTCTGTTAAACCAGTTGGAATATTAGGAATAAATGCAATCATGCCAATCATTATTAGTGGTGCTGTTTCTCCTAATGCTTGTGCTAATCCAATAATAGTCCCTGTTAAAGTCCCTGGTAGTGCAAGGGGTACGACATGATGAAATACCGCTTGTGTTTTTGTTGCTCCAACTGCAAGTGCTCCTTCTTTAATTGAAGGAGGAACAGCTTTCAATGAAGCTCGACAGGCAATGATAATGGTTGGTAACGTCATTAAGGCTAATACGGACCCTCCAACTAACGGTGTACTCCTTGGAAGACCAAAAACATTAAGCAATACCCCCAACCCAAGTAGTCCAAAAACTATTGATGGGACTGCTGCTAGATTTGAAATATTTACTTCTATTAATTCAGTTATTCTATTTTTTGGAGCAAATTCCTCAAGATAAACAGACGCTCCTATAGCAATTGGAAAAGATAAAATAAAAACAGTAAAAAGAGTAAATAATGATCCCATAAATGAACCAGCTACACCAGCAATTTCAGGATGCCTTGAATCTGCTTTAGTAAAAAAGAAATTATTAAAAACTTGTTTAACTCTATTTTCTTCAACTAATTGATCAACATAACTTAATTGAATATCATTTAATTTTCTTCTATCTTCTGGCACATCCCTTCTTGAATTACCTTTTAATAGTTGATCCACATCACTATGGGCAGTTACCCAAATTTGTTGCTTAGTATTAATAACTTCAGGATTATCTAAGAAGTAGTCTTTAATTTCCTTATCTACATTTATAGAAAATAATTTTTTTACTAATTTAATATCTGATTTTGAGAGATCAGGGAAAAAATTTTCAATAGCCTGTTTTTTAACTCTAAAAAATTTTCCTTTTTCCATATCTTCATCTGAAGAGTCAGGTGTTAGTTTTAAAACCTCTTGATTATAATCAACTTCTAGGAGAACAATTGTTTTTTGAAAAGCAGTGTATCCTTTAGAAAATATTGTATACAAAAGAAAAACTAAAACTGCTAAAGATAAACACATAGCTGTGAAGCCGTAATACTTAAATCGCATATCTTCTAAACTTCTCTTTTTTCTCAAAGAAATAATTTTTTCTTTAGCAATAGAGTTATTCATAACGCTCCCTGTATCTCTTTACTATTTGTAGAGCTATAATGTTAAGAAATAATGTAATAACAAATAAAACTAATCCTAAAGCAAATGCTGATAATGTTCTTGGGTTATCAAATTCTTGATCACCTATTAAGGCCACAACAATTTGAACTGTAACTGTTGTTACATTTTCAAAAGGATTGCCCGTAAGATTGGGGGCTGTGCCTGCTGCAACTACAACAATCATAGTCTCCCCTATCGCTCTGGATATTGCTAATAAAAATGCTCCAACAATTCCAGGTAAAGCTGCTGGTAAAATTACTTTTTTAATAGTTTCTGCTTTATTAGCGCCAATACCAAGAGATGCTTCCCTTAGACTTTGTGGGACAGAGTTTATTACATCATCAGATAAAGAAGAAATAAAAGGAATAATCATAACCCCCATTACCATGCCGGCTGCAAGGGCGCTTGTTGGTGAAGCATCAATTCCAATTGATTGTCCAAATGCTTTAACGAAAGGTGCAACACTAACAAAAGCAAAGAACCCGTAGACTATTGTTGGTATTCCTGCCAAAATTTCGAGAAGAGGTTTAACTATTTTTCTAACTCTTTGACTTGCGTATTCTGCTAAATAAATTGCTGTTAATAATCCAAGAGGTACCGCAACACACATGGCTACTACCATTACTAAAAATGTTCCAGCAAATATTGGTACTGCACCAAAGGATCCCTCTGCAGCTGTTTGACCTTCTCTAATTGGAATAAAAGGATACCACTCAGTACTAAATAAAAATTCAAATATTGATACTTCTGCAAAAAAGCGAAGGCTTTCAAATATTAGTGAAAAAACTATTCCTATTGTAGTGAAAATAGCAACAGATGAACAAAATATAAGTACATATTGAATATATTTTTCAATTGTATGTTGAGCATGAAATTCTGGTTTTAATTTTTGTGAAGCGTATAAGGCTCCAAGTAACATTATAATGATTATTGAAGTATAAAAAGATATTTGACTTATTTGTCTTAAGGAAGAATAATGAGATGCAGCATTAATTATTTCTATAGATTTACCATCAGCAAAAGAAGGGTTATTAGCAACATTTCTAATCTCTGCTAACAATAATCCTTCGTTGTAAACTGCGCCCTCAATAAATTCAAAGTTACTAATAACTATGTTTTGAATAATCTGTTCTTGAAAAATAGCCCATGAAAAATAAACAATTAGTGCAGGAAACAAACACCACATTAAAACGTATTGTGCGTAATAATTGGGAAGAGATTTGCTTTTCGTACCTTGTTTTTTAGAATTTAATTTAATTCTTGATCTTCCGTATATAAAGGATGAGAAAATTCCGACTGCAATTAAAACTAAAGACCAAAAAAACATTTATAACTTAGTATTAAAAAAAAGGGGGCTTGTATGCCCCCATTTTATAAAAATTTAAGATTTTTATTTATAATTTGTTTGATTAGAAATAGCATCAAGAACAGTTGCTCTATCCTCAGGACTTAGTTGAACAAGTCCAGCATCTAGTAAGTAACCTTCTGTTGCTTCTTCACTTACAAACTCATTAACATAATCCATTAAACCAGGAATAACACCAATGTGTGCTTTTTTAATGTAGAAGAATAAAGGTCTTGCTATTGGATATGAATAATCTTGGATACCTTCCATAGAGATTTCAACACCGTTAATCATTGACGCTTTAACTTTATCAGAATTATTAGATACAAAACTATAACCAAAGATACCGAATGCACCTTGTTCTTTAGTTATATGCTCAACATACAGTTCATCATTTTCACCACCTTCAATAACATGGCCATCTTCACGATACGCTTGACAATCACCGTCAGCAACTAACATATCTTTAACACAACCCTTTTTCATTACAAGTGAGTCAAATGCATCTCTTGTTCCAGAAGTTGGAGGAGGTGCCATGATAGAAATTTCAACTTTTGGTAATCTTTTATCTATTTCATACCAAGTTGTTGGAGCATTTGCATTATCTCTAGCCATTGCCTGCCAGATTTCTTCTTTAGTTAAATCAATGCCACCTTTCATTGTAGCACCGTTAGTATATTTCCATTCATAATCTGCAGCGTATGCAAAAGCTATACCATCATTACCAACTCTAACTTCGATGATATCAGTTACACCACCATCTTGGCAAAGTTTGAATTCTTTATCTTTTTGTGCTCTTGAAGAGTTAGTGATATCTGGATGTTCAACTCCAACACCTGCACAAAATAATTTGTGTCCTCCACCAGAACCAGTTGATTCAATTACGGGTGCTTTCATTCCTTCTGATGCCATTTTTTCAGCAACTAAAGTAGCGAAAGGATAAACTGTAGAAGATCCTACAATTGAAATATAGTCTCTTGCTGAAACTGAAGTAGTTCCAAATAAAGCAAGGACAGCAATTAATTTGATTACATTTTTCATATTAAGCCTCATTTAAAATAAGGTTGTCCTTACAGAATATATATTAAGTATTTATTACAGTTTGCTGAAATACTGGTAAAGAAATAGTAAATGTTGAACCCTTATCTACCTTGCTTTTTATCGATAATTTACCATTATGCCTATTAGTTATATGTTTAACAATAGATAAACCCAAACCCGTACCGCCTTGATTTCGAGATCTATTTTTATCTACTCTATAAAATCTTTCAGTAAGTCTAGTTAAATGCTCTTTCGATATGCCTTCTCCCTTATCTATAAAACTTATTTGGCAAAAGGTGGTATTGTCATCAATTACACTCTCAAGCTCAATTTCAATAGTAGAATTTTCTCTGCTATATTTAATTGCATTATCAGTTAGATTTAAAAAAACTTGGATCAAAGCATCTTTGTTTGCTGATATTGTAGACTTATCAAAATCATCCTTGATTTGAACTTCAATTTTTTTGGCCATTAACTTGTTTTGTAAATTATCTACTACGCCTTCAATTAATTGCCTTATATTCGCTTCTTGAAATTCTATAGGTTTATCTTCAGTCTCATATTTACTTAGTAATAATAAATCTTCGACTAGTCTAGTCATACGCCAAGCCTGATCTTCCATTGTGTCTAAAAATTTACCAACCGTTTTGTCATTGGTCTTATCTTCATTGAGTGAATTTTTAATTGTTTCAACATAGCCTAGAATTGAGGAAAGAGGAGTTCTCAATTCATGGCTTACATTAGCCACAAAATCTGTTCGCATTTGTTCGTAGTTTTTAAGAAGACTTTGATCATTTAGTGATATTAATAATTCTTCATAATCTTTTTCAACAAATATTAAGTCAGCAATAAAATACATATCACTAAAATTAGATGGGGTGAATTCAAACTTAAAATCTTTTTTCTCCCTAAAGGCTTTATCAATAAAAGTATTTAACTCTGTTGATCTAATAATATTATTGAGATCTCTTCCTTCATCGATAAATAAAAATTTTTGTTTAGCTGCATTATTGTAAAAAATTATTTCCTTATTTGTATCAATTGCAATAATAATCGAAGGTATCTTACTTAGACTTAGTCTTAGTTTTTTTTTCATATTTTTTTAGTTTAGGCCAATCATTATCACTTAAAATATAACCAACACAATTTCTAGAACCACACTTACAAATGTGATCCACAAAATCTGTATCAAAAGGATAACCATAGTTATAAAAAAGTTCGGCACCTTTTTTTATTCGTTTAATGGAAGAAATCCAAATTTCATTATCTATGATGTCTACTTCACAATTAGGATTACATGAGTGATTAATAAATTTTGCAAAATTATAATCAACATCACCGTCAATGTCGTATCGCTTGTTTAGTTCAAAAACATAGACCATGCCATTATTTTTATCTTTTTTTGCTTTACGGATTTGTTTATCTGCTCTTTTGTCACCCTCTCTTTTAGTAACTTTATCACCAATATATTGGATTATTTTCTGGCCTTTTTTAATATTAGTTTTTGCAAATAATCCAGAACCGTGAAGGGGTGATTTTTTTTTAAACCAAATTTTCTGCGTCATACTGTTATTTTTATACAATACACACATATAATAATAAATTGTATTATAAAATGATACTTTTATGTATAAGAACATATCTTTAATTAATGAAATTTGAAAGTAATAAAAAATTTTACCGCACAATTTGGATTTCGGATACCCATCTAGGAACCAGTGGTTGTAAAAGCAAAATGCTTTTAGAATTCTTAGAAGAAACAGATTCAGAATATTTATTTTTAGTAGGCGACATTGTAGATGGATGGCGCATGCGTAAGAAAATGTATTGGCCTCAAGAACATAATGATGTGGTTCAAAAAGTTTTAAAAAAAGCGAAAAATGGAACTAAGGTAGTGCTTATCCCAGGAAATCATGATGAAGTATTAAAAGATTTTACAAATTTTTCCTTTGGAGAAATTTCAATCAAAAATGAAGATACACATCAATTAGCTGATGGAAGGAAAGTACTGATTACACACGGAGATGAGTTTGATGCTGTGATCATTAATGCAAGATGGTTAGCCAAAGTGGGATCAGCACTTTATGAATATTTACTAAAGTTAAATAATGTATTTAATTTTATTCGACGAAAGATGGGTTTATCTTACTGGTCACTGTCTCAATATTTAAAAAAGAAAACAAAGCATGCAACAAACTTTATTAGTAATTTTGAGTTTGCTGTATCTGATAGGGCAAGAAGAGAAAATGCCGATGTCGTTGTGTGCGGGCATATACATAGACCTGAAATAAAGGAATTAAATGGTGTTCTCTATTGTAATGATGGTGACTGGATTGAAAGTTGCACAGCACTCGTTGAAGATGAAATTGGAAATTTATCTATTCTTAATTGGCCCGAAGAAAGAGAAAAATTAAAATTAATTTCTTTTGAAGAAAGACGAAAAATTAAAGAGGATGCAGCCTAAAAAAATCGCGTTAATTAGTGATGCGTGGGTTCCTCAGGTAAATGGCGTAGTTACGACATTTCAAAGCATTATACCTATTCTAGAAAAAAAAGGTTTTGAAATTAAAATATTACATCCTGAGATGTTTAATAATTTTAGTTATCCTTGGTATAAAGAAATAAAAATTTCTTACAATACTAAAAAAGTTACTGAAAAATTTTTTAAAGAATTTAATCCGGATATTGTTCATATAATGACTGAAGGTCCGGTAGGTTTTGCTGGTCGTAAGTACTGTCTTAAAAATAAACTACAATACACTTCTTCCTTTCACACCCGTTTTCCTGACTACATTAAGCAAAGAGCTTTTATCCCAAAGAGATTTACATACTCCATATTAAGAAGACTACATAGTGATTCAGAAAGAGTTCTTGTTCCATCAGTTTCAATGCTAAATGAGTTAAAAAAATATAATTTTAAAAATTTAGTAGTTTGGAATAGAGGTGTTGATACAGAATTATTTAATCCAAATAAAAGAGACACAAACAGTAAAGATAGACAACTGACTTATGTTGGTAGAGTAGCAATTGAAAAAAATATTGAAGAATTTTTAAAACTTAAAGGAAATTATAATAAAACTGTTGTGGGTGATGGTCCCGAATTACAAAAATATATTAATAAATATCCTGAAATAAATTTTGTCGGTGTAAAAACTGGAGATGAACTAGCAAAATATTATGCAAACGCAGATGTATTTGTCTTTCCTTCTAAAACAGACACTTTAGGAAATGTAATACTTGAAGCATTGGCTAGTGGAACACCAATTGCTGCATATCCAGTAACCGGGCCCATAGATGTATTAACAGATGAAAAGATTAACACTTTAGATAATGACTTGTTACAATCAGTTAAGAAAGCACTTAAAGTAAAAAGAGTTGATTGTAGAAATTTTACTCTTAAATTAACTTGGGACAAATGTGTGAATGAATTTTTAGAATTTATGGTAAAAGTTTAGTTATTTAAGGTAATTTTATAGTGACATTTTCTTTAAGACAAAAAATACTAGCAGAATTTATTGGGACATATTTTCTTGTACTAACAGTTGTAGGTAGTGGAATTATGGGAGAATTAATGTCAAATGACCTTGGTATAATATTACTAGGAAACACTATCGCAACAGGTGCCATTTTATATGTAATTATTTCTATGTTTATTAATATCTCAGGAGCGTACTTTAATCCTGCTGTTGTATTAAGTGATATTATCCAAAAAAATATTCCTATTAATTACGGAATAATTTTTATTTTTACTCAGATTATTGCTGGTATATTTGGTTGTTTAACTGCAAATTGGTATTTTGAATATCCTATAATTGAATGGTCACTCAATGAAAGAGTTGGTGTATTTAAATTCTTTTCAGAAATAATTGCAACTGTTGGATTATTATTAACTATTTTTATATTAAAAGAGGTAAACAAGGAAAGAATAGCTATTGGTGTAGCTCTATTTATTACCGCAGGATATTGGTTTACTTCATCAACAAGTTTTGCAAATCCAGCAGTAACTATAGGAAGAATGTTTACAGATAGTTTTAGTGGAATAAGTCCATCAAGTGTTCTAGGTTTTATTTTAGCTCAGATTATTGGTGCTCTTATTGCTACAATTATTGTTAGATTGTTTTTTAAAAATTAGTTCAACATATCGTACAAGTAGCCTTCACGGATTCCATATCTTACAAAAATAATATTTTTAATGTTATAAAATGAAGCAAGGCTAAATAAAATATATGTAGATAATTTTAATTTATCTAATCGATTTGGTTGGACAACATTCAATTTTTGAATTTGTTTTTTTTCCATAGAGTATAATTTGTGATAAAATATTTCTAACTCTGAAAATGATATCATGTACCCATGTAATTTATTTTTCTTGATTCCATTTAGGTGCAAATGAAGTTTTGCAAGATTGCGCCACATGCCTCCAATAACATAAATATTTCCTACGTTTTTAGAAAATTTAAGAGATTGGTTTTTAAATTTAGAAAATAAAAAATTATCAAATTTTATTTTAGTAGTTTTGTACATATCAGTTTCACTTCTTAAGATGCCAATTTTTAAACTTTTAGTTTCAAGTATGTTTTCATTTTTTATAGTACTAAGTTCTAAACTTCCACCTCCCAAGTCAGCAACTAAACCGATTGGATTTTTTATTGAACTAATTACACCTAGGGATCCGCATTTAGCCTCATTTTTTGGTGAGAGCACTTTTACTCTAACTGACTTTCTTTTCTTGAAGGGTTCAATAATTTCTTTTCCATTTATTGTTTCACGAATTGCGGCCGTTGCAATTATATGAATATCTAAGGACTCATAATCTTTTGCAATCTTAATATATTCTTCTAAGCATTTTATAGCTTCTTTTATTTTTATCGATGGGAGTTTACCTATTTTAATACTTTCACCTAATTTTAAGAATTCTCTTTTTTGATAAAGTATTGGAAAAGGATGAATAGCTTGCGCATATATAACTAGTCTAAATGTATTAGAGCCTAGATCAATCACTGTTATGGGATTTTTATTTTTCTTTTTAGCCATGGAAATGTATACATCTAAAGTATTAAACTCGAATGCTACAAGTCTATTTATTACGTCACGCCAAATCTAGTTGGGATAATTTAGAACTTGATGACATTGATAGGCCGCTAAATAAAAGAGGTATGAGAAATGCAAAACAATTTTCTAAAATATTAGATAAAAGAAAATTTCAAATTGGTCAGATAATATGTTCTCCTTCTAAAAGAACAACTAGCACATATAATATAATTTCTAATTCATTTGATCGCTCAGTAAAATTTACAATTGATAACGATATTTACGAATGCCCACCAAATATACTTGTAAGCAAAATTAAAAAATTAAAAAAAAATACTCTTATCATTGGACACAACCCTAGTTTGATAGAGTCAATTAATATTTTATGTAATTCAAATATTGAACATTTTCCAACCTGTGCTTTTGCTATAATATCCTTTAAAAATAGCTGGACTATTGATAAAATTTTAAAACCAAAAAATAAAAATTATTAAAGAAATATGAATTTTTTATGAACATGTTTTTTTTATACCTAAAAAATATAAAAAAAAATTATGTTAAAAAAAAATACCGCTTATAACTATGCAAACAGGGAATTGTCTTGGCTAAAATTCAATGAAAGAGTCTTAAGTCAGACATCTGATAGTAAAATTCCACTTTTAGAAAGGGTTAGATTTTTATCAATAGCATTCTCTAATTTAGATGAATTTTTTATGGTTAGAGTAGCAGGATTGAATGTTCAAAAATTTTCACGAAATAAAAGTTTTGATGGATTAACACCACAACAACAACTCAAGCTGATAGATAAAGAAACATCGAAGATGATTTCAAATATAAAATCAATATGGATAGATTTACTAAGAGAGCTTTCAGAAAACAAAATCCATATAGATGTAGAAAAAACACTGAAAACAAAAGATAAAACATTTATTAAAAATTATTTAGAAGAAAATAATTGGGGGGTTTTAACGCCAATTATTATTGATCCATCTCACCCATTTCCTTTTATACCAAATAAAGAAACAACCTTAGTATGTCGTTTAATGAATAATAAAAAAACTTTTTATGGAATACTAAGAGTGCCAGAGGGATTAGAAAAATTTATTAAATTACCTGGTAAAAAAACACGTTTTGTATCTATGGAGACAGCCCTACTTATTTCTTTAAAAGAAATTTTCCAGTGTGATAGGGTTTTGGATAAAGGTGTTTTTAGACCAATTAGGAATAGTGAATTAGAATTAGGGGGTGAAGGAGAAGATTTATTTTTAGTATTTCAAAAAGCTATTTTTGAGAGAAGAAGACAAGAGGTAATAAGAATTGATTTTGATGAAAGTATATCTAGTCACTTAATTAAATTCATAAATAAAAAACTTAACTATAAGGATGTAAATACATATAAACTGCCAATACCCGTTAATCTTTCGAGTATAGAGTCAATTTTTTTGAAAGATTTTAAAAAATTATTTTTTCCAAAATTTAAGGTACGATTTCCTGAAAGAATTAAAGATTTTAAAAATGATTATTTTAAAGCTATAGCAAATAAAGATATTGTTATTCATCACCCTTTTGAATCTTTTGAAGTAGTGACGCAGTTTATTGATCAAGCTGCAGATGATCCAAAAGTCTTATCAATAAAACATACTTTATATCGAACTACTGATGACTCACCAATAGAAGCAAGTTTAGTTAGAGCAGCACAAAAAGGAAAATTAGTAACTGTCATTATAGAGTTGCAAGCACGTTTTGATGAAGAGCGTAACTTAAAATGGGCAAAAGAATTAGAATTAGCTGGAGCGCAAGTTGTTTTTGGCAATATTGATATGAAAACTCATGCAAAAATTACACTTGTAACAAGGAAGCAAATGAATTCTGTTGTAAATTACGCACATTATGGAACAGGTAATTATCACCCGAGAAATGCAAGAGTTTATATGGATTTATCTTACTTCACCTGTGACAAAACATTAACAAATGATGCTGCAAAAATGTTTAATTATTTAACTAGTTATTCTGAACCAACAACAATAAAAAAAATAGTATATTCTCCAATAACTGCAAGAAACAAATTAAATGAACTAATTAGAAATGAAATTACAAATGCTGGAAAAAATAAACCATCTGGAATAGTATGTAAGTGTAATGCTCTTGTTGATAAACAAATTATTGATGAATTTTATAAAGCATCTCAAAAAAATGTAAAAATTGAATTGTTGATAAGAGGAATTTGCTCTCTAATACCTGGTAAAGAAAATCTATCAGAAAATATAGTTGTTAAAAGCATAATTGGTCGTTTTTTAGAACATACGAGAATATATTGTTTTTATAATGGTCATAAATTCCCTCATAGAAAAAATATCTTGTTTATTTCTTCTGCCGATTTAATGCAAAGAAATCTAGATAGGCGGGTTGAAACATTTATTCCTATTGAAAATGAAACTGTACATGAACAAATATTAAATCAGATCTTAATTGCCAGTATGGCAGATAATACAAATTCTTGGCAAATGTTAAGTAATGGCAATTATCAGAAAAAAGAAATATCAAGCAAAGAGAAAAAATTTTCCTCTCACAATTTTTTTATCAAAAATCCAAGCTTGTCTGGGAGGGGTTCAGCAAAACTCAAATCTAGAGCTAAGTCTAATTTAAAAATTTGAAAATAGAATTTAATCCCACTCACAACAATTGGACATGGCAGGAAGAAATAATATTGTGAGTGGTAAAGAGTATTTAAATTTTATTTTTTACAGACGTGTTAATAGAATATTAAGTTTTTATAAATTTAATTAATTTTTAACTTCATTAATTCTCAAATAAATTTTTAAGTTCTTTCAATTTATCAAAAATTGAATCTCTTACTTCTCTAAACTTATCTAATTGGTTTGAACTAAAACGATCTGATGCAGGATCATCAAATGGAATTGAAAGTATCTGAGCTTTAGAATTTAAAACTGGACATACCTCTTCCTTACAAAGCGTAAAAATGGTATTTAGTTCATCTCTGAATTTGTTGTCTAAACTTTCAAAATCTTTTGAATAATGTTTTGATATGTCAATATCGATTTCACCCATAACCAGTATAGCATTGGGATTAACCTCTTTTGGCACTGATCCTGCACTTTGAATAATACAATTAGGATATAATTTTTTTGCAATTCCTTCAGCCATTTGACTTCTTGCTGAATTAGCAACACACATAAAAAGAATATTTTTATTTTTCATGAAAGCAAATAAATATAACCAAAAATAAATAGTGGAAGCTGTAAACCAAAGTTTGTAAGAAGAGCTCGATCTTTTGTCATATAACCAACAATTGACCAACCAATAGCCCCTGTGCCGTGGATAATTATATTAATCGGATAGGCATTTAAATTGGTTAATAATATTCCTGATAATATTAACGCGGTGCTAAACCACTTAATTCTATTAATTGATAAATCTGTCATATCTTCTCCTAAATTCTATAGATTGCGAATATTACACTTTACTTAAAGATAAAGATATTAATCAAATTGTAACAAAAATTTAACATTTCTTTCTTTTTTTTTGAAAAGTTCTATAAGCACTCCATGTTTGGATTAAAAAGTGCATCATTATTTGGTGATACCAAAAAGCTTGAAAGAGAAATTGATGAGTTTGTTGATATTGTCTCTGAAGTGGGCTTAGTATTTAAATCGATAGTTCCAACTTATCTCAATCATTCTGCCAACGGTAAATTTGAGGAAATGGTTGAAAAAGTAAAAGAAATGGAAAGTAAGGCCGACAAAATTACGAAAGATGTTGAGCATACTCTTTATGAAGAAACACTAATCCCAGATGCAAGAAGTGATGTGTTACGACTTCTAGAACACATCGACGAATTAATTGGAATGTACCAAGGGAATTGTTATCACTTCTCTATTCAAAAACCTAATTTTCCAAAAGAGTTTCACCAAGATTTAATTGAGTTAACAGAGACTGTTGTAAATTGTGTTGAATCATTATGTTTAACCGTAAGATCATTTTTTAGAGATATTAAATCTGTAAGAGATAATGCACATAAAGTTACATTTTATGAAAAAGAATCTGATATAAAATTTAGTTCTCTTGCAAGAAGAATTTTTGATTCTGAATTACCTCTAGATCAAAAAATGCATCTTCGATATTTTGTAGAGAAGATTGATCGTATTTGTGATCAAGCAGAAGACATAGCTGACGAGGTTCAAATTTACGCTATTAAACGTTCCGTTTAATTTTCAATGGAAATTACAATTCTAATTTTTTTATTTGGTGGTCTTTTTTTAGGTTGGTCACTTGGTGCCAATGATGCAGCAAATGTTTTTGGAACTGCAGTTGGAACACGAATGGTTAGTTTCACAAGTGCAGCAATAATTTGTAGTGTCTTTGTTATTCTAGGTGCAATTATTAGCGGAGCGGGTACAACAGAAACTTTAGGTAAGTTAGGTGCTATTAATGCATTGCCTGGTGCTTTTGCAGCATGTGTGTCTGCAGGAATATCTGTATATTTAATGACCAAAGTTGGCTTGCCTGTTTCAACAACGCAAGCGATTGTTGGAGCAATTGTTGGTTGGAATTTATACACGGGATCTTCAACAAATCTTCAAGTTTTAATTACTATTTTAGGAACATGGATACTCTGTCCTATCATTGCAGGAGTTATTGCAATGGGTTTATTTACTTTTACCAAAAGAGTTATACTCAATAGAAAGTTACATATTCTCAGACTTGATGCGTATACAAGAACAGCTTTACTTTTAGCAGGTGCTTTTGGTGCTTATAGTTTAGGTGCAAACAATATTGCTAATGTAATGGGTGTCTTCGTACCTATATCACCGTTTACTGATGTTACTATTGGAAATTTATTTGTCTTTTCCTCAAAAGAACAATTATTTTTACTAGGTGGCTTAGCAATAGCTGTTGGTGTTTTTACTTACTCGAAAAGAGTTATGTTTACCGTGGGTAATGATCTCTTAAAAATGACACCAGTAGCAGCATTTATTGTTGTTATATCGCATTCTATTGTTTTATTTTTATTTGCATCCCAGGGTATAAGTGCTTTTTTACAATCTATAAATCTTCCCTCTATACCTTTGGTACCAGTATCAAGTTCCCAAGCTGTTGTCGGCGGCGTAATTGGAATTGGTCTTTTAAAAGGAGGAAAAGAGGTTCAATGGTCAATTGCGGGTAGAATTTCTTTGGGTTGGATGACGCTACCTATAATTGCAGCTTTAATTTCTTTAATTGTTTTATTTATTCTAGAAAATATTTTTAATTTAACGGTCTCTTTTTAATTAACTGCTCGATAAGAAAAAATAAAATCTTCTTGGATTTTTGACTCAATAGCTCCTTTTCTTCTTGATCGTACTAGATCAATAGCTTCTTGTTTTTCATAATTAAATTCAACAAGTAAAATAGCAGCTATAGTGCCAGCTCTTCCTTTTCCTCCACGGCAATGTAAAACTATATTTTTACCATCTATCAATTCGTTCTTTAATAAAACTTTTGTTGTTTCCCATTTATATTTAAAATCTTTATCTGGTGCTCCCATGTCATAAATGGGTAAATGGTACCAATGTAATTTATGTTCATAAATATTTTTGACAAACAAAGTTTTATCACATAATTTTTCAAATTCGCTATCTTCAACAAAAGAAGTAATAGAACTACAATTATTATTTTTAAATATTTCTAATTCGTTTGCTAAAATTGTTTCTTCAAATAAACCATTAGAGTTAAGACCTGGGAAAGAAGTTAATATAATTTTGCCTGCAAATGACTTAGAGTCAATAAAATCATAATTGCTAAATTGCATTTACGCTTGTTTAGCTAAAAAAGACTGTCTTGCTTCTTCTAAATAGGGACGGAAATGTTCAACATCGGGAGTTTTTTTATCTAGAACTTTTGCTAAATCATCAAATCTTCTAAGCTCTACTGCTTCATCCATAAAAGGTTTGCTTATAAACGCATCTGCTTCTTCTTTTGTGAAAGGACCACCTTGAACTTTTAACGAAAGTTTCGATGCTTCTGATAAGCTATCATAATAACCTTCTTCAACACTTGATAAATATCTTTTTGAGTCAACATGTGCTCTAATTGGTAAAATAACATCTTCACCAAAATATTTTTTTAAAAAA
>CACEMP010000011.1 GCA_902560675.1 uncultured Alphaproteobacteria bacterium | reverse complement strand
ATAAGTGAATTTCGTAAATAACTTAAAACAGGGATAGGACTTCTACCCATTGATCCTTCTGAACCACCAAAGAGCATAGTTTCAAATTGAATTAGGTTTAAATTACGCGGTATCCAAACAGCAGGTTTTGCCATAACATCTACTTGAGGTCTAAATGCTGTAAGCACTACCCACAAGCCAGGAGTCATAATTAGAATTATTAAAACAATTGCTGAAAACCAAATTAGAATATTATTGATTTGTTTTTTATTCATAACTTAACCTCTGCCTTGCCTCTACTAATTTGTAAAAAAAGAAAAAAGTAAATGCAATCGAAAGAAAAATTGAAATATAAGACATTGCATTAGCCATTCCCATCTTAGCATCTACGTATCCAGTTCTCGAAATTAAAGTCCATAGTAATTCTGTTCTTTTAGCAGGGCCGCCACCAGTCATCATCTGAACAATATCATAGGCTCTTGCAACATCTAATGATCTGATTGTCATAGCAATAAATACGAAAGGCATCAAAAAAGGTAATGTAATATTTTTAAATACTTGCCATGAATTGCATCCATCAACTTTGGCAGCCTCAATAGGGTCTTTAGGTATGCCCAATAAACCTGCTAATAATAAAATAGCAAATACTGAAGTACTTGACCATATTTCAGCAGCCATTATTGAAACGTTTGCTAAAATGCCATCAACAAGCCATGGTATTGGTTGTATTACTCCAAACTCTCTCAAAAAATTATTCATTAAACCAATATTGTCATTAAAAATGTACTTCCATTGAAATCCAACTAGAATTGGAGAAAACATCATTGGAAACATCATTAGTGTTCTCAATGTTCTCTGTCCGTATGTAATTTTATTTATTAAAAGTGCTATTCCTAGACCGAAAACTAATTCTAAATTAAGAGCAATAGCTAAAAATAAAACTGTTCTTCCAAAAGCTATCCAAAAATCAAGATCTCCAATTAATCTTTCGTAATTTCTAAATCCAACAAAACGATAAAGAGTATCGGGTTTTGTTAACTTAAAAGGTGTAAAACTTGTCCATAAAGATAGGAGCAATGGTAATAAAACAACACAAGTAAGTATTATTAAAGTGGGCATTAGTAAAACCCATGGTCCGTTTAGAAATTTTCTCATGATAAATATGGAAACCTAGCTCTATTAGATAGAGCTAGGTATTTTATTAATAGTTAGAAGTAACCAGCGTCTTCCATAATTTCAGTTGCTTTCTTAGAAGCAGTAGCTAGCGCATCTTCAGGAGATTTGTCCCCAAGAATAGCTGCTTGAAGTTCTGGATATAGAGCGTTAGTAAATTCAATCCACTCAGGAATTAGTGGTGGAGTGAATGCATCTTCTGCTAATGACATTTTGAAAGTTTCAAATACCATTAACATAAACTCATCACCTTCAGCTTTCTTCTCAGCAATGATTGCATCCCAAATAGCTGGACGAGTTGGTGATAGTCCACCTCTTGCTTCAATCATTTGTGCTTTATTACTTGTTAAAGCCCATAAGAAAGATGCAGCTGCTTCTTTATCCGGACATGACTCTGTCATTGAGAAAGAGTGTGATCCTGACCAACCAGTTCTTAAACCACCAGAACCCATTGGAGCACGTACAAGTCCAATGTCTCCAGCAACTTTTGAGTTTTCTGGATCATTAAAGAAACCTGCCCATCCTGCCCAGTCAAGGTTCATAGCAATTGTTCCACTTGCAAAACCTAATCCAGTGTCATCCCAAAGATAGTTTAAAACTCCGTCAGGAACTGCTTTTGCATTGTACAAGTCAATAAACCATTGAAGAGCTTCAACACCAGCAGGGGAATTGAATATTGGACGATAATCTTCGTCAAATAATGCTCCACCATTTGCAATTACTAGTTCATAAAAACGACCTGCTATAGCTTCTTCTTTACCAACATATTGAGTTCCATAGAAATCAGGTGGATTTGAGAAAAAGATAGCCTGATCTTTAACTTGATCCCAAGTTTCAGGTGGTGTTAAATCATAGCCATACTTTGCTTTAAAGTTAGCTTTGTTATCAGCATCTTCATATAAACTTTTTTGATAATACAAATTACTAACATCACTGTGTCTTGGCATTTGTACTAGTCTTCCATTAACAGTAGAGTGCTCTAATATTAATGGTGTGTAGTCTGCTAAAACAGATGCAGGCATAATATTATTCAAGTCTGTATAAATATCACCATACTGAGATGCAAAACTTGTGTGGTTGGACGCTACACAAAAATCTAAATTGCCTGAAGCAATATCTTTCTTAATCTCTTTGTCTAATTCAAAGTGATTTTTTTGTGTTACGATTTCTATTTTTCCACCTGTGTTTTCTTCCCACCATGGAATTACTTCATTATATAAGCCTTCGTATTGACCTCCGCCGATAAGTTTAACTCTTAAAGTTACACCAGAATAATCTCCCCATAATTCAGTTTCTGCTTTTGCTGAAAATGAACCAAAGAAAGATACGGCAAGAATCAATGATAAAAATAATCTTAACATCATTCCTCCATATTTATTAATTTATGAGAGTATGATGCAATTATTTGAAAAAAATACAATAACTTTAAGAAAAAATTACATTAATAGCGAACAATCGTCCCAGGTTGAGAATTAGACTCAAGACAAGCATAAACTAAAGCCATTGTATTATAAGCGTTATCTACTGAATGAGTTAATTCAGCCTCTTCTCCTGATGCATATCTTTGTAAGCTAGACATAGTGCCTATAAATGCATCTGGGAACCAAGTTCCAACACTCTTGACTTTGGTCCATTCAGTATCTTTTGTAGAAATTTCAATCTCTTCCGGTTCACCGTTCGGATAGTTAAGGAGTAACCCAAATTTGATATATGCTGCACCATCTAAACCCTCTACCCTAGCATAGGCATGTGAATGTTTCATTCCATGTGAAGAATTATCGTGTGTATGATTGATAGATAAACAACATCTGATATCATCTTGATATTGAAGAATTATACTTGATCTTGCATCAGCAAGATTAGGGAGATTTGGATGTTTTACTGATTTGCAATGTACG
Source organism: uncultured Alphaproteobacteria bacterium (assembly GCA_902560675.1). GTDB lineage: Bacteria > Pseudomonadota > Alphaproteobacteria > HIMB59 > CACPNW01. The sequence goes on along the minus strand of CACEMP010000011.1, from coordinate 43,629 downwards.
CTTGTTGGATTACCAAGCACTGATCTTATCCAATCTAAATAATGTATCGAATGAAGTGGCACCTCAACATTATCTAATGTTTCTAAAAAAGGCCATAAGTGCCATGGCGTTCCAACACTTAAACTTATTTCTAATTCAGTTAGCTTACCTAACATTTTTTTATCTATTGCTTCTTTTAATGCAATCATCATCGGACTAAATTTTAATTGAAGATTAACACATGCAATAATATTTTTTTCTTTAATGATTTCTTTAATTCTTTTTGCTTGAGTCATACTATTACCCATTGGTTTTTGTAATTGGCAAATAGAATTATTAGGAATCTTTTGAACAATACCTAATAAAACTTGAGGAGGAACTGCTATATCAAAAACTACATCTTTTTCTGATAATGCCTCTTCTTCACTAGAGTAAATCTTTTCAATAGAATAATTTTCAGCACATTTTTTTGCTTTTTCTACATCAGGATCATAAATTCCCTTCACAGGAAAGTTTGCTTTTTTATATGCTGGCAAATGAGCGTCGCTTACTATTCCACCAGCACCAATGATTACAATTGGTTTTTTATTTTTTGGAAGCTCCCAAACAGTATTTAAATTTGCTATATCTTCTGTACTAATTTTTTCCATAGAAAATATTTCTAACTAAATTTTTTAAAAAAGCAATAAATCATACAATAATAAAAATTAAGATCATAAAAAATTATGAATAACTAATGATTTTGTTTCATTTCATTGTAAGTTCTATGTTAAGTTAATTTGAAAAATTAAGGAGGTTGTATGGCTATACAAAGATATGGAATGGCTGTAAGGTTGAAAGATGAGAAAAGACAATATTATATCGACAATCATGCAAATGTTTGGCCTGAAGTTTTAGAAGAATTAAAAAAAATTAATGTTCAAAATTATAGTATCTTCTTAAAAGAAGATTTTATGTTTGGATATCTGGAGTATACAGGGAATGATTTTGATGGTGATATGGGAAAGATGCAACAAATACCAATTGTAGATAAATGGACTAAACTAATGATAGATTGCTTTAATCCTTTCCCAAATAATGATGACAATGAATCCTGGGTTATGATGGATCAAATTTTTTTTATGGAATAATTGATGACTGTTTTAGTTACAGGTGGTTTAGGATTTATTGGATCTAAGGTTGTTTTGCAATTACTAAAAAGAGATATTGATGTTTTACTGACAGATCTAGATATTGTAAAAAATAAAGACAAACTTGAAAGTAACATATTAAAAATTGGGAAAAATAAAGACAAAGTAAAATATCAAAAATTAGATATTACCAATTATAAAGAAATTGAAAATATTTTTCAAAATAACAAAATAGATTCAATTATTAATTTAGCCTATGGAATAGGAACTATATGCGAAGAAAATCCATTACTTGCAAGTAAAATAAATATTGTCGGTACTACTTCAATATTTGAAATGATTGTGAAGTATAAAATTAGACGATTAGTATTTGCAAGTAGCGAAACTGTTTATGGTGCTCATCAAGAATTTTTTGGAAACAGAGCCGTAACAGAAGAAGATTACTCAGGTATTAATAATCACTTTTATACATATGGTGTGATGAAACTTCTTAATGAGTTTATGGCTGAAAAATATATCAAGAAGCATGGATGTAGTATTGCATATACTAGACCATCAGTTGTCTATGGTTATGGTAGGCAAAATACTGCAATAAACTGGGCCGAAGATTTTGCTGCTAAACCTGCTTTGGGCCAACCAGCCCATTTACCATTTTCAAAAAAAAATAGAGACAATTGGATTTATGTAGATGATTGTGCTGAACAACTTGTTCGTTTAGCCTTAAAAGAAACTTTAAATTATTCTTGCTTTAATACAGGTGCTGAAACTTTAGATGGTACTCAATTAGAGGCAACAGTTAAAAAAATAATTCCAGATGCAGAAATCTATTTTGATGAAAATATAAAATCAACGCCATTAATTGATGATCAAAATGATCAAAGAATTCGAAAAGAAATAGATTTTAATCCAAGATCATTTGAAGAAGGTGTTAAATGTCTAATACAAGATGTAAGAGAGAGTAATTGATATATGAGTTACACAACGACAGTCACAGGTAGTTATCCGAGGAAAGAAATACAAAAAGATACACTTCGCAAACCAAGTGTTTCAGAGGAAGAGTCTTTTGAAATGATTAAATGGGCAGTTAAAGAACAATCTGATCTCGGTCTTGATATTATTACAGACGGTGAAGGATATAGAGAAAATATGTATTGGTTTTACCAATTACGATTGGATGGGGTGGATGCTATAAATAAAATTCGTAAAGATTTTACACTTGGTGGTTCTATGAAAGGTGTAGATTTAAGTAAGACTCATGGAACAAAAGGTTTTGGAATTGAGTGTGCAGTTGTAAAAGATGAAATTAAAAACCTGAAAACTGGTTTAGCAAAAAAATGGAGAGTGGCGAGAGATAATACTCCATCTAACGTTAGAGTAAAACAAACAATTACCGGTCCCCATATGTTAGCAAGATTTAGTGTTAATGAAAGACTTGATCTCTATCCAGATGATATTGCTCTTACAAAAGCTTATGCGAATGCGTTAACTACAGAATTAGAAGAAGTTGTAAATGAAGGGTGTGATTATATTCAATTTGATGAACCCGTTTGGACAGAAAATGTAAATGAAACAAAATGGGCTGCTGAAATTTTGAATGGAATTATTGAAAAATTTCCTAATGTAGATTTTAACCTTCATGTATGCGGTGGTAATGCTCATCGAAAAAGAGGTTTTTTTGGAAAATATACTGATATGATTGAAGCTTTTAAAATTTTAAAAGTTGATGAAATACATCTAGAACACTGCAGCTTACATTATAAAATGTTGGATGTTTTTAATGATTGGAAATTTGATGGAAAAGTATCTCTTGGAGTAATTGACCAAAGAATTGATAATACAGAAACGGAAGAAGACATTATTAATGCTATCAAACCAGCGCTAGAATATTTTCCTAAAGAAAAAATATTACTTACAAGTGAATGTGGCTTTGGTCATGTACCTATAGATATTGTAAAAAATAAAATAAAAATGTTAGTTGCTACAGCAAAAAAAATATAATTAAATTTCTTCTAACTCAACCTCAGTATTTAACTCAGCACCAAAACCAGGAAGATCAGTTAAGCTTACTTCGCCATTTACAGGTACAGGTTCGTTGGTAAACATCTTACCAAAAATAGGAACTACTTCTGTTGCTTTTGGATGTAAATTAATAAACTCGTTAAAAGGTGTTAAAGTTGAAGCTATACCAAAATTATATGCATAAACACCACTGCAATGAGGAATAACAATCATATCATAAGCAGACGCCATAGCGGCAATTCGTAATGTTTCTGTCATTCCACAGAGAGTAAGATCTGGCTGCAGAATATCTACTGATCTATCTCTTATAATATTTCTGAATCCATAACGAGAATTAGTATGTTCTCCAGTTGCCCATTTTTGCCAAGGACATGCCTCTTTAATTAACTTGTGACTCTCAAGATCATGAGGTGGAAGAGCTTCTTCAATCCAAAATAGATTTGCTTCTCTTACAGCGTTTGCAAGGTCAATCGCATATGGTACGTCAAGTGACATATAACAATCCACCATTAATCGATAGTCTTGTCCAACTTGTTTTCTAGTTTCCATTATGTACTCTTGATTTTTCTTAAGACCTTTAATCCCATCTCCTGGACCGTAAGGCAGTGGTATTTTTGAGCCTACATGTCCCCAATCTTGAGCAAGCTTTGCTTCTGGACCTGTTACATATGTTTGAAGTTTATCTCTAACTTTGCCACCTATCATTTTATAAACTGGTTCGCCTCTAACTTTTCCAATTAAATCCCATAAGGCTAAATCGATACCAGCAATTGTATTCATAACAACGCCATTTTGACCAGAATAAGGAATTGCTGCTCTGTACATTTGATCATAAAGAAGATTTAGATCTCTAGCATCAGCACCAATTAAGAAACGGTTTAAGTGGTTTTTAATTATCCAACTTGCGATATAACCACCATAAGCAGTTGCGTAGCCTTGTTGACCTCCCTCGGTTGTAACTTCTATAAAAATACCTTTTAATACATCCATACCCCATGAGGATCTTGACTCTTGGAAAGTATTATAAATTGACATTGGATTTGCAATAATTGTATCATTAATCCAGTGACCTGCGGCATGATCAGTGTAGTCTGCGCCAGCACTTTGTGTTTTTACAATTGAGACTTTTATTTCTGAAATTTGGTAACGTTTATCCATATAAAAAATATCTTGTTACAGAAACGGCTAAAAAGCAATAAATTTTATCCATAATTTGGATAATTTAAGTGTATTTATCTTATCAAGTGTGCTTTAATATCACTTATATTGGAGGAAAATATGATTAAAAATATTTTTAAATTTTCTCTAGCACTACTAATTAGTACCTTTGTATCTATCAGTGCAAAGGCAGAAACTGTTATTACTGTTGTAGATTGGCAGTCTGGTGTTGGAGGAATTACAAATGCTTATGCTGACTTTATAAAAGAATTTGAAGCAGCTAATCCAGGAGTTAAAGTAGAGTATACACAATATACAGTCTCTACTTATAATGAATTCTTAAAACCTGCTCTTTCATCTGGAAAAGGGCCTGACGTGTTTGCAGTTTATCCTGGTCCTGATCTTGATGAAGTTATGAATGCGGGACATTTGGTTAACATAACTGAAGAAGCTGATGCTGAATGGAAAGGTTGGTTAGGAAACAATATTAATATTCCTGAGTTAAGTAGAAATGGTAATCTTTATCTAGCTCCTCAAGACGCTTTCACAGAAGAAATTTGGGTTTACAATGATATGATTGAAGATTTAGGTTTCGAACTGCCTGCTTTTGGTGACTCTTATACTGTTGACGAATGGGTTGCTATTGGCAATGCAGCAAAAGAAAAGGGCCTTGATGGTTTAATGTTTGGGCCAGTTGAAGCTTGGTGTGTTTTCGATGGATTTGCAAATTTTGTAAACCAAGGAAATGATAATTACCCTGAAGATTCATTGGGAATGGCTCTTGATGGAAAAATTTCATGGGATCAGCCAATGTTCAGAGATGCACTTAATGCATACAAAACTCTTAATGATAACGGAGTTTGGAGAAAAGACTCATTAAGTATGGATTACCAAGTACAAGCTTGGGGTAAATGGCTAGAAAGAGAAGGTGTTGGAATCTATTGCAATGGTGATTGGTTTATTTCATCTGCACCTGCAGATTATAATACACCTGATAGTTTAGGTATAACCATGATGTCATATCCAAAATTATCTAGTGACTCTCCAATGACTTACAATAAAGCAACGGGAACTAATCTTGGTATTAATGCTAATTCTCCAAATAAAGATTTAGCAATGGAATTTGTAAAACTAACAAATAGCCCAAAAGCTTCTATGACTTTTGCTAGTTACGGGCAAATTCCAGCAAACCTTGCACAAGTTGACATGGATGCGTTAGCTGCATCACCTAATTTATTATTTAATGATGGTATAAAAATGTTAGCTACAGAAGGAAGAAATACTAATATTTATTATTCTCAAGCAGAACCAATGAAACATTTATATGATGGTATTATGGAAATGTTTCTTGGTGTAACATCAGTTGACGATATTGTAGAAAAAATGAATGACGTCACTGGTTATAGTGGCTAATATTTTTTAGATTAGGGGTTTTATACCCCTAATCTTTTTTAGATGATTTATAAAACTTTCCAAATTAAAACATTATTTTATTTATTACCTGCGGTATTTATTTTTCTTACTTTTAATGTCATTCCTGGACTAACATCTTTAGTATTAAGTTTTTTTGATTTTACAGGTTTTGAAACAAATTTATTTCGTAAATTTGTAGGAATTGATAATTTTATTAAAATTTATGAAGATAAATATTTCTGGATTGCTCTTAAAAATACATTTCTATTTGTATTTGGTGCAGTATTTATTCAAACAGGTATTGCTTTAATTTTATCCATTTTTATTTTTTTTGGTAATTTTAAATTTTCTATTTTAGTGCGCTCAATTATCTTTTTTCCGTGTGTTTTGGCACCGGTTTCAGTTGGATTAGTATGGAAAAAAATTTTAGAGCAAGACGGTGTGTTAAATTCAATTTTAGGTCTTGATTATTCATATCTGTCTTCTGTAAGTCTTGTGATGTGGTTAATTATAATGGTTAATACATGGCAATGGATTGGATATAATTTGGTTATTTATTATGCAGGTCTCCAAAGTATGAATATTGAATTACTAGAAGCTTCTGATATTGATGGTGCAAATTGGTCTCAAAAAATATTTTCAATTATTATTCCTTTATTGTGGCCTACAACAATTCTAAATATGATATTAAATTTGATTGGAGGGTTTCGAGCTTTTGATATAGTGTATGTTTTAACCAGAGGTGGCCCAGCACATTACTCAGAGGTTCTAGCATCTTATCTATATTATTATTCATTTTCAGCAGGAGGGCCAAACAAAATGGGCGTTGGAGCAGCAGTAGCATTTGTAATATTTGCATGTATTTTAACTATAGCTGTTGCAAGAATTATTGTAAGTAAAAGAATAAGAAGAGAAAATTAGTTTATGGAAACAAATAAAATAAATAACTACGGTGCTAGTTTTAAAAGAAGTCCAATTTTCTATATCATTACAAGAATTGTTGTTTTATTTTTTATTATTATAATTATTTTTCCATTACTTTATACTTTATCACTATCTGTAAGGTCTCCAGAAACCGTGTATAGTGCAAGATATTTTTTAATACCTTATGAATTCTCCTTTGCAAATTATATTGATGCATTTGTTAATGCTGAACAAAAATTAAAAGTTTCTTTTCCTAGAATGTTTTTAAATAGTGCCGTGGTTACTTCACTTTCAGTAACTTTAATAATTTCTATGTCTATATTTGCTGCGTTTGCATTTAGTCATCTACGCTTTCCTTTAAAAGAAAGTTTATACAATGTAATGATAGCAAGTGTTGCAATGCCAGCTCAGGTGTTACTAATTCCACTTTTTTATATTTTAATTTATCTTGGTATAATTAACACATATCAAGCTGTTATTCTTGCATATGCTGGCTTTTTAATTCCAATAGGAATTTTAATTTTAAGAATGTTTTACGAACAAATTCCCTATGAGTTGACTGAAGCTGGAACTGTTGATGGTGCGTCTGATTTTCAATTATTAATGAAAGTTCTCTTACCACTTGCTAAACCAGCTATTGCAACTTGTGTAATATTATTATTTTTAGATACTTGGAATGAATTTATTTACGCTATGATATTCATGCAAGATCCAACAATCCATACGGTTCCTGTTGGCTTGGCAAAAATTGGTACAAGTAGGTATCAAGTAAACATTGGTACTTACAGCGCATCAGTTATGATTACAATAATTCCTGTAATGATAATTTTTGCAGTTTTTCAAAGATGGTTTATTGCTGGAATGACAATGGGGGCTTTAAAACATTAAATCTTATATATTCGTTCTGCATTTGAACTTGCAACCTTCTTTGCTTCATCATCTGAAAGATTACCTAAAATAGTATGTGTAACATTTATCCACTCTTGAATACCTTTACCAAGATTTACAACAGGCCAGTCACTACCCCAAACCATTCTGTCTGGCCCAAAGCATTCTAGAACATGATCAACATATGGTTTTATAGTTTCGTAAGAAGAAGTTTCTGGTGCACAATACGCCATTAGACCAGATAATTTACAAGTTACATTTGGGCATTCTGAAAGAGATTTTATATCTTTTCCCCATTGATCAATTTCACCAGCAGCAATTGAAGGTACTCCACAATGATTTAAAACTAAATCCATTTGATCACATTCTTTTGCCAATTCAGAAGCAATTTTTAATTGAGTAGGTAAGTAGCAAATATCAAAAGGTTTTCCTGCTGCACCAATTTTTTTTACATTGTTTCTAAAAGTTAGTGATTGAGAGGTCTCATCTGGCATAGTATGAAGTATCCTTCTATAACCAGCAGCTTTCATTTCAATTGTTTCCTCCAACCAGGGATCAAAACCATTATCTTCTTCTGGTCTTATTGAAACAATCAAACCTTTGATACCGCTATTAGGGTTATCCATAAGTGATTTAACAAAATTTGCTTCATTTTTGTAGTCTGGATCATCAACTCCAGTTTCCATGAAAAGAGTTCCTTTAATATCAAAACCTTTTGTAAGATTTTTATAGTCATCTAGTGTAAAATTTCCTGACAGTGCTTCTATACCTTTAGCCCATCCGTAAGATGCCTGATCACGATATACTAAGTGTTGGTGTGTATCTATTAATTCCATAATTAAGAAAATATCACATATATAACAATTGTGAATATTTTTTTACATTAAATGTAGCTAAATGTGTGTGTGTAAAAATTTATTTTCTACTTTTATAAGTTAATATAATTTAATAATATTAATAATGAATATACTTCTAACGGGTGGAGCTGGTTATATTGGTAGTCATGTTGCATTATCTTTGTTAGACAATGGTCACAAAGTTCATATAATTGATGATCTTTCAACTGGGAATATAAACTTAATACCAAATAATGCCAATTTTACTGAATGTAATGTTAATGAAGTTGGAAAAATTTCAGAAATAATAAAAAAAAATAAATTTGATGCATTAATGCACTTTGCCGGTTTTATTAAAGTAGAAGAATCCGTCAAATATCCTGAAAAATACTTTTATAACAATACTAAAAATTCAATTACATTATTCAATACTTGTAAAGATAACAACTTGAATAAAATTATTTTTTCTTCAACCGCTTCTGCCTATGGTAATTCAAAAAAAAATATTGTTACAGAAAATGATAAATTATACCCTCAAAATCCATATGCGGAATCTAAAATAAAAACAGAGGAGTATTTAATGTTACATAAAGAACATTTTAAATTTATCATTTTACGATATTTTAATGTTGCTGGTGCTGATGAAAAATTAAGATCGGGACAAGTTTCTAAAAAATCTACTCACTTAATAAAAATTTTAAGTGAAGTTGCTGTAGGAAAAAAAAATATCATTGAAGTTTATGGCTCTAACTATAATACTCCTGATGGCACAGCAATAAGAGATTATATTCATGTAAGTGATTTAGCAGATATACATTTAGAGGTTACTAAATATTTATTAGAATACTCAAAATCAGATTTATTTAATTGTGGATATGGAAAAGGTTTTTCAGTACTAGATGTTATTAATAAAGCTAATGAAATATATCAAAATAAAATAAAATTTTCTTTTTCTCAAAAAAGAGATGGAGATGTAGAAAAACTAGTTTCAGATATATCAAAATTACAAAAAAATATAAAATGGGAACCTAAATACAATGATCTTGCAAAAATAATTAAATCGTCAGTGAATTGGGAAAAGAAAGTTAATGAACAAAATTTTTAAAAGAAATTTTATAAGAAATGATAAAAAAAATTTACTTTTATTTGGTTTTAAAAATCATAATGAAGAACCATCAGAGCAAATTCAAATAAATGAAATACCAAAGCCTCACATGCGTTGGAATCCAGCAAGGCAAGAATGGGTAACATACTCATCAGAAAGAAAAAATAGAACTTCATTTCCACCAAAAGAATATTGTCCTTTATGCCCAGGAAAGGATTTGGATTTTCCTACTGAAATTCCATTTTCAGATTTTGAAATTGCAGTTTTCCCAAATAGATGGCCAAGCTTTAATTCTAATGCAGAAAAGATAAATTTAGAAAAATTAGAAACAAAAGCATCAAAAGGCTGTTGTGAAGTGGTAGTTTATGCATCTGAACACACAAATACAATTGCGGAGATGCCTTTAGAAAGAATTGAGCTACTTACTCATGTATGGGTAGATAGATATAAAGAATTAATGAAAATGGATGAAGTAAAATATGTTTTACCTTTTGAAAACAGAGGTAAAGAATGTGGTGTTACACTTCATCATCCTCATGGACAAATATATGCATATCCATTTATTCCTCCTGTAATATCAAAAGAATTAGAAGCATTTAAAAATGAAAATTTTATTATGAAAATTATAGATGAATTAGAAGATAAATATTTTGTTTATAAAAATGAAAATTTTATTGCAGCTATTCCACCTTTTGCAAGATATGCCTATGAAGTATGGATTATTCCAAAAAAACAATTTCCAGGTCCTTGGCAATTTGGTTTGAAAGAAATAAAGGATTTTGCAGAATGTCTTCAAAATGTTGTAAAGGGATATGATAGATTTTTAGGTAGAAAGTGCCCATATATTATGGGATTACATGCATCACCTTTTTTTGAAGATAACAAATTCCATTTTCATGTTGAATTTTATCCACCTCTTCGACATGGAGATAAGCCTAAAATCTTGGCTGGATCGGAGTCTTTGGCTGGTGTATTTATAATGGATGTATTACCTGAGGATAGTGCAAAAGAGTTAAGATATTTTTTTAATGACAACAATTAAAGACAGAATTAATTATTATAAAGAAAGCTTAGAACTTTTTGATGATGGAATGGATAAATATAAATTTTTAATTGACCAATCGAAAAACGCAAAAAATTTTCCAGAAGAATATAGAAACGATACATTCAAAGTATCTGGCTGCCAAGCTCAAGTATGGCTTGTACCTTATAAAAATAAAGATAAGATTTGTTTTCACTCAGACTCTGACGCATTTATATCTAAAGGAATGGTAACAATCTTATGTGATATTTATGGAAATAGAAGTCCAGAAGAAATAATTAGCTCTGATTTTTCTTATTTAAAAGTTTTGCAGTTAGAAAGCTTATTAACACCTGGTAGAAGGAATGGAGTTTATTCAATGTTAGAAAAGATTAAAGAATATGCAAAGTCTTACATTGATGAAAAATAATAAATATTACTTATGTGAAGGTTATAAGACAAAGACTATAAATAAAAAGATACTTTTTTTTCACATACCTAAATGTGGGGGAACTACGGTAACAAATATACTAGCACATTTATTTTTATGGCAATCAAAAGATTATCATAGATTAAAAAAAATAAGTTTTGAAAAAAATAAAAATTATTTTTTGAAAAAAAATTATGATTTCATTTATGGTCATATTCCATATTATTATACGAAATATTTTCAAAATAGATTTTTAGTTACAGTAATAAGGGATCCAGTTGAAAGATTTATTTCACATATAAATCATGAGATACATAGGAAAAGAATAAAACAAAATATTAGTTTAGAAGAATGTTTAGAGAAAGAATTAGTACCTTTAAATTTGATTACCCGATTATTTTCAAAAAATAATTTGATGAATATACAATCAAAAGATTTAAATGAGAAAAATTTGGATGAAGCAATAAATATTCTTGAAAGGGAAATTGATTTAGTTGTTGATATTACAAAGATTAATTTTTTAATTAATTATCTTATTTCTAAATTTGATTTTCCTAATGTTTTGTATCAGTGGACACAACAATCAAAGGGTAATTTTTTTGAAATAAATCAGAATAAAGAAATAATTTCACATTATAATTCTTTGGATGTTAAATTATATTCACATATTAAAAATAGTGTTTCAGAAAGTTTTGATAAAAAAGAAATCTTGAGGAAAAATAAAATATATTTGTTGTTCAATAATGAAATAAAAATTAATAATAAAAAAGATATTTTTTTTGAAAAAAATAGACTCTTTGAAATTAAAAATGCCATTAATGATTTACAGAGAGAAATAATTACTGATTATTAGTGGATAACATAAAATCAATTACAGCACTTAGAGGCTATTCTGTCCTTTTGGTATTATTATTTCATTTAAATCAAGAAATATTTACGAACGGTTTTATAGGAGTAGATATTTTTTTTGTAATAAGTGGATATTTAATTGCAAAAATAGTTGAAAAATATTCTAAAAATGAAAAAAATTTTTTTAAACATTACTTTAGCAGAAGATTAAAAAGAATATTTCCAGGACTTACTGTAGTATGTCTATTTACATTATTATTAGGTTTTTTTATTTTAAGTCCAAATCATTTTGAAGATTTACAAAACCAAATTTTTTTTTCACTACTAGGTGTTTCTAATTATTACTTTTATTTTAATACTGATTATTTTGACTTAGAAAATATTTATAGACCTCTTCTACACCTTTGGACTATTGGTTTGGAACTTCAATTTTATATTTTTTATCCCTTATTGTTTATCATAGTAAAAAAATTTTTTAAAAAACCTGAATATAGTTTAATAATAGCTTTTGTAGTTTTTTCATTATTTAGTTTTTTGAATTATTATTTTTTCAATAATTTTGAAAGAACAAGTTTCTATTCAAATTTAAGATTTAATGAATTCTTTATTGGAAGTATTTTTTATTATTTTAGAAATAAATTAAACAACTTAATACCTTCAATTTTTCTCTATATTTCTTACATTTATTTATTATTGATACAATTCAATATAGTTAAGATTAATATTTTGTTCTTTAATATAGAGATTATTGTAATTAGTTTAGCCGTAGGTATAATAATAATAAAACATCAGAAAGTAAAAGATTGGGTTCGTTTTGATAATACCTATATAAATTATTTAGGTAAAATAAGTTATTCATTATATCTATTTCATTATCCAATAATTATATTTTATGGATATGTAGTAGCTGAAAAGTTAATACTTATAGATTATTTAATTTTATTATTTTTAATAATTTCATTATCAATATTAAACTATCACTATATAGAAAAAAAATTTTATGATTTTAAAAAATAGATTTTTGATTTTTATATATTTCTTATTACTAATTATTACATTTATAAAAATTGAAAATACATTAATTAATAAAACAGATTTTGATGTTTATTTAAAAGTAGAAAGTGCAGGAATAAGTATTAATACTGGATTTGAATTTGGTGGAAAAGGATGTGACATTGTAATATCTGAAGGAAAATATTTGTGTGAAATTACTAATCTAAATAAATATGATAACAAAATGATAATTGTTGGAGATAGTCACGCAAGACATTATTATTATGGTTTGAATGAATTATCAAAAAAAGAAAAAATTGGGTTTGCTATATTCCAACTACCGACAGACTGTAATATTATTGATAATTATCCAAATTTAAAAAAATGTAATGAATTAATCGCAAAACTAACATCTTATATTAAAAGAAATAAAATTGATAAAATTGTTTTTAGTTATAAATGGGAACTCTATAATTCGATACATAATGAGCAAATAGAGAATAAAATTAATAAATTTTTAGAAAATTTCAAATTTCCACTTAAAATCTTAATCTTTTTAGATAACATAGAAATACAACATCATAGTATAGAAATATGTTTGTCTGATAATGCAGTTTATAAATACTTTAAAATTGATAGATGTTTAAAAAGTTTTCATAAAACTGATAAGCTTTATGAATATTATGAAAAAATCAACCATGCTGTATTAAATAATACTTCTAAAATTACTAAATATTTTATTAATCCAAACGATTATATTTGTAAAAATCAAATTTGTTACACTAGGATAGATGATAAATGGATTTTTAGTGATAGACATCATTTATCAAATTTTGGATCTTCTTATATAATCAATAGTTCAGTAGACAAGATAATTGAATTCATAAATTTGTAATTTGATGGCAGGGGTATTATTTATCTAGGTATACCAATAAAATAATACTTTTAATTTCATAGATACTATTTACCTATATCACTGTAGTTTTAAAAAGTGAGAATTTTATTATCTTTTTGTTTTAATTATTCAGCTGGCAAAGGTGCGCTTCCTGTATTTGGATCAATCGCCGGTCCAGTATTTGGATCTTCAGAACCCACATCATTTGAAACTTCATTAGCTACCGCAGATAATGTTTCTGCCATGGCTTTACTTGTAACCAAAGATGAATCAAGATCTAAGCTTTCAGCTATTTCAGCTAAACTTGCTCCTGGATCTATACCTTCAATTTGGATATCTTCATCATTAACTAATCCTCCTGTAACTATACCATCATCAGGTGCTAGAATAGCATTACCGGTTTCTGGATCAATACCAGTATTAGAAATTAAACTAGATAAATCGTCAAAGTCTGAAAAATTTTCACCTAAAATACCTGCTGCTACTAACTTCTGATATGAATTATTTAATGCTTCAAATGCTTCATTGGAAATATTATTTTCAATTTTAAATTCTTCACTTGAGTTTGCAACTAATGATAATTTTAAAATATCTTCGTTTACATAACCATTTTGCTTAGCAATGTTATTTAATATTTCATCCTTTGATCCGCTTACTTTGTCTATAGCTAAAAGTGGCGCTCCCTCTTCAAGAATATTTTCACCAAAGAAACCCTTTTTTCCGAAAGTCTTTCCTTTTTTATTTTTTTTAACAGTAGGCCAATCTTCAATTTCCTCACCATTATTAAACTTATCCAAAGCCTCTTGGTATCTATCAGCATAACTTTTTCTTATAACTTTACCATTGTTGTCAGTGATTGATCCATCAGAGTGATATGTTCCTGCAATCAATCCTTGAGCATTTAACTCAAAACTTAAAAAAGTTATCATTATAAAAAAATAAATTAATTTCATTATTTATTTATAAAGATATTTTTTCATTAAAATAATATCTAATTTGAGATTCCCTATTGATTCCCTGTGAATCAGAAAATGTTTTATAAATTGATAGATTTAGATTTAAAAACCTATAAATACTAAGGAAAATAATATGGGAGTATGGCGGAACTGGTAGACGCGCCGGATTCAAAATCCGGTCACTTCGGTGGTGTGGGTTCGATTCCCTCTACTCCTACCATTATATTTTAAATGAAAATATTTAGAAATCTCTATAACTGGACTCTTAAAAAGTCATCACACAAAAGTGCGCCGTGGTTCTTAAGTATAATTTCTTTTGCTGAGAGTTCTTTTTTTCCTATTCCGCCAGATATTATTTTAATACCAATGATTTTAGCTAATAGAATCAAAGCATTTTTATTTGCATTTATTTGTACAATTTCATCTGTATTTGGAGGTTTATTAGGCTACATAATTGGATTAGTTTTATTTAATAGTATTGGTATACTACTAGTTGAATTATACCACTTGGAAGATGCTTTAGAAAATTTTAAAAATTTATATAAATTATATGGAGCTTGGATAGTAATTATTGCTGGTTTTACACCTTTTCCTTTTAAAGTTATTACTATTGCAAGCGGTTTGTTTGAACTAAACGTAATAGTTTTTTTAATTTGTTCATTTATCTCAAGAGGTGCGAGATTTTATATAGTAGCTACATTATTGTATTTTTATGGAGAAAATGTAAAAAGATTTATTGATCAATATTTTAATATTCTTACGATTTTATTTATTGTAATACTAATTGGTAGTATTTTTGTGATTAACATTTTATGATTTTTAAAAACTGGTATGTTATCCTACTTGCAATAAGTATTTTTTCTATATCTTTAGCCTTGATTGCTGAAAATTATTTTAATTTACAACCATGTACATTATGTCTTAAACAACGACATCCATATTATTTTTTTATTCTAATATCATTTATTGGTTTATTTATATCATACCATTTAAGATACTATTTATCCTTTTTAATTCAGCTAGGTACAGTTTATGGAATTTTTTATTCTGTATGGCATGTTGGCGTTGAAAATAAACTACTTAAAGGGCCCGCAGGCTGTTCAGTAAACCTTTCGATATCTGAAAACAAAAATGACTTGAAAGAGCAAATTTTTAATCAACAAATAATTAGCTGCGATGAAGTGATATGGAGTTTATTTGGTTTCTCTGCCGCTTCAATTAACACTATTGTGATGTTGTTTATTTTCATTTTAAATGCACTATATATCTATAATTATGACAACAAAGAAAAAAAATATTAGAAAAAATAAAAAAAAAACTCAACGTCAAGTTTTAGAGGAAATAATCAGAGTTGATCATGCTGGAGAGTATGGTGCGACAAGAATTTATGATGGGCAAATAGCAGTATTTGGAAAAAACTCAAAAATTGGAAAAACAATACTTCATATGGCAGAGCAAGAACAAGAGCATATTGATAAATTCAACGAGCTTATATTAGAACATAGAGTGAGGCCAACGGCTCTTTTACCAGTTTGGAATATTGCTGGTTATGCTTTAGGGGCATCAACTGCACTATTAGGTGAAAAAGCCGCAATGGCTTGTACTGTTGCAGTTGAAAAAGTAATCGGTGATCATTATCAGGAACAATTAGAACTTTTAGAGGATGATCATAAAGATCTAAAAAAAACAATATCCAAATTTAGAGATGATGAACTGGAACATCATGATATTGGGATTGAACATGATGCTGAAAGTACTCCTGGCTACAAAATTATGTCTAAAATTATAGAATTAGGTTGTAAAACAGCAATTGCTATATCAAAAAAAGTTTAGTTTTCTAATTCTGTATCCCAATATAAATAATCCCTCCAAGTTTCGTGAAGAAAATTTGGTGGAAAATTTCTACCATTATTTTGTAGTTGTATCGAGGATGGTCTTAATGGCTTTTTAAATAATTTCATTTCTGTGTTTTGAATCAATTTTCTACCTTTTTTTAAATTACATGATGTACAAGCCGAAACAACATTTTCCCAAGTTGTTTTACCATTTAAACACTTTGGAACTAAATGATCAAAAGTTAATTCGTTTGCAGGAAAGCGAATGGTGCAATACTGACAAGTAAAATTGTCTCTTAAAAAAACATTGAATCTTGTAAATGCCGGTTTTCTTTGAGGGGTTACATAATCTTTTAATGCAATTACACTTGGAAGCTTAAAAGTTAAATTTGGTGAATGAACCTCTTGTTTATAACTTTCAATGACAGAAACCCTTTCTAAGAAAACTGCTTTGATAGCATCCTGCCAAGAGTATAATGAAAGTGGATAGTATGATAGTGGCCGAAAATCAGCATTTAGAACAAGAGCTGGATTTTGGATCGTACCCATATTAATTACTATTAACTAATTTCATACAATTAAGATAGTACTATATTATTATGATTCGATTACTTTAAATATTTTTTTTTATAAAATCTTGAAATAATTTGATTGTATCTTGTGACATTGTGTGTGTATCTTTTTCAATGAGATGTGACTCAAAATTATACTTATTCTTTTTTAAAATATCTATAGACTGATTGAAATTTGATATTGGCAGTACATCATCCTGGGCACCATGAGATATAAAAATTGGTGTTTTTTGAAAAATGGGATTTGGAGTCTCATCTTTTTTTATTATTCTTGATGATATAATTCCTATTCCACCTAATTTAGATTTGATCGACCTTCCTAATTCAAAAGCCATTATACCGCCCTGTGAAAATCCCATCACAAAACAATCTTTCATTTCCAATTTCAAATTTTTTAAAATTAATGAAATTGTATTATTGATTTTTATTACATTCTCTTGAATAATTTTATTTATCATATCATATTCTTTTGGACCCAAATCAGATATGTAAACTCCATTAATATAAAGATCGAACCATTGGTAGCCCATTGGATTTCCTGGCATAATACTCGGAGCATTTAATGCAATATAATGCATTCCCCACTCATCTACATCTAGAGGCTCAGCTAAATGTACAAAATTTGCAGCATTATCACCATATCCATGCAGCATTACCATTAATTTTGTAGGATTGTCGTGTTTAGAAATTGCAGGGCCTGATAAAATATTATCCATAAAAGTCTTATGTATGAATTCTTGCTTCAATCAAGAAAAGTTTTATATAAGTTATATATATGGGTACAATGCAAATAATCCTTATTCTATTTATGGCAGCTACTCTAGCAGTGGTTATAATTGGTGTCATTGCAATGGCAGTTAACGGTAAATTAAATAAAAATCACAGTAATAAATTAATGAGATTAAGAGTTTTATTCCAAGCTATAGCTATCCTTGTTTTTGTACTTATTATTTGGTTGGCTAGAAATTAGTAATTAAGAGACTAGAAAAAAAATTAATTATTTAGTATAAAGTCAAAACTTTATTATGGGTATTCATTTTAATCACAAATCAAAGGCGGGAGACCGCAAAATGCAAAAAGAACTTAAGCTTAAAATGAAAGCTGAAGAGCGTAAAAAAAAGCGTGAAGAACAAGAACGTCTTAAGCAAGAAGAAGAAATGAGAAAATTAGAAGAGCTCACAAGACCTGATGGTGAAGAAAAAAAATAAGACTATTGTGGGTTAATAGGATCTTTCTCAAGAATAAATTTCTTAAGTATTTCTAAAGTTTGATCTGCCTCTTCCAAAAGCATCATGTGACCACAATTTTCAATAATATGTACTTCAGAGCCTTTAATCATTTCAGCAAGTTTCTTTCCATCTTTCAATCGACACATTCTATCTTGTGCGCCTAATATTGAAATAGTCGGCAAATTTAATTTTTTTGCAGTCTCTGGTCCAGATTTGTAATTATCACACGCTCTAAAGTCGACACCCAATGTATCTTTAATCTCTTTATTTTGAACCAACATTGATCCGACATTAAGATGATAAAGCCCGGGAACTGGATGGCCTCCAAAATGTCCTGCTGGTCCATGAGCAAAATCCATCATTAGATCAACTGCCTTAGGATTACTTTCTTCCGCTAAACTTAGTAATTCTGGATTCATAGGAATTGCAGATGCGCCTCCCATAAGCGTTAATGTTTTTATTTTTTCAGGATGTTGCTGAACACATTCCATAGTTACAAGACAGCCTTGAGAATGTCCTACAAGTGAAGCTTGCTTACAACCAACCGCTTCTATTACATCCCCAATCCAATTACCCATTTCCTCAATTGTTTTTAAACTTTCTCCAGATGATAAGCCATGACCTGGTAAATCAACTGCTAAAACACTATATCCACGAAATGCAAAATAACGTGTTTGAAGAACCCAGACCATATGACTCAAACCACTACCGTGAACAAAAACGATTAGAGGTTTATTTTTGTCAAAGGGTCTGCCTCCTGTGGAGGCAAACGTATCAATTCCTCGAACTTTGAATTTCATTTATTTGTTCGCAACTAAACGTGGTTTTTTTGCTGCTCTAAATCCATCTTCAAAATCATTTACGATATCTTCAAAGTCTTCTAAACCAACAGAAAGTCTGATCATATCATGAGATAATCCTGCAAATTTTAGAGTAGCCTCATCCATTTGAGAATGAGTTGCAGATGCTGGATGTATAACTAGCGTTCTAGCATCACCCACATTAGCTAAATGTGATGCAAGTTTAACGTTATTAATAAATGCTGCACCAGCTTCTTTGCCACCTTTTATTCCAAAAGCAATCATAGATCCGGTTCCTTTAGGTAAGATTTTTTCTGCAAGTTCCTTATCTGGATGACCAGGGGCACTAGCGTGAGAAACCCAAGCAACACTCTCATGATTTGATAAATACTCAACCATTTTTAAAGCATTAGAACAGTGTTTTTCCATACGAAGTGAAAGAGTTTCTATACCATGTAAGATATTCCATGCATTTTGTGGTGCTAAACATGGCCCCATATCTCTCATCCCCTCAGCTCTTGCCATCATTGTAAAAGCTGTTGGGCCAAATTCTTCTGCAAATGATAATCCATGATAGCCTTCGTAGGGTTCTGTCATTGAAGGAAATTTATCATTTTGCATCCAATCAAAAGTTCCACCTTCTACTAATATACCTGCCATAGAAGAACCATTACCACTCATCCATTTAGTTAGTGAGTGTACAACAAGGTCAGCTCCGTGTTCAAAAGGTCTACACAAATAAGGAGTTTGATAAGTACTATCAATTATTAGTGGGATACCTGCTTCTTTTGCTATTTTAGAAACTTCAGGCATGTTCATTAATTCATTACCTGGATTACCAACAAGCTCACCAAAAATACCTTTAGTATTTGGCTGAATAGCTTTTTTAAAACCTTCTGTATCTCTAGGTTTTACAAAAGTTGTTTTAATACCAAATTTTGGAAGTGTTAGTCTAAATAAATTTACTGTTCCACCGTAAAGCTGAGAAGAAACAACCATGTGATCACCAGCATTACAAAGAGTCATAATAGTTAAAAATATTGCACTCATTCCAGATGCAGTTGCAAGAGCAGCTGTTCCTCCTTCAAGTGCACAAACTCTTTCTTCTAAAACCTGAACTGTTGGATTAGACATACGACTATAAATATGACCACCTCTTTCTAAATTAAAAAGTGCTGCCGCATGATCAACATCATCAAACATATATGAAGTTGTTTGATAAATTGGTACTTGTCTTGAGCCAGCGTTTTTACTTGGTTGATAACCAGCATGTAGACTTAGTGTGTCAAATTTATAAGTTTTTGGATCCATTTATAACTCCTTTGCTTTTGTTCTTAATTCAAACTTTTGTATCTTCCCAGTTGATGTTTTTGGTAATTCACCAAAGATTACATGCTTTGGTCTTTTAAATCCAGCCATATTTTCTTTACAAAACTGAATTATTTCATCTTCTGTGACATTTTTTCCAGGTGCTAATTCTACAAAAGCACATGGAGTTTCACCCCATTTCTCATCTGGTTTCGCGACTACTGCAACCAAGGAAACGGCTGGATGTTTTGCAACAACATTTTCAACTTCCACTGATGAAATATTTTCTCCACCAGAAATAATAATATCTTTTGATCTATCTTTTATTTGAATATATCCATCGGGGTAAACAACAGCTAAATCTCCAGAATGAAACCATCCTTTTTTCATTGATGTTTCAGTAGCCTCTTTATTCTTGTAATATCCTTTCATAACAACATTACCTCGAATCAAAATTTCTCCCATGGTTTCTCCATCCATTGGAACTTTTTCATATGTTTCAGGATCTGCAACACATACTTCTTCTGTATTTGGATAACGAACACCTTGTCTTGCTTTAATATCGGCTTTTTCAGATTTTGATTGTGATTCCCATTCTTCATTCCAAGCACATTGAAGAATATGGCCATATGTTTCGGTTAATCCGTATACATGCATAACTTCAAAACCTAAGTTATCCATTTTTTCAAGAATTGCACTCGTTGGTGGGGCTCCTGCAGTAAGTACATATACTTTATGATTTATTTCTTTTTTATCTTTTTCATCAGCATTGGCAATTAAACTCAAAACTATAGGAGCACCTCCAAAATGAGTTACTTTGTATTTATCTATTAAATTGTAGATATCTTTTGCAACAATGTACCTGCAGCAAACAATCTTTGCATGTATTAAAGCAGCTGTCCAAGGGTAACCCCATCCGTTACAGTGGAACATTGGAACTGTATAAAGAAATGTTAATTTATTAGGCATGTTCCATGCTGTAACACTTCCTGTAGACATTAAATATGATCCACGGTGGTGATACACAACACCTTTTGGTTTACCAGTTGTGCCTGATGTATAACTTAGTGAGATTGCTTGCCATTCATCTTCAGGTAAAGACCAATTATAATTGTCTTCACCCGTTTGTAAAAATTCTTCATATGTCATTTCTCCAATTTTTTCACCTTCACCATCTTTTAAAACTGCTTGGTCATCATGAATATCAATAATAGGAATATTCTTCCCATATATTTGTAAAGCTTTTTTCATTGTAGGTGAAAATTGAGTATCAGTTATAAGAAGTTTTGCATCACTATGATCTAAAATATATGCAATTGTTTCTGCATCAAGTCTGGTGTTGATTGTATTAATAACACCACCAGTCATTGGGATAGAATAATGTGCTTCAAATAATTCCGGAGTATTTGCAGCTATTATTGAAACTGTACTTCCTTTTGTAATTCCCTTTTTTGCTAAAGCACTAGCAAACTTGGTACATCGATTATATGTTTCAAGCCAAGTATAACTTCTATTTCCGTAAACTAAAGAGTCATAATTTGGGTAAATATCTTTTACACGGGTTATAAAACTTAATGGTGATAATGGAATAAAATTGGCTGAATTTTTATCTAAGTTTGTATCAAAATTACTCATCAGTCTCCTATAAGGATCAAATACTACAAGAAATTAATTTAATTTACTAATGGTTTTCCAGTTTCAAGCGTATGTTTTATTCGCTCTTGAGTTTTAGGCATCTGGATAAGTCTCATAAAAGCTTCTAATTCAAGATTATAGAGATCATCTTCACTTAATTCATTATCAATATTTGTATTTCCACCACTGAGCACAAAGGCAATTTGCTTACCTACTTCTAATCCATGGTCTAAAATTTTATTTTCATTATATAGTGCTTCAAGTTTTTCAAACATTTTATCTCTGACAGCACTACCGCCTAAATTGAATTTAGGTTGAGATGGTTTTTCATATATTCCCTCAATATTATTTAATAAATCGATAGCTGTTGATAATTGTCTGTCTCTATTTATTACTACCTTATCTTTTTCTAAAAAGAATTGATTTGGCAGCGCTTCATTTGGTGAAGTAGCTGTAATGGCGTAACCAATAAGATCAAAAACCTTCATAGACGCATGTTCAGAATTTTCTTTACCTTCTGGGGTTTGTAACCAGCGCCACAACATTTCCTTACAACCCCCACCAGCAGGAATAAGTCCAACTAAAGATTCAACTAGTCCCAGAACAACATTTGTATGAGCAACGTTATAATCACAATGTAATACAACTTCAAAACCACCACCAATAGCAAGTCCTGATGGCGCGGCAATAAAAGGCTTATCTGCATATTTTATTGTTTTACAAGTTTGTTGGAAATCAATTATAAATTTTTCAATTTTAGACCATTCATTATTTTTAGCAAATTCCATTACATAATTTAAATTTACACCAGCAGAAAATTGCATTGCATCATTAATCACAATTGTGCTTTTATTATTTTGAGCAGCCTCTTTTAAAGCTAACATAGAGTCAGTATCTAAAGCGTTAGCCTTAGTAGTAAATTCAACAACCTGATATGATGAAGCATTTTTAACATTAGCAGAAGGGTTCTCAAAAGTTTTTTGTAAATTTAACGATCTTAAATTATCAATACTTGAATCTAAATACCCAGGTCTTTTGTTAAATTCAAAAATTCCCTCTAAGTCTTTAAAGAAGTTAATATCAGTATTTTGAACAATAAAATTTTTTGTATCAATATTTGAAAGCATTTCAAAAGGACCAAGGGTCCAATTAAACCCTAATCTTAGTGCATCATCTATATCTATATATTTTGATGATACATCAGGGATTAAATATGCAGCATACCTAATTACTTTTGTTAAAATTGATTTTGCATATTCACCATATTTGTCTTTTCTTTGAATAAGTTTTTTAATGTCAATTTTATCCCCAACACCTAAATTAATTTTCTGACTTGGGTGATACTCGCCAGTTTCTAAATTAATAGCTTCAAGAATTTTTTTATCATTAGATTTATTTATTCTATAAAAACCACCTTTACCTTTTCTTCCCGTATACCCAGTTTGAATAAGTTTTGTGACCAATGGAATTTCTTGTGCAACCTCGTGGAAAGGATCATCTTTTGGTAGTTCTTTTAAAAAACTTTTTAAAACATCAGCCATCAAATCAATACCAATTAAATCGTACAACCCAAAGATACCAGTCTTTGGTATACCCATAGGTCTTCCAAAAACAGCATCTGCTTCTTCTATAGATATCTTCATTTTAAAAGCTTCTGTCATCGCAACTTGCATTGCATAAACTCCAATTCTGTTTCCTATAAATCCTGGGGTGTCATTACAAATAATTACACCTTTACCAAGTTTTTCATCACAAAATTGTTTTAATAAATTTATTTTTTCAATGTCATTAACTTCTTCAGTTACTATCTCAAGCAATGCCATATAACGAACTGGGTTAAAAAAATGCGTAATACAAAAATTTTTTTTCATTTCATCTGACATATTTGCTGATAAGATTTTTAATGGGATTGTAGATGTATTAGATGAAATTATTGAATTGTTCTTTCTTGTAGTCTGAATTTTATCATAAATTTTATGTTTAACATCTATTCTCTCAACAACAGCCTCCACAACCCAGTCAGCTTCTGCAACTTCATTAAAGTCATCATCAATATTTCCAACTTTAATTAATTCTGCTTTGTTATTTTCTACTAAAAGTGGAGGTCGTGATTTTTTAATTCTTTCTTTAGCGTTTTCTGTAATTTGGTTTCTAGACCCCTCTTTCGAAGGTAAGTCTAGAAGTGTAACATCAATACTAGCATTTGCTATTTGGGCTGCAATTCCACTGCCCATAGTGCCAGATCCTATTACTACTACTTTTTTTATATTCATGTGATTACTATAAATTTGAGCTTATATAAGAAAAATTTGCTGTATGAAAATAATTTAAGCATAAGAGTGGAAATTAATATAAATATCTCTTATAGGCGCGCAAAATGAAAAAAAATCCTTCAAGAAATGTCCATTTTTCAAAAGGACCTAGTGAGATTTTAGATGCAATTAATTCATCTATAGATATCGATCAACGTCTGTATAAAGAAGATATAACTGGTTCAATAGCACATGCTAGAATGCTCGGTAAACAAAAAATAATAAATAAAAAAGAACAAAGTAGAATAGTCTCTGGACTTAAAGCAATTGAAAGAGATATTGAAAAAAACAAGTTAGTATTTTCAAAAAAACTTGAAGATATTCATATGAACATTGAAAATTTATTATTTAAAAAAATTGGAAAAGTTGCAGGAAAGCTTCATACTGCAAGATCTAGAAATGATCAGGTAGTAACTGATTTAAAATTATGGATTAAAAAGGAATCTAAAATTTTAGATAATGAACTAAAAAAATTTCAGAAAACTTTGATTAATATTGCAAAAAAAAATACTGAAACAATTATGCCAGGTTACACTCATTTACAAATTGCTCAACCAATAACATTGGCTCATCATGTTTTAGCTTACGTTGAAATGATTGGTAGAGATAGAACAAGACTTAAAGATTGTTTATATCGTCTTAATGAAAATCCATTAGGTGCAGCTGCACTTGCAGGCACTTCTTTTCCCATTGATAGAAAATACACATCTAAAGAGTTAGGATTTAGAGAGCCAACAAAAAATGCCATGGATACTGTCTCAGATAGAGATTTTGTAATAGAATTTTTATTTGTTCTCTCATTAATTGCTGTTCATTTATCTAAAATTGCAGAGGAAATTGTACTTTGGTCAAATCAACAATTTGATTTTATAAATTTACCAGATGATCTTTCAACTGGTAGTTCAATTATGCCTCAGAAAAAAAATCCAGATGGTGCAGAACTTGTTAGAGGAAAAACAAGTATTATTATTAGTAACTTAAGTTCAATGCTTAATCTTATCAAAGGATTACCTCTTTCTTATAGTAAAGATTTACAAGACGATAAACAAATAACATTCAATTCATATGATAATGTTTTCTTGTGTATAAAAGTTATTAATGAAATTTTATTAAAATCAACATTCAATAAAACTAGAATGAAAGAGTTGATTGAAAATTCAAATGCAACCGCTACAGATTTAGCTAATTGGTTAGTTCAAAATCTTAGATATTCATTTAGAGAAGCTTATAATGTAACAGGAAAAATTGTTTCTTATTGTTCAAAACAAAATAGAAATATAGATACATTATCTCTTGATGAATTAAAAAAATTTGACAAAAATATCACAGCTGATGCAAAAAAAGTGCTATCAGCTACCTACAGTGTTAAATCAAAATCAAGTTTTGGGGGTACAGCTCCTGAAATTACTAAAAAAATGATAAAAATTGTTATAAAAAAATACTTATAATGATCAGATTAATATTATTATTATTTTTGTTGCTTACTTTTGGTTGTGGTAAAGTTGGCCCTTTAAGTTTACCAGAAGATCAAGTAGACAAATCAGTAATTACATATCCATGTGATGAAGTATGTTTAGAAAAATTAGAAGAAGAAAAAAAACGTCAACAATCCGTTATTATAAATACTGAATAAATGCTCACTTATAAAAATAATGACCCATATATTGAGGGCACTTCTCTATATGACTTGGTGAAAGTTTGTGAAACACCTTTTTACGTGTATTCACAAGAAAAAATTATTAATCAAGTTAATAAAACTAAAGAAATTTTAGGTAACAATATTTTTTATTCAATTAAGTCTAATTCAAATCAAGCTATTTTGAAATTAATGAACTCGTTAGATATTGGAGCAGATGTAGTCTCATCTGGCGAACTAAAAAGAGCTTTAGAAGCTGGTTTCGATCCAGATAAAATAATTTTTGAAGGTGTAGGAAAGTCTGAACAAGACTTACTCTATGCAATGGATAAAAATATACGTTTAATTAATACTGAATCTCTAGAAGAAATAAAACTACTCAATGATTTAGCGAAAGAAAAAAATAAGGTAGTTGATATTGGTGTAAGACTGAATCCAGATATTGATGGTGAAACTTTAAGTAAAATTTCAACAGGAAAAAAAACTGATAAGTTTGGTATCGAATTTCAAAATTTAGATAAAATTATCAAATTAATTAAAAGTTGCAAAAGTTTAAATTTAATTGGTATTAGTTGTCATATTGGAAGTCAAATTAGTAAAATTGAGGCTTATAAAAATACGTTCTATCAAATGAAAATAGCTGCAGATAAGTTTATTGAATCAGGCATCAATATCAAACATGTAGATTTGGGTGGAGGTTTTCATGTTAAATATGAAGATTCTGATCCTAGCTTTAATATTGAGATGGTAAAAGAAGAACTTGATAATTGTTTTACACAAACAAACTATGAATTATCGTTTGAGCCTGGTCGGTATTTAATTGCTGAGGCTGGAGTTACAGTTACCTCTATTGTTACTATTAAAAATAATGGAGGTATAAATTATTTAATTGTTGATGCTGGTATGAATACATTAATACGTCCAGCCATGTACGGTGCACATCATGAAATATTAGCGATAAATGTAAACTCAGATGATTTTATGAATTATACAATTGCTGGTCCAATTTGTGAAAGTTCAGATGTTTTTTTAAAAAATATAAAATTGGCTAAACAAAAAATTGGTAATTTACTAGTTATTAAAAATACAGGAGCCTATGGAAAAGTAATGTCTTCAAATTATAACTCTAGGCCACTGCCCTCTGAAATTTTAGTTAACAAAGATAATTATGCAATTATTTATTCTCCAGAGAAAATTGAGAAAACAATTGAAGATGATATTATTCCTAGCTGGTTGTAACTAATTTAAAATATTGTGTATAATTTTAGCTAAGTCTGAAATTATCAAATTTAAATTAAAGAAAAATTCACTAATATAGAAATCAATAATAATAAAAGTATTTGCTCCGTAGGATCGATAAATCCATATTGCTAAAATTACAACTATAGCCAAAGCAATTACTATGGCTGAATTAATAGCACTTGGTTTTTTTTGCCTTACAACTGTACTCGGTAAATTTCTAACTGGATCTTTTTCTAATTTTTCTTTTTGTTTATTATTTTTTAAATCTTGATCGAATTCTTCTTTTATTGAAGATGGTACTGATGATGAAATGACTGTATCATCTAATTCTTGAAACCATTGATGATTACAATTTGCGCATTCAACCATTCTACCATTTGGTTTAAGATCTGCAGAATTTACTAAATACTTAAATTCACAATTAGAGCAAACAATGAACATAAATTATATATAGATCAGTCAAGCTAGTATATAAAACAAAATTATAAAGCATGTTAATTTTAAAAAGTATAATATTTTACATTTCTTTAGTTATATGGACAGTCTTTATGGGTATAGTCTGTTTGCCTTTCCTGTTTTTGCCAAGTAATTTACTTAAATATCCAACAAAAATTTGGATAAAGGTTATTTTTATTTTTCTTAATCTAATATGCAATATTAAACATAAAATTGAGGGTTTAGAAAATATTCCAAATGAAAGCGTCCTTATTGCCTCTAAACATCAATCCGCATTTGAGACACTCGCGCTCTATTACTATTTAAAAGATTGTTTCTTTGTGCATAAAAGAGAGCTTTTTTTAATACCTATTTTTGGCCAATATTTATTCAAGTCTAATATGGTAGCAATAAATAGAGATGGTGGAACAAAAGCTATGAGAGATATGTTACAAAAAGTTCAATCAAAATTATCTTTTGGATCATCAATTATTATTTTTCCCGAAGGAACAAGAAAGCTGCCTGGTAGTGAACCTGATTATAAAACAGGTTTTATTGGGATTTACAATCATACAAAAAGAAAAATCCTACCTGTGGCTTTAAATTCAGGTTTATGTTGGCCTAAACAATCATGGGTATTAAAAAAAGGATTAATTACTATAAAAATTTTACCAACAATAAATGAAGGTTTAGATAAAAAAATTTTATTAAACGAAGTTCAAAATAGAATAGAAACTGCTTCAAATTTATTATTAGATAACTAATTCTTTTCTGTTGGATCAAAAGTTCCTGCTTGACCAATCTCTTCAATAATTTTTCTAATTTCTTTTGATTTGATGAATTTTTCTTCCAAATATTTTAAATCATTATTTCTTATTGCTTTTTGATAAGTAAGTAGATCCTCACTAAAACGACCAAGCATTTCTAAAACGGCTTCTTTATTTTTTTCATAAACATCACGCCACATTACTGGATCACTACCTGCCAATCTTGTAAAATCTCTAAAACCTGCAGCTGAATACTTAATTACTTCATCTTTCATTTGAGATTCAAGCTCTGTTGCAGTGCCTACTACAGAATATGCGATGAGTTGTGGAATATGAGATGTCATTGCTAATACTCTGTCATGACGTTTGGGTTCCATGATTTCTATATTCATTCCAAATGACTGCCAAATATTTGAAATTGATTTTGTTATCTCACTCTGAGTTTCTATTGGGGTCAAAATACAATACCTATTCTCAAACAACTTTGCAAAACCAAATTCTGGTCCACTTTTCTCTAATCCTGCAATAGGGTGGGCTGGAACAAATAAAATTTTTTTATTATTAATTGATATTTTAAAATCTTCTATAACACTTACTTTTGTTGAACCAACATCTGTTACTAGTGTTGTTACATTAACATAGCTATTTAATTGATTAAATATATCTTTGTATGAGCTCAAAGGTGTACAAATAAAAATAATATCAAATTGTTGATTATATTTATTTAAATCACTTTCAATTGCATCCACAAGATTTAAATTTTTTGAAATACTTATTACCTTACTGTCTTTATCAATAGCAAAAATTTTTTTTGATATTTGTTTTTCCTTAAGCGCCCTTGCTATGGATGATCCAATTAATCCCATACCAATGACCAAGGCTGAATCATAAGTAATTTTAGACATTAAATTTCTTCAAACTTTCAACTGTAAAATTCATTTCTTCTTTTGTACCAATACTTATTCTCAAAAAATTGGGCAAATTATAACTATTTAAACGCCTTATAATAATGCCATCATTCATAAGATGATTACTAATTTTCTCAGCTTCTTCTTCTGAAGTTTCAATTAAAGTGAAATTTCCTTCAGTTTGTCTGGTTTTAATATTTAGAAGTTTGAGCTCTTTTTCAAACCAATCTTTAATTTCAGAATTAAATTTAACAGATTTTTCAATATGTTGATTATCCTCCAAAGCTTTAATTGCAATAGATTGTGAAATTGTTGTCGTATTAAAAGGGGGTTTTATTTTATTAATTATATCAGCTATTTTTTGACTGGTATAACACCAGCCCACTCTTAAAGCTGCAAGTCCATATGTTTTTGAAAATGTTCTTGTTAAAATAATATTTTCATATTCATCAGATAAACTAAACCCTTTATCATAATCCTCTTTTTGTACATATTCGACATATGCACCATCTATAACAACTATAATATTTTTAGAAATACTATTCATTAATTGAACAAGTTGATCTCTAGACAAATAAGTTCCCGTAGGATTATTAGGTGAAGCGATGTAAATTACTTTAGTAACTTCATTTGTTTGATCTATGAGATTATCAATATTTAAATTAAAATTCGCATCTTCCTCAATTTTTCTTGGAACTGCACCAACTACTTTACTGACAATAGAATACATCTCAAAACCATGATTAGCATGTAAGATTTCATCACCATCTTGACAAAATGCCAAAGCTGCAAATAATAAAACTTCATCTGATCCAGAGCCAAGAATAATTCTATTACTATCAATAGAAAAATTTTTAGCTATTGCTTCTCTTAATGATGATCCATCAATTTCAGGGTATCTGTGTAAATCATGATTAATATTTTTTGTTTCTAGCAATTCAATTGCTTTTGGTGAAGCGCCATAGGGGTTTTCATTGGATGAAAGTTTGATAACTTTTTTATTATTATTTAATTTTGCTTTACCACCTTTATAAACATTAATATTTTCTATAGATCTTTTTGATTGAATATGTTCCTTGGTTAATTTTTGAATTTTTTCAGAAGATTGAAAAATTTCTCTCCAAAGTCTAACTATGGTATCTTTTGAATAAGATCCTGTAAATTTAGAGCTTAATCTGTCGAGAATTTTTTGTTCTCTTTCTGGATCAACAACTAAATTATCTTTTTTAAGTTTTCCAATTTCTAAAACTATTTTAGAACGATTAGATAATAAAGATAAAATTTCATCATCAATGTTATTAATTTTGCTTCTTAAATTGTCTAATTCTTTATTTTTCATAATTTTGGACATTTCTTTACAAACTATCTTACGATAAATCAAAATAAAGTAGTATTTAATTTAAAAAATGACCAATTATTGACTTAAGTATATATATAAATATAAGGCAAAAATCACCGATTTGAGACAGCTTGCGGGTGGAGCAATAATCAGCTAAAGCGTTTACACTCCTCCTTCATTCCTTCAAATAGTGTTAGATTAAAAAGATATGAATACAAAATTTATTACTGATACAAAACTTGAAAGCGAAATAGCTTATTTCGATAATATTAGTTTAAAACTAGAATCAGGAGATATAATAGATAGTTTTAAACTAGCATTCAAAACTTTTGGTAAATTAAATACAGATAAATCTAATGCTATTCTTGTGTGTCACGCTCTTACTGGAGATCAATATGTTTCTGGCAATAATCCCATTACTGGAAGAGAAGGTTGGTGGTCTAGAATGGTTGGGCCAAATAAACCAATTGATACAAACAAATTTTTTGTAATTTGTTCAAATGTACTTGGCGGTTGTGCTGGTTCAACTGGTCCTAAAGAATTACAAAATGGAAGTGATGTTGCGTATGGAGGTAATTTTCCTTCCGTAACAATAAAAGATATGGTGAAGGCTCAATCTTTATTAATTGAAAGTTTAAATATAGATAAATTATTTTCTGTGATTGGCGGTTCGATGGGGGCAATGCAAGCACTTCAGTGGTCAATCGATTTTCCAGATAAAATTTTAAATATAATACATATTGCAGGAGCCTTAAAACATTCAGCTCAAAATATTGCCTTTCACGAAGTTGGGCGACAAGCAATAATGAGTGATCCTATCTGGAAAAATGGAAAATATTTTGAAAATAATGAGGTGCCAGAAAGAGGTCTATCAGTAGCAAGAATGATTGCACATATCACATATTTATCTGAAGATGCAATGCATAGAAAATTTGGAAGAAAACTTCAATCAAGAGATATTATTTCTTTTGGATTTGATGCTGATTTTCAAGTAGAAAGTTATCTGAGATATCAAGGTAAATCGTTTGTTGAAAGATTTGATGCAAATTCATATCTTTATTTAACAAGGGCTATGGATTATTTTGATCATGATGAAACATTTAGAAAAAATGTTGAGTTTAGTCATAATCCAAATAACCATTTAAAATATTTAATAGTCTCATTTACCTCAGATTGGTTATTCCCTACATTAGAAAGTAAAATGATTGTAAATCAATTAAATTCTCTATCAAGAGCAGTAAGCTTTCTAGAAATTGATACTGATAAAGGACATGATAGCTTTTTATTAGAAGAACCACAGTTAGATAGTGTAATAAAAGGTTTTCTAACAAATAACTTTGCGAAGATAAATGAGTAAAATTAATAGCATAAGAAAAGATTGGTCCCTTATTGAAACACTTATCACTCAAGATAGAAAAATCTTAGATATTGGATGTGGAGATGGTGGTCTTATGGAAAAATTAGAAAATAATCGTAATGCTATAACCCATGGTATTGAATTAAATAGAGATTTAGCTGCTAATGCTATAGCAAGAGGTTTCAATGTTATACATGGAAATGCAGAATTAGATTTGTCTCAATATTCAAATAATAGTTTTGATTATGTAATTTTAAGTCAAACCTTACAAGCAATGATGAAACCCAAAGATATTCTATCAGAGTTATTAAGAATAGGATCAAAAGCAGTAGTTTCTTTTCCTAACTTTGGACATTGGAAAATAAGATTACAACTTTTAATATCTGGAAAAATGCCAGTAACAGAAAGTTTACCTTATACATGGTATGACACACCAAACATTCATTTTTTTACAATTAAAGATTTTTTAAATTTGTGTAATGAAATGAATATTGTGATTGAAAAAAGTATTGGATTGACATCTAAAGGTAGACAATTTGATATAAGTGAATCAGTTACTGGAGTAAATTTTTTCACTCATGAAGCTATCTTTTTATTAAGTTATAAAAATTTTGAACCAATCAAAATTAAAACATCAAAAAAAGTTTTTTCAAAAAATTCAGTTATCGCAAATTAATTATTAGATGAAAGTTGAAATCATAAATCAATTAAAAGATAACTACTCTTTTGTTTTGTATAATGATACTCTTAAAAGCTGTGTTATAGATCCTGCTGATAGCACTCCTATATTAAATTTTGTTTTTGAAAATAATTTATTCATAGAAGATATATTTATTACACATCACCATGAAGATCACACATCAGGAGTAAAAGGAATACTTAATGCTTTTCCAGAAGTAAAAATTCACTCTCCAAATGCTCAGATTGAAAATACAAGATTTGTTTTACGTGATCAAGATGAAGTAAACTCATGCTTAAATGCATTTAAAATAATAAAAACACCTGGGCATACATTAGATCATATAATTTACTATGATGAAAAAAATGGTTTTTTATTTTGTGGTGATACATTATTCAGACTTGGTTGCGGTCGTGTGTTTGAAGGGACATTAAATGAAATGTTTAACAGTTTACAAAAAATTAATAAGCTAGATAAAAATACAATTATTTATTGTGGTCATGAATATACTTTAAACAATTTAAATTTTCTTGAGAAAATACTTAAAAAAGAAGAGGCCTATTTGACAGTTAGAAGTAAAATTAATGAAGATTTAAATAATAAAGGAAAATCCATACCTTTTTTATTACAAGATGAACAAAGTTATAACTTATTCCTAAATCAAAATTCAAAATTAGGGACTTTAATAAAGAAAGAGCTTGGTTTAACAGACTTTGAATTGTTTGCTTATTTGAGAAAAGCAAAGGATAGCTTTTAAGGTCTATATTTCGAACATTTACGCCATATTTTTAATTTGACTATTAGCATACTTCACTATAAACCCCGGCTTCAAAAGGTATGTTAGCAATTTTCAAAACCGGTGGTAAGCAATACTCAGCAAGAGCTGGTCAGATACTTAAAGTAGAAAAACTTGAAGGATCCAAAGGCGATAAAGTATCCATTACAGATATATTAGCTATCAGTGATCAAAATACAAATAGTTTAGGTGAGCCGTTACTAAAAGATGCTTCAATTGAAGCAAAAATTGTTGATCAGATTAGAGATAAAAAAATAATAGTTTTTAAAAAAAGAAAAAGACAAAATTACAGGTTAACACAAGGTCATAGACAATATCTGACTGTGTTAAGAATAGAATCAATTTCTTATGATGGAAAAAAATCTACTGCTAAACCTGAGACAAAAAAAGTTAAAAAAACTGAAACTAAAGTTGTAAAAGAAAAAAGTGTCTCTAAAGATGTAAAAGTTGCAAAAAAGAAGACAGTTGCAAAAAAAACTACAAATAAAACTTCACCTACTAAGAAAAAACCAGTAAAGAAAACTGTTAAAAAAGCAGTTAAAACTAAAAAAGAAGATAAATAATGGCAACTAAAAAAGCAGGTGGTAGTTCAAGAAATGGAAGAGACTCGGCAGGTCGTAGACTTGGAGTTAAAAAATTCGGTGGTGAAAACGTATTGGCAGGTAATATCATTATTAGGCAACGAGGTACAAAGTTTCATCCTGGTGATAATGTTGGCATGGGTAAAGATCACACAATATTTGCTACAAAAAAAGGAAAGGTAGCTTTTAAAAAAACAAGAGTAAGAACTTTTGTGTCAGTTGTTCCCACAGAACAATAATCCCAATTAATTAAAAATTTATTATGAAATTTTTAGATCAAGCAAAAATATATATTGCATCAGGTAATGGTGGAGATGGTTGTGCTAGTTTTCGAAGGGAAAAATATATTGAGTTTGGTGGTCCTAATGGAGGTGATGGAGGCAAAGGTGGAAATGTTATTTTTAAAGTGGATGATAATTTAAACACACTAATTGATTTTAGATATCAACAACATTTTAAAGCAAAAAAAGGTGAAAATGGAAGGGGAAAAAATCAAACAGGTGCGAATGGGAAAAATATGGTTATTAAAGTTCCACCTGGAACAGAAATTTACAATGAGGATAAAACGATATTGCTAACTGATCTAACAAAAATTGATGAAGAATATATTTTATTAAAGGGAGGTAATGGCGGTTTAGGAAATAATCATTTTAAATCATCAGTTAACCAAGCTCCAAGAAAATTTACAAAAGGTGAATTAGGAGAAGAACGATGGATATGGTTATCACTCAAATTATTTGCAGATATAGGAGTAATCGGCTTACCTAATGCAGGTAAATCAACTCTTCTATCAACAATTTCTAATGCTAACCCAAAAATTGGGGATTATCCATTTACAACCTTACATCCTGTACTTGGTACCGTGAAGCACTTTGATAAAGAAATTGTATTAGCAGATATCCCTGGTTTAATTGAAGGTGCACATCAGGGAAAAGGTTTAGGAGATAAATTTTTAGCACATATTGAGAGATGTAAATATTTACTTCATTTAGTAGATATTAACAACGAAAATTGGTACGAAAACTATAATACAGTAAGAAACGAAATTTCAAAATATAGTGAAAAAGTTTTTTCAAAAAAAGAAATAATTGTTTTTACAAAAGTTGATTTACTTCATGAAAATTTAGAAGAAAAAAAAATTAAGATTAATCAAAAGTTAAATTCTGAGATTCTTTTTATATCTAGTTTTAGTAATGAGGGTATAAATGATCTAATTGATTATTTATTCAAATATAATGAAATCTCAAATGATTAAAAAATATAAAAAAATAGTTGTAAAAATTGGGTCGAATTCAATTGTTGATTCTAAGACAAAAAAAATAAAGTCTAAATGGCTAAATAATTTATGTAAAGACATTGCGGAATTGAATAAAACAAAAAAAATTGTGATTGTGTGTTCTGGTGCTATTGCATTAGGTGCAAAAAGTATTTCAAATACAAAGTTAAGAAAATTAGAAGATAAACAGGCAGCAGCTTCAGTTGGTCAAATTGAATTAGCCCATCAATGGCGAAATAAACTAGGAAAATACAAGATAAGTGTTTCTCAAATTCTATTAACATTAGAAGATAGCGAAGAAAGACGACGATATTTAAATGCTAGAAATACAATAACATCATTACAAAGCAAAAACATAATCCCAATTATTAATGAAAATGACACTGTAGCTACTGAAGAAATTCGCTATGGTGATAATGATAGACTTGCCGCACGAGTAGCACAAATGATTGAAGCTGATTTATTAATTTTATTAAGTGATATTGATGGGCTATATCAAGGTAATCCAAAAAAAGACAAAGATATCAAAAAAATTTCAGAGGTATTTAAAATTGATAAAAAAATTGAAAAACTTGGTAATTATCAATCTTCTGAGCTAGGTAGGGGCGGAATGGCCACAAAAATTTTAGCAGCAAAGATATGTGCTGGAAATGGATGTGCTACAATAATCACTAATAGTGATAAAAACAAACCAATCAGCAATATTAATAAGAAAAATTCAACAATTTTTTATCCCTTAACTTCTACAAACTCATCCAAAAAGAAATGGTTATTAAATCATTTAAAACCATCAGGATCGATTATTATTGATACAGGTGCTAAAAATGCAATTTTGAAAAATAAAAGTCTTCTTCCTGCAGGTGTAATTGATATCAAAGGAAGGTTCAAAAGAGGCGATGTAATTTCTATATTAGTTAAAAATGGTCAAAAAATTGCTATAGGCATATCAGCTTATGATTTTAATGATGCAAAAAAAATTATTGGAAAGAAAAGTGAAGAAATTTATAAAGTTTTAGGTTTTGAAGGAAGAGATGAAGTGGTACATAAAGATAATTTAGTTAGGCTTTCTGCATGAATATTGAAAATAATATTATTGAATTGGGCAAAAGAGCAAAAACTGCCTCTCTAAATATGAAGGTTTGCAGCAGCGATCAAAAAAATCTTGCTTTAACAAAACTCACTAAAAATTTAGATAAAAACAGAGATAAAATACTTGAGGCTAATAAGATAGATTTAGAAAATGGAGAAAAAAAATCTTTAACTAGACCTTTAATGAATAGACTTACATTAACAGAAAAATCTATTGATGGATTAATTACATCAATTGAAGATATAATTGAAATACCAGATCCTATTGGTATTACACTAGAAAAATGGGAAAGACCTAATGGATTGCAGTTTCGTAAAATTTCAACACCGCTTGGTGTATTAGGTGTAATTTATGAATCCAGACCGAATGTCACTGTTGATGCATCATGCCTCTCAATTAAATCTGGAAATTGTATAATTTTAAGAGGTGGAAGTGATAGTTTTCATTCATCTAAAGAATTGGTAAATAATATTACCAATGCATTTATGGATGCAGGTCTTCCCGAATATTGTGTTCAAATGATTGATACACCTAAGCGAGAAGCGGTTGATTATTTGCTTAATATGAAAGATTTTGTTGATGTAATTATACCTCGTGGTGGTAAGGGATTGATTGAAAAAATAAATTCTACAAGTAAAATACCTGTTATCAAGCACTTAGATGGCATTTGTCATGTATATGTTGATAAAGATGCAAACCTAGACATTGCAGAAAGAATAGTTTTCAATAGTAAAATGAGGCGTCCTGAAATTTGTGGTGCTGCGGAAACACTTTTAATTGATGAAAAAATTAAAGATAAAGCAATGAAAATATTAAAACCTCTAAAAGAAGTAAATTGTGAAATTCGAGGTGATGAATATATTCAGTCTTTAGATAGTGATTTTAAAACTGCCAGTGAAGAAGATTGGTCATTAGAATATTTAGATAAAATTTTATCAGTAAAAATTGTTTCTGGTGTTGAGGAAGCAGTTAAACA
Organism: uncultured Alphaproteobacteria bacterium; assembly: GCA_902560675.1. Taxonomy (GTDB): domain Bacteria; phylum Pseudomonadota; class Alphaproteobacteria; order HIMB59; genus CACPNW01. The sequence goes on along the minus strand of CACEMP010000011.1, from coordinate 6,260 downwards.
TATAAATGATTATTCTTCTGGACATACAGAAAGTATAATTACAGAAAGTAAAAAAACCTTTGAAAAATTTTATAATAAAATTGACAGTGCAATAATACTTAAAAATGCATCTACACAATTTGCGGATGGTGGTGAATTTGGTTTTGGTGCAGAAATAGGAATATCAACTGATAAGATTCATGTGAGAGGGCCAGTGGGAACAAAACACTTAACAACGTTCAAATATGTTGTTAATGGAAATGGCCAAGAAAGACCTTAATTGAAAAATATTGGCTTGCTTGGTGGTTCCTTTGACCCTCCACATAAAGGTCATTTATTTATTTCACGAGAAGCAAAAAAAAATTTACAATTAGATGAAGTGTGGTGGTTGGTTACCCCTAGGAATCCGCTCAAAATTACTGAACCAGCAACTTATATTGAGAGAGTTAATAATTGCAAAAAAATTACTAGAAATTTTCCAATAAAAATTAAGGAAATTGAAAAAAAAATTCATTCACATTATTCATATAAAACAATTAATTATATTATTGGACATTACAGTAATATTAAATTTTTTTGGTTAATGGGTGCTGATAATTTAATTAATTTTCACAAATGGGAAAAATGGGAAAAAATATTCAACAATATGTCTATTGTTATTTTTAGAAGACATGGATATAATACAGATGCATTGAAAAGTATTGCTTCACAAAAATTTAGAAATAGTAGAATTATTAGTTCAAATATGAAAATTGGAAATTTTGATAAAGTTCCTTCGTGGTGTTTTATTGAAAATAAAGAAATTAAAATTTCTTCTTCCGAAATAAGAAAACAAAGAGAAAAACTTAGAGGTAAAAATTAAAAATATATCTATATCAGATCAAATTATTTCCATTTTGGAAGATGCTAAGGCTGAAAAGTTAAAAACTATAGATTTAAACAAGAAATCATCAATCGCGGACAGCTTTATAATTGCAACATGTAGATCAACAAGACATGCTGATTCTACAGCAGATGAACTTGTAAGAAAGTTAAAGAAAATTGGAGTTAAATGTCCTAACCCTGAAGGAAGACCTCAGTGTGATTGGATTATTGTTGATGCAGGCTCAATAATTATTCATTTATTTAGAGAAGAAACAAGAGATCTTTATAATTTGGAAAAATTATGGGAAATTAGCTTTGATTCTTCTGAAACCAAACTAGCTTAATACAATGAGCTTTTTTTGGTTTAGAAAAAATTTTATTATTTATCTATTATTATTCATAGTTGTTTATTCACTTCCTTCCTACGGTTCAGAAAAGGAACAAGAAAAATATAAATATTTAGATTTATTTGGACAAGTATTTGATCGCGTTAGATCTTCTTATGTTGAAGATGTAAGTGATAAAGAATTAATTGAAAAAGCTATAGATGGAATGCTATCTGGGTTAGATCCACATTCAGGATATATGAATGAAGATGTTTGGAAAGAAATGCAGATGGACACCAAAGGAAAATTTGGTGGGCTTGGCATAGAAATAACAATGGAAGAAGGATTTGTAAAAGTAATTGCACCAATTGAAGATACCCCAGCATATGATGCGGGAATATTGGCAGGTGATTATATAATTCAAATTGATGATACTCCAGTTTTTGGTTTAACATTAAATGAGGCAGTAGAATTAATGCGTGGAAAAAAAGGAGAGTCAATCATCATAACTATATCAAGAGAAAATACCGAGCCTTTTGAAGTCAAAATAATTAGAGATTATATAAATATCAGATCAGTGAAAAGTGAAGTAGTTGATGATGTTGGGTATTTAAGAATTACATCATTTAATGAACAAACAGAGAAAAGTTTAATTGATGCAATTAAAGAAATTCAATCAGATACTGGTATAGATATAGTCGGTTATGTACTAGACGTACGTTCAAATCCAGGTGGATTATTGACACAAGCTGTAAAAGTAACAGATATATTTCTTGAAAGAGGTGAAATAGTTTCTACTAGGGGAAGAGATAAGAAAGATATTAAAAGATATAGAGCTAAAAAGAAAGATATTACATCAGGCAAACCTCTTGTTGTCATTATTGATGGAGGTTCTGCTTCTGCTTCCGAAATTGTTGCTGGTGCACTTCAAGATCATAGACGAGCAATTATTCTTGGAACTCAATCATTTGGTAAGGGATCAGTGCAAACAATAATTCCATTTCAAGTTTCAAATAGCAATAATTTAAGTGGAATAAGATTAACAACATCAAGATACTATACTCCATCAGGAGAATCCATTCAGGGCAAAGGTATAACACCAGATATTATTATTGAGCAAGGAGAATTTGAATCATATGATTTTAAAACATTTTCAGAATCTGACTTAAAAGACTCACTAGATAAAAATGAAAAAAAATCTGAAACAGAAGATGAAGTTAAAGAATTAACTCAATTTGAGAAAAGGTTAGCTATTGATTATCAATTACAAAGAGCAATAGATTTAATTAGAGGTGTAAGCCTTTATAAGGAAACGTTGGAATAAACATTATATGTCTAATAATTATAGAAGATGTGTTGGAATGATGATTTTAAATAATAAAAATGAAATATTAGTTGGTAAGAGGTTAGATCATCCAAGTGGATATTGGCAGATGCCTCAAGGTGGTATCGATGAAAATGAAAATCCTGAAGAAGCAGTTTGGAGAGAAATGATGGAAGAGATTGGGACAAATAATGCATCTTTGATTACTTCATCTCAACAATGGATCTCTTATGAAATACCTACAGAAACACTCAAGACATTACCTTGGGGTAATAAATACATAGGTCAAATTCAAAAGTGGTTTTTATTTCGTTTTACAGGAATTGATAACGATATAAATGTAGGAACAGAAAATCCTGAATTTAGTGAATGGCAATGGATGGATTATGATGAAATTAGCCAAAACGCAGTACCATTTAAAAAAAACGTTTATATAAAAATTCTAAAAGAATTTAGAAGTAATTTAGTTTAAGTTTAATTTAGAAAAAAATTAAATTTTATCGTAATAATTTACATTTATTGCTTCTAATTTAGCTTTAGCTACAAGTAATTTTTCCTCAGATTCTTTACCTTCCTTATTTTCTAATTCCTGTATTTCTTTTTCAATTGATACTTTTTCTAAAGCATTAACTTCAACAACACTTTCAGCAAGAACAATGCATTTTTCTGGATTGATTTCTGCAAAACCACCAGAAACAAAAAAAGATTTAATTAAATTTTTATCTTCACTGTATACCATTACTCTTCCTGGTCTAAGAGAGGACATTACTTTACTATGTCCTGGTAAAATACCTAAGTCGCCATCTTTACCAGGGACAATTATAGTACCAACCTCATCGTTGAAAACAAGGTTTTCTGGTGAAACTAAATCAAAAGAAATTGTTGCCATTATGCAGCTTCAGCTTCTAATTTTTTAGCTTTTTCAATTGCTTCATCTATGCCGCCTACCATATAAAATGCTGCTTCCGGCATGTGATCGTATTCTCCTTTTACCAGTCCATCAAAACTCTTAATAGTATCTTCGAGATCAACATATTTACCTGGAGAACCAGTGAAAACCTCTGCTACGAAAAATGGCTGGCTCAAAAACTTTTCTATTTTTCTAGCTCTCGCAACTGTTAGCTTATCTTCTTCTGAGAGTTCATCCATTCCTAAAATAGCAATAATATCTTGAAGACTTTTATAAGTTTGTAAAACTCTCTGCACTTCTCTGGCTACTCTGTAGTGATCATCACCAACAACTTGTGGATCCAAAATTCTTGAAGTAGAATCTAACGGATCAACTGCTGGATATATTCCTTTTTCAGAAATAGCTCTATTTAGAACTGTTGTAGCATCTAAGTGTGAGAAGGATGTAGCAGGTGCAGGATCTGTTAAGTCGTCCGCAGGAACATATATTGCCTGCACTGATGTGATTGATCCTTTTTTTGTTGTTGTAATTCGCTCTTGCAATGCACCCATATCTGTTGCAAGTGTTGGTTGATATCCAACTGCAGATGGAATACGACCTAAGAGGGCCGACACTTCAGATCCTGCTTGAGTAAATCTAAAGATATTATCTACAAAGAATAACACATCCTGACCTTCTTCATCTCTAAAGTATTCTGCTTGAGTTAATCCTGATAAAGCAACTCTAGCTCTTGCTCCTGGTGGTTCGTTCATCTGTCCATAAACAAGTGCAACTTTTGAGTCCTTACCTTTTAGGTCAATAATTCCTGACTCAATCATTTCGTGGTACAAATCATTACCCTCGCGAGTTCTTTCACCTACACCTGCAAATACAGAATATCCTCCATGAGCTTTTGCAATGTTATTAATTAATTCCATAATTAAAACAGTCTTGCCAACTCCAGCACCACCAAATAGTCCAATTTTACCACCTCTTGCATAAGGTGCTAGTAGATCAACCACTTTAATTCCTGTTACTAGAACTTCGGTTTCTGTTGATTGATCAACAAACTCTGGTGCTGGTCTATGAATAGGATAAGATTTACTTGTTCCAATATCGCCTCTTTCATCAACTGGTTCTCCAACAACATTCATAATTCTACCTAAAGTTTCCGGGCCTACAGGCATTGAAATGGGGGCACCTGTATCAGTAGCTGTTTGACCTCTAACTAGTCCATCTGTTGTATCCATAGCAATTGTACGAACAGCGTTTTCTCCTAAATGCTGAGCAACCTCTAGCATTAATCTTGTTCCATTGTTGTCAACTTCTAGAGCGTTCATGATTGCAGGAAGTTCACCATCGAACTCTACATCAACAACAGCTCCAAGAACTTGTGATATTTTTCCAGTTAAATTGTTAGCCATATATCCCCCCTTTATATTGATTCAGCTCCAGAAATAATCTCTATTAATTCTTTTGTAATAAACGCTTGTCGCGTTCTATTATACTTTAACGTTAAACTATCTATCATTTCACCTGCGTTTCGAGTTGCGTTGTCCATTGCGGCCATTCTTGCTCCCTGCTCTCCTGCATCACTTTCTAAAAGTACTTTAAATATTTGAATAGAAACATTTTTTGGAAGTAAATCCTTTAAAATTGTTTCTTCATCAGGCTCATAATCATAAATTGCATTTGAAGAATTTTCTTTTTCTTCTTCCTTTTTAGAATTTGAAACGTCTAATGGTATTAATTGTTGTTGTGTTACTTCTTGCGAAATAGCTGATTTAAATTTGTTAAAAACTAATATACATTTATCAAATTTACCATCAAAGTATAATTCTTGAAGCTTATTAGAAATATTTAATGCAGACTCGTAACCAGTGCTTGAAACATTTAAATCGACAAAACTCTCTATAATTTGATCCTTCATTACTCTATTAAAAAAGTCTCTACTTTTTTTCCCAACTGGCATTAGTTGAACTATTTTTCCGTTGCCCTCAAGTGATTTAACTAACTTAAAAGTTTCTCTATTTATGCTGCTGTTAAATCCACCACATAAACCTCTATCAGCACTTACTGGAACTACGATATAATTCTGATCATTTCCAGTGCCTGTTAAGAGTTTAATTATACCTTCTCCAGATGCAGCAGATGATGCAAGAGAGGAAAGCATTTCTTCTAGCCTTGATGAATATGGTCTTGCCGCTTCTGCTTTTTCTTGTGATCTACGTAACTTACTTGCAGCAACCATTTTCATCGCCGATGTAATTTTTTTTGTAGATCCAACTGAATTGATCTGAGTTTTGATATCTTTTAGACTTGGCATAAATTAGTTACTTGTAAACTTTCCAACCAAATCGTCTAATATTGATTTTAATTTATCATCATTTTCTTTAGACAATTCTTTTTCACTGGCAATTGCATCTAATAAATCACTATGCTTAGTTCTAATTTCATTTAAAACTTCTGCTTCAAACTTAACTACATCACCTACAGCAACTTTATCAAGATATCCGCGTACGCCTGCATAAATTGATACAACTTGCTCTGAAACCGTTAATGGTGAATATTGACCTTGTTTTAAGATTTCAACTAGTCTTGCACCGCGATCAAGTAATTGTTTCGTTGAAGCGTCTAAGTCTGATGCAAACTGTGCAAAAGCTGCCATCTCACGATATTGAGCTAATTCTAGTTTTACTGGACCAGCAATTTTTTTCATTGCTTTTGTTTGAGCTGCAGAACCAACACGACTTACTGAAAGACCAACGTTAATCGCAGGACGAATACCAGCAAAAAATAAGTTTGTTTCTAAAAATATTTGTCCATCCGTAATGGAAATAACATTTGTTGGAATGTAAGCAGATAAGTCTCCAGCTTG
>CACEMP010000010.1 GCA_902560675.1 uncultured Alphaproteobacteria bacterium | reverse complement strand
TTTGCGGTATATCTACTTTTCCAAACTGTCTCATTCTTTTTTTACCTTTTTTTTGTTTATCTAAAAGTTTATTTTTTCTCGTTACATCACCACCATATAATTTTTGAGTTACATCTTTTCTAAATGAGGCTACAGTCTCTCTGGCAATTATTTTACCTCCAATTGCTGCCTGAATTGCAACTTTAAATTGTTGTCTAGGAATTAAATCTTTAAGCCTTTCACATAAAGCTCTTCCACGTTGCTCTGATCTATCCTTATGCACAATTAATGATAGTGCATCAACTGGGTCACCATTAATAAGAATTCCTACTTTAACTAAATTATTTACTTCATAACCCGTAATTTCATAATCAAAACTAGCGTATCCTTTAGTTAATGATTTCAATCGATCATAAAAATCGAAAACAACTTCATTAAGTGGAAGTTTATACTCAACTAATGGTCTGTTTCCTGCATAACTCATATTTAATTGAATACCTCTTTTTGAAGTACATAATTCAAGAACTGAACCCAAAAACTCTTCTGGTACTATTATTGTTGCTTTGATCCAAGGTTCAGAAATATTTTCTACTTTTACTGGATCAGGCATATCAGTAGGATTATGTAAGTTAATAGTCAAACCATCTTTCATTAAAATTTTGTAAACTACAGATGGTGCTGTAGTTACCAATTCTAAATTAAATTCTCTTTCAAAACGGTCTCTTATAATTTCTAAATGTAGTAATCCTAAAAAACCACATCTGAAACCATAACCTAGGGCAGGACTAACTTCTGGCTCATATGAAAAGCTAGAATCATTTAATGCTAACTTTGCCATACTGTCTCTTAAGTGTTCATAATCATCAGAATCTACAGGAAACATTCCGCAAAAAACAACAGGTTGAGAAGGTTTAAAACCTGGAAGCACTTCATCTGTAGGAAGTTTATCATCTGTAATAGTATCTCCAACTTTGCAATCAGAAACGCTTTTAATACCTGAGTTTATAAAACCAATTTCACCAGGACCTAATGTATCAACTTCTGTTGCTTTAGGAGAAAATATTCCAACTCGATCTATATTATATGTTGCACCAGTTGCCATAAAACGAATTTTTTGTCCTTTCTTTAATTCTCCATTTACTACTCTTACTAATACTACAACACCAAGGTAACTGTCATACCAACTATCTACTAACATACATTTTAGTTCTTTGTTTTTTTCGCCAGATGGTGAGGGAAGTAATTTTATAATTTTATTTAATAAGTCATCTATACCATCTCCAGTTTTAGCTGAAACAAGTGAAGCATTATTAGTTTCGATACCCAATACATCTTCAATTTGTGATTTTATTTTATCTGGTTCAGAAGAAGGTAGGTCGATTTTATTTAAAACAGGTAATATTTCGTGGTCATTATTTATAGCCTGATAAGCATTTGCTAATGTTTGTGCTTCTACACCTTGTGTTGAATCAACAATTAATAAAGATCCTTCGCATGCAGCTAAAGATCTAGAAACCTCATATGAAAAATCAACATGTCCTGGCGTGTCCATAATATTAAGAATATAAGTTTTGCCATCTTTAGATTCATAAGAAAGTCTTACAGTTTGTGCTTTAATTGTGATGCCACGTTCTCTCTCTAATTCCATAGAGTCTAATACTTGTTCTTTCATTTCTCTATCAGTTAAACCTCCACAAAATTGTATAAGTCTATCTGCTAGAGTTGATTTACCATGATCTATATGTGCTACAATTGAGAAATTACGAATAGAACTTAGTTCCGTCATTAGTTTCTTATAGAAGCTTCAAATGAATTAGATATTTTGTTAATGATTTGATTAGATAGATAATCAATCTCTTGGTCACTAAATGTTTTATCTAGAGGTTGCATTAAAACTCTAAATGCGATGCTTTTTTTATTATCTGGTAATTTATCTCCTTCATATACATCAAAAATAGTGACTTTTTGAATTAAATTTTTATCAATTTTTTTAACCAAATTTATTATTTCATTTGCTTGAACTTCACTTGGAAAAAGAAAAGCAAAATCTCTTTCAACCATCTGATATGGATTATTTACAAAAGCACCTTTTGATGAAGATTTTTTTTCCTGAAATTGAGATATATTTTCTATGTAGATTTCAAAACCAAATACTTTAAAAGTAATATCTAAATTTTTTAGTAAAATTGGATGAATTTCTCCAAAATTAGCAATTTTATTTTTTCCCAATCTTAATGAGGAAGATTTACCAGGATGATAAATTTGACCATTTATTTTTTCATAAAGTAAATTCTCAGTAGGCACATAAAGGCTAGCTAAGATTGAAAATAAATCAGCTTTTATAGAATAAACATCACTATTTTTTTTATTTGATAACCAGTTTGATTCATCAATTAAGCCATAAGAAATGGATGTAGCAACATTTTCTTGTAAGTTGGGAAGGATTTTAGAGAAATTTGGACCTACTTCAAATATTTTTGCACTTGAATACATGCGGGCTTTATTTTGATTAATAGCTGCTAATAAATTTGGAATTGTAGATGGTCTCATTGTGTTTAAATCACTACTGATTGGATTTTTTAAACCTATTAATTCATTAGATATAATTTTAGCCTTGTTTTTATCCATAAATGACCACGTAACAATTTCATTGTATCCTTTAGACGCAATAATTCTTTTTATTTTATGAAATGTTTTAATAGAATTATTTAATATTTCTTTTTTATCATCTTCATAATTTATATTTTTCAAAGGTATTTTATCAAAACCATATATTCTAATGATTTCTTCAACAATATCAGCTTCACCAACGATATCAGGTCTAAACGTCGGGGTTTTAATTTCAAGATTAGATTTTAATTCTTTAACAGCAAATCCTAGAGACTTAAGGATCTTAATCTGCTCTTTTATATCAATTTCAATACCTCCAAATGTTTTTATCATATTTGTATCAAAGGAAATTGCTTCTTTTTGTTCTATATGAATTTCTGAAGATACATATTCACTCGCCTCTCCACCACATAATTCAATTATCATTTGACTTGCTACATCTACACCCCAATATATAGACTCCGTGTCTATACCTCTTTCAAATCTGTATCTTGCATCACTTTGTAAATTTAATTTTCTTCCTGTTTTTGTTACAGAAATTGGATCAAATAAAGCTACTTCTAAAAAAACATTTTTTGTATCCATGCTGCATCCACTATTCAATCCACCCATTACACCACCAATTCCATGAAGCGATTTTTCATCATCTGAAATAACAATCATGTCTTCATCACACTTATAATTTTCTTCGTTTAATGCTATGCATTCTTCGTTATTTTTAGCTAATCTCATTGTTAAATTTCCTGATACTTTATCAGCATCATAAACATGGAGTGGACGTCCTAAGTCAAAAGTAACGTAATTCGTTATATCAACTAAAGCTGAGATTGGTCTTAAACCGATAGCTATTAATCTTTTTTGAAGCCACTTGGGGCTTTCAATATTTTTAACATTTTTGAAAAACCTTCCAGCTACTCCGGGACATAGTTTATTATCTTTAAATTCTTTATTCCATTTCATTGGACTTTTAAAAGTTTCTTTAATTTTTTTTAATTTAAGTTCTTTTAATTTTCCAACACCTGCAGCTGCTAAATCTCTTGCAATACCTCTAACTGATAAACAATCTGATCTATTGGGAGTTAAATTTATTTCTATAATTGGTTCATCTAGTTTAAAAATCTTACTAAATTGATCTCCGACTTTAAAACTATCTTTTACCTCTATTATTCCATCATGCTCATCTGAAATACCCATCTCTCTTTCTGATACAAGCATACCACATGATTCAACACCTCTAATTTTTGTTTTTTTTAAATGTAAATCTGTACCTGGAATGTAGCTATTTTCAGGAGCAAAAATTCCTAGCATACCTGTTTTAGCATTAGGAGCACCACATACTACTTGATACTCGCCATCTATTGTCTTCACTTTACATACTTTGAGTTTATCAGCATTAGGATGTTTTTCAGCTTTAATTACCTTAGCTACAGTGAAGTTTTTAAAATCTTCAGACTTATCTTGTACACTTTCTATTTCTAAACCAATATTTGTAAGTGTATCAGTTATAGTTTTAAGATCCATTGATGTTTCCAAATGATCTTTTAGCCAATCTAATGTAAATTTCATTTATAAACCAGATCTAGTTTGACTATCTAAAATACTAAAGCCATAGTGGTCTAGCCACCTATAATTTGGATCAAAAAAACTTCGCAGATCACTAATTCCATATTTAAGCATAGATAATCTTTCAATACCCATACCAAAAGCAAAGCCCTGATATTTATTTGAATCTATATTACAATTTTCAAGTACGATTGGATTTACCATTCCGCAACCTAAAATCTCTAACCAACTATCTCCTTCACCAATTTTAATTTTATTATTTACTTTAGTATATGCCACATCCATTTCTGCACTTGGTTCAGTAAAAGGAAAATAACTTGGACGAAAACGGTATTGTAAGTTTTTAACCTCAAAGAATTCTTCTAAAAAAGTAACTAAGGTTGATTTTAAGTCTACCATATTAGAACTTTCATTAACAACCAAACCTTCTACTTGATGAAACATTGGAGCATGAGTAGCATCTGAGTCACTTCTGTAGGTTCTACCAGGCACAATAATTTTTATTGGAGGTTTTGTATTTAACATTGTTCTGACTTGCACAGGACTAGTATGAGTTCTTAAAATATTATTATCTTCTCCATCAACATAAAATGTATCTTGCATTTCCCTTGCAGGATGATGCTCAGGAATGTTTAATGCTGTAAAATTATGAAAATCAGTTTCTATGTCTGGACCAGTTTCAACAATATAATTAAGATTACCAAAAATCTCTATGATACTAAAAATTGTTTGACTAATAGGATGTATTTTACCTTGTTCATTCATATTAGGAGGTAATGTCACATCGATGGATTCTGATTTAAGTTTCTGTTCTATTTCTTCATTTTCAATATTTATTTTTTGAAATTTAACAGTCTCTTCAATTAATTTTTTTGTTATATTTAATTCTTGTCCCTTAGATTTCTTTTCTTCTATAGATAAATTTCCTAAACCTTTTAATGCTTCAGGAATTAGACCTTTTTTTCCTAGGTAATGAATTCTTATTTTTTCTAAATCATTAATAGAGTTGGCGCTCTTAATTTTATTCAATATATCGTTTTTATCTTCAGCTAAAGCCATTATATAGTCTATTATATTTTATTAATTAAAATTATCTAGCAGATTGAGCTTTATCAACTAATGCCTTAAATACATCAGGCTGATTAACTGCGAGATCAGCTAAAATCTTTCTATCAATTTCAATAGATGATTTTTTTAAGCCTGAAATAAATTGAGAATATGTTATGCCATGCATCCTCACTCCAGCATTGATTCGTTGTATCCAAAGACCTCTAAAATCACTTTTTCTTTTTTTACGATCTCTATAGGCATACTGCATTCCTCTCTCAACAGCTTGAACTGCTACTCTGAATACATTTTTTCTTCTACCGTAATAACCTTTTGCTCTTTTAATAACTTTCTTGTGTCTTGCTCTTGCTGTAACACCTCTTGATACCCTTGCCATAATTAATCTCCCCTACTTATTATATGGTAACATGTGATCAATCAAAGCGGAGTCCCCAGATGACATTATTGCTGATCTTTTAGTGTTACGAATAAATTTGTTGGAGCGTTTACTCATTCCGTGCCTTTTTCCAGCAGGTTTAAATTTAATTTTGCCCGTTCCTGTTCTTGAAAATCTTTTTTTTAAACTACTCTTAGTTTTAAGCTTGGGCATTGATATCTCCTTTATTTTAAGTTTACCGTTAGGCTGCCCCGCAGGCCATAACAAGTTTTAACGGCTTATACTGAAAAATAGATCTTTTGCAATATTTAGAATTATTTTGCAACTTGTGGGACTAAAATCATCATTATTTGTTTTCCCTCAAATTTTGGAGCCACCTCTACCTTTGCGTATTCCTCGACCTCTGTTGTAAGTTTTTTTAAGAGATCAAAACCTAAATTTTGATGCTCCATCTCTCTACCTTTAAAACGCATTGATACCTTTACCTTATTTCCTCCTCCAATAAATTTTGAAAGAGCTTTGACTTTTACATTATAATCGTGTGTATCTATGCCAGGTCTCATTTTGATTTCTTTAACTTCTATTGTTTTTTGTTTCTTTTTTGCCTCTTTTTTACTTTTTTGTTCTCTATATTTTAATTTCCCATAATCAATAATTTTACAAACTGGTGGGTTTGCCTCTGGAGAAACCTCAACCAGATCAAATCCTTCATCTTCGGCTTGAATAAGGGCTTCACGAATACTTAATATTCCTAACTGTTTTCCATTACTTGATATTAGCCTAACTTCACTAGCGGTTATTTGCTCATTGATTCTTGGACCAATATCTTTCTTTGATTTAAAGTTAATGGCCAAGATTATAAAGAGATTATATTATAGCTATTATTTAATAGCATATTAAGAAATTAAGTGTTTTGTCATATTTTGTTAGGATATAATCTCAAATGAAATTAAATTCAAGACCTGATTTTGTAAAAAAATTAAATTGTTTTTAAATTATTAAATAAAAATTATGAGAATATGTATAGTTAGAACTGATAAAATGGGTGATATGATACTAACACTTCCAGTTGTACAAGGATTAAAAGATGTTAATAAAAATTATCAAATTGATGTTGTATGCTCTATTGCAAATCAGAAAATTTGTAATAATTTTAAATCTATTAATAATATTTTTATACTTCAAAATAAATTTTTTGAGATTTTAAAAGTAATTTCAAAATTAAGAAAAAAAAAATATGATCATATTTTCACATTTAGCCCTGGAATAGTAAGTATATTAATATCTATTTTTTCTAAAAGTAGAATAAAATCCCTTCTGATTTTAAAATCAAGATACAACAAAAAGCATACAGGGAAGTTGATTGAAAGATTATTTGGTAAAGTTTTTTTTAATCAATGTTTAATAGTTGATCGAAAATTAAGATATTCACAAAATAATCAAATAAATCAAACTAAAATTATGATGGAGTTAGTTGCTAAAAATGGATTAGATTTTAATAATAACACTGAAGTAAAAAATATATTTGAAATGAGTAAAATAGATTTCAATTCTAGCAAATTATGCACGATACACTTATCCTCTAAATGGATTAATAAATATTTTTCAGAAGATAACTTTATTAATCTATTAGAAAATTTAAAAGATTTAAGTATTAATATTGTAATGACAACCGATAATACATCAAGAGATGTATTTGATAAAATTTATAAAAAATATGATATTATAAGTAATGATGATTTAAAGAATCTGAATAATATAAATAAAATTTTAATCTTAAATAACTTAAACTTTGATAATTGGACATCAATAGTTAATTCATCAACGTATGTAATTACACCTGAATGTGGATGTACACATATTGCTTCACTTTCTGAAGCTAAACTTTGTGTAATTTATGATGCAGATAATGTTCCAAAAATGATTGCAAAAGAATATGCGCCATGGAAGAAAAAATATACTAAAATATTCTCAAATAATCAAAATTTAGAAAAAGAATTAATTTCATTTATTAAGTAATTTTTTGTCATTTAAGAAATCTAATACATAATTAACTGATATTGAATCCATATTTTCGCTAAGGATAAAATGTCCGTTCTCATATTCAGACAAATTTGATTTTGATATAACATTATCTTTAGCTAAAAAAAGAATGGGTGATTTACTCAGAGCTGCTATGTGACCTGGTCCAGTATCATTGCTAATTACAAAATTACTTTTTTTTGCCACAGAATAGATGACTTTAGGAGGTGATTTATCTGTTAAATCAATTATCTGTCGACATTCATTACTTATAGTAGTTATAGTTTCTTTATCTGTTTTTTGTCCCACAACACAGATATGATAGCCTTTTTTTTCTAATGAACTTGCAAGTTTTGCAAAATTATCAGGCGACCATTGTTTATGTTTTCCTGATTTAGAAACCCCGGGTATTATTAAAATTATTTTATTTTTATTAATTGCTGAATTATTAGTCGAAAGCCAATCAATATTTTGATCAATTTTATTTATACCTATTAATTTTAATTGATTATATAACCCGATCTGTGGAGATTCAGTTCCTTGTGGTGGAATAATATATTGAATATCACAATTAGATCTTGATCCATTAATTTTTACCTTTGAAAATAGTTTTAATAATGCCCAGTAATTATTTGTTCTTTTAGAATTTTGTAAATCTATTATTAAATCATATTTATTTTGATAAATTTTAAAAATAACCTTTAAAGAATAAATTAATCCTCTTCTATTATCCTTATAAATAGTATTAAAATAATTAGAACTTCTCAAAAAATTTACATATTTCTCTTCAGTGAGTAAATCAATATTGGCATTACTAAATTTTTGCTTAATTGATGCCATAGCGAGTATAGAAAAGGCAATATCACCAAGCGATCCATGCTTTACAATAAGTATATTGCTAAATTGATTGTTGTTCATATAAGGCAACGTAGCTCTTTACCATTTGGGATTTTGAAAATGATTTTGATATATATTCTTTACTTTGAGAAGAAATATTGAAAAATTTTTCATCATCTAATTTTATAATATTTAAAAGCTTTGTAGGAATATGACTATATTTATGAGGATCTACTTTATAAATGTCATCTAATTGCTCTAATTGATCCCTAACACCACCATAATTAAAGGATAGTAACTTTTTTTTCATTATCAAAGCTTCACTTATCGTTCTTCCAAATCCTTCAGCTTGCAAAGGAAATGACATAATAATTGAAGATAAATGGTATAGAATTTTTAAATCATCTCTTGATAAATTACCTATGATTTTACAATTATGACTGAGGTTTAAACTATGAATTTTATTCTGTAATTTTTCAGTATAAGATTGATTTTTTGTATCTCCTGCAAAATATAATTTATAATTGTTATTATGTATCTTGTTATAAATATCTAAAAACTCAAGCTGACCTTTCCAGTTCGTTAACCGCGCAGGATACAAAATAAGTTTTTTGGTTATATCAATTTGAAACTTTTTAATTATTCTATCAATTTCTGAATCTAAGATTTGTTTTTCAAAATATTTAACATCAACACCTCTGTTTATGACTTTAATTTTTTTTGAATCCAAATTATATTTTTTGCAGATCTCACTTTTTACATAATTTGAAATAGTAACAATTTGATCAACTTTTGATAATTGTTTATTATAAATTTTTTTAAAAAGAGAGTTTCCACTATAAACATTATGAAATGTAGATATTGTTTTAAAGTTTTTATTTTTTATAAAACTTAGTATCCATGCAGGTGCTCTAGATCGCAAATGTACTATATTTATATTTTGATTTGTAATTATTTTTTTTAATTGATTTGCTATTGATGGATAAATAATAAAATTTTTTGAATTGACTGATAATTGAAAATGATTAGTGTAATTTTTATTAATTTCATTAATTAGACGACCTCCATTGGAAATAATATTATTTTTTAGTGTTAGTTCAGACAAATAATTTGCAACTTCAATAGTGCCTCTTTCGACACCACCAGAATCTAAAGAAGGTATAATTTGAGCGACATTAAATGATGACATTTTATTAAAATATAAGTATTTGTATCAAAAATGCCTTACTTTATTAATAAGAAAAAAGAAAGAATTCACTATAAATCTATAAAAGGTAAGTGGCCTGGTATCATATTTATACATGGTCTTAACTCAGATATGAGTGGTCAAAAAGCTTTGTCCTTAGAAAAATTTGCAAAAAGAAACAAATTACGATTTATCCGTTTCGAATGCAGAGGACATGGTAAATCTGATGGAAAATTTGAAGATTTTACAATTTCCGATTGGAAAAAAGACTTAATTGATATCATTGATAATATTGCCAAAGGACCACAAATACTAGTTGGTAGCAGTATGGGAGGGTGGTTAATGTTTTTGGCTGCTAAATCGAGGTCAAGAAGAATTGTGGGATTAGTTGGACTTGCTGCGGCACCCGATTATATCGATGAGTTTTATAAAAAACTTCCATTTAAGAAAAAAAAAGAAATGAACAAAAGAGGAATTATTAAATATTCCTCCTATGGTTTTAGTTATCTTATTAAAAAAAAATATATTATTGATGGTAGAAAAAATAAAATTTTAAATAAAGAATTCAAATGGAATAAGCCTTTAATTTTAATACAAGGCCTCAAAGATAATGTTGTTACCCCAGATCTTCCAGAAAAAATAGTTAAAAAAATTAAAGGTAATCAAATACAAATTAAATTATTAAAAAATAGTGATCATCGATTATCAGAACCGTTTGACTTAAATATAATAAATGAGTCTATTAAATCAATAATAAAAAACTAAGCAGATTTTTCTTCTTGTATTAAGACAGGCTGATCAAATTTATTAATCATTTCTTTTGGTACAATCTGCCAGAAGAGTAATTTTTCATTTTCCCAATTTTCAAGAAGATTTTTTGAATACCGTGAATTTGTTTCTTTGATATGTTCCTCAATTTTTTGATATAAAATTTTCTCCCAATAACTTGTCATTTGTTGCTGATAGAAAATATCCTCAAGATTGATTCGAAGTGGTAAAGTTCCTTCTTTGTCATAAACAAATGCCATACCTCCTGTCATTCCAGCTCCAAAATTATTTCCTACCTCGCCAAGAATGACAGCACTTCCTCCAGTCATATATTCACATCCATTATCACCACATCCTTCAATAACAGCATGTGCGCCAGAGTTTCTAACAGCAAATCTATCACCAGCAGTTCCAGCTGCAAAGAGTTTACCACGTGTTGCGCCATATAGAACAGTATTCCCAATTATAACGTTTTTGTTTGTTTGTAGTTGTGAAGATGTATTTGGTTGAATGACAATTTTACCACCTGACAATCCTTTTGCTACATAGTCATTAGCGTCTCCAAAAATTCTAAGTGTAGTTCCTTGTACACTCCAGGCTCCAAAAGATTGTCCTGCAGATCCATGAAAATTAACTTTAAAGAAATCCTCTGGAAGAAAACTCATTCCTTTTGAAGTAGTAATTTCTGATGCAAGTCTTGTACCAATAGCTCTATCAGTATTTTTTATATTATAGTTTAGTTCAACCTTTTGATCTGTTTCAAAGAAAGACTTGGCATCCTCTATGATTTTAACATCAAGACTATCACTAACTTTATTAATTGTATTTTTCTTTATATCAAATTCTCCAACTGAAGAATCAATTGTTTGAATAATTGGATTTAAATCTAAATCATCAAGATCAGAACTTCCTCTACTGACTTGATATAAAAGATCAGATCTTCCAACTACTTCATCAAGAGAAGAAAAGCCTAGTGATCCTAAAATTTCTCTTACTTCATCAGCAATAAAACTGAAAAGATTAATTACTTTTTCAGGTGTTCCGGTAAATTTTTCTCTAAGTTTTTCATCCTGTGAGCAAACTCCAACGGGGCAAGTATTTGAATGGCATTGTCTAACCATGATACAGCCCATAGCGACTAAACTTGCTGTCCCAATTCCATATTCTTCTGCTCCAAGCATAGCCGCAATAACAATATCTTTTCCTGTTTTCAAACCTCCGTCAGTTCTAAGAACAACTTTATCCCTTAAGTTATTTAGAGATAAAACTTGATGTACTTCGCTTAATCCAAGTTCCCAAGGAAGTCCTGCATACTTAATACTTGTTTGTGGACTTGCTCCAGTTCCACCATTGTGACCAGAAATGAGTATCGTATCAGCTTTTGCTTTTGCTACACCAGCTGCAACTGTCCCAATACCTGACTGAGCAACTAACTTAACACATACTTTAGCTTTTGGATTTATTTGTTTCAAATCGTAAATCAACTGAGCTAAATCTTCGATAGAATAAATATCATGATGAGGAGGAGGACTAATAAGCGTCACACCTTCAGTTGAATGTCTTAATTTAGCAATTAATTCTGTAACTTTTCCTCCTGGCAATTGTCCACCCTCACCAGGTTTTGCACCTTGTGCAACTTTAATTTCAATTTCTTCACAATTATTTAAATATTCCGCGGTTACACCAAATCGTCCACTTGCAATTTGTTTAATTTTTGATGATGCATTATCTCCATTTGGCTTTGGTTTAAATCTAATTGGATCTTCACCACCCTCGCCGGAATCTGATTTTGCTCCTATCCTATTCATCGCTACAGAAAGAGTTTCGTGCGCTTCTGGACTTAAGGCTCCAAGAGATATCCCTGGTGCAACAAGTCTTTTTCTAATTTCTTGAGAAGGTTCTACCGTGATAGAGTTATTGTTATCATTATTCTTTTTGAAGTCTAAAAGATCACGAATATTTATGGGATCCATTTCATCAATCATCGAAGAATATTTTTTAAATAAAGAATAATTATTTGAAGTTACTGCAGTTTGAAGCATGTGAATTGATCTTGCTTCAAAAGCATGTTTTTCACCGCCAAATCTATAGCGATAGTTTCCTCCAATCGGCAGTGTAATAACACTTTCTTCATAAGCGTTATCATGAGCTAATCTTGATCTTCTTTCAATACCACTGATTCCGATACCAGATATTTTGGAGCTCATAGAAGGGAAATATTTGCTCATTAAATTTCTACTGAGTCCAATCGCTTCAAAATTACAACCACCTCGATATGAATTTATCACTGATATTCCCATCTTACTCATAGTCTTAAGCAAACCATTATTTATGGAATTAATGAATCTTTCTACACATTCCTCGTATGAGAGATTTTTGAATAATCCCTTTTTATGCCTTTCCGCTATGGCTTGTTGTGCCATATACGCATTCACACTTGTTGCTCCTACTCCGATAAGAACTGCAAAATATTGTACATCTAAACATTCTGCAGATTGAACATTTAAGGAAATAAAAGTTCGAAGATTTTGTTTAATTAAATAATGATGAACAGAACTTGTAACTAATATCATAGGAAGAGCTATTCTTGTTTTACACATTTCTTTGTCACTTAAAATTATATGAACATACCCTTCTCTAACAGCTTGTTCTGCTTCTTGGTTTATTCTTAAAATTTCTGTCTCAAAATTATTTTCAGGATTTGTTTTATCCATTGTAGTGTCAATGATCTTGACAGTATCTTTCATATATCTGCGCATAGATTTGAATTGCTCAATTGAAAGAACAGGGGAGTTCAATTGTAAATGATCGCATTGGTCTTCATCTTCATCAAGAATATTACTTAAGTTTCCAATTCTAGTTCGAAGACTCATTACAACTCTTTCTCTTAATGAATCAATCGGTGGGTTTGTAACTTGACTAAAATTTTGTCTAAAAAAGTGATGGAGTCCTCTATATTTATTTGATAGCACAGCTAATGGAGTGTCATCTCCCATCGATCCAGTTGCTTCTTTTTTTTCAGCAATCATAGGATGAAGTATTAATTCAATGTCTTCTACTGACCAAGCAAAGCATGCCATTCTTTTTCGAAGATCTCCAGAGTCTAAATCTCTAAATTCCTCATCAACAGATTGAACAAGTTTATCAATATATGTAATTTTTTTAGTCCAATCACCAAATGGTTTTGTTTCTGCTAAATACTTTTTTATCTCATGATCTTTAAAGAATTTTTTCTCTTTAAAGTTAACTGCTATTAATTGACCTGGGCCTACCCTACCTCTTTCTACTATTTCATTTTCTCTAATATCAACCATTCCAGTTTCAGAACCAGCAATAAGAAGATTTTTTGTTAATGTATATCTCATTGGTCTAAGGCCATTTCTATCCATTCCAGCAATAGCCCAGTCACCGTAGGCACCACATATTGCTGCTGGACCATCCCATGGCTCCATAACTGCTCCACCATAAGCGTATAAATCTTTTATTTTTTTTGGAAAATCTCTTCTATGGGACCAAGCTTCTGGAATTGTTATTATTTTAGCCATAGGTAAAATGCGATTAGCTTTGACTAATAACTCTATTGTTGAATCTAATGCAGCAGAATCAGATGCTTTAGCATCAATTATTGGTTTTAAATCATCTATATTATTGCCAAAATTTTTATGATCCATTCTTGGCTCGTGAGCAGCCATCCAATTTTTATTACCTTTAAGTGTATTTATTTCACCATTATGGGCTATCACTCTAAAAGGTTGTGCTAAGGACCATGTAGGAAATGTATTAGTTGAATAACGCTGGTGATAAACCGCATATCTAGAAATAAAATTTTTGTTTTGGATGTCTGGATAAAAATTGGAAAGCTGTTCTGCTAAAAACATACCTTTATAAACAATAGACTGACAAGATAATGAGCAAATATAAAAGTCGGAAATATTTTGATTTCTAATTTTTTTTTCTATTCTTTTTCTAATTATATAAAGTTTATTATCAAATTGCTTTTCATCTTCTAGTTCTTCATTACAAATTAGTATTTGTTCTATTTCAGGCCTTGTTGCTTTTGCTTTATCACCAATAATGGATGAATTAATTGGAACGTGTCTCCAACCATATATTTTCAAACCTTCTTTAATTATTTCAGATTCAACAATTGTACGAGCGTTTTCTTGAGCGGCAAAATCTGTACGTGGTAAAAAAATCATACCGACTCCGAAAGGGAAATCATTAGGAGTGTGACCAGTTCTTTCTATTTGTTGAGTAAAAAAATTCTTTGGTATGGATAACTGTATTCCTGCACCATCACCTGTTTTACCATCTGCATCAACTGCTCCCCGGTGATACAAAACTCTTAAAGCTTGAACTCCTAACTCAACTATTTCTCTTGTCTCAGAGCCATCTAAAGATGCTATTAATCCAACACCACATGATGAATGTTCATCTTGATCATTATAAACATGATTTTCTTCTAAGAATTTTTTATCCTTTTTATACTTTTCAATAAAATGATTAGGCATTTACTGCTTTCTTATTAATATTATTTTGATCGGCAAAATTGTTTTCTAAATATTCATTAATATTTTTTGCTGCATCCCGGCCATCTTTGATTCCCCAAACAACTAAACTTGCACCACGAACAATGTCTCCAGCTGCAAATACTCCATCAATTGATGTCATCATGTTTTTATAATTAATTTTTAGTGTACCCCATCTTGTAACTGTTAAGTCATTATTATCAAAAAGCTTAGGCAAATTTTCAGGTTCAAAACCTAAGGCTTCTATAACTAAATCAACATCTAGGTCTTTTTGTGTACCTTCTTTTGGCTCTGGCTTTCTTCTACCTGACTCATCTGGTTCTCCAAGTTGCATTAAAACAGTCCTGACGTTTTTCAGTGAACCGTTTCCCGAATATTCAGTTGGTAAAGTCAACCATTGAAAATCAACACCCTCTTCTATTGCATTTTGAACTTCTCTTTGCGAACCAGGCATGTTTGTCTTATCACGTCTGTAAAGACACTTAACAGATTTTGCTCCTTGTCTTACAGCTGTTCTAACGCAATCCATAGCTGTATCACCACCACCAATGACAACTACATTTTTACCATTTGCGTTTAATCTTCCATTTGTGAAATCTTCAACTTTATCTTTTAAACCAATCTTGTTACTTGCTATTAGAAAATCTAAGGCAGGTACTACATTATTAAAATTAGATGTATTTAAATTAATTTCTCTAAATTTATAAACCCCAGTTGCTATAAGAACTGCATCATGCTTAATTTTAATATCATCAAAAGTAATATCTTTGCCAATATCGCAGTTTAATTCAAACTTAATTCCACTTTCTTTAAGTCGATTTGTTCTTCTTATTACAATATCTTTTTCTAGTTTAAAATTTGGAATACCATAAATTAAAAGACCTCCTGGTCTATCGTAGCGATCATATATTGTAACTTGAAATCCTTTTTTACGAAGTTCTTCTGCAGCAGCTAATCCAGCAGGACCAGAGCCAATAATTCCCACGCTTTGATTTCTTTCTTCAACTGGTTCTATATTTTTAACCCAACCTTCTTCCCAAGCTTTATCCGTAATATATTTCTCTATCGATCCTATAGTAACAGTACCGTGCCCAGATTGTTCAATTACACAGTTACCTTCACACAAACGATCTTGGGGACATATACGACCACAAATTTCAGGCATGTTATTTGTAGAACTGGATATTTCAAATGCCTCCTGCATTCTATCCTCAGCAGTTAGTTTTAACCAATCTGGAATATTATTGTGTAAAGGACAATGAACTTGGCAAAAAGGCACACCACATTGAGAGCATCTGGAAGCTTGTTCTTCTGCCTTTTGTGAGGCATATTTTGCATAAATTTCATCAAATGATTTAACTCTTTCTTTTGCAGATATTTTACTAGGATTTTCCTTGTTTATTTTTGTAAATTTTAGCATTTAGTTATCATTTGTTTACTATTTTAACTAGATCGAATCAAATACACATTCAAGATGAAAAAGGAAACAATAATTTTGTAATAATAGTACCACTTATGTACTAAAAATAAGAAAACCTTTAATTTACAACAATATTTTTAAGTATTTGTAGTGTGTCCTGTGGATTAATATCAAGATTTTGGAATGATTTATCAACGTTTACGATAAGATTATCTTTTTCAAATAGTGTTAGCTGTTCTGAGGTAAGAGGAGAAAATGGTGTTTTTTCAGCAATGTTTATCATAGGTTTCATTACTGCCATAGGAACAGGAACTAAAACTCTAGTTTTTTTTAAAAATTCAGAAATATGATTAAAAAATTTTTTGTAAGAATAGACTCTGGGACCGGCAAGCTCATAAATATTTTTCCCATCAATTTTAGAGTTAATTATTTCATCAACAGCTAAAGATACATCATCAATGAATACTGGTTGGAATTTTGTTGAACCATCTCCAAAAAGTGGGACAAAAAATGAAGCTTTAAATATTGGTAAAAGTCTTTTCATGAAAATATCACCACCACCTAAAATAACGCCTGGCCTAATAATAATTACATTATCTAGTTGTTTAAAAGCTTCTTTTTCTGATTTATGCACTGCAATGCTTCTTGTTGAATTTTTATCAATATCTACTCCAAGACCAGAAAAAAGAATGAATTGTTTTAATTCCTTACTAGATTTTAAAATTCTAATAAGTTTCTGATTAAATTTATATATTGTATTATTAAAATCACTCTTCTTTTGATCGTACGTGGTTTTTAAATTAATGCATACGTTGGCATTATTTAAAACAGATTTTAGCCTTTTGTCTTCTAATGAAGAATAACGAAATGGAATTACCTGTCCTGTTACACCTAAAAGTCGAATTTTAGCTTCTTGTACAGATCTTTGATATGGAACAATGATTTTATGGCCATTTTTAGCAAGACGCCTTATTAAATGTTTACCTACAAAACCTGCCCCTCCAAAAATTACTATTGATTTCATGACCTTTAATTAAATAAATGATATAGAGGAAAAATATAAATTTTACAGGTAATAAAATCAAAATGAAAATAAAGCTTTATCATGGAGATCTTCCAGAATACTTTGAGCCAAGTAGTATCATTGCTTTGGATAGTGAAACAATGGGTTTGAATCCAAAAAGGGACAAATTATGTTTAGTGCAACTTTCTAATGGTGATGAAATATGTTATTTGGTAAAAATTGACTTATCCAATCAAAAACCAAAAAATTTAATTAAAATTCTTAAAAATAACAAAATTCAGAAAATATTTCATTTTGCTAGATTTGATGTATCAGTTTTTAAATACAATTTTAAAATAAATATTAAAAATATTTATTGCACAAAAATAGCTTCTAAATTAGTTCGTACATACACTGACAAGCATGGATATAAAGATCTATGTAGTGAGCTAATAAATAAAAATATCTCTAAGACCGAACAGTCCTCTGATTGGGGTGGGGAATTAACAAGTGAGCAACAAAAATATGCAGCTACGGATGTTTTATATCTTCATAAAATAAAAGAAAAGCTGGACAATATGCTTATAAGGGAAAAAAGAGACAAACTTGCTAAAGCATGTTTTGATTTTATTGAACATAGAACTGATTTAGATATAAGTGGGTGGATGGATCAAGATATTTTTAAACATTAATGAATATTAAGAAAAAAATATTGAATAGCGCAAAGCAAGCTTTTAGAAAAGAGCTAGGTAGTATTAAAAGTCTTTCAACATTATTTAATGAAAATTTTTATAATGCAGTAAATATTATTTATAGTCTAAAAGGTAATGTAATTGTTACAGGTGTTGGAAAAAGTGCTCATATAGGAAGAAAATTATCAGCTACATTAACATCTACAGGAACTCCATCTTATTTTATTCATGCTACAGAGGCAAGTCATGGAGATCTTGGAAGTATAACTAAACATGATTGTGTTGTGGCAATTTCAAATTCTGGGGAAACATCAGAATTGAGAAATATAGTACAATTTACAAGACGATTTAATATAAAATTAATTAGTATCACTAGTAATTCTAAAAGCAGTTTATATAAAAATTCAAATGTGGGAATTGTTTACAAAAAACCAGTAGAAGCATGTCCTTTAAACTTGGCTCCTACAACATCTACAACAATGTCTATGATTATTGGTGATTGTATTGCAATAAGTTTATTAGAACTGAAAGGTTTTAAAAGTGCAAACTTTAAAAATTACCATCCTGGCGGAAACTTAGGTAAAGATCTAAAAAATATAACCGAGCTGATGCACGTTGGAAAATCAATACCTTTAGTAAAATTTGATGAAAAAATGTCTAATGCAATAATTATAATGACAAAAAAGAGCTTTGGTTGCTTAGGTGTTGTCAATAAAAATAAAAAAATTATTGGTATAATTACAGATGGCGATCTAAGAAGAAAAATTAATTCAAAATTTTTTGAAAAAAAAGCATCTGAGATTATGACAAAAAATCCTACTATTGCCTCTAAGAATATGATTGTTGAAGAAGCATTAAGTTTAATGAACAATAAAAAAATAACAAGTTTATTTGTATGTGAAGATAAAATACCAATAGGTATAATTCATATTCATGATTTATTAAGGTTAACAAGTTAAATTGAATTTTTTACTCTTTATAAATAAAAGATATATTTTAATTGCTACTATTTTAATCTTGTTTCCTTTTTTAACATTTGTTTCAATTAAATATTTTAGCTTAAATCTCAATACAATAGATGAAATAAAATTAGAGATATCATCGTCTGATATAATCGAACCAAGATTTGCAATCAGTAATGATAATGAAAAAATATTTATTACTGCAAAAGAAGGAAACTTTGTTGAAAAAGATAAAATATTATTAGAAAATAATGTGAAGTTCACATCAAATAATTTTAGTATAATTTCTGATAATGTTACATTTGATCGAAGTAATCAAACGGCTAATAGTAATAATAAATCAATATTTAAATCAAAAAAAACAATAATTACATCAGAGGGTTTTAATATTTATGATAAAGGAAATAAAATTAATTTTTATGGGAAAACTAATATAATTTTGAAATGAAATATTTTTATACAATCTTGTTTTTTTTAATTTTCTTAAATGTATCTCATTCAAGAAATATTGGAGAAACTCAAATAACAACTGATGAAGGTATTGAAGTCTTCAGTAATGAAAAATATTATCTTTTAAAAAAAAATGTAATTATCGAATCAGATAAATTTAGTCTTTCTGGTGATAATATTAAAATTTATTTCAATAAAGATATGTATGATATCACAGAAATAGAAGCTGTAGGAAATGTAAAACTAAAATCAGTAGTTAATGATATAAATGCACTAGGTTCATTTCTTTTGTTTAATACAGTAAATGAGGAAGTCACTATTAAAGGATTAAAGTCTAAACTATTTACTGATGAGTTCGAAATGAGTTCAGATGGATTAATAAATGTTAATAATAAAAGTGGTAATTTTTTTATTAATGGAAAAAATTCAAAATTATTAAATGAAGATATCATCATAATAGGTGAAAATATAAAAGGAATTTTTTCTCAAGAAAATAAAAATAAAGAAATTAATTATTTAAATGTAACTGATAAAGAGGAAAGTTATGTAAAAAGTGATGAAACTGATTTGTATGCAAAAAATATAGAATATAATAAAGAGACATCTTTGATAGAATTAAATGAAAACGTTAGAATTATAAGAAATGGAGAAATAGTTACTGGTGATTATGGAACTCTTGATACAAAATCAAATTCGTATAAAGTTAAATCAAAAAATACCAAAAAAGTAAAAGTGATTATATCAAATAGCAATGAGTAAATTTAAAGTTTTGGATGACGGATTAGTTATAAATAAAATATCTAAAACTTATGGTAATAAACAAGTAATTAGAAATATAAGTTTATCTATCAAAAGAGGAGAAATAGTTGGTTTATTAGGTCCAAATGGAGCTGGGAAAACTAGTACTTTCTACGTTATTGTTGGTTTAGTTAAGCCAGATAATGGTTCTATTTATCTAGATAAAATTGAAATCTCAGATGCACCTATTTATACCAGAGGTAAAATGGGAATAAGTTATTTACCACAAGAGGCTTCAATATTTAGAGGTATGAATGTTGAGGATAATTTATTATCTATTATTGAAATATTTGAAAATGATAAGAATAAACAAGAGATTATTTTACAAAACTTACTAAATGAATTTGATATAAACCATGTAAGAAAATCAAAATCTATAGTTTTATCAGGTGGTGAAAGAAGGAGATTAGAAATAGCAAGAACTCTTGCATCAAACCCAAAATATTTACTTCTAGATGAGCCACTAACAGGTATTGATCCAGTTTCAATTGAAGAGATAAAATTAATAATTAATAAATTAAAAAGTAAAAATATTGGAGTTTTAATAACAGATCATAATGTAAGAGAGACACTTAAAATTGTAGATAAAGTTTACATTGTTAATGAGGGGGCAATATTTTTTGAAGGTAATCCAAAGGATGCTGTAGAAGATGAAAAGATTAAAAAATTTTATCTAGGAAAGCAATTTGAACTTTAAAATATGATAAGTTCTAAAATAGTTGGGGGACTCGTTGGAAATCCAGTGATACCCGGCGATAAGTCCATTTCTCATAGATCCATAATTATTCCATCAATATCCAATGGTAATTGTGAAATTAATAATATTCTGAAATCTGAAGATGTATTACATACATTAAATGCATTTAAAAATATGGGTGTAAATATTGAGGAGTTTGAAAATAAAATATTAATTAATGGAAAAGGACTCAATTCATTAAAAAAACCTAAAAAAGAAATATATCTTGGCAACTCTGGTACAAGTGCAAGACTTTTAGCTGGCTTATTATCATCTCAAAACTTTAAGTCAGTTTTAACTGGAGATGCTTCTCTTTCAAAAAGGCCAATGAAAAGAATTTCTGATCCATTATCTAAAATGAATGCAATTATAAATACGAAAAATGGATGTTTACCTATGTATATTGAAGGTCAAAATTTAATTAGTACAAACATTGAAATATCAATTCCATCTGCACAAATTAAATCTGGTGTAATATTAGCAGCGTTAAATACAAGCGGTATAACAAAAATAATAGAAAATAATATTACAAGAGACCACACCGAAATAATGCTAGAAGATTTTCAAGCAGATATTACATTTGAAAAAGAAGGAAATAAAAAAATTATTAAGATTAATGGAAAAAAAGAACTAACTGCAAAAGATATAAATGTCCCAAGTGATTTATCAAGCTCTGCTTTTTTCATAGTAGGTGCGTTAATTAATAAAAATTCTAACTTAATTTTAAAGAATATTAATATTAATCCTAGTAGGAATGGAATTCTAATTGCATTAAATAAAATGGGTGCAAATATAAAATTTAACAATACAAGAAAAGTAAACAATGAAGATGTATGTGATATAGAAGTACAGAGTTCAGAACTTAAAGGGTGTGAATTAGATGAGGATATTTCAAAATTAATGATTGATGAATATCCTATAATTTCAATAGCAGCTGCATTTGCAAATTCACCAAGTATTTTTAGAGGTCTTTCAGAATTACGAGTTAAAGAGAGTGATAGATTGTCATTAATACAACATAATTTAAAAAACTGTGGTGTTAGTTGTGAAGTACAAGATGATGATTTATATATATATCCATCAAAAGAATACAATGTTGTAAATCCAAATATTAAAACGGATTTTGACCATAGAATTGCTATGGCATTTGCAATAATGGGAACGAGAATAGGCAGTTTAATTATAGAGGATTCACTTTCAATAAATACAAGTTTTCCAACTTTCATAAAAGAGTTTAATGGAATCGGTGGTAATCTAAGTTGAAAAATATTTTAGTTACTATTGATGGTCCAGCAGCTTCTGGTAAAGGTAAAATTGCAAATTATTTAAGTAAAAAATGGAAATTAAAACATTTGGATTCTGGAGTTTTATATAGAAAACTAGCTTTAGGAATAATAGATGAAAAGATAAATTTTAATCTAGATAAAGAATTAAAAATATTTATCAAAAATTATAAATTCAACTCATTTAAATCACAAAAAAAGTTAAGAACTGAAAAAGTTAGTAAAATCGCCTCAAAAATTGCTGTGCATAAATTCGTAAGAAATCATGTAAATCTCTTCCAAAAAAATTTTGTTGGAAGATTTATAAAAAATCATGGTTTTGTAATAGATGGAAGGGATATTGGTTCTGTTGTTTTTAAAAATGCCGATCTGAAACTATATATAGATGTCAGTTTAGTAAATAGGGCAAAAAGAAGATATAAACAGTTGATTGATACTAATGAAAAGTCTATATACGCACAAATTTTGAAGGAAATAAAATTGAGAGATAAAAAAGATAAATCTAGAAAAATATCACCATTGGTTGTTCCTAATGGAGCAATTGTTATTGATAATAATGGAAAATTTACTCAAACAATTAAAATAATAAATACACTTATTAGTAAACTATAACAAATGAACCAAGAAACAAATTTAAAGCTATCAAACTCAGAGTATGAAAAATTAATATCTAAATCTTTTAAAAATACTAATATTAAAGAAAAAAGTATTATAACCGGCAAAATTGTTTCAATTGAAAACGATATAGTTACAATTGACGTTGGTCTCAAAAGTGAGGGCAGGATACCAATCAATGAGTTTTCAAGACCTGGTCAAAAAACAGAGATAAATATTGGTGATGAAACAGATGTATATATTGAACATGTTGATAATTCAAATGGAGAAACAAGCTTATCAAGAGAAAAGGCCGTTAAACAAAAAGCATGGCATGATCTTCAAGACTCATTTTCAAATAACAAAGTGGTAGTTGGCGTTCCATTTAATAGAGTTAAAGGCGGAATGAGTGTTGATTTAAATGGAGTAATTGCATTCCTACCGGGAAGTCAAATAGATACTAGGCAAATTATTAAAGATACAAAGGAACTTTTAAATAAACCATTGGAACTATTAATTTTAAAAATGGACAAATATAGAGGAAATATTGTTGTATCAAGAAAAGCAATTACTGAAAATGAGCTTAAAGAACAAAGAAAAGAGTTGCTTAATTCTATAGAAGAAGGATCAATTATTGAGGGTAAGGTAAAAAATCTTACAGATTATGGAGCATTTATCGATTTAGGCGGCATGGATGGTCTCGTTCATGTTACTGATATTTCATGGACAAAAATTAATCATCCAAGTGACAAGTTAGAACTTAATCAAAATATTAAAGTAAAGGTTTTAAAATTTGATGAAGAGCTTTCTAGACTAAGTTTAGGAATAAAGCAATTAACTGATAATCCTTGGGATAAGATTAATGATAATATTAAGGTCAACGATGTAACATCAGCAAAAGTTGTTAGTATTAGTGATAATTTTGTTAATATTATTGTAAATGACTCATTCGATGGAACAATATCTATTAATGAATTAACTTGGTTAAAAAAACCTCCCCACCCATCAAAAATTGTTTCTTTAAATGAAACTATAGAAATTAAAGTTTTAGAAATAGATGAGGAAAAAAGAAAATTAATTTCAAGCTTAAAACAAATGAAAGATAATCCTTGGAGCAAGTTACAAGAAAATTATAAAATAAATGACTCTTTCGATACTGAAGTTGTTAATGTGGTTGATTTTGGTATTTTTGTAAAAGTTCAAGACGAAATTGATGGTATGGTTCATGTATCAGATTTAAGCTGGAGTGAGGATGAGTGTTCAGAAATGCTTAAAAACTTTAAAAAAGGTGATAAATTAAAAGTCAAAATTCTTGATATTAATGTTGAAAAAGAAAGAATTAGCCTAGGAATAAAACATTTAAAAAATGATTTTGTTCAAGATTTTATAACAAATAATCCGATCAAATCTAAAGTTACTGGAACTATTAAAGAAATTGATGAAAAAGGTATTAAATTAGAATTTGGACAAGAGAAAAATATTTACGGTTATGTAAAAAAATCTAATCTATCAAAAGATAAAAATGAACAACGAACAGAAAGATTTGCAATAGGTGAAAATATAGACTCTATTATTTTATCTCTAGACACAAAAACAAGAATACTTAATCTATCTATTAAAGAGCTTGAAATTCAAGATGAAAAAGAAGCGCTTTCAAAATATGGTTCTAGTGACTCAGGTGCATCTTTAGGAGATATTCTAGGATCTGTTCTAAAAAAATAGAATTAATGCTGAAATCAGAAATTCTTTCGAAATTACATAAAAAATACAGTAATTTATCAGAAGATGACATTGAAAATATATTTAATCTTTTAATAAAAAAAATTTCCAATTCACTTCAAGAAGGTAATAAAATTGAAATTAGAGGTTTTGGAACAATAAGCAAACGAGTTAATAAAGAAAAGTATGTAAGAAATCCTAAAACAAATGAAAAAATATTTAAAGAGGAAAGTTACAAAATCCATTTTAAAATAGGAAAAATATTCCATAAGATACTAAACCCAGAAAAGAGCAATGAACACTAAAAGAGTAATAGTAGCTCTTGATAGTGATAATCTCAAAAATACTCTAAAGATTGCCAAAAAAATAAAATCAGAAGTTTATGCTTTTAAAATTGGATATGAATTCTTTTTTAATTTTGGGATAAACGGATATAATCAATTATCAAAAATTTCACCCAAAATTTTTTTAGATCTCAAATTACATGATATACCTAACACAGTAAAGAAGGGAATTTTTGCAATTAAAAAACTAAAGCCAATTCTAACTACAATACATATATCTGGTGGTGATGAAATGATGAAGGCAAGTGTATTAAAGAAAGGCACAACAAAAGTTCTAGGTGTTTCTATTTTAACAAGTTTAGATAAAAGTCAATGTATGAAGTATTACAACAATAAAAATATAAGCATGCTAGTAAAAAAAATGGTTAAACAGGCTAAAAATATTGGATTGGATGGCATTGTATGTAGTCCAAAAGAAATCAAGCTTGTAAGAAAAGAAGTTGGAGAAAATTTTATAATCGTTACTCCAGGAATTAGACCTGTTAACAGAAATATCTTTAAAGATGACCAAAAAAGAGTTTTGACTCCCTCTAAAGCTATTAAATATGGTGCTGATTTAGTAGTTATTGGAAGACCAATAACAGAAGCATCAGATCCTTTACAAACAATTAAAGAAATAAATAAAACTTTATAAATAATATGTTAATAAAAATTTGTGGAATACAGAAGATTGATACTTTAATTTGTTGTAGTAATAATAATATCAATTTTTTTGGAATGATATTTTATGATAAAAGTCCACGAAATATAAAGTTGGAAGATGCACTAACACTTCAGTCTTATGCAAAGAAATTAAATATCAAAGGTGTTGGAGTATTTGTTAATGAAAAAATTGAGATAATAAAGACTCTAATTAATAAATTAAGCCTTGAATATATACAAATCCATGGAGATGAGGATGAGAATTACATTAAAGATATAAAAAGTTTAGATGTAAGTATAATTAAAAAAATATCGATTAAAAATTCTGATGATTTAAAAAAAATTGAAAAATTTCCAAGTTCTGATTACTTATTATTTGATTACAGTCCAAAAAAAAATGAATTACCAGGAGGAAATGCGAGAAGTTTCAACTGGGATATAATTAAAGATCTAGATATTAAAAAACCTTGGTTTTTATCAGGCGGTATAAATTCAAGCAATATTCAATATATTAGAAAAAAAATTAATCCTTTTGGTGTTGATCTATCCTCTGGTGTAGAAAAAAAACTTGGCATTAAAGATAATGACATTATAAATAATTTTATAGATCAATTAAACAATGCTTAAAAATTCATATAAAAATTATCCAAATGAAAAAGGTTATTTTGGACAATTTGGTGGAAGATATGTCTCTGAAACTTTAATGCCATTAATTCTCGAGGTTGAAAAAGAATATGATAAAATTAAAAATGACAAAACATTTTTGGAGGAATTTCAATATTATTTAAAAACTTATGTTGGAAGACCAAGCCCTCTATTCTTTGCTAAAAGAATTACAGATGATTTAAATGGACCAAAAATATATTTTAAAAGAGATGAATTAAATCACACAGGAGCTCATAAAATTAATAATTGTATGGGTCAAATTCTTCTAGCAAGAAAGATGGGTAAATCAAGAATTATAGCTGAAACTGGTGCAGGTCAACATGGTGTGGCAACTGCTACCGTTTGTGCATTATTTGGTTTACCATGTGTAGTCTACATGGGAGAGAAAGATATTGAAAGACAATCTCCAAATGTTTTTAGAATGAAGCTTTTAGGTGCAGAAATTAGAAGTGTATCTACCGGATCAAAATCACTTAAAGATGCTATGAATGAAGCGCTAAGAGATTGGGTTACAAATGTAAAAGATACATTTTATATAATTGGAACTGCTGCTGGTCCTCATCCTTATCCTGCCATGGTTAGAGATTTTCAATCAATAATTGGAAAAGAAGTAAGAAGTCAAATTGAAGATCTTGAGGGAAGATTGCCTGATTTATTAATGGCTTGTATTGGTGGTGGATCAAATGCACTGGGTTTATTTCATGAATTTCTAGATGATGCAGATATAGAAATGATTGCGGTAGAAGCTGCAGGTCATGGTATTAATAGTTCTAAACATGCTGCAAGTTTAACTGGAGGGAAACCTGGGGTTTTACATGGAAACAAGACATACTTATTACAATCAGAGGATGGTCAGATACAAGAAGCTCATTCTATATCAGCTGGTTTGGATTATCCTGGAATTGGACCAGAGCATTCTTTTTTATTTGAAGAAAAAAGAGTTAAATATATGTCAGCGACTGATGAAGAAGCTCTAGAAGCTTTTCAGTATTGTTGCAAACTCGAAGGTATTATACCAGCCCTTGAACCAGCACACGCATTGTCAGTTTTAAAAAAAATAGCAAAAAACTATAGTAAAGATAAAATTGTTGTTATGAATATGTGTGGAAGAGGAGATAAAGACATCTTCACTATTGCAGATGAGTTAAAGATTAAAATATAATGACTAATTTAATTAACGAGTGTTTTAGAGATAGTGATAAAAAACTGATAACATTCGTTACTGGGGGTGATCCTGATTTTGAAACAAGTATTCAAATTATAAATACTATTGTTGAAAGTAAAATTGACATTTTAGAAATAGGTATGCCATTTTCAGATCCCATGGCTGATGGGCCGACAATTCAATTATCAAGCAATAGAGCATTAAATAGTGGGATTAACTTAGATGATATTTTTAAATTAGCCTCAAATGCAAAAAAATTGAATAACAAGTTACCAATTATTTTAATGGGATACTATAATGTTATTTTGCACTATGGAATTAGTATATTTGTAAGAAACTGTCTTAAATTTGGGGTTGATGGATTAATTATAGTAGATTTACAACCAGAAGAAGATGATGAATTAATAAAAGAATTAAATAAATATAATATTAATTTAATCAGATTGATAACACCGACTACTAATGAAGAAAGATTAAAATTAATACTTAAGAATGCAAGTGGTTTTTTATATTACGTGAGTGTTATGGGTATAACAGGTCAAAAATCAGCTAATATTAATGAATTAGAAAAATCAATCAATTTTATAAAAAAGCATACAAATTTGCCTGTTTTGCCAGGATTTGGAATTAAAAATGCAGAAGAT
Source organism: uncultured Alphaproteobacteria bacterium (assembly GCA_902560675.1). Classification (GTDB taxonomy): domain Bacteria; phylum Pseudomonadota; class Alphaproteobacteria; order HIMB59; genus CACPNW01. The sequence continues at coordinate 19,721 of CACEMP010000010.1, read as the reverse complement.
GTTAATAGAATATGCAAGATTGCTGACGGTGCAATTGTAGGATCAAGTATAATAAAAATAATAGAAGAAAATCTTTATAATAAAGAAGTAATGCTAAAAAAAATTGAGAGTTTTATAAAAGAATTAAAACAAGGTACTATTATATGAATTGGTTAACAAATTTTGTAAAACCAAAACTTTCATCTCTTGTAAAAAGAAGAGAGGTTCCTGAAAAATTATGGAGTAATTGTGTAGCGTGTGGAAATATGATTCATCATAAAGATTTAAATGAAAATTTGAGAGTGTGTATCAATTGTGACTACCATTTTAGAATGCCAGCTGAAGATAGAATCAAACTTTTTTTTAAAAATGATAAGTATAGTGAAATTGAATTAGATAAGACTTCAGATGATCCATTAAGTTTTACAGATAAAAAAAAATATAAAGACAGACTTAAAGAATATAGAAAAAAAACCAAAAGAGAGGATGCTTTTATTCTTTTGAATGGAAAAATAGAAAATGAAGAACTAATTCTAGGGCTTATGAATTTTGAATTTATGGGTGGCTCAATGGGTAGGGCTGTAGGAGCTGCAATTGTAAAAGGTGCTAAAATATCAGTTGAGAAAAGAATTCCTTATGTTGTCGTAACTTCATCAGGTGGAGCAAGAATGCAGGAGGGAATAATTAGTTTAATGCAAATGCCAAGAACAATCGCCGCTGTTGATATGCTAAATGAGAATAATATCCCCTATATAGTAATTTTAACTGAACCAACTACTGGAGGTGTGACTGCCTCATTTGCAATGTTGGGAGATATAACTATAGCTGAAAAAGGAGCAACTATTGGTTTCGCTGGGAAAAGAGTTATACAAGATACTATACGAGAGGAGCTACCTATAGATTTTCAGAAAGCAGAATATCTAAAAGAGCATGGAATGGTAGATATTGTATCTCATCGTAAAGACCTTAGGCAGACATTACTTAAAGTTATAAAGCACATAAGCAAATAAGTGAAATCTAAGACTAACAAGTTATTAGATGAACTTTTAAAACTACATCCAAAATATATCGATTTATCTTTAAATAGAATTAAAAAATTATTGAAAAAACTTGGTGATCCACATTTAGATTTGCCACAGACAATTCATATTGCGGGTACTAATGGTAAAGGCTCAATTCAAAGTTTTATAAGAAATATTCTAACTAACAATGGATATACTTGTGATGCTTATATATCTCCACATTTATCAAAATTTAACGAAAGAATAGTTATTAATAATAAAGATGTTAGTACAAGAAAATTATTGGATACCTTAAAATTTGTAAAAAAAATTAATAATAATAAACCTATTACATTTTTTGAAATTACAACAGCAGCTGCGTTTGTATTATTTCAAAGGTCTAATTCGGATTTTTTAATTCTTGAAACAGGTTTAGGAGGGAGACTTGATGCTACAAATGTTATCCCCAAAAAACTGTGCAGTATTATAACACCAATTAGCTATGATCATGAAGAATTTCTTGGAAAAACAATTAGTAACATTACGAATGAAAAACTAGGTATTATAAAAAATAATAAGTTTGTTTTAATAAGTAAACAGAATAAAGAGGTAGACGAAATAATTAAAAGTAAATTATTTAAGTCTAAAGAAATTTACTATTATGGGAAGAACTACAAAATAAGCGAATTAAATAAACAAAAAATTGAATTTCAATTTAATAAAAAAAGAAGAAAAATTTATCGACCTTTATTAAATGGTTATCATCAAATTGAAAATGCATCAGTAGCATTAGCCTTTTCAGAAGTTATGAGTCAAAAAAAACTTAAATTAAATTTTAATTTAACCAATAAAGCAATAAGGGAAACTTCATGGCCAGGTAGAATTGAAAGGCTTCATTATTATAATAAAAATATTATTTTAGATGGATCACATAATATTGATGGAGCAAAAAAGCTAAATCAATATTTAAAATCAATAAAAATTAAACCTATTGTTGTATTTGGAATGTTAAATAATAAAAAAATAGATATTTTTTTAGAGATTATTAAAAATCAAATTAAAAATGTATTGGCAATTGAAATACCAGAACAAAAAAATTGCTTTACTACAGAAGAAATTGGTAAAAGATGTAGTTTGCTCTCAATTAAATGCTTGGAAATAAGAAATATAAATGAAGCATTAAGATATATCAAGATGTCAAAACAAAACGATATTTTAGTAACAGGTTCATTATATTTAGTTGGTAAAATTAGAAGTAAGTTTTTATAAATTAGATTTTATCCAATTTTCTAGAGCAGATTTAGGAAGACTGCCAACTTTACTATCAACTAGTTTACCTTCTTTAAAAAACATTAATGTTGGAATTCCTCTAACTCCAAATTTTTGAGGTGTCATTGGGTTTTCATCAATATTAATTTTGTAAACTTTTAAGCTCTCTAAATTTGCTGATGCAATTTCTTCTAAAATAGGCTCAAGTTGTTTACATGGTCCACACCATTCTGCTCCAAAATCTACTAACACAGGCAAATTTTGTGAAGATATATCTTTTTCAAAATCTTGGTCGTTGGTTACATAAGTAGTCATGGTTATTATTTAAGAATTTTAAAATGTTATTCAAGCTAAAAAAAAATTTATAGATTATCAAATGAATTTTTATCCCCAATATGCAAAATTTTAGACTCCATTATTGAACCATTTAATTGTTGATTATCAATGATTTTATTCCACACATCATTCATGGGAAAAATTTTAGTACTATTTTCAAAAATATTTTTATTAACTATTTGAATACCTGAATAATAAATGATTTCATCACCTTTTTTCCATCTTGATACAATTCCATTTTTAATGCTAAAATCACCTTCTTTATTTTTTAAACCATAAAAAGAATTATGTTTTGATAATAGAATTTTGCAATACTCTATTTCATTTAAATGCATTAAAAAATTTTGAATATCAAATATATTTTCAGATCTCCAAAATATATCAGCATTAACTACACATATATTTTTATTATTTGTATAGTTGAATATATTTTTTATTGCACCGCCAGTACCTAATAAAAAAGGTTCATAAATTAATTTTAACGGATAATTATTAAATTCTTTATTTGTATATTTTTGAATTTTTTTATGTAAGTAGTGAGTGTTAACAAAAAATTCATTACAACCGATATTTTGGAAAAAATTTATAGTATTATATAACAAAATAATATTTTTGTATTTTAAAAGAGGTTTCGGTTTTTCCAAAGTCAATTCAAGCATTCGCTTTCCAAATCCTGCGCATAAAATTAATAAAGAAAAATTAATCATCTATTTACAAATATTTTTCATATATTTTTTTTAAATTATTTTCTTTAATATTAGAAAGACAATAAGTAATTCTTTTTTTAGTAGGAATTAGATATTTTATATATTTTTCATTTCCTAAATTAAATAATTTAGTCCATCTTCCAATTAATCTAGTCTGCCTAACTAAATTTAAAATATGATATTGCTCAAGAAAAGTATTATAATCTATGGAAAAATGAGTATTATCATAAAAATATTTTATTAATTCTTCGTTGAATTTTCTTGGAAAATCTAATCTGGGATTTTCAAGAATTGAAAAAAGATCCCATCCTTTGAAGCCAATAAAAGCACTTTGAAAATCAATAATACCACATCTTAAATGATGTTTATTATCATTTATTAAGATTAAATTAATAAATTCATAATCTTTATGCACAAAAGAATTAAAATCAAAATTTTGACTTTTAAAAATATTTTCCCAAATATCATAATAATCAATTAGTGGAAAATCAGTTATTTTTTTATATGGAATATAGTAATCAACAAATTCACTTATTTCTTTTTTTAATTCATTAAAATTATATTTTTTTAAATTAGTTAAATAAGTATTGCTTATAGAATTTTGTATTACAATTAAATTATCTACTGCTAACTTTAATAATTCATATATTTGTTCTTCTCTATTAATTTTATCAAAAGAATTTTGTCCAAAATCCTGCATCACGATTATTTTTTTACTTGAATAAACTTCGTATATTTTAGGTATTGAAATATTAATTTTTTTTAAGATATCATAAACAAAAAGAAAGTTCTCAAAATCATTTTCACATTGAGAAAAATCAACTAATATTTTATTAAATTTCCCTTGAGTTTGTCTGAAAATTTTTTTTTTTGATAATCCTCCTTTTATTTGATCTAAATTTTGAAAAGATATGATCATAATTATATTAGATGTATTTAATATTTATAATTCTTTTATTTTCTTTTTGAAAATCTATATTAATCAAATAATATTTACTATCAAAAGAAGAATCAATTAATAGTTCAGGCCACTCAATTAGAGTGATATTATTTTTCGTATTTTCAAAAAAATCCAGATCATCTAATTCTTTTATAGTTTTAACTCTATAAAAATCATAATGGTAAATTTGATAAATAGTTAAATCATAGGTTAACAAAATTGGATATGTTGGACTATTTATAGAGTCAGGTCTCTGAGATCCATTTAATAAATGAAGATTATTTATAATAGATCTAGAAAGAGTAGTTTTACCAACACCCAACTCTCCTTGTAACATTATAATATCACCAACACTAATAGCTTTACAAATTTTTAGAGCTATTTTTTCTATTTCTGAGATATCTGCAATGTGATTCTCAAGATTGAACAAATTGAATTATGCTATTCCTTTAAGAGCATCAACTAAATCTGTTTTTTCCCAACTAAAATGTCCATTGTCACTAGGTTCTCTACCAAAATGACCGTATGCAGAAGTAGGAACATAAATAGGATTAGTTAATTTTAAATGTTCTCTTATTCCTCTTGGACTAAGGTCAAACAAATCTTGAACAGATTTTTCTATTTTCTGTTCATCTACTTTGTTTGTGCCATTAGTATTTATGTAAACTGAAAGAGGTTTAGACACACCAATTGCGTATGATAATTGAATTGTACATTGATCCGCAAGGTCAGCTGCAACAATATTTTTGGCTAAATATCTTGCTGCATAAGCTGCTGATCTATCTACTTTAGATGGATCTTTTCCTGAAAACGCTCCTCCTCCGTGAGGTGCGGCACCTCCATATGTATCAACTATAATTTTTCTACCTGTTAGACCTGAGTCTCCATCAGGTCCGCCAATTACAAAATTTCCTGTTGGATTAACATAAAATTCTTCATCTTTTAATCCTTCTAATAGTTCATTAGGTATACATTCATAAACATAAGGCTTAACTATTTCTTTTACATCAGCGGGTGATAGGCCTTCTTTATGTTGAGAGGAAATTACCAAGGATGTAACTTTAGTAGGTTTGCCATTTTCGTAAAGCATTGTTACTTGGCTCTTTGAATCTGGTTCTAAACCACTAGCTGATCCATCTTTTCTTGCTTGAGCCATTTTATATAATATTTGATGCGAGTAATGAATTGGGGCAGGCATAAGAGTTTCAGTATCCTTGCATGCAAAACCAAACATAATTCCTTGGTCTCCTGCACCCTCATCTTTATTACTTCCTGAGTCAACACCCATCGCAATGTCGGATGATTGTTCATGAAGGAAACTATCAACATCACAATTTTTCCAATGAAAACCATCTTGTTCATATCCAATATCTTTAATACAATCTCTTACCTGGGAGATGATTTGGTCTTTAGAAATTGAAGGTCCTCTTACTTCTCCAGCTAAAACTACTTTATTAGTAGTGGTAAGTGTTTCACAAGCAACACGGGTTTGTGGATCTCCTGATGATAAATAAGTATCAACTACCATATCCGAAATTCTATCACAAACTTTGTCTGGATGACCTTCAGAAACTGATTCACTTGTAAATAAATAAGATCTGCTCATTTTAACTCCTAATATCTATATGTATTGTCTTTAAATGGACCATTCTTACTAACACCGATATACTCTGCTTGTTTATCTGTTAATTCAGTAAGTTTTGCTCCAACCTTCTTTAAATGCAATGATGCTACTTTTTCATCTAAATGTTTAGGCAAAACATAAACTTTATTTTCGTAGTTCTTTGAATTATTCCACAACTCTATTTGGGCCAAAACTTGATTTGTAAATGATGCACTCATAACAAAACTTGGATGACCAGTTGCATTTCCTAAATTTACAAGCCTACCTTCTGATAGTAACAATATTTTTTTGCCATCTGGAAATTCAACTTCTCTAACTTGTGGTTTAATTTCATCAGATTTATAGTTTTGAAGTGCTTCAGTTTGTATTTCGTTATCAAAATGACCAATATTACAAACAATAGCACGATCTCTCATTTTTCTCATATGATCTTGAGTAATAACATCTAAATTTCCAGTTGCCGTAACAAAGATATCCCCGTATTCACATGCATCATCCATTGTAACTACTTCATAACCTTCCATTGCAGCTTGTAATGCATTAATTGGATCAATTTCAGTTACACAAACTCTTGCTCCAGCACCTCTTAAACTTGCAGCTGAACCTTTGCCAACATCTCCATAACCGGCAACTACTGCAACTTTACCAGCCATCATTACATCTGTACCTCTTCTAATTCCATCTACAAGACTTTCTTTACAGCCATATAAATTATCAAATTTAGATTTAGTAACAGAATCATTTACATTAATTGCTGGTACTTTAAGTAAACCTTTTTTTTCCATTTCTTTTAAACGATGGACTCCAGTGGTTGTTTCTTCAGATAAGCCTAAAATGTCATCAAGCATTTTTGGATATTTTTCATGAATAATTTTTGTTGCATCTCCTCCATCATCTAAAATCATATTTGGTTGCCATCCATTTGGACCTTCTAGAGTTTTTTCTATACACCACCAAAATTCATCTTCAGTCTGACCTTTCCAAGCAAATACTGGAATACCCTTCGCTGCTATTGCGGCTGCCGCATGATCTTGAGTTGAAAATATATTACAGGAGCTCCATCTTACAGTTGCTCCAAGATAGACTAATGTCTCGATTAGAACGGCTGTTTGAATTGTCATATGCAAACAGCCAACTATTCTTGCGCCATCAAGTGGCTTAGTGTTTCCATATTCTTCTCTAATTGCCATTAATCCAGGCATTTCTGTCTCAGCAATAGCTATTTCTTTATTACCAAAATCTGCTAAACTTATATCTTTAACTTTATAATCTTCACTCATTATATTCCTTGTCTGAAATTTATTATGACGTTTCTAAAGGTAATTCAATAATAAAACAAGCACCACAAAAGTCTAAATTGTCACTTTTTGTTAATTCTATTGAACCATTAAAGGATTTTAAAATTTCTCTAGATATAGCTAGACCTAATCCAGAATGTTTTTCTCTATCTATATCTCTATCTGTATAAAATCGATTAAAAATCTTATTCTTGTGATCGAAATTAATCCCTTTACCCTGATCATAAACTTTTATTTGAGCAAAATGTTGATTGTTTTTATCTATATTTATTAAAATACTAGTGTTGTCTTCAGACATAGAAATACTATTTTCTACTAAATTAATCAGAACTTGAGTAAATTTATCTTTATTTATCAATACATCTAAATTTACATCTGCTTTATCTAGAATTAAATTTATATTTTTTGAATTTATAAAATAAATTTTTATAAAATTTTCAAAATATTTATTTAATTCGATTAATTCAAATTTTTCATTCTCAATTTCTGAAATAATCTTTGAAAAATTTGAAATATCTGAGATTAGTCTATTCATTCTATCAACTTCTTTATTAAAATTTTTTAAAACTTTAAATTTATTTTCTTCACTGATATTTTTCTTTAATAAAAGTTCACTAGATGATTTAATAGCTGTTAAAGGGTTTTTTAATTCATGTGCGACATCAGTAGTAAATTTTTCTAGTTGATTAATTTGCAATTTTAAATCATCAGACATCTTTTGTATTTCATTTGATAATATTCCAATCTCATCTTTTCTAATTGGATAAATTAAATCAGATTTAGTATTGATTTTTTGCCTTTCAATTAAAGTTAGTTTGGTTAATTGCTGTAATGAAGTAATTAAATCTCTTATGTAAAAAAGAGATAAAAAAATTGTTACAAAAATAGATAAAATAAAAAAATTAAAAAGTATAAATGATGTTAAACCTAAACTATTATTTTTTTCTTCTATTAATAGAGAGGCTATTACAATACCAAATACTTTATTATTTTTTATAATAGGTGCTGAAGATAGATGAATAATGTTATCCTCTTCATCTATGAATTTATAACTTATTAATCTTCTTTTTTTATTTGTATCTTTGAAAATTTTAATATTATTTTTTTTTTTTACAATATCATGAATGTATTTCTGTCTAATAAGCTTAGAATAGAAAATGTTAAAAAAGTTGATATAATTATTTCGATAAATTTCTAATGGTTTTTGTTGATTTTTTATATTTTCAGTAATTTCAATAACTTTTATATCTGTAGCACTTTTATTACCTAAATATAATGTACTGGAATTAATAATTTCTATCATATTATTATTATAAATACTAATTTTGATTTCAGAATCTGTGTTTAAAAAATTTTGAATTATATATTCTTGTGCACTTGTTGGCTCTAATTCTAAAGATGATAATTTAATTTCATCATTAAAATTTTCAAATTCACAATTTTCATTTATCAAATTATTAATTCTACAATTTTTAAATAGTGGAATTCTTGCAATAGAATTATTTTCTAAAAAAATTGTTGTAGATTGTAATTTATCTTTTGTATTTTCAATCTTTTTATCAATAGTAATATCTGATGAAATTAAATATAGATTTATTAATAAAAAGATAACTAAACCAATAAAAGCAGCAAAAAAGTTTATAAACAAAAGTTGATTTGTAAGTGAGTAGTTTGATAAGGAAAAAAATCTAAAATTAATCACGCCAAGAATATCCAGAACCGTATCTAGTTCTTATTTGGTCAAAATTTTTATCATATGATCTAAATTTTTTTCTTAACCTTTTTACATGACTATCAATAGTTCTATCATCAACATATATGGAGTCTCCATACATGGCATCCATTAATTGATTTCTATCTTTAACAACACCTGGATATTGAGCAAGTGATTTAATTAAATTAAATTCAGCAACTGTAAGTTCAATCTCAATTTTTTTCCAAAAACATAATTGTTTTTCTTCATCAAGAATTAAATCACCTCTAATGAATTTATTTTTGTTTTCGATAATATTTTCTGTTTTACCTATTCTGTTTGCATGTATTCTCAATACAGTCCTTATTCTTTCGTTTAGTAATTTCTGCGAAAACGGTTTGGTAATATAATCAGATGCTCCCATTCTTAAACCAATAATTTCATCTTGCTCATGATCTTTTGAGGTTAAAAAAATAATTGGCAAGTCTTTTAATTTTTCTATTTTACTAGCTCTAACCTTAGAAAGTAATTCATTTCCATCCATTTTTGGCATTTTTATATCAAACAAGCCGAGATCATATTCTTTGCTCTCTAATGCCTTTAATGCATCGATACCATTCAAAAAAGTATCAACATTAAATCCCTCGCTTTCAAGAGATAGAGATACAGATGTTAGAATCGACTGTTCATCATCAACTAGGGCAATAGTAGGCATGTCTCTTATTATTAATAATTTATGGCATATTTAAGTTCAAAGCAAAAATGACACGTGTATTAAATTTAATAAATTGTGACTTAAGTTGATAAGTAAATGTAATTATTTCAATAACTTGTTTGCATCTATAAAATTTAAATTTAGTAATAGATTGACAAGAAAAAAAAAATATTTATGTTCTTATTTTGTTCTTATTGCGATATTAAGCAAATGTTGTATTGTCCCTTTTCGGCGGCACTACATATTGTGTTTTTCGACAATAATTTTTAAAAATGGATAAAATATAAATGGCAGACAATCTACAGGTATCAGCAAAAATTTCAGAATCAAAAAGTGTAAATATTTTAACATTAAGTGTTGTGCGTCGTGATGGAGCGATTACTCCTTTTAAATCAGATAAAATATCAAACGCTATTAAGAAAGCTTTCTTAGCTCAAACAAAAATTAGAAATGATAAAAATAAAGAAAAAGAACAGCAAGATGGAATTCATAAAACTGTAGAAGCTTTAACTCATAAGGTTGTCTCTGCACTCACTAGAAGAATTGCTGATGGTGACATGATTCATATAGAAGATATACAAGACCAAGTGGAATTAGCACTTATGAGAGATGAACATCATAAAGTAGCTAGGGCATATGTTTTATATAGAGAGCAGCGAGCAGCATCTAGATATCACACTAAAAAATTAAAAGAACAAGTTGGGGAGAAAGCTTCGTCGATGATGGTAACTAAAAGAGATGGAAGTAAAGAACCAATTTCACTTGATAAAATTACAAACAGAGTTTCTGTTTTATCAACTGGTTTAAATATTGATCCTATTGTTGTTGTCCAAAAATCTGTTCCAGGATTATATAGTGACATTAGTTCCATTGAGATTGATACTTATCTTGCTGAAACAGCAGCTGCTCTAACAGTGGAACATCCTGATTATTCTTACCTAGCTGCGAGGATAAAAGTCAATTCTCTACATAAAGAAACTCCAGGTTTCATAATAGCAACAAAAAACTTATATGATGATGGTTTACTTAGAGAAGATTATTACAAAAAAGTGATGGATAATGCTGACTTAATAGAGTCAGTTATTGATTATGATAAAGATTATACTTTCGATTATTTTGCTCTTACAACACTAATCAGAGCTTATTTATTAAAGTTTGATAATAAAACTATCGAAAGACCTCAAGACTTATGGATGAGAGTAGCTTTAACAGTAACTGGTAGAAAGTTTAATTTAGATAAAATAAAAGAAACTTATAATAGTTTATCAAGTGGTATGTATACACATGCTACTCCAACATTGTTCAATAGCGGATTAAAGATGCAGCAACTATCATCCTGTTTTTTAATTGGAATGGAAGATGATTCTATAGAAGGTATATTTAATACTATAAAAGATTGTGCTTTAATATCTAAAACTGCAGGCGGCATTGGGATGCACGCTCACAATATTAGAGGTAGTGGAAGTAGGATAAAATCAACAAATGGAAAATCTAATGGCCTCATTCCATTTCTTAAAATTTTTAATGAGACTGCTAAATCAGTAGATCAAGGTGGAGGCAAAAGAAAAGGGTCTTTTGCTGTTTACTTAGAGCCTTGGCATGCAGACATTGAAAAATTTCTAGAACTTAGAAAAAACACAGGTGCCGAAGAATTCAGAGCAAGAGATTTATTTTATGCCTTATGGATACCAGATTTATTCATGAAAAGAGTAGAAAATGACGAAGAATGGACACTTATGAGTGAACATGAATGTCCAGGCCTATCAGATGTATATGGAAATGAGTTTGAAAAACTTTACACAAAGTATGAAGATGAAATGAAGCATTTAGAAAAAATTAAGGCAAGAGATTTAATGTCTAAAATTATAGAGGCGCAAATAGAAACTGGACAACCTTATATGCTTTACAAAGATTCTATTAATAATAAGTCTAACCAAAAAAACATTGGTGTTATTAAATCATCTAATCTTTGTGCAGAAATAGTTGAATATTCTGATAAGAATGAGACATCTGTATGTAATTTAGCCTCCATAGCTCTGCCAAAATTTGTAAAAAAATCTGATAAAAAACTAATATATGACTATGACGCTCTTTATGAAACTGCCAAGTTAGCTACAAAAAATTTAGATGAAGTAATTGATATTAATTTTTATCCAACCAATAAAACGGAAAGATCAAACAATAAACATAGACCAATAGGTTTAGGAATACAGGGTCTAGCAGATGTTTACTTTAAATTAGGAATAGCCTATGAATCTGAGGAGGCTAAAGAAATAAATAAACTAATTTTTGAAACAATTTACTTTGGCGCTTTAGAAGCTTCATGTGAGTTAGCAAAAGAAAAAGGAGCTTATGAAACTTTTAAAAATTCGCCTATTTCAGAAGGTAAGTTTCAATTTGATCTCTGGAATGTTAATCCATCATCAAAATGGGATTGGAATAAACTTAGAAATAAAATAAAAAAGTATGGAGTAAGAAATTCATTAACTACAGCTTGTATGCCAACTGCGTCAACAGGTATTATATTGGGCAATACTGAAACATTCCAAATACAAACCTCTAACATATATAAAAGACAAACGCTTTCTGGTGAGTTTCTACTCGTAAATAGATATTTAGTGAATGAACTCTCTAATAGAGGGTTGTGGAATAAAGAAATGAGAGACAAAATAATTTTAGAAAATGGATCTGTTGAAAACATAAATGAAGTTCCAACCGAACTTAAGGAAATTTATAAAACAGTTTGGGAAGTGTCTCAGAAAACTGTAATAGACATGTCCGCAGATAGAGCTCCATTTATTGATCAAACTCAATCAATGAATCTTTGGCTTTCAACACCTACATTTGGAAAAGTAAATTCAATGCATATGTATGCATGGAAAAAAGGTCTTAAAACAGGAATGTATTATTTAAGAAGTAGATCAGCTGTTGATGCTGTAAAAGTTACAGTTTCATCAGAAAAAGCAGCTAAAGATGCTTATATAAATACCACTATCAATCAAAACAATGAGCCAGAAGATTGCGAAACTTGCAGTGCATAAAGAAGGAGTAATAGAATGATATCAAAAGGCGTTAAATCAATATTTCCAATAAAAAACCAAGAAATTTGGGATAGATACAAACAACATATTCAAGCCTTTTGGACAACAGAGGAAGTATCATTACAAGATGACTTAAGAGATCTTGAAACCTTAAATGATGGTGAAAAGCACTTTATAAAACATGTACTTGCTTATTTTGCTAATTCTGAAGCAATGATTAATGAAAACTTAGCAAGTAGGTTCTACAAAGAAATACTAATACCTGAAGCAAGATGTTTTATCTCAATGCAAATGTTAAATGAATCAATTCATGCAGAAATGTACGGTCTTCAAATAGAAGCTTATGTAAAAGATGCAAAAGAAAAAGATATGCTTTTTGATGCAATTCAAAATGTGCCTTGCATTAACCATAAAGCACAATGGGTATCAAAATGGCTTAATGGTAGTCAAAACCTCCTAACCAGATTAATAGGTTTTGGATTGGTTGAAGGTTTGTTTTTTGCAGGCTCTTTCTGTGCCATATATTATTTTAGAAAAAGAGGTTTGTTACCTGGATTAGCCCTATCTAACGATTGGATTGCAAGAGACGAAGGAATGCACTTTAGCTTCTCATCGTTAATGTTTAGGACTTTAAGAGACAAGTTTAATAATAAAACATTAACTGATGCAGACATTAGTGATTTATCTTTGATACCTTCAGACGTGCCTCAAGCACAGTTTGAAGAAATTGTTAGAGAAGCAGTAGCTTTTGAAAAAGAATTTGTAAAAGATGCGCTACCTGTAGATTTAATTGGTATGAATGCTGATTTAATGTGTCAGTATATCGAAGCTGTTGCAGATAGAATTGCAGATTTATTTGAATTTGATAGAGTGTTTAATACCGAGAATCCTTTTGATTTTATGAGAGCTTTGGACGTTCAAAATGTTACAAACTTTTTTGAAAAAAGAGTATCTGAGTATCAAAGACCTACAGATAGAGCTTTAAGTTTTGATGAAGCATTTTGATGGAAGCAGAGATATATTCTAAAACTAATTGTGGGTACTGTGATAGAGCTAAGCTACGGTTAGCTAAATATAATCCAAAAATTTATATGCTTAATACAGATTATACGAGAGAAGATTTTTTTCAGAAGTTTCCGAATGCAAAAACTTTTCCTCAAATAATTTTAAATGGTGAAAAAATTGGAGGTTATCATGAACTTGAAAAATGGTTTGAAATGAATACCTTTGACGAAGAATTTTAAGTAACCTTTTTGTTTCCTTTTCTCGTGTAAGCTTTTTTACTCCTAACAATTCGTTGTTTATACTTAGGCAGTTTTAAATCTTGAGCATAGGGATTTCGTTTCTTAATTTTTTTTTTAATTTCCATATACTATGGTCTAATGAGCCTGTCCCCAATGATCACCAGCACCATAATCAACAGTTAGTGGAACTGAAAAATCTTTATATTTTAAATGTACTGATTCCATAATCTTTTTTACATTACTTACTAAGTTATCATATTTTTTACTTTCGACTTCAAAAATTAGTTCATCATGTACTTGTAAAAGCATTTCAGCCTCAATATTTTTAAGATTTATTTCCTTATAAATTTCAATCATTGCTAATTTAATAATGTCTGCTGCACTACCTTGTATTGGGGCATTAATAGCTTGTCTTTCAGCAAACCCCCTAACAGCAAAATTCTTATCAGCAATTCCCTTAATATTAATTTTTCTTTTAAAAATTGTTTCAACGTATTGATTTGTTTTTGCAAAATCAATTTGCTGGTCCATATATTTTTTTATTTTTGGATATTTAATAAAATACTCATTTATATAATCTTTTGCTTCAGTATTAGAAATATCAAGTTGTTTAGCTAAACCGTATGGACTAATTCCATATAGAATACCAAAATTAATTGCTTTTGCTTTTCTTCTATAATCATTGTTTATTTGACTATCGTTTAAATTAAATATTTCTTTAGCAGTTGATGCATGAATATCTTCATTGTTTTTAAAAGCTTTAATAAAATTTTTATCACTAGAAATTTCTGCAGCTAATCTAAGCTCTATTTGAGAATAATCAAAACTGACTAATTTTTTCCCTTTTCCACTAACAAAAGCTGTTCTTATTTTTTTTCCATTTTCAGTTCTAATAGGGATATTTTGAAGATTTGGATCCGTAGAGCTTAATCTTCCTGTTAAAGTATTAGCTAAGCCAAATGATGTATGAACTCTACTTTTACCATCTGTTAATCTAAATAAAGCATCTGTATAAGTTGATTTAAGTTTTGTTAATTCCCTCCAATCAAGAACAAGTTGTGCAATTTCAAATCCATCTGAGGCTAAATTATTTAAAGTTGAAGAATCAGTAGAATAAGTACCTGATTTTGTTTTTTTACCGCCAGGAATTTTAAGGTTAACAAATAGTATCTCTCCTAATTGTTTGGGTGAACCAATATTGAACTCTTCTTTTGAAAGTTTATAAATATTCTTTTCAAGTTTTTTACTTTCATTTTCAAATTCTTTACTCAGACTTGTTAAGAACTTTTTATTTACTTCGATGCCATTTGCTTCAATTGAAGATAATACTTCTACAAGAGGCAAATCGATGTTTTGATAAACAAAATTAGCCTTTTCTTTTATTAAACGAGGATAAAGATTTTGAAAAAGCCTGAATGTTAATAGAGAATCCTCAGCAGCATAATTAATTGCATTATCAATAGTTACTTTATCAAAAGTAATTTCGTTTTTTCCTGTACCAACAACTTCCTTATATTTAATTGTTGTGTGATTTAAATGATTAAATGAAAGATCATCTAAATTGTGCTTATAAATTCCATTATCAATTGAGTAGGAAATTAACATTGTATCTGCAATTGAATTAAAAGTTACTCCGTACTTTTTTAAAATTCTAATATCATATTTTATGTTTTGACCAATTTTTAAGATTGATTCATTTTTACAAATTTTATTAATATGATTAATTACATAATTTTCCTCTAATTGATTTTCTATTTTTTTTGAACCATCTGAAGTAGTATGGTTTATTGGAATATAGTATGAAATCTTTTCACTATAACAAATTGATATACCAACTAATTTAGCTTTTTCTATATTGAGTGAGTTAGTTTCAGTATCAATAGCGCACATACCTTTTTTTTCAATTTCGCTTATAACCTTTTCAAAATTTTTCTTTGAATTAATTAATTTGTATTTTGGTTCTATTTCTTCTTTTTGAATAATATTGTCATTGTTACTAGATATAAAAGAATTGGATTTTAATCTTTCAGATGTTGATCTAAAGCCCTGTTCTTTAAGAAATTTAAAGATATTATTATTTTCCTTTTTTAATTCATTATATGTTTTTATTTTCTCAATACCTCCAGGTATTTTTATATCATTTTTTAGTGTTACAAGTTCCAAACTTAATCTGATATTATTTTCTGATTCTGTAAGAATATTTCTTCTTTTTTCTTGCTTAATTTTATTAAGATTTTTTATTAGACCGTCAATGTCATTAAATTCATTTATTAACTGAGACGCAGTTTTAGGCCCAATACCAGGAGCACCAGGAATATTATCTACTTTGTCTCCAGTTAACGCTTGAATGAAAATAACCTTATCTGGTTTTACTCCAAATTTTTCTTCAACATCTTTAATTTCAATTTTTTTATTTTTCATTGGATCAAGCATTGTTACATTCTTACTAACTAACTGCATTAAATCTTTATCTGAGGAAACTATAATAGTTTCGGTTTTATCTTTTTCTGCTAAGCTAACATAAGTAGCAATTAAATCATCAGCTTCAAACCCCTCTATTTCCAATTGAGGTATATTAAAACTTTTCACACACTCTCTGATTAAGGGAAATTGAGGTATTAAATCATCAGGAGCTTCTCCTCTATTTGCTTTATATTCTGGATAAATTTCATTTCTAAAATTTTCTCTTGCAGCATCAAATATAACTATCATCTTATCATTGCTATAATCTTCTATAAGTTTAACGAGCATATTGGTAAATCCAAATACAGCATTTATAGGTGTACCATCAGCTCTATTCATAGGGGGCAGACCATAGTATGCTCTAAAAATATATGCTGAACCATCGACTAATATTAATCTGTTTTTTTTATTCATGTTGTTCAATCTAAATTTAAATATATAAGAAATAATTAAAATGTCAGATTATAAATATTCAATAGAAGCAAAAAATGTAAATAAAATTTTTTATAAAAAATCAATAGAAATTAATGCTCTCACTGACTTTAATATTAAAATTAAAAAAGGATCAATACATGGTCTCTTAGGCCCAAATGGAGCTGGAAAATCAACATTCATTAATATTCTTGGAGGATTAGTTAAGAAAAACATTGGTGAAGTAAGAATATGTGGGATAGATATTGATTTAGATTCTAAATTAAGTAAATTTAAAATAGGTATAGTTCCTCAAGAACTTAATATAGATCCTTTTTTTACACCTGCGGAATTATTGGAACTACAGGCAGGTTTATATGGTATTCCAAAAAAAAATCGAAAGACAGAAGAAATTTTGGAGAACTTAAGACTTTTAGAACAAAAAAATGCATATGCCAGAACATTATCTGGAGGCATGAGAAGAAGATTGTTGATTGCTAAAGCTCTGGTTCATAGTCCTGAAATGTTAATACTTGACGAACCAACTGCCGGTGTAGATATTGATATTAGAGCATCTGTTTGGAATTATATTAAAAAAATCAATAAGCTAGGTACTACTATTTGTATTACAACTCATTATCTTGAAGAGGCTGAGCAATTGTGTGATTATATTACAATTGTTAATAAAGGAAAAATAATTAAAGACGATAGCAAAAAAAATTTATTAGAAATAATTTCAAAAAAAACTGTAAAATTTATAATTGATCAAAATAAAAATTTTTGCAAAGGACTTGAAAAATATAACCCCATTTATAAAAATAATGAAATTACTTTAACATATGATAAGCAAAAAACAAATCTCAAAGAAATAATCAATATTCTAAATAGAAATAATATTAATTTTATTGAAATTGAGACACAAGAAAGTGATTTAGAGGATATTTTTTTAAAACTTATAAGACAATGAAATGTTTTTGAAATTTAACTGGGATAATTTACTATTTGTAAATTACTCTTTAATTTTTCTACTTTTAATTACCGGACCTGCGTTACCAGATATTTTTTTAAATATATTTACTATTTTATCTCTATTTATTTATAGAAAAAAATTAATTGAAATAATAAAATTGAAAATAAGTTTTATTTTAGGTGTGCTTTTATTATGGTTTTATATACTCAGTTTTTTTGCTTATGATTTTAAAACTTCATTTATTGAGAGTGTAATATTTGGAAGATTTATACTTTTTATAATTTTCTCTTATTTTATATTCTCGTCAATAAGCTTTAGAAAAATTAAAATTTTGCTATATTTGATTTATGTTTTATGTATTTTTGTTTCCGCAGATACAATTTATCAATTTTATAACTATTCAGATAATTTTGGTTTTGGAAGTGATTTTCTAGGAAGAGAACCAGAGGGGTTATATGGTAGACTAAGTGGGCCTTTTAGTGATTTAGTTCCAGGCTCATATCTTTCAAGATTGTTTTTTTTCATATTAATATTGTTCCTTATCGAAATTGATAAACCTCATAAGAAACAACAGTTTTTTTTAAGTTTTAGCATATTATTAAGTTTAATATTTTCTGTAATTTTTTTTTCAGGAGAAAGAATGGCATTAGCAACAACTCTTTTGGGGCTTATATTAAGTTTTCTTTATAATAAAAAAATAAGAAGACTTATTTTTTCTCTACTTATTATTTCTACAATTTTTATAATTGCTAATCTGAACTATCATCCATTTTATAAAGACTTTAAAGTAATAAATTCATCACCAAATCATGAAGGATTAATTATTGAAAGAAAAGTTAATTGTGGTGAAAATATTTTATGCAATAAAGAATTTAAGTTACAGCCAAGTATGATCGAGATTTTAAAAAATTTTAAAGACTCTGCTTATGGACAAATTTACATGTCAGCTTTACACATGTGGACAAATTATAAATTAACTGGAATAGGTTTGAATAATTTTGAAGCTGTTTGTACAAATGAAATAAAATATAAAAAATTTAATCAAGAATTTGGATGTACTACTCACCCACATAATATTTATATTCAATTCCTTGTAGAAACTGGTTTTATAGGATTAATAATATTTATATTTATTTTATTTTTATTATTTAAAAAGATTTATGAATCTAGAATAATCGAATTTAAGATTTTTTTATTTTCAGCGTTATTAACAATTTTTTGGCCAGTAATGTCAACTGGAAGTTTCTTAAAAAACTGGAATATGGTTTTTATATCTTTAATTATTAGCTTATGTTTGATTGTCGCAAAAACTTCAAAAATATATAAATCAGAAAAAAAAATTTAGTTATTTCAAAATAATTTATTCTTTGGGTGCGTGTTTATTTAAAATTCTCTGCAGAGTTCTTCTATGCATTCTTAATCTTCTTGCAGTCTCAGAAACATTTCGATTGCACTGAATAAAAACCCTTTGAATATGCTCCCATCTAATTCTATCTGCGGTCATTGGGTTTTCAGGTGGTGGTGGTAAAATCTCCTTTGAATTTGTTAGAGCATCATATATTTGATCAATTTCTGCTGGTTTTGGTAAATAATCTATTGCTCCCGATTTAATTGCTGCAACAGCCGTTGCTATATTACCATATCCAGTAAGCAATAAAGATTTTGTATTTGGACTAATTTTTTGTATTTCTTTAATTAATTCTAAACCGGACCCATCTTCAAGTCTCATATCAACCACTGCGTAGTCAAATTTTTGCTTTTCAACTATCATAACAGAATCCTTGAAATTTGGTGAAGAATAAACCTCAAAACCTTTTTTTTCCATTGATCTAGATAGCCTTTCTCTAAAAGGCAAATCATCATCTACTATAAGCAGTTTAGCATTCATATTATTAAAATAGAGTTCTTAAAATTTATTTCAACTACTGCTTTATTGTCAGCAGAGTTAAAAAATTCAATTTTTCCACCCATATTTTCTATAAGATTCTTAGCTATAAATATACCTAAACCCATTCCGTCTTTGTTGTTAG
>CACEMP010000009.1 GCA_902560675.1 uncultured Alphaproteobacteria bacterium | reverse complement strand
TAAATTTTTTTTATCTGATTGATTCATGCAAAATTACAATTATTTAATATTATTGTAACTAATAATTTTTTTAAATGATTAATTTGCTAAAAAATCTTTTATTTGTATGTTTTCTGTGTTTTTATTACAATTCTACGTTAGCATCCAGTAGTTCAAATTTCCTAATATCTCAATCTGCTTTTAAAAATCAGGATTATTCAATTAGTCTCTCAAATTTCAGCATTAATAGATCAAACCTTTCAAACGAAAACTTATTAGATAATGTTGTTGCAGCCGTAATAGTTGGAGATATATCTCTAGCTGAAAAAATATCTGATGAAATATTATTGCAAGACCCTAATAATCAAGAGGCATATATTGTAAAGTTAACTTATTTTTATCAAAATGGTAAATTTAGAGAAATAGATAAAATTTTTAAAGAAATAGAAAATAAAAATGAATTAATTGATTTTATTTTTTTCAATAACAATAATTTAAAAAATAATAATACAATAAGCAATTCATTAGTTGACATTGTCGCCCAATCTTTTTCTAATTCTAATCAACGAAATTTAAATTATGACTTTCTACTCTTTTACGTATCTCTTGCAGAAATAATAGATCCAACAAATGATCGAGCAACAATTATTAAAGGTGAATTATTCCAAAATATTAGAAAAGACAAAGAAGCAAGAGAGATATTTGAGAAAATTAAAATTAATAGCCCCTATTTTATAGAAGCACAAAAGAGTCTTGCTTATAATTTTTCAACTTTCCTTACATTTGAAGAAGCAGAAAAAGAAATAAAAATACTTCTTAAAAATACAAATAATAATTATTTTATTAAAAAGGTATTAGGGGATTTTTATCGTTATGAAAAAAAATATAATTTAGCTATTTCAATTTACAATGAACTAATTGATGAACAAGAAAATGATTTATGGAAAATCTTTTATATGCGTGGAATTTGTTATGAAAGATTAGATAATTGGAAAAAAGCAGAAAAAGATTTTCTTACTTCACTAGACTTAAATCCTGGATCTCCAGATGTATTAAATTATCTTGCTTACGGTTGGATTGAAAGAGATGTTCGTTTAGATCAATCACTTCAAATGTTAATGGAAGCTTATGATGCTAACCCAGACAGTTTTTATATAATAGACAGTCTTGCTTGGGCTTATTTTAAAAAAAATAATTTAGAAGAAGCAGCTAGACTAATGGAAAAAGTAATTGATATGGCACCTGGTGAGGCAATATCTCTAGATCATCTTGGCGATATCTATTATGCTATGAACCGCAAAAGAGAAGCAATGCACTTTTGGCAACAAGCTCTTGAGTTAGCTGATCCTGAGGATGAAATTCAAGACGAAGTTCAAAGTAAGATAGAAAACTTTTATGCTGGATAAAATAATTGAAAAATCACCTGCTAAAATTAATTTATTTTTAAAAATTATAAATAAAAGAGACGATGGATTTCACAATATTCGAACTGGAATAACTTTTATTGACCTTTATGACGAGATAACTGTTCAACCTCACAATAAATTTGAAGTAATCTACAAAGGTAAATTTGCTCCAAAAAATAATCAATTTGAAGACTGTATTATTACCAGATTATTTACTTTCATTAATGAAGATAGACCCAAACTTCTTTTCACTATATCAAAAAATTTTCCTTATGAAGCAGGTCTGGGTTCGGCCTCGTCTAATGTTGCAAGCGTCATAAAAATTTTAGAAAACCTAGAATTAATAAAAAAGAAAAATATCTTTGATTATGTTGAACTTGGTTCTGATATTCCCTTTTTTTTGAACCAAAAAGATGCACTAGTAAGAGGAAAGGGTGATTTAATTGCCAATGTTCATTTTCCAAAATATTATTTTTTATTAATTAAACCCTCTTTTAAATGTTCTACTAAAAAAATGTATGATTCATTTAGAACAGTAGATTTTAATTATAACACTGACTTTGATTTAGAAGAAATTAATGATCAAGATTCTGGAAATGATTTTGAAAATATTCTAAAAAAAAATGAACCTGAATTTTTATCTATAATAAATATCTTGGAAGATTTTGAGGATGTTGTATTTTCAAGACTGACAGGAAGTGGGTCTTGTATTTATAGTGTTTTTGAAAAAAAAGAGCATGCTTTAAATGCACAAAAAAATTTTCAACAAAGTTTTTCTAATCTATGGACACATGTAAGTGAAAATAATCTGATTAACTTATTTTAAATTCTTTCTTAAATTCCTCAATCGAAATTACTTCATTAATTGGTTTATCCCACCTAATTCTATGAATACGAGGAAAACGCATGGCGACACCTGATTTATGCCTATTACTTGGGAAAACATCATCAAAGGCAACCTCTAGAATTATTTCCTTTTTTACTTCTCTTACAGGACCAAATTTATTGGTAGTGTTATTTCGTATAAATTTATCTAAAACTAGAAGTTCTTTGTCAGTGTAACCTGAATAAGCTTTTCCTATAGGTACTAATTCATTTTTTTTCCAAACTCCAAAAGTAAAATCTGAATAATATGACGATCTCTTCCCATGTCCTCGTTGAGCATACATCAAAATAGCATCAACTAGTTTTGGGTTTTTTTTCCACTTATACCAATACCCTTTTTTCCTCCCTGGCAAATATTCACTATTTTTAAGTTTAATCATTACTCCTTCATTTAAGTCATCATCAAAATTGTTTTTATATTTTGTTAATTCTGCCCAAGTAGAGAATTTTATAATTGAAGATATATCTATTTTATTGCTTTTATTTTCTTTTTGAAATTTTTCTAAATACTTTCTTCTTTCAAATAAAAATAATTTTCTAAGATCTTTTCCTTTATAAAAAAGAATATCATACGCTCGAATGAAAACAGGAAATTTTCCTTGAAGATCTTTTGATGCTTTCTTCCTATTTAATCTTTGTTGCAAATCATTAAAACTATGAGGTTTAAAATTTTTTCCTACAAGTAATTCCCCATCAATTACAGCATCACCTCTAGTAAATTCAATTATTTCTGGAAAAGCAGATGATATATTCTCACCTGTTCTTGAGTATAGAGAGACACTTTTTGGTGAAACCATAAGCTGAACCCTAATTCCATCCCATTTATATTCTGCTTGGAACTCATTAGCATTTAATTTTTTAAAATCTTTTTCCTCATCAACAGGATTAGCAAGCATCATAGGATGAAATAATTTTCTAAAATCTATTTTAGGTTTTGATGTTTCGTTTTTTAACCATTGAAATAAATTGTGATAAGGAAATTGTAGACCATGCCAAATTTCTTCAATCTCATTTATAGACTTTTTATATAGATCAGCTAAAGCAGTTTTAACTAATCTCTCGGATACTCCAATTCGTAAACCACCAGTACAAATTTTAATCAAAGTCCATCTTTCATTATTAGATAATTGACTCAAAATTTTAGTAAATTCTTTATTGATTTCTGATTTTTCAATTTCTTTTATATTTTCTATTAAAGTTGATAAATTTTTTGACCTTCCCCCTATTTTTGTTGGCCAAATTAAAGATATTGTTTCTGCTAAATCTCCGACATAGTCATAAGAAAAATCAAATAAATGTTTATCCACTTGTTCATAGACAAGTTCTCTAAGTTTAGATGCTTTAATAAATTGAAATGAAAGTTGATTAGATAAAATCGCTAGAGCGTAAGCACGATTAATATCTAGTGTTTTAAAATAATCTTGAAGTAATTTGATTTTAGTATTTCGACTTGGTGTTAAAATTAAGTTATGAAGTAAGGAAGAAAATTTTTTCATTCTATTTCCTCATCACTTCTTCCTTGTATAGAAAGAGGTTTAGATAGAAGATTTTGTGTCTTACAATAATAAACCAAAGCATCTTCCTGGCCGTGTGTAATTAAAATATTTTTTGCTTTTGATTTTTTAATTGTATCTAGTAATTCATTCCAATCACTATGATCACTAATTACTAATGGTAGCTCAATACCTTGTTGCTTTGCTCTTTGCTTAACTGTCATCCATCCACTTGCCATACAAATAATAGGATTAGGAAATCGTCTTGACCATCGATCCTTTAATGCTGATGGAGGTGCAATAATTATTTTACTCTCATAAAAA
Source organism: uncultured Alphaproteobacteria bacterium (assembly GCA_902560675.1). GTDB lineage: Bacteria > Pseudomonadota > Alphaproteobacteria > HIMB59 > CACPNW01. Next base: position 44,534 of record CACEMP010000009.1, on the reverse strand, counting down.
CTTTCATCTTTTGAGGAAACTTTTTCAAATTTTCCAATATTAATTTTTTCTTTTGAATAATATTCACACAACTTTTCTAAAGATCCATGAATATAAATTGTTTCAGTATAATTCTGCTGGCGTAAAAGATTCATTACTCTTTGTGCTTTTCCAAGTGCATACGCCCCAACAATATGACAATTATGTTTATTTATCTTTACTGATTGAATAAGTTTTTGAATTTCATCTTTGGGATCTGGATGTTGAAATATGGGTAAGCCAAATGTTGCTTCGGTAATTAAAGTATCACATTTTACCAGTTTGAAATTTTTACATGTCTCATCTTTTCCCACTTTATAATCACCTGTGATGACTAAACGATGATTATCTTTCTCAATTAAAACTTGAGCACTCCCCAAAATATGTCCTGCAGGGTAAAGAGTAAAATCATAGTTTTTTATTGAATATTTTTGCCCGTATTTAAGAGGAGTAAATTTCTTCGCACATTTATCTCCGTAGCGAATTTTCATTATGTCTATTGTCTGCCTAGTAGCAATAACATGATCATGTCCAAATCGGGCATGATCTGCGTGACCATGTGTAATAATTGCTGTTTTTTTCGGAAATATTGGATCTATATGTACATTTATATCTTTGATAAATAACTGATGATTAATGAAATCCATATGAATATAAATAAATCGAATCCCTTATTATTACACCCCCTAAACAAGTGGATGAAGAAAAAAAAATGGTCCTGGTTTCCACATCAAATTGAAACGTTTCAGCATGTTCAAAGTGGATCTGATGTTGTTGTATTTGCTCCTACTGGTGCTGGCAAAACGTTAACAGGATTTATTAATCCAATTGATAATTTAATAAAATTAAAAAACTTTAAAGGTCTTCATACACTCTATATTTCTCCATTAAAATCTCTTGCAAACGATATTGTAAGAAATTTAGAGAAACCTATTAAAGAGCTTGATTTAAATATTTCATTTCAAGTAAGAACAGGCGACACAACACCATATAAAAAACAAAAACAAAAACAAAAACCTCCTAATATCCTTATTACAACTCCAGAGTCACTTGCATTGTTAAATTCATATGAAAATGCGAAAGAATTTCTTCAAAATCTAAAATATATAATTATCGATGAGATACACACTTTTTTAGATAATAAGAGAGCTGATCTTCTAAGTTTAAATATTGAAAGATTGCAAACTTACTCTCCAAATTTACAACGAATAGGTTTGTCAGCAACTCTCAAGAATAAACAAGACGCCAAAAAATGGCTTTGCCGCAAAAAACCAAAAATAGTTTCTTATCAAAATTCAGTTTTACCTAAGATTAAAATTTTAGAATCAAAAGAACGTATTCCTTGGTCTGGTCATATGGCTACGTATTCTATTAATGAAATCTATAAAGAAATAATGAAATCAAAATTAACTATTATTTTTGTTAATACGAGGGCGCAAGCCGAATATATGTTTAAAAACTTATGGCTAATTAATAAGAAAAAATTAAAAATTGCTGTTCACCATGGTTCATTAGAAAAAAACTTACGATTAAAAGTAGAAAATAATCTTAGCAAAGGATTAGTTGACTGTGTTGTAGCGACTTCTTCTTTAGAACTCGGATTAGATTATGGAGATTTAGAAAAAATTATTCAAGTTGGAGCGCCTAAAGGAATTAATAGATTATTACAGCGTGTAGGAAGATCTAATCATAATTTAAATACACCTTCAAAAGCAATTTTAGTACCTACTAATCGTTTTGAATTTATCGAAGCAAAAGCTGCTATTGAAGAAATAAAAAAAAATAACTTAGATAAAATAGATTTAAAAAAAGGAAGTTTTGATGTTGTAGCGCAACATATTTTTGCAACGGCTTGTGCGGGGCAATTTGATATTAATGATCTCTACAAAGAAATTATCAAAGCATATCCATACAAAAAATTAAAACTTAATGAGTTTAAACAATTGATTAATCTCATACAAGATGGCGGATATGTTTTAAAAAATTATGATCAATTTAAGAGAATTTTCCAATTGAGAGAAAATAAAAATATTTATAAGCTAGTAAATAGAAGAGAAACACGAAAATACCGCATGAATGTTGGAACAATAATTGAAAATCCGATGTTAAAAATAAAACTTGGAACAAAAACGTTAGGGAATATAGAAGAAGTTTTTATTCAAAATCTTTCTCAAGGTGATTCATTTATATTTGCCGGTCAAGTACTAGAATTTCAATCAATGAAAAACAATTTAGTACAAGTTAAAAGAAGTAAATCTTTAATTTCAAAAATTCCATCATACTCTGGAGGCAGAATGCCATTATCAACAAATTTGGCTAACTCAGTTAGGGCTTTACTGGCAAAAAGTAATATGTGGGATTTATATCCAGAGCAAATTACTGAATGGTTAAAAAGACAAAAAAATATATCTAAAATTCCTAAAAAAGATGAATATCTAGTGGAACAATTCCCCCGAAAAAAAAATTTTTATACTGTTATCTATACTTTTGCAGGATGGCATGCCAATCAAACACTAGGATTTTTATTGCTGAGAGGTTTTAAGGAATTTAACTATAAACCTCTAGGTTTTGTCGCAAGTGATTATGCTATTGTTTTATGGTCTATAAAAGAAGTTAAAGAAATTAAAACAATTCTAAATTTAGGATTGTTAGATAAACATTTAGATAATTATCTTGAAGAAACTTCAATAGTCAAAAGATTGTTTAGAGATAATGCAATTATATCTTGTTTAATAGAAAGAAGGTTGCCAGGGATGGAAAAAACTGGAAAGCAAGTTTTATTTAGTTCTGATCTAATTTATACAGTTCTCAAAAAAAATGAACCAGATCACATTCTTCTAAAATCATCATATGAAGACGCAAAAAAGAATATGATTGATTATGATAGACTTAGAGAAATCTTAAAAAAAATTGATAAAAAAATTATATTAAAAAAACTCACAAGTATCTCACCATTGGCTGTTCCAATTATTCTTGAAATAAATAGAGAAAATTTATCAAAAAAGGAAACTGATGAATATATTTTAGAGGATTTAGAAAATGAAATATTAAAAGAGGCGAATGTACTATCAATTAATTAATTTTGGTAATGAAGAATTTCATGCTTACCCAGATAAATCTCTTTATTGGAAAAGACTAAATACTCTCATCGTATCAGATTTACATATAGGAAAATCTATTAGTTATGCAAAGAATAAGCAATTCTTACCTCCGTATGATACAAAAGAAATATTAAACAAAATTTTTGTTAGTTTAGATAAGTTTAAACCAAGTAATTTAATTATTGTTGGTGATTTATTACATGATGTTTTATCAACATTGAGTTTAAAAGATCAAGATCATAAAAATCTTAGTCAATATATGAAAAATACTGATTTCATATGGATCAAGGGTAATCATGATAAAAATATACAAATTGAAGGTTTTAAAAATTTTACCAATTACAAAATTGATAAATTATTATTTACACACATACCTATCGAAACATCTTTATTTCAAATTTGTGGTCACTATCATCCAAAGGTAAAAATTTCACACAGAGGAAAAACTATTTTTAAAACATGTTTTATACATAATGAAAAAATATTCATTTTACCAAGTTTTGGAATTTTAACGGGTGGATTGGATATCCATTCTAAACAAATAAGTGATGTATTAGGTAAGAATAATTTGAATATTTATCCTGTGGGACAGGATAAAGTTTATAAATTATAATTAAGGTAGTTATTAATTACGATCCCAATTAGAATAACAAAATTCAATACAAATAATAAAACTGAAAGCAAATGCATATATTTAAAACTTGAAGATGCTTTTTTATCGCCTTCTAATTCTTTATCTCTAAAATTATTAATTTTGGGGGTTAAATAATTTCTATTAATAATAAAACTTACAGCCACTACTATTAATAAAATAGAATTTAAAATATTACCTGAAATATAACTAAGGATTAAAGATAAAAAAGCTATTATAAACCCAAATAAAAACATTCGAGGAAAAATTATTCTTAAAAATTTACTGCTGGCATTAGTACTTAATGTGGCAAAGACTGAGGGCGAGACAATAGCCATAAAGAAAATCATAGATCCTATTAAGAGTGCTAATAAAAAATTAAGAGTATAAATTATCATAGGTTAAATTGCTCTTCATAAAGAGCAATTGTAATAGTTATGAATTATCAATTGCTGATTTTAATTTTCTATATTCCATAGAATTAGTTCCAGCTAAAGTTTCTAACTTTAACAACATCTCATTTGCTTTATCTATCTTTCCAAGTGTGATGTAAAGTTCACCTAGATATTCGTGTGCTCCTAAATGTTCAGGGTTTGCTTCTAATGCAATTTGATATGCATCGAAAGCTTTGTCTAAATCTGGCTCACTATGTTTTCTGTAACTAAAACCAAGCAAATTATACACATCAGCTTTTTTATCACCAAGATCTTTACGCTTAGCTATTTTTTCAAGCAATTTGATCGATTTATCAAATTTCTTGTAATAGACTAATTCGTACGCTTTATCGTAAAGCTTAGTAACTTGTTCACCAGCAGTCATACTTGAGCTACTGTCGTCTGAACTAGCAGCAGCAAATACACCAGAACTAATAAATAATAATGTAAGTAATATTCTAATCATCAATATGAGATATGTGGATTTAAACTAATTTCAATATTTGTATGTAAATTAATCTAATTAATGGCAGGCAATATTATATTTTTTTAATCTGTAATAATTATATGGCCACGGCGTTAGAAAGCCTGCAAGAAGCATTATAGGTATTACCCACCATACAAGTTTAGCGCCACCCATAATGATCCAGTCAACTGCATTCATGGCTATTTCCATAGACACCATTGAAATTAAACTCATTCCTATGGCTGTTTTAAAAGCTTTGCTGATAATCATTTGTCTTGATAAAACGACAGTCTCTAAAATGATGCTAGTAATAATACCATTAATGATTGCTAGGATCATAATATAAAGAGTAGGCCAAGGAATGCCAGTTAATTGAAAATAAAGTATGGTTCCAAAATCGCCAATACTACATCCTAGCAAACACCAAGCAGTATTTTTAGCACTTCTTCTCCATGTATGTTTACATTTCCAATGAAAACGTGGAGCTGGTTTTTTTAATGTTTCAGTAACAGACATAAATTATATTCCTTGTTTAAATTCGAATGTATTATTTATATCATTAATTTCATAGCTATCAATTGTACCATTCGTCCATTTGATTGTTATATTTTTAATGATTTCACCTTCACGTAAACCGTAATGTGCAACTGGTTCCATTTGACATAAATATCCTGAGCCTGCATCAATAGTCTTTGCATGATTTCTTAAATTTGTATGTAATGTGACTGTTGCACCTCTAGCTGGAGCACCAAAGGTGTTGAGAGGTTTGATTCTAATATAATTTTTATTTGATACATTTGCTTTAAATAAACTAAGTGGCTGTGCTCCAGATTCACCATGAGAAATAAGTAATTCTAAAATTCCATCTCCATCAATATCAGCAACAGCAGCACCAGTTCCTAGACCCTGAGCTTCAAGTGCTTCATCCAGATTAATTTCTTCTAAGACTCCTTCGTCAAGAATACGAAAAAGTTTATTTGGTTGACCGATATTATTTAAAAAAATTTCATCATAACCATCATTATCAAAATCAGCGGATATTACGGTGCGTATTCTACTTGGTGCTCTAAATTCCAATGTAGACATATCAAGAAAAGACTCTTTTTGTTTTACAAAAATACGATGATAACCTTCCCAGTTACTTGTGACGATATCAAGTTGCCCTCTATATAAAAAATCAGTTAATGCAGTACCTCGACCATTTTGAAAAGTATCTTGCACATTTTTTTCCATGGCAATATCATTAAAATTACCGTTAATATTTTTATATAAAAAATTTGGACCACGCTCATTCGCAGCAAATATATCCATATTATCAGAAAGAATATGTCCTGAAATAACAGCTCTCCCTCCAGTTATCTGATCAATTCCAATAATTGGCGCTAAATCTTCAACTTTATCTTTTTCAATTTCATAAAATCTCGTAGGACCTCCATAATTAGCCACATATATTCCGTATTTCCCTGACCCGTTTCTGTCTACACAAACAACTGATCTACCTGCAGTTAAATTTAAATTTTCTAAATTTTTTTCTAACTCAAAATAATCAAAAATATTATTATTGTTATCTAATAATCTATCAGAGTATTTTTTTTCTCCACTATACGTGTCAGTGTTTAAGAAATAAATTTCTTCAAAACCATCCTGATCTATATCGCAAGCTGATACACCAATAGTATTTCTATCCTCATCAATGAATAAAGGATTTAGAATTGTATTAATTAGTTTCCCATTTTTATAAGTAAGAGCAAGATTAGAATAACCAAAACCTGTAACAATAAACTCATAGTTTCCATCTTGATCAAAGTCAGTTACAGAAACTCCGTAACTTAGTCGACTGATATTATTCTCAATTATATCTGATATATTAGAAAAAAATTCTGCTTTAGCCATACTTGGTAATAACATTATAAAAATAAAAATTAACTTATTCATTTCAAGTATTTTCAATTTGCCAATCGAATAAAAATATCGCCCATACCAAAATTCAACTCCTCAAGTGGCATACTATTTCTAGCTTCACACATAGGACCAGTAATTTGATCATTTTTTATATAATCAATATCGTAAGCATCACATTTTTTTGCATTATGTAATAAACCGATAACAAGTTTGTTATCTACTGAGTAGGTATATTCTTTATTTAATTCATTACCTTCACAAAAATAATCTCGATTAACAAGTTCAGGAAAATCATTTTTATTGCAAGGATTATCTATAACAATTGTATAAATATCTTTTGATTGATCTTTAAATTTAAAGTTTATTTTTTTAGTTTCTGAATATTTCATTACATCACATAAACAAGGCCAGCAACATTTATAATATTCACCACAAATTTTTTCATCATTTTCCACTCTAGTAAGGAAAATTTCATCTGGTTGAGTATCAGGAGGAATTAGAGAGCCTGAAACTGCGCAGTATAACTTATTAAATTGTATAAACTCTTCATATTCTAAATTTTGATCTAAAATATATTTAAAAAATCTTGGCCCTGCTGCATTTCTATTGCCATCAGGAAATATTTTGGGCCAATCTTTTGCAAGCTTTTCATAAATTATGTTATTATTAGCGTTGCTTTGAGAAGAAAAAAATAAGAACATTAAAAAAAGATAGATAATTGTCGACTTAGCAATATGATAATTTAACATAAATTTTAAATAGTATTGCAATATGTAATTTAAATACTTTTATAAAATTTATGTTTCATTTTTTTAATTAGAATAGTAATTGTATCATCCTATGTATCATAACGACATATACAATTTTAAAGATTTGCCTAAGTCATATTGGTTTTCTCTAGATACTAATTATAGTAAATTTTTAAACCTAGAAATTATGAGTCAAAATGAAGAATTTGATGTCTTAATTATTGGTGCTGGGTATACAGGATTATCGTGCGCAATAAATTTGTCTGAAAAATATAATCTTAATATTTGTATAGTTGACGCTGGAGTAATAGGATGGGGCGCATCAACAAGAAATGCAGGTTTTTGTTGCATACCACCAACAAAACTGACGATAAATCAATTAATGAAAAGATATGGTAAAGATGAAACAATATCTTTTTTTAAAAATTGTATTGAGGGAACAAATTATACTAAAAATCTTATAAATAAATACAATATTGACTGTGATGTTTCAGGCAACCAAAATTATGTTGTAGCACATACTGAAAGTAAGTTTGATAAATTAATCAAAGAGAGTGAAATTTATAATAAGATATTTGGAATTGAATCAAAAATACATAATAAAGAAGAATTTGATAAAATTGGACATTCAGGCAATGAACAATTCGGAGCCTTGTCTTACAAACCTGGATTTGCATTAAATCCCCTAAAATTTTACTTAGGCCTTTTAAATGCTGCTTTAAAAAATAAAATTAATATTTTTCATAAAACAAAAATAACATCTGTGACTAAAGAAGCAGATTTCTATATTGCTAAAGCAAATGATAAAATAATTAAATCAAAAAAAATTGTTATTGCTACTAATGGTTTTTATCAAGATGGTTTAATTAAGCAAATAGATTCTAGAATCCTTCCAATAATTTCAAATATTATTGTAACAAATCCATTGTCAGATAGAGAGCTTTCACTGCATAATTTTAAAACATATTCGCCCATAGTTAATACTCGTAATCTTTTGTATTATTATCGAAAATTACCAGATAATAGAATTCTTTTTGGCGCTAGAGGCGATATCAGTGGCAGTGATAAATCTCACAAAAATATTTCTAAAATTATTGAAAAAGATTTTAAATCAGTTTTTCCTGAATGGAAAAATATAAACATTGATTATACTTGGCGAGGGCTGGTTGCATTTACAACAAAGTTAGCACCCTCTATAGGAAAAATTGAAGATGAAAATATTTTTTATAGTTTTGGTTACCATGCAAATGGCGTAAGTTCAGCTCCATGGTCTGGAATGCAACTTTCTAAGTTAGTCCATGGTTCTAACTATGGTAGTCTTAATATTTCAAGGGTATATAAGGGTTTACCAAAAAAAATACCAATTTCTAGTTTTCGAAAAATATACTTAAAATTAGTTTATTTTGCTTATCAAATAAAAGATCTTCTAAAACTTTAATTATTTAGCGATAAAATTTGACATAATAAATATTGAGTGTTTAATTAACTTATATTTATGGAGGAAATATGATTAAGAAATTTTTAAAAACTTTTTTCGTTTTTGCTTCAATTATTTTTTTAAGTAAATCAGTTTTAAGTGACAATTTAACAGTTGCGACTCCTCATGATCCTTCCGTTGATCCACATTGGTTGTATCTTGGGCCAAATGCTGCTTATTCTAGATATATTTTTGAAAGATTAATTGACAGAGATGAAAATGCAAACATAGTTGCTCGCCTTGCTGAGTCATGGGAAAATGTTGATGATTTAACTTGGAAATTTAATCTAAGAAAAGGAGTTAAGTTTCATGATGGAAGTGACTTCACAGCGGATGATGTTATTTTTTCAATAGACAGAATACCAAATATCCCTAACAATCCTGCAAGCTATGAATCAAATGTTAATATGATTGACTCTGTTGAAGCAACTGACAGTCATACTTTAGTTGTTAAGACTAAAAATCCTTATCCATTACTTCTTAGAAGATTATCTGGTGTTGCAATAGTATCAAAGAGTAATGTTGACGGTTCAACAACTGAGGATTTTGCTTCTGGTAAAGTAGCAATTGGAACAGGTCCATACAAATTCAAAAGTTATACTCCTGGAGATAATTATCAAATTACAATCAATGATAATTATTGGGGTACAAAACCTGATTTTCATGATGTAACTTTTAAAATTATGCCTGATGGAGCCTCTAGAGTAGCTGCACTGTTAGCAGGTGACGTTGATATTCTTGAGGGATTATCACCTTCATCGGTTCCGGCTGTTGAGTCTAAAGAAGGATTTAAAGTTGCGAAAAGAGCAAGTGCAAGAACTTTATGGTTATATGTAGATACACAAAATGACAATTCGCCATTTGTAACTGATAATGACGGAAATGCTATGTCAGTTAATCCATTAAAAGATAAAAGAGTAAGAAAAGCTCTTTCTTTGGCCATTGATAGAAATGCAATTGTTTCAAAGGTTATGGATGGACTAGCTGAGGAGGCAAATCAAGTTGTTCCAAAAGGATTTTTTAGTTACAGTGAAAACATTCCTGAAAATGAATTCAATGTAAATAAAGCTAAAGAATTAATGGCTGAAGCTGGATATGCTGATGGTTTTGGTTTAACAGTACATGCGCCTAATGATCGTTATGTAAATGATGACAAAATAGCTCAAGCAATTGCTCAAATGCTTTCAAAAATTGGTTTGAAAATGCAAGTAGAGACAATGCCTAAAGCAGTTTATTTTGGAAGATTAAACAAACAGGAATTTAGCCTGTCTATGATTGGATGGGATAATGCTTTTACTGGTTCATCATTGATGTCATTAAGTGCTGCTTTCCACACGAAAGAGGAAGGTTATGGTAGCTGGAATGCTGGAGGATATTCAAATAGTGAATTTGATGACGCAGTAGAAAGAGCTTCTGCAGCTTTTGATATGGAAGTCTATGAGAATTATCTAAAAAGAGCTATGGAAATTTTGATTGCTGAAGATCAAGGTGCAATTCCACTTCATTCACAATTTGTGACAGTTGGTACAACTGATAAGGTTGACTATACTCCAAGAGCAGACGAAGCTTTTGAAGTAATGTTAGTAAAAAAAGCTAACTAAAAAAAAATTATATGAAGAGCATAATTTTATGCTCTTCATAAATTATAAGAATCTTTCAATGCTAATTTTCTTAACGAATAGAATAATACAAAGCTTTATAGTTTTACTTATTATGTCACTGCTAGTTTTTGCTGCAGTTTATGCAATTGGTAACCCAATTGATGTTTTGATTAATCCTGAAGCTTCTGAGGAAGAAAAAATAAAAACAATTAAAAATTTAGGTCTAGATAAATCATTATTTGAGCAATATTATATTTTTTTACAAAATGCTTTTAAGGGAGAATTAGGTTATTCTTTTGTTCACAATAGACCTGCTATATCTTTAATACTTGAGCGTCTACCAGCAACATTAGAGTTAACAATTAGTGCTCTATTAATTGCCATTATAATTGGTATACCGTTGGGTACTATCGCTGGCTTGAATCCAGATAATTTCATTAGTAAATCAATTTTAGCAATGTCAATTTTTTTCTTTAGCTTACCAACTTTTTGGGTTGGTTTGATTTTAATTATGATTTTTGCTGTAAGTTACAATTTTTTTCCATCAACTGGAAGGGGAGATACGGTAGAAATATTTGGATTTTACTTTAGTTTTTTAACTTTCGATGGACTTAAACATCTGGCACTTCCATCAATAAATTTAGCACTTTACCCTCTAGCATTGGTTATAAGATTAACATTTGCTGGTATTCAAGAGACTCTTCCTTTGGATTTTATAAAATTTGCGAGGGCAAAAGGCTTAAGTAGATTTAGGATAATTTATTATCATTTATTAAAGTATATACTAATTCCAATTGTTACAGTTATAGGATTACAATTTTCAGTTCTAATTGCATTTGCAGTTATTACTGAAAGTATCTTTGCTTGGCCCGGAATGGGTAGACTTATTATTGAGTCTATAACTCTTTTAGATCGCCCAGTAATTGTTGCTTATCTTTTAGTTACAGTTTTTATTTTCATGTTAGTTAATCTAATTGTAGATATTTTATACTCTCTTTTAGACCCTCGGATAAGGATATCAGATAAGTAATGAAAAAAAACGAATTCAATATTGTAGATTTTGTAAAAATTTATTCTGAAGATAAGTTAGCATTATTTTTTTTAATAAATTTGATTTTCATTTTAATATTAGTAATTTTTGGACCTCTTTTTACACTGCAAAATCCATATGATTTATCTCAATTAAATATATTAGATTCTCTATTACCACCCCTGTCTCAATCTTATGAGAATAATTATTTTTTTCTAGGAACAGATGATCAAGGAAGAGATTTATTAAGCGCAATTATTTACGGCCTAAGGATTAGTCTTTATGTTGGAATATTAAGTGTAGTTATTTCTTTAATAATTGGAATAATTTTAGGAGTAGTAAGTGCTTATTTTGGAGGAATAGTTGATAGTTTCATTATGAGAGTAGCTGATATGGTGTTAGCTATGCCAAGTTTTTTAATCGCATTAGTTTTATTATCTATTTTAGGTAGAGGATTAGAAAATGTTGTTTTTGCTTTAGTAATGAGTCAGTGGGCTACTTTCGCTAGGGTTATAAGAAGCTCTGCATTATCTGAAAAAGAAAAAGATTATTTTTATTCTGCCAAATGTTTATGTTTACCTCAGTATAGAATTGTATTCGGCCATTTATTACCAAATTGTCTACCACCAATTATTGTATTAAGTACAATTAATTTAGCCTTTGCAATAACTCTAGAGGCATCTCTCTCTTTTCTTGGAGTTGGCCTGCCAATAACTGAACCCTCAATTGGATTAATAATTTCTAATGGTTATGAATATATTATTGTAGGTAAATATTGGATGAGTCTTTACCCGGGTTTATTTTTGTTAATAACAGTAATAAGTATAAATATATTTTCTGATAGATTAAGAATTTTATTAAATCCTAGGCTGAATATATGATTTTAGAAATCAAAAATTTGAAAACTCATTTTTTTACAAGAGAAAATATAGTGAAAGCTGTGGATGATATAAATTTTAATATATCATCAGGTGAGATACATGGAATTGCAGGAGAGTCAGGATCAGGAAAATCTGTAATGGGGCTATCTATAATCAATCTATTACAAGAACCAGGAAAAATTGTTGAAGGGAAAATTTATTTCAATGGAAAAGACATTACAAAACTGAATGAAAAAAAAATGAAGTCAATTAGAGGAAAAAAAATTTCTATGATATTTCAAGATGCAACAATGTCATTAAATCCAATTCTAAGTATTGAAACTCAAATGATAGAGGCAGTTTTAGCTCATAATAAAATTAGCTATAAGGAAGCTAAAAATCTTGCAGTACAATCACTTATTGAAGTAGGTATTAAAGATGCAGAAATAAAAATTAAAAATTATCCACACGAATTTTCTGGAGGTATGCGACAGAGAGTTGCGATAGCAATAGCTCTAATAAATAAACCCGATCTTATTATAGCAGATGAGCCAACAACAGCCTTAGATGTAACAACTCAAGCTCAAATACTTTATTTAACACAGAAACTTTGTAAGGAAAACAATACTGCTTTAATATGGATTACTCATGATTTATCAGTTCTATCTGGATTAGTTGATAAAATATCTATCATGTATAATGGCAAGATTGTAGAAACTGGAGGAGTTGATAATATTTTAGATAATCCTCAACATTCTTATACAAAAAAACTAATCAATTCTATTCCTAAAGGTAATATTAATGAAGAAAGAAAGATAGATGATAATGTAATTAACATTCAAAATCTAACAAAAATATATGAAAAGAGAAATACTTTTGCTTCAAATTTATTCACATTCTTTCAAGCAAATAAACATGATTTAAAACCTGATAAAGCTATAAAAAATTTATCTTTGAATATTAAAAGAGGCGAGATACTTGGAGTCGTTGGTGAGTCAGGTTGTGGTAAATCAACTCTTGGTAAAATTATATCAGGTATATTAGAAAAGAATTCAGGTAATATATTTTATAATCAAAAAGAAATTTCATATGCCAAAAAGACATCGTTGGATATACAGATGGTTTTTCAAGATCCTTATAGTTCATTAAATCCTAGAAAAAAAATTATAGATATAATATCAGAAGCACCAATTGTTCATAAAATCATTAATAAACAACAATCAAAAGAATATGTATCTAAATTTATGAATGATTGTGGCATAAGTCCTGATCTAATGTTTAGATATCCTCATCAATTTTCAGGTGGTCAAAGACAAAGAATTGCGATTGCTCGTTCTCTTGCGGTAAATCCATCAGTTCTTATTTGTGATGAAATCGTTTCAGCTTTAGATGTTTCAATACAAGCTCAAATATTAAATCTAATTTTAAAATTAAATAAGACAAAAAATTTAACAATTGTATTCATAAGTCATGATTTAAGTGTAGTAAATTACATTAGTAATAGAGTAGCTGTTATGTATTTTGGAGAAATCGTTGAACTAGGAAATTCAAAAAAAGTATTTTCCCAACCATCACATTCTTACACAAAAGCACTTTTAGCAAATTTACCAAACATAAAAGAAAGAAATATAAATTATAAATCAACCCTTTATACTGAAGGTTAGAAATGAAAAATAAATTACGTTTATATAATCAGTCTATTATCTGTGACTTAACCCTGCCTTGGGTTCCTGAAGCACAAAATAAAGATAATATTCTAGACAGATATTATAAATCAAAATTCGGTTTTGTTAGCCTAAGTGTTGGTGTTGAAAGGATGAATACTAAACAAACTGTTGAATATATAAAAGAAGTAAAAAGATATATTAAAAAAAATAAAAACTATGTTTTTGCAGAAAATATTGCAACAATAAGAAATGCTAAAAATTTAAATAAACTGGCTTTAGGTTTTCATTTTCAAGGCTCTGAGATGCTTGGTGGTAAAGTTAGTAATGTAAAAGTTTTTTATGATTTGGGTATAAGACACATGCTTCTAGCAAAAGATTATAGATCTAAAGCTGCCGATGGCTGTTTTGAACCAGCAAATGCAGGACTTAGTCTTTATGGAAAAGCACTTATTAAAGAAATGAACAGGGTTGGAATGATAGTTGACTTAACACACACTGGTTATAAGAGTTCATTAGAAGCAATAGAACTGTCAAACAAACCTGTAATTTTTTCTCACTCTAATCCAAATAAGTTAAAAAAAACAAATAGAAATATATCAGATGAGCAAATAAAAAAATGTGCACGAACAGATGGATTAATTGGAATAGTTGGTTTCGGGCATTTTCTAAAAAATAACGATATATCTCCAGAAAATTTTGTTAATAATATTGATTATATAGCTGATTTAGTTGGTCCAAAGCATATTGGATTAGGATTAGACTATGTCTATTATCAAAAACAATTTTTAAGACAGGTTAAATCAAACAAATTTGGTTTACCAAAAGAGTATCTGAATAATATGGAAGGTTTTATATATTTTGAACCAGAAAAAATATTCGATGTAACAAATATTCTAATAAAGAAAAACTATTCGATTAAAGATATAAAAGGAATACTGGGAGAAAATTTTTTAAGGATAGCAAAAAAAAATTGGAAATAGATTATGGCTAATGAAACATATGATTATATTATTATTGGTTCTGGTTCTGCAGGATCAATAATAGCATATAGATTGTGTGAGTATTTTCCTAATAAAAAAATACTACTTGTAGAAGCTGGTAATAATGACAATAAAATTACAGTAAAAATACCAGCTGGTTATGGTTATCTCTTTAACAATAATCAAGTTAATTGGAAATACTATACTGAAAAAATCAAAGGGTTAAATAATAGAAGAGATTATTGGCCAAAAGGAAAAATTCTTGGAGGGTCCAGCTCGATAAATGCAATGGTTTATATAAGAGGTCAAAAAGAAGATTATGATAATTGGAAAATAAATAATTGGGGTTGGGATGACGTGCTTCCTTACTTCAAAAAACTTGAGGCTCATTATTTAGGAAAAACATCATATCATAATGATAATGGGCAAATTAAAATTTCCAATATTGAAAAAGAAAAACATCAATTGACAGACCATTTTATAGATTCCTGTATAAATTTAGGAATAATTAAAAATAATGACTTTAATGGCAAAGATCAAGAAGGCGTAGGCTTATATCAACTAAATACAAATAAAGGTGTGAGAAGTAACGTTTCAAGAGAATATTTGAGAAAAATTAAAAATAAAAATTTTAAATTAATAACATCATCACATGTATCAAAAATTATATTTAAAGATGATATCGCAATTGGTATCGAGTATTTAAAAAATAAAAAAAAATTTTTTGCAAACTGTAATGGTGAGATAATTTTAAGTGCAGGTTCTATATCTTCTCCTCAAATTCTTCAATTATCAGGTATTGGAGATTTCGAAGATTTAAATAATTATAATATCAAAAAAGTAAAACATTTAAAATATGTTGGTAAAAACCTGCAAGATCATCTTAATGTAGCATTACATTATAAAACGATTGTAAGATCATTAAATGATGATTTAAGACCAATTACTAACAAAATATTTTATTTTTTAAAATGGTTTTTATTCAAAAATGGTCCACTAACATTAAGTATTAATCAAGCAGGTGCTTTTGTTAAGTCTGATCAATCGATTAATACTCCTGATTTACAAATCTATTTTCTACCATTAACAGCCACCAATTTAACTAATTCAAAATATTCATCTATTCAACCTGATCTTTTTTCTGGCTTTACAATTGCTCCATGTGTACTACGACCAAAAAGCAAAGGTTATGTAAAAATTAATTCAAATAATCCTATAGATCATCCATCTATAAATCCAAATTATTTTGATCATGAAAATGATCTATCTCTAATGCTAAAAGCATACAATTTATCAAATAAAATTTCACAAACAAAGCCTTTAAAAAATTTTGTTGAAAGAAAGGTTGGTCCGCATAAATTCGTAAATTCTGAAAATGAAAAAATTGATTTTATTAGACAAAACTCTAAAACTACCTATCATCCAGTAGGAACATGTAAGATGGGATTTAGCGATAAAGATTCTGTTGTTGATAATTCACTAAAAGTTCATGGATTTAAAAATTTAAGAGTTGCTGATGGTTCAGTAATGCCAAATCTTATTTCAGGTAACACAAATGCTGCATGCATGATGATTGGAGAAAAGTGCTCTGATTTAATTAAGGATAATAAATGAAAATCTCAAAGATTGAAACATATACAGATAGTAAATTTATTAAGGGTGTTACTTTAGTAAAAATAACAACTGATACAAATAATTTTGGCTGGGGACAAATATCCCCTTATAACTCAGATATAAGTACTGAAGTATTATATCGCCAGGTTGCTCCTTTTATTATTGGAGCTAACATAGCAGATTTAAATAACTTAGGAAATTTAATAGACCTGATTTATGATAAACAACACAAATTTCCTGGTACTTATATGTGTAGAGCACTAGGAGGAATAGATACTGCTATTTGGGACATGCATGGAAGAATAAAAAATAAACCTGTTTGTGATTTAATTGGAAAATGTAAAACAAAAAAAATAAAAGTTTATGGATCAAGTATGAAAAGACAAATTACACCTGCAGATGAAGTTGATAGATTTAAGAAATTAATTGATGAGAGTGGTTTTACTGCTTTTAAATTTAGAATTGGCTCTGAAGTTGGAAGGAATCAAGATGAGTGGGAGGGTCGTACAGAAGAAATTATTTCACTAATGGGAAAAAATTTTAAAAACAGTGATTTGTTAGTAGATGCTAATAGTTGTTATACCCCTGACAAAGCAATTGAAATTGGTAAAATTTTAGAAAGTAATGGCATTATTCATTATGAGGAACCCTGCCCATACTGGGAGCACGAATGGACTAAAAAAGTAACTGAAACTTTAGATTTAAATATAACTGGTGGAGAACAAGATAATAGCATAACAATATTCAAAAAGTATATTGATGAAAAAATTGTAAATGTAATACAGCCAGATATTCTATATTTAGGTGGAATAGAGAGAACATTAAGAGTGGCAAAATATGCATCTAAAAAAAATATGATTTGCACACCTCATGCAGCTAATATGTCATTAGTTACAATTTTTACTTTACACTTATTAGCGGCTATAGAAAATGCTGGGCCATATTTAGAATATTCTATTGAGGGTGAGGATTTTTATCCTTGGCAGAATGATATTTATAATGATTATCCAAAAGTTGACAACGGACATTTAATTATTGATGATAAACCCGGATGGGGAATTGAACCAAATAAAAATTGGCTAGAAAAAGCAAATTACAAAATGTTTGATGGCAAGTGACATTTAACATTCTTGCATAAAGCATATATTTACACTAAGTGTCTCAATAACATTATTGGGGCGTCGCCAAGCGGTAAGGCACCGGTTTTTGGAGTCGGCATTCGTAGGTTCGAATCCTACCGCCCCAGCCAAATATTAACTTATTTCTTAAGCATATTTTCTAATAGATTTATTGAATTATAATAATAATCAATAAAATTTTGCAATATATTGATGTTAAATTTTTCACTATCTTTTATTCCCCACATATTTTTCTTTTCTACCCAACCTTTATTATTGTCTTTAGAGATTAGACACCAATTTATCTTACATTTTGATAAATATATTAATGAACCATTAGATATCTCTCCTATTTTTTTTCCATTTACAGTATTAAAAATGTGGGAGTTATTTTTAGATATTATAATTGCGTATCTATCACCTTTAATCAAACTTTTGTGAATCCATCCTTCATTATTTTTAAAATCAGAAACTTTTCTCCAATCTTTATATTCTTCTTCAACTTTTAATGGAAAGTTTTTTGTAATATATTTTATACTTATTGGATAATTTATACTTGGACCAATACGTAAATTTGCGTCATTTGATTTTAATGAAACATATCTAGGTATTTCCAAACCAGTTTCACTATATGATTTATTATTTACACTTATACTTAAAGATAAAATAATAAAAAATATAACATATTTGTTCATTAATAATATCATAAAGTAGAATAGCAACAGATTAAAGTGTATAATAACATAAAGCGCCTGTAGCTCAATTGGATAGAGCGTATGACTACGGATCATAAGGTTAGGAGTTCGACTCTTCTCAGGCGCGCCAAAAATAAAAAATGTTATTATATAAATTTGTATAAATCTGTATTATTCTAAATAATAAAATGATAATTGATATTAATTCGTCAAAAATAAAAAACGATAAAAGTCTATCAAATTTATTTTTTAATGCAAATTTTAGTAATCTATCAATTAATTGTAATATTCTAAAAGGTAATTTTTTTTCAGATTCATTTTACTATTTCCCAATTACAGAGAATAATGAAACATTTTCATCATTATTTAATAGAGATCTTAACAATACTTCTCATTTTTATTCCCAAAAATTTTTTGATAACTTTAAAGAAAATAAAAATTCATTTAAAAATTTTAACCAACTTTATATTCTTGGATCAAATGCAGGTAATAATTATTATTCAAATTTACTACAATTTTTGCCAAGGATTTTTTTTAATAAAAAAACAAATATAAAACTAGCTATTCATAGAAACTCATCTAACAAATATAGAAATTTTATTAAAAGTATCTTAAAATCTCTGAATATTGAATTTACGTTTGTTTTTTTAGATGATGATTTTTATCATTTTATAGATTCTGATTTTCCTCAGTTTTTGAGTATGAATGATTCAATTAAAATATTAAAAAAATTTATAAATCCAAAAACAAATGTAGAAATTAGTAAAAAAATATATGTTACTAGAGAAGATTCTAATTATAGAAAAATTTTAAACGAAGCCGATGTCGTAACCCTTTTAAGAGATAATGGATATAGGGTTATAAATCCTCAATTATATGAAATAAATGAGCAAATAGAAATCTTTTCAAATGCTGATAAAATTATAGCTCCACATGGGTCTAATTTAGCAAATATTATTTTTTGTAAACCTGGGACAGAAATTTTGGAAATCACACCTTCTTTTAGAGATAGTGAAAAAGTTCTCAAAAATAGATATTTAAACCTATGTCAAATTAATAATCTTAACCATAATAAAATCGTTTCTGATACAGTTGAAGTTGAAAATCATTCTGCATTAGCTAAAAAATATATCCATAAAAATGTTTTATCACAAAGCAATTACTATAAAAATCTAATTGTTAAAATTCAGGAACTAAGTAATATAATTTAATTCAACAATCTTTTAAATAAACTGGAATTATAACACTAATATTATTTTGAAAATTTCTGCAAATGTTTTTAGGGAAATAATTTTCATTACTTTGGTTTTTATACTTAACTAGTAAATTTGATAGAATTGAATTGCTAACCTTATTTTCATAAATTTTGTAATCTTCAAATTGATTTTCCTTAATAATTAATTTGATAAGTGATTCGTAATTCAAGATATCGTCAATCAAAAAATTATTTTTCGCTTGATTACTACTATAGATTACAGCTCCAATATTATTTTTTAAATTTGAAATTTCAATTTTACGGCTTTTTGAAACTTTTGTTATAAAATCAATATAAATACCATCAACGATACTTTGTAAGTGTTTGATTTCATAACTACTAGGCCGTCTAAATGGATTAAACAAATCTTTCCCTTCACCAGCATTCTGGTTAAAAACTTCTATACCTCCTTTAGTTTCAATTGTCTGGCCAAAGACTCCTGAGGATAAACTACTTGGTGTATTATAGTAAAACCAACTAGGTCCACTGACTCCGATACTACCTATAATTGATCCATAAGTTGCAAATATTTTATCAGCTGTGGTTGCTACCCAATATCCTCCCGATGCTAAAATTTCTTTTGTAAAGAAATACACTTTAGTGTTTCTATTTTTCTTAAATTCAGAGATAATTTCTTCCAACTCAGCAGTAGCGCTTACTGTTCCGCCAGGAGAATTTATATTTATAATTAGGACGCTTATTTCTAATTGTTTTAATTCTTCTAAATAAGATTTTACTAATTTTGGATCTATGTAATTATAAAGATTATTTCCTAATATATTAATATTATTATTAAAAATTGGTCCATTTAAATTAATTTTTGCAATAATATTCTTAGAGCTCTGGATACCGTCTGTAATTATAAACTGTTTTTTTTCTGTGTTATTTGAAAAATGAAGTAAAACACTAATAATGATAAAAAAAATTAATAATGCACTCAAAAAACCAAGAGTTCTAAAAAAAACACTAAAAAACAACATTTTTTTAAAAATATCATAACTTTATAAAATTCGAATTTTTTTTTGATTTTTGCTTGAATAGACTCTAATAATGCTTAAATAACTAGCACTCTTATAATAAGAGTGCTAATAAAAAAATTATTGAATTTCAATTAGTTAACAAATGAGGAAATATGAAATTTAGACCTTTACATGACAGAGTGCTTGTAAAAAGAGTAGACTCTGATCAAAAAACAGCAGGGGGAATCATTATCCCTGATACTGCTCAAGAAAAACCAATGGAAGGCGAAGTATTAGAAGTTGGTTCTGGAGCAAGAGATGAAACAGGAAAACTTGTACCATTGGATGTCAAAAAAGGAGATAAAATACTTTTTGGAAAATGGTCTGGTACTGAAGTAAAAATGAATGGAGATGATTTTTTAATTATGAAAGAGTCTGACATCATGGGAATTATTACTTCAAGTAAGAAAAAAAAATAAAAATTAAGAGAGGATAATAAAATGTCTGCAAAAAATATATTTTTCGGATCAGATGCTAGATCAAAAATGTTAACCGGTGTTAACAAACTAGCTGATGCAGTAAAAGTTACATTAGGACCAAAAGGTAGGAATGTAGTTATGGATAAATCTTTTGGAGCACCTAGAATTACCAAGGATGGTGTAAGTGTTGCTAAAGAAATAGAATTAAAAGACAAATTTGAAAATATGGGTGCTCAAATGGTTAGGGATGTTGCAAGCAAAACTAATGATATTGCTGGTGATGGAACAACAACTGCAACCGTATTAACACAAGCAATTGCAACTGAAGGAATGAAAGCTGTTGCAGCTGGAATGAATCCAATGGATCTTAAAAGAGGAGTTGATTTAGCCGTAGATGCTGTAGTTAATGAAATTAGAAAAAAATCTAAAGTAATTAAAACTGATAAGGAAGTTGCACAAGTAGGTACTATTGCCTCAAATGGTGATGCTGAAGTTGGTAAAATGATTTCAAGTGCAATGCAAAAAGTTGGTAAAGAAGGAGTTATTACAGTAGAGGAAGCAAAAAGTTTAGATACTGAACTTGATGTTGTTGAAGGTATGATGTTTGATAGAGGTTATCTTTCACCATACTTCGTAACTAATGCAGAAAAAATGATTACCGAACTTGGTGATTGCTATGTGTTACTTCATGAGAAAAAATTGTCAAGTTTACAACCAATGTTACCTTTACTTGAATCAATTGTTCAATCTAGAAATGCTAGGTACTGCTAAACGAGTAGTTGTTGATAAAGAAAATACTACAATCGTTCAAGGAGCTGGTAAAAAGAAAGACATTGAAGGTAGATGTAATCAAATCAGAGCACAAATTGAAGAAACAACTTCTGACTATGATAGAGAAAAACTTCAAGAGAGGCTTGCAAAATTAGCAGGTGGTGTAGCAGTCATCAGAGTTGGCGGTGCTACAGAAGTTGAAGTTAAAGAGAAAAAAGACAGAGTTGAAGATGCAATGCATGCAACAAGAGCAGCTGTTGAAGAAGGTATAGTACCTGGTGGTGGTTCAGCTCTTGCATATGCTACAAATTCATTGAAATCAGTTAAAACTGCTAATGATGATCAAAAGATTGGAGTTGATATAGTAAGAAGAGCGCTCTTTAATCCAATGAGACAAATTGCAGAAAATGCTGGTGTTGATGGAGCAGTAGTAGCGGGTAAAATTCGTGAAAGCAAAGATCATAATATTGGCTATGATGCTCAAATGGACAAATACACCAACATGGTAAATGCCGGTATAATTGATCCAACTAAAGTTGTTAGAACTGCACTACAAGACGCAGCATCTGTAGCTGGTTTACTAATTACAACTGAAGCTATGGTAGCTGATGCCCCTGAAGATAAATCTGCAGCACCTGCAATGCCTGATATGGGCGGCGGCATGGGCGGCATGGGCGGCATGGGCGGCATGGGCGGTATGATGTAACCTTTTATAAAAATAATTATTAAAAAAGGGCAGATTTATTTGCCCTTTTTTTTTAAATTAATCGATCTATTATATTTGTAATTTTTATACTATTTGGTTTTGTCATAGAAGACCATGATTTGATGAGCTGTCCATTTCTATCAAAAAGATATTTATAAAAATTCCACTTTGGTTTTTCGTTATACTCTTTGTCAATCCATGCATAGATTGGATGGGCACTACTACCTTTAACATCCATTGGCGATGAAGTAACAAAACCTACGCCGTAGTTAACTAAACATATTTTTTTAATATCTTCAGTATCTGAATATTCTTGATTGAAGGAATTGCTCGTAGTAGCTATTATTGTTAAATCACTTTTTCTATAGTTAATAAATAAATTTTGAAGATCTTCATACTGTGGAGTGAAACCACATCTTGAAGCTGTGTTTACTATTAAAATTGGCTTACCTGCAAACTTTTCTAAATTTACTTGATTGCCGTCAATATCTTCAAATGAGAAATCGTATAAATTCACTGTTTCATTGGCTAATAAAGTATTCTTTAAGTTAAGCATAATCAAAAAAACAAGTAAAAATTTAATTTTCATGTTAGTGAGTATAAGATATATCGCTTATGGAAACATTCAATAGTTTTACCGACCTTTTTTTAGATGTTTGGAATAATGGTGTTTTTGGCATAAACGCTACTGATATCATAGTTAGTCTAGTAATTTTTCTGCTTTTTTATTTACTTAGAAGACTTATTGCTAGATTTATTCTTAATCGATTATCAAAAATTGTTTCGAGAACATCCAATCAAATTGATGACGCTGTTATTGAAGTACTTGATGGACCATTAAAATTTCTCCCTGTTGTTTTAGGTTTTTTTATAGCTTCTTCATATTTGGATATTTCTGATAACAATCAAGATTTTTTAGATTTACTAAACAGATCATTAATTACAATTTTTATATTCTGGCTACTACATCAATTGATTATACCCTTTTCATTTGTAATAAAAAACTTTGAGTCAAAAATTTCAAAACCTTTAGTTGATTGGACTCTTAAAGGTTTAAAAATTCTTGTTATTGTTCTCGGAGCTGTAGCAATTTTAGAATTGTGGGGCATAAGAGTCGGACCAGTAATTGCAGGATTAGGTTTATTTGGTGTAGCAGTTGCACTGGGTGCTCAAGATTTATTTAAAAATTTGATTAGTGGTATCATGATACTAATGGAAAAGAGGTTTACTGTTGGTGATGTAATATTAGTTTCAGGTGAAGTAGAGGGGGTTGTTGAACAAATTGGATTTAGATCAACCCTTGTTAGAAGATTTGATTCAACTCCAGTAATGGTCCCAAATTATAAATTTGCAGAGCAGTCTGTAACTAATTACACAAGAAGACATCATAGACGTATAAGATGGCTAATTGGATTAGAATATAGAACTAGTATTGATCAATTAAAAAATATCAGAGAGGAGATAAATAATTTAATTGAAAAAGATGATAACTTTGCAAAAAATCAAAACGCAAGTTTCTATGTTCGAATAGATAGTTTTTCTGATAGTTCTATTGATATGTTAGTGCAAACATTTACTGTTACGAATGAATGGGCAGAATTTTTAAAAATAAAAGAAAATCTTGCTGTCAAAATAATAGAAATAGTTGAAAATAATGAAGCTGGTTTTGCGTTTCCAAGTCAATCACTTTATGTTGAAAAATTATCAGATGAAAAAACAGAAATTTTTAATCCTCAATCTACTAAGAAATAATGAATGAAAATAATCGCGTAATTTCTGGCTCTCTATTTATATTAGCCAGTATCGCTGTTGCATTTATTTTAAATTTCTCTCAACCTATAATGGTCCCATTTGTTTTAGCACTTCTTTTAAGGATATTAATTGATCCAATAATTGATTTTCAGACTATAAATCTTCGTGTACACAGATTTATAGCAGTTTTTATTAGTATTTGTTTAATTGTACTTTTATTCTCAATTATAGTTCCATTTATTGTTTCTTCAGTTGCAACATTTTTAGAGTCAGCGGATGATTATAATCAAAAGGTAATTATTTTAATAGAGGCAATTATCATTCAGCTTCAAGAATTCGAAATTAATATTGATAGAGAAACAATTAGAAACACAATTGCAGAGTTACCCATTACTAATTGGGCTGGAGTTATATTAAGTAACAGTGCGAATTTTATTTCAAAGTTTCTCTTAGTTGTAATAATTACTCTTTTTTTGTTACTTGGTACCCCTCCCAAGAATACTTCTGATGAGTGGAATGACATTATTAGATTAGTCAAAAAGTATATATTTACGAAATTTTTAACATCAGCTTTTACAGGTGTTGCTGCAGGATTAATTTATTGGTTATTAGGTTTAGAATTAGCTTTCATTTTTGGTAGCTTAACATTTATTTTAAATTTTATTCCAGTTATTGGTTCTGTAATTGCTGTTTTACTTCCATTACCAATTGCTTTCCTTCAATATAACGATCCAACACTAGTTATATTAATTATAATTCTACCCACGATTATTCATCAAGTAGTAGGAAATTTTGTAGAACCTAAAATATTTGGTGAGAGTTTTGGATTACATCCAATTACGATTATTTTATCCTTAATTTTCTGGGGAATGATTTGGGGTTTTATTGGTGTTCTTCTTGCAGCACCCTTAACTGCAATCATCAGAATTTCATTTGAAAGATTTGAAACAACCAAGCAGATCGCTAGATTGTTAGAAGGTAAGATTCATATTAAGGAAATTTAACCTAATATTTTTTTACATATATCATAGCTAAACCCAGCCCTTGCCATTTTTGCTAATTTTTTTTCATAACTTTCATTTTTTTCTAATATTTTCTTTTTTTTAGCAAAAATTTTTGCTGACTCTAATTCCCAATTATCATTATCTTGCTTTATTAAATTTAAATTATTTTGAATTTGAGATTTACTCACTCCTTTTTTTATCAAGTAATTAAAAATAAAATTTTTAGATTTCCCAGAATTTGATAAAGAAAGTATTTTTATTGAGCTATATCTATCATCATCAATAAATTTATTTTTTTCTAATTTTAAAATTATACTTTCAATAATATCTATGAGTTTTTTTTTCTCAAAATTTGTTATATTTAATCTTAAAATTTTTCTTTTAAGTACTTTAACTAAATTATTCTTTGAGGAATCGTATTTACTTAAGTAATCAACCGCATATTTTAAGAGTTTTTTTTCGTCCACTAAATTAATATACAAATAATTTAAATATATTAAAAGAAAACTTCTAATATGATTTACTATAATTATCTTTGTTTTCTTACATTAGTAAAAAAAGAAGTCTTTAGGTTCTTAAAAGTTGGAATACAAACTGTGATTGGACCAGCTATTAGCTCTTTATTATTTTTAGCTGTTTTTAGTTTAGCTCTAGGTAGATCTGTTAATTCAATAAATGGTATTGATCTTCCTTATTTTATTGCACCTGGTTTGATAATGATGACGATGCTTCAAAACTCTTTTGCTAATTCTGCATCAAGTATTGGCCAATCAAAATTTCAAGGTAATATAGTAGACATTTTAATGGCTCCATTAAACAATCTTGAATTAGCATTCGGATTTATAATTGGCTCAGTTTGCAGAGGTGTTGTGTGCGGTATAGTAACAACTTTAGGAGTTATGATATTTGTGCCACTTCATGTCCACTCTTATATAGCACTATTATTTTTCTCATTGATGGGATGTACAATGATGGGAACTTTGGGTACAATTGTTGGTATTTGGGCAGACAAATGGGATCAGCAACAAGGTATAACTAACTTTATTGTTTTACCTCTTACTTTTTTATCAGGAACATTCTATTCAATTTCGAGACTTCCTGAGTTTTGGCAGACAGTTTCTTCATTTAATCCATTCTTTTATAATATCGATGGTTTCAGATATGCTTTCACAGGTATTTCTGATAGCTCGTTAATTCATGGATCAATATTCTTAATATTTATCAATATTATATTAATTTTAATATGCTATTTTATGTTTCACAAAGGATATAAAATTAAATTTTAAATATGGTTAAAAAACCTTTATCAAATGTTATGCCAACTTATGGCAATAAAACTCTTGAATTTGTAAAAGGAAAAGGATGTTATTTATATACTAGTCAAAACAAAAAATATTTAGATTTTGCAAGTGGAATAGCTGTAAACTCTCTTGGTCATTGTCATCCAAAACTAATAGAGGCTCTGAATAATCAATCGAAACAACTTTGGCATATATCAAACTTATATAAAATTAAAACACAAGAACAATTTGCTAAATTACTTTGTAAAAATTCTTTTGCAGATAAAGTTTTTTTTACTAATTCTGGTGCTGAGTCTATTGAATGTGGAATTAAAATAATTAGAGGATATCATTCATATCATAAGACTAAAAAAACAGAGATTATTTCTTTTGATGGTGCTTTTCATGGCAGAACTTATGGAGCGCTTTCGGCACAAAAAAATAAAAAATACTCTGATGGCTTTGGCCCTATGCTTAATGGCTTTAAACAAATTGAATTTAATAATGAAAAAAAATTAAAATTAGCAATTAATAAAAAAACAGCTGGTATTATTATTGAGCCTATTCAAGGAGAAGGAGGTATTCGTCCTGCTAATCTAAGTTTTTTAAAATTATTAAGAAGAATCTGTAACGAAAAAAATATATTACTTTTTTTTGATGAAGTTCAGTGTGGATTTGGTAGATCTGGTAAATTATTTTCACATGAATGGGCAAAAATAAAACCTGATATTATGTCTGTGGCAAAAGGTATTGGATCTGGCTTTCCACTTGGAGCTTGCATGTCAACAAATAAAGCATGTGTCGCAATGACTAAGGGTAGTCATGGATCAACATATGGTGGTAATCCGTTAGCCATGAGTGTGGGTTTGGAAGTTTTAAAAATTATCTCTAATAAAACATTTCTTTCAAAAGTTGATAAAACAGCAAGATATTTCTGGAAAAATTTAAAAAAATTAGAAAATACATCTAATATTATTTCAGAGGTGAGAGGTGCAGGATTGCTATTAGGAATCAAAACAAATATTAGCAATATTGATTTTTCTGAACAACTTAAAAAAAATAAATTACTAAATGTACCTGCTTCAGATAATATAGTAAGATTAGCCCCACCACTTATAGTGTCCTATAAAGAGATTGATAAATCAATTACAATAATTAAAAAGAGTATTAAAGAACTATCCATATGAAACATTTTATTGATATTAATAATTTTAAAAAAGAAGAAATTGATAAAATAATTTCACTTGCTAAAAAAATTAAAAAAAATCCAAAAAAATATTCTTCATATTGTAAAGATAAAACTCTCGGTTTAATTTTTGAAAAACAGTCATTAAGAACGAGATTAAGTTTCAATGTAGGAATGCAAAAATTAGGAGGTTCTGTTTTAGAACTGCAAAGTAAAGATATCGGCTTTGATGATAAAAGAGAAAAAGCTGAAGATGTTCTTAATGTGTTAAGTCAATATATTGATTGTATAATGATAAGAAATAATGATCACAAACAAATAGTAAATTTAAGTAAAGAAAATATTTTACCGATTATAAATGGTTTAACTGAATATAGCCATCCATGCCAAATACTTGGAGATTTTTTAACCCTACAAGAGAATCTTAATAATATAAAAAATGCTAATATTGCTTGGATAGGTGATTATAATAATGTCTTACGTTCTCTTATTCATCTTCAAACAATTTATAATTTTAAATTGAATTTAATTATTCCAAGAGCAATTTTTAAAAATTATAAAAAAGAATTTCAAGTATATAAAAATAAAAATTTAAACCATTTTTCTGATCCAATATTAGGATCAAATAATTCAAATTGTATAATGACTGATGTTTGGGTTTCTATGGGTGAAAAAAATAAAAACAAAAAAAAATACTTTAAAAACTATACAGTGAATAAAAAAATCATTAGTAATGCTGCAAATAATGTAATTTTTATGCATTGCTTACCCGCTAAAAGAGGTCAAGAGGTAACATCAGACATTCTT
This sequence comes from uncultured Alphaproteobacteria bacterium, assembly GCA_902560675.1. Taxonomy (GTDB): domain Bacteria; phylum Pseudomonadota; class Alphaproteobacteria; order HIMB59; genus CACPNW01. Next base: position 15,992 of record CACEMP010000009.1, on the reverse strand, counting down.
GATGGAAAAAATTCCGTAGTATTAAAGCAAGCAAAAAATAGAATGTATATTCAACAAGCTATATTAATTTATGTACTTAAAAAATAGTTTAATTTTAATTTTGTTAATGGTTTTATCATGTCAACCTGTTGAAATATTAAAGCCAATTGAAATTAATACTTCACAACTTGATATTATTTCAATTAACTCAAAAGATATAGAAATTAATAAAAAGTATAATCCTGTTTTTTCTCAAAATAATATCGAAGAACAAATTCAAAAATCACCAATTGATATAATTGTGGAGTGGCATAACAAAAATATATTAAAAATTGGAAATGAAAATAAATTAGTTATTAATATTTTAGACGCATCAATTACAAAAAATGAAATTGAAAATGTTGATGCCAAAAAATATGAAGAAAAAACTATATTTAAATATGAGTTGTTCTTTCTAGTTGAATATGAACTTTATGATAGTAGCGGTTTTTTAGAAGCAAATACAACTGTTGAAACTTCAAGATCTACAACATCTCAAAAGTATATTTCATTAAACGAAGTTGAATTAATTATTAATGATTTATTATTAGAAGCAATAAAAGATTTTATTAATGAGACTAAAAACCAATTATCGATTTATATGGGAGATTATTTAAGTACTTAACTTCTCCAAAAATTAACAGATAAAAGAACTAATACTGTAAAAATTTCTAGTCTTCCAATTATCATTGTTAGAGACAATATCCATTTAGCACCGTTGTCTAATAAAAAATAATTTCCACTAGGTCCAATCATTTCACCTAAACCGGGACCAACATTTGATATTGCTGAAGCCGCTGCTGAAAAGGCAGTTAGAAAATCTAAATTAAATAAACTTAGTGATACAGCAGATAAAATAAACAAAAAAATATACATAAAGAAAAAACCCATTATAGAGTTGTATGTATTTTCATTGACAGTTTTACCGTTAAACCTCATAACTAGTACTGCATGAGGTTGAGTTAGTTTTTTGACTTGAGTAATTGCACCTCTAAATAGTATTTGTAATCTAAATATTTTAATTCCACCAGTCGTTGACCCAGCACATCCACCAACAAACATAATAATCATCATTATTACAATTCCAAAGCTTCCCCAATTGGAAAAATCACTACTAGTATAGCCGGTTCCAGTTAAAATAGATGTTATATTGAATAAAGCAATTCTAAATGCAGATAGTAAGTCCAAAGATTTGTTTGTGCTTAACCAAATTGTAGTTAATAAAATAATTATTAACAAAATTATAAAAAACAACTTTATTTGATCGTCTTTAAAGATTAATTTTTTTTGAGTATGTATAAATTGTAGATATAATACAAATGGCAAACTACCAATTAACATAAAAATAACACTGATAATTTCTATTTGAAAAGAATTAAAATATAAAAATGATTTATCATAATTTGAAAAACCGCCAGTTGAAATTGTAGTCATTGCATGAATTATAGAATCAAACCCTTTCATTCCATTTAAAAAATACAATAAACAGCAAATGATTGATAAAAAAACATAAAGTAAAAATAACTCAACTACAAATCTATTAACTTTTGGAATTGTTTTTTCATAAGGATCATCGTGTTCCATGTGTAAAAGTTGCATTCCACCAATTTGCAGTGTTGGTAATATTGCCATTGCGAGAACTATAATTCCAATACCACCAAACCATTGTAGCAGTGATCTCCATATTAAAATACCCTCTGAAAGGTTTTCTAAATCATTAATTACAGTTGAACCTGTGGTGGTAATCCCACTAACTGATTCAAAAAAAGCATCTGTATATGAAAGAGAAGATGAAGAATACACAAATGGAATAGCTCCAAATAAAGATATTACTAACCAGGAAGAAATTGTTAATAAAAATGCCTGCCTAATTCCCAGCTTAATATTTTTTTTTCTAAATGAAAGATATAAAATTATACCTATAAAAAATGTAACTAAACTAGAATAAAAAAATTGTAACCAATCATGGTTGTTATAATACAGATCAAAACTCATTGGAATAAGCATTGCTACAGCCTCAATACATATTAAAATTCCTATAATATTTAATATCGACCTAAAGTCTCTCATTGTTTTTATGATTTAATTTAATTTATTATTTTCAAATGGTGTATCTAATGCAAATTGAGGTATTTCAACATCAAAAGTATTTCCATTATCATTTTGCATTTCATATATTCCTTCCATAAAACCTGAAGAAGTAGTTAAGGGTGTACCACTAGTATATTCAAATTTTTCTCCTGGATTTAAGATAGGTTGTTCACCAACAACACCTTTACCACGAACTTCTTGTAATATACCCTTAGCATCAATTATCCTCCAATATCTATTTACTAACTGAACCTTTTCATTTCCTTGATTATCAATTGTTACCTTATATGCCCAAACATAATGTTGATCCTCAGGTTCTGACTGATCCTCAAGATAATAAGGTTTTACAGTAATATTTATTTTTTTAGTCGTTTTTGAATACATTAAAAAAGGTCAATATACCAAAATAAATATAAAAAAAAGTTAATTTGTTTTTTTTATTTCTACTCTTCTATTTGCAGGTTGTTTAATGTTATCTTGAGTATAAACAGCTAAGGATTCCTCACCTTTACCAAGTATTTTTATATTGCTTTCTTTAATTCCATAATCAATTAATATTTCTTTTACTACGTTTGCTCTTTTAATTGAAAGAGTTAAGTTATAATCCTTTGTTCCTTTAGTATCAGTGTGACCAACAATTAAGTATTCATTAATCATACTTCCATAACTTTCTAAAAAAATTTCTATTTTATCTTTACTCATTTGAGATACATTAAACATATCAAAATCAAAATATATTATTTGCATTAGTTTATCATCTTTGTTTTTAGTAACTATTGTAATATCATTATTAGATTTATCTTTAGATTTTTTATTCGTATTATCTATAATCTTTTCATCATTATCCAAAGTTGATATTTTTTTATAAATATTATGTATAGAATTTAAAAAATCCTCCTTACAATTAATAATATCCCATGTTTGCCAATTCTCCTCCTGTTGTTCCGACCAGCAATCTAAAGAAGAAATTGCCCTTGCTAAATTAAAAGGATCACTAATTCTTGCCTCTTCATATATCGTCATAAGATTATCATAGGCAATTTTTATTTCTTGAATATTTTCATTAGGAATATCCCAATGTGAAATTTTTTCAGGATATATTTTATCTGTTTCTAAACTCTTTAGTGCCTTCTCAGAATACAATTTAGCCGAGTTCCAATCATGCATTTCTTCAGCCTCAAAAGTAGCCTTTTTTTTATATTCAATGAATAAATGTTCTTGAAAACTAATGGGTTCTTTCTCTTCAAAACTAGCTAATCTTTTGTAGCTAGCTGAACATCCACTTAAAAATAACAGATAAGATAAAATTAAAATCAAATTACTAAATTTCATTATACCTACAATATTTTACGAAACTGTCAAAACTAAGACTAAATCTTGGTTAAATTAAGTTCCACCATTTTTTTCAATTGATGTGAACTTTATCATTGCGCACCTATTAAAGTTTAAATACACAAAAGACATATTTATTTAAGGAGTTTTTAATGATTAAACATTCTACGTCAGTGGATCAATCGGATAGAAGGGTTCCCTACAATTTAAGGCAAAGTGGTCCTACACCAGTTCAAATGCTGATTTCAACCAGAGTAAGAAAATCACCCTATTGGCATTTGTCAATGGAGGCGGGATGTTGGAGAGCAACTGTATACAACAGGATTTATCATCCAAGAGGTTATGTTAAACCAGAAGATGGTGGAGCTATGGTTGAATATGAAGCAATAAAAAACCATGTAACTATGTGGAATGTAGCTGTTGAAAGACAAATTCAGGTAAAAGGCCCTGATGCAGAAGCTTTTGTTGATTACGTTATAACAAGGGATGCTACTAAAATATCACCTATGAGAGGCAGATACGTAATTTTATGTAATCAATATGGTGGTGTGTTAAATGATCCTATACTTTTAAGAATATCAAAAGATGAATTTTGGTTTTCTCTATCAGATTCAGATATTGGTCTTTATTTACAAGGAGTAAATCATGACAATAGGTTTAATGTTACTATTGATGAAATAGATGTGAGCCCAGTACAGATTCAGGGTCCAAAAGCACATGCTTTAATGAAAGATTTGATAGGCGATCAAGTGAATGTTGATGAAATGCCATTTTATGGTTTGGCTGCAGCTACAGTTGGTGGAAGAGAATGTATAATTTCACAAACAGGTTTTTCTGGTGAAGCTGGTTTTGAAATCTATCTCTATGATTCTACTAAATATGCTGATGATATGTGGAATGCTGTTTTAGAGGCTGGAAAAAAACATAATTTAATGGTCATTGCGCCAGCTCATCACAGAAGAATTCAAGCTGGGATATTATCTTGGGGTCAAGATATGGATAATCAACACAACCCATTTCAGTGTAATTTAGGCTATCAAGTCTCATTATCTGGAAAAGGTGAATGGAATAAAACATCTGATTATGTTGGTAAAACTGTTCTTGAAAAGATGAAAGCGGATCTAAAAGATGGTAAGAAACCTTATAAACTTCAATTGGTCGGGTTAAGTCTTGGCGGTAAACCAATTGAAGAATATGCACCAGATTTTTGGTTAGTATCCGAAGATGGAAGCGATCCTTGTGGCTTCATTACATCACCTTGGTACCACCCTGAGCAGGGCAGAAACATTGCTATGGGATATGTTCCTTTTGATGGCACTTTAAATAAAAATGGTTTTCCAATTGGTAATTTTGGAAAAAAATATAAAGTTCATCTTCCTGATCAATATTCTGAATCTCCAGGAACCCCAGTTGAAGCAGAAATTGTACCTATTCCTTTTACTGAATCTCATAACGCAAATACTAGAGAGGTTGTTGATAAATAATAGATTATATTAAAAGCTCCATTCTATGTGGAGCTTTTATTCATTCAATAAGGCTTTAATTCTATCAATAGAAATATATCCAACAACAAATTCTTTATTAATAAAAAAAGTAGGTGTTCCTCTTGCTCCAGAACCATTTGCTAAAAAAGAGCTTAAATTAACAATATTTGATACCTTTTCTTTACTCATATCAATATTAAGCTTGGCACTATTGATTTCTAAATCATCTATGATTTTATTTAGTTTATCACTATTTAAGTTTCCTTCTATACCAAATATAGCATTATGAAACTCAATACCTTTACCCTGCATGTTTGCTGCAATTACCATACTAGCTAAAACTTTTGAAGATTGACTTAATATTGGGTGTTGCAAAAAAATTAAACGTGTGTCGTCACGTTCTTTTGCTATTTGTAATAATTCTGGATGAACTTTTTTACAATAGCCACAAAAATAATCCATAAATTCAATAATTGTATTCTTAGAATCATCATTTCCAATTTGAATTATTCCTTCCTTTGGAATGACATCAATTATTTTTAGGTGAAAAGGCTTAGACTCATCAAAAAATAATTCATTTACTGTAATTTCAGCATTTGTTGAAAGACAACTTATTGTACTGATAATAACCACTAAAATCTGTTGTTTGAAGTATCTCATGATTGACCCACTCTATTTAATATGATTAATGAAGTACAGTATTAAATAGTAATAATGAAATCAAAGTCAAAAGTTGTAGTTATAGGAGGGGGTGCAGTTGGTGTCAGCACACTCTATCATTTAGCTAAAAAAGGTTGGTCAGATGTAGTTCTTGTCGAAAGAAAAGAATTAACATCTGGATCAACTTGGCATGCAGCTGGACTTTTACCATTATTTAATATGAGTTACTCAGTTGGACAACTTCACAAATATGCAGTTAAATTATATAAAACACTTGAGGAAGAAACAGGTCAAAAAGTTGGTTTCAGTGTAGTATCCAATATTAGATTAGCTACAACAAAAGATAGAATGGATGAGTATTATCAATACTCAGGTGTAGCTAAAACAATAGGTGTTGATGTAAAATTCTTAACTCCTGAACAAGTAAAAGAAATATGGCCACTTTGTAACATAGATGGGTTAATTGGTGCAATCCAACATCCAGAAGATGGATATATTCAACCAGCAGATTTAACTCAGGCATTAGCTAAAGGCGCAAGAGATAAAGGTGCAGAGATTTATAGAAATACAACAGTAACAGGAATTAAAAAAAATAAAGATGATATGTGGGTTGTTGAAACTGATAAGGGTTCAATCGAGTGTGAGCATGTTGTTTCATGCAGTGGAAATTTTGCAAGGCAAACAGGTAAAATGGTAGGTCTTGAAGTTCCAGTTATTCCTGTAGAACATCAATACATTGTAACAGACGATCATCCAGAAATACTTAAAAGAAAAGAGCAAGGATTACCAGAGATGGGTGTTCTTAGAGACTCTGATAGTTCATGGTATATGAGAGAAGAACGAGGAGGTTTAATTTTAGGGCCTTATGAAAAAGGAGCGCCGGTTTGTTATCTAGACGGTCCTGACAAAGAATCTGAATTTGAACTATTCCAAGAAGATTTAGAGAGAATAGAACCTCACATTGAATCAGCAATTCATAGAGTTCCTATATTTGGAGAGGTTGGAGTTAAGAAAGTATACAACGGTGCAATTTGTTATACTCCAGATGGAAGTCCTATTGTAGGACCTGCTTGGGGCTTAAAAAACTTCTGGTTAAATGAAGGCCATAGTTTTGGCATTACAGCGGCAGGAGGAGCTGGTTGGCAAATTGCTGAGTGGATTGTAGATGGTGAGCCTACTATTGATATGCTTGGTGTTGATCCAAGAAGGTTTGGAGACTACGCAACTGAATCTTACTTGATTGAAAAGAATGAGGAAGCTTACGCAAATGTATTCACTGTTCATTATCCAGATGAAGAGAGAGAAGAGGGTAGACCTCTAAGACAATCTCCATGTCACGATAGACTAAAAGATCTAGGCGCTGTTTTTGGACAAAAATTTGGCTGGGAACGAGCAAACTGGTTCGCTCCATCTAAAGAATTACAAAAAGATGATTGGTCATTTAGAAGATCGAAATGGTTCGAACATGTAGGTAATGAGTGTAAGAATGTTGCTGAGAATGCAGGATTACTTGATATGTCAGCTTTTGCTAAGTGTCGAATATCAGGACCAGGTGCAGAAAATTTTTTGGATTACTTAGTTGCTAATAAATTACCTAAGAAAAATGGAAGAGTAAATTTATGTCATGCTTTGAACACTGCTGGGGGAGTTCATTCTGAATTTACAATTGCCAAAGAGAAAGAAAACTCTTTCTATTTAGTTTCGGCTGGTGCATTTCAAAGATTAGATCATGATTGGATACTTAAATGGATGCCAAAAGATGGCTCAGTAATTTATGAAAATTTAACGAATAGTATGGGTGTACTTGTTCTTGCAGGTCCTAAATCAAGAGATATTTTATCTAAAGTTACTAGAACTGATTTATCAAATGAAAAATTTCCATGGCTTTCATCAAAAAAAATTAATGTAGGTTTAGCACCATCAATTGCTATGCGTATGAATTTTGTTGGTGAACTTGGTTGGGAATTACACCATCCAATAGAATATCAAAATCATATTTTTGATAAACTTATAGATTCTGGTGAAGATTTTGGTTTAAAGCCATTTGGAATAAGAGCTATGGAAAGTCTACGAGTGGAGAAAACATATAAATTGGTTGGAACTGAAATGTCAATTGAGTATGCAGCTTTTGAGTCTGGACTTGATAGATTTGTACATCTAAATAAAGGTAACTTTGTAGGAAGAGATGCTCTTGTGGAATGGCAACAAAAAGGCTTTAAAAACAAAATGGTAACTTTGGAAGTTCATGATATAGAAGATGCTGATGCTTTGGGCAATAATCCTATTTATAGCGAAGGTAAGGTTATAGGTCGTGCGACAGGAGGTAACTACGGTTTTAGAGTGAAAAAATCTTTAGCAATTGGTATGGTGGAACCTACATATGCTAAAGTCGGACAAAATTTAGAAATGGACATACTTGACAAAAAACACAAAGTTACCGTTATTGAAGATAGTCCTTATGATCCAAAAAATGATAAATTGAGAAACTAATATGAAACTTTTAGTTACAGTAAAAAGGGTAATAGATTATAATGTTCAGATAAGAGTCAAACCGGATGGAAGTGGTGTTGAAAAAGACAATGTGAAAATGTCTATGAACCCTCCAGATGAAAATGCAGTCGAAGAAGCTCTTCGTATAAAAGAATCCGGTAAAGCAGAAGAGGTTATCATCCTTTCAATTGGAAGTGATAAAGCACAAGAAACAATTAGAACTGCTTTAGCTATGGGAGCTGATAGAGGAATTCATGTTAAAACAGACAATGAGCTGGAGCCATTAGCTATATCAAAAATAATATCAAAAATTGCAGAAGAAGAAAAACCCTCTATAATTCTAATGGGTAAACAAGCTATTGATGATGACTCTAATCAAACAGGTCAAATGACATCAGCTCTACTAAATTGGCCACAAGCAACATTCGCTTCAAAGATTGAAATAGAAGATAAATCAGCAACAGTCACCAGAGAAATAGATGAAGGACTTGAAAGAATAAAGGTAAGCATACCATTTGTTGCTTCATGTGACTTAAGATTAAATGAGCCAAGATACGCATCACTTCCAAATATTATGAAAGCTAAGAAAAAAACTATAGATGTTAAAGATGTAACTTCTCTTGCAATTGATATTAATCCTAGAATTGATCAAATAAAAGTTGAAGAGCCTCCAGTTCGTCAAAAAGGAATTATGGTAAATGATGTTTCTGAACTTGTTCAAAAATTAAAACATGAGGCAAAAGTAATATGAGTATACTTGTTTTAGCCGAGCATAATAATGTAGATATTAAATCTTCAACTCTTAATACAATATCCGCAGCTTCACAAATTAAGCAAGAGATTGATGTACTTGTAACTGGTTTTCAGTGTGAAGAATTGGCAAAAAAAATTGCAAAGTGTGAAAAAGTTTCAAAAGTAATTTTTGTTGATAATGAAAAATTGAAAAATCCTATTGCAGAGAATATAGAACCAATCGTAATTTCTATTTCAGAAAAATATTCTCATATAATGGCTCCAGCTACAACATTTGGTAAAAATATATTTCCTAGAATAGCAGTAAAGCTAGACTTAGCTCAAATAAGTGATGTTATAAAAATTATAAGTAGTGATACTTTTATGAGACCAATTTATGCAGGTAATGCAATTGCCACAGTTAAATCAAATGACAAAAAAAAAATAATTACAATAAGACCTACGTCATTTGATCCTGTTGAAATAAGTGGTGGTAGTGATATTGTAGAAAAATTAGAATTTGAAACACAAAACAATACTGTGGAATTTATTGACAGAGAAGAGTCGCAATCAGAAAGACCAGAATTAAGTACTGCGAGAGTGGTTATCTCTGGTGGAAGAGGTTTACAAAGTGCAGAAAATTTCAAACTACTAAATGAAATTGCTGACAAATTAAACGCAGCAGTTGGAGCATCGAGAGCAGCAGTAGATGCAGGATATGTATCAAACGACTATCAGGTTGGACAAACTGGTAAAGTTGTTGTTCCTGACTTATATATAGCCGTAGGTATTTCCGGTGCTATTCAACATTTAGCTGGAATGAAAGAGAGTAAAGTTATTGTAGCTATTAATAAAGATGAAGAAGCACCCATTTTTAATGTGGCAGATTATGGTCTTAATGCTGATTTATTTGAGGCATTGCCACAGTTGTCTTCTGAACTAGATAAATTAAATACTATTCAACAATAAATTAATTTATTAAAATAACAAAAATGGAAGTAAATCGTGAAACAATGGAGTATGATGTAGTTGTTGTAGGAGCTGGTCCCTCAGGTTTAGCAACAGCAATCAAAATAAAACAATTAAGTCCTGATACAAACGTTTGTATATTAGAAAAAGGATCTGAGGTTGGTGCTCATATTTTAAGTGGTAACGTTTTTGAAACAAGAGCATTAGATGAACTTATTCCAGATTGGAGAGATAAAGACTCGCCTATTAAAACAAAAGTCTCAAAAGAAAAGTTTCTTTTTTTATCTAAAAATAAATCTTTTAGTTGGCCAACATGGCTTTTACCAAATGTTCAAAAAAATCATAATAATTATATAATTAGTTTAGCAAACTTATGCAGATGGTTAGCAAATGAAGCTGAAAATTTAGGTGTTGAAATTTTTCCAGGGTTTGCTGCTTCTAAAATATTATATTCAGAAGATAATTCAGTTATTGGAGTTCAAACAGGAGATATGGGAATAGATAAAGATGGGAATAAAAAGGATAGTTATGAACCAGGTATAAATATAAATGCAAAAGTTACAGTTTTTGCTGAAGGATGCAGAGGACACCTTGGAAAAGAATTAATAAAAAAATATAATTTATCTGAAGGAAAATCACCTCAACAATATGGAATAGGTTTTAAGGAAATTTGGGAAATTGATAAAACTCAGCATGATGAGGGTTTGGTAATGCATACAGCAGGTTGGCCTTTAGATAACTCAACCTATGGTGGAAGTTTTTGTTATTTTGCAGAAAAGAAACAAATTTTTTTAGGTTACGTTATTGGCCTAGATTATAAAAATCCCTATTTATCCCCTTACGATGAATTTCAAAAATTCAAAACTCATCCAGCAATTAAAAAAATTTTAACTAATGGTAAAAGAATTGCATATGGTGCAAGAGCTCTAATAGAGGGAGGTTTACAAAGTTTGCCCAAGATGTATTTACCGGGTGCTTTATTGGTCGGTTGTGATGCAGGAACTCTTAATATGCCAAAGATAAAGGGATCTCATACAGCTATGAAGAGTGGAATTATTGCTGGAGAGACGATTGTTGATTATTTAAGTAATTCGATGCCACTTTCAAATTATGAAAAAAAATTTAATAAATCTTGGTTGTACAAAGAACTACATGCTGCAAGAAATGTTAAGCCTAGTTTTAATTGGGGTTTGATACCAGCAATAATTTTTACAGGCATTGATCAGATTATTTTCAGAGGAAAGCTTCCATTTACACTAAAGCATAAGCATGCTGATCATGAGTCATTACAACTTGCAAAAGACTCTAAAAAAATTGAATATCCAAAATACGACGGTATTTATACTTTTGATAAAACGAGCTCTGTATATTTAACAGGTACAGACCATGAGTCTGATCAACCAGTTCATTTGCAATTAAAAGATAAAGATCTTCCAATCAACTATACTCTCAATAAATATGATGAACCTTCTCAAAGATATTGTCCGGCTGGTGTTTACGAAGTAGATAAAACTGATCCTGAAATTCCAAAATTCGTTATAAACGCTCAAAATTGTATTCATTGTAAAACATGCGATATTAAAGAACCATCACAAAACATAAATTGGGTTGTACCTGAAGGTAGTGGGGGGCCAAATTATGCAAATATGTAATATATTTGAAAAATACTTATTTTATTTAAATTGATTCATTTTTATTATGAATAAAGATAAGATTGTATTTACTTTTGCAACAGCGGAAGTAAATTTTATTGGCCAAATATTTATTAAGATTACTGAATTATTAACAGGAAAATTAAAATTAAAAAAATTATATGATGAATATTTATCTGAAAATAGACCTCCTGAGCTTTTTTGGGATGATGCAGTAGATAAATTAAATTTTAATTTAATAACTAATTTTCAGGACGGTAGTTACATTCCAAAAAAAGGAAAATTAATTGTTATAGCAAATCATGCTTTTGGAGTTGCTGATGGTGTATCCATATGTTCAGCAATTTCAAAAGTAAGACAAGATTATAAAATGGTTACACATAAAGTCTTAAGGCAAGCAGAGGCAGTAAAAGACAAAATATTACCAATTGATTTTAATGAAAATAAAGAAGCTCTATTAACTAACATTAATACACGTAAAGAAGCTGAAAAAGTTTTGCATAATGAAGGTGTTCTAGTTGTTTTCCCCTCTGGAACGATAGCAACTAAACAAAACTTAAAAAAAAATACAAAAGCTGACGATGGTGAGTGGAAACAATGGGTATCTAAACTAGTTCTTAAAACTAAAAGTCCTGTGTTACCAATTTTTTTTGACGGTCAAAACAGTCAACTTTACCATATTGCTAATAAAATAGGACAAACATTTAGATACTCTTTGTGTATGTATGAACTTAAAAGAAAGATAGGCGATGATATCTATATGTACTTTGGTTCACTTATACCTTACGAAAACCTTGTAAAAATTGGAGATATCAAAAAAATTACTCAGTACTTAAGGTCAACCACATATTCTTTAGATCCACAATTTAATAATAATTAAATATTTATTTTTTACACTTGCCGTTTTATAGAGTTCATATGGTAGGTTTTGTAGGTTTACAAGCAAGAAAAAGAAGAAGAAATAGAATCTTATTAGTCATTTCAATTATAGTTATCTTTGGTATTTTTTTCTATTTGCCTTCTTTAGATTTTTCAACTGATCAAACTGAGCCACCTATTGAAATCATTCCTAGTAGTGTTGTTGATGAATCAAGTTTACGATCTGAAATACAAGAACTTAAACTTGAAATATTTCAAAAAGATCAGCGATTAAAATTTAGAGATAATCAAATAAAAAACTTACGTGAAGAAATAAGAGCTTTAAATGAATCATTCAATACAATTAAGAATGATTATGAACAATCTCTAAACAATATATCAAATCTAGAAAATAACACATTAGAAAATAATTCAGAAAGTATTGAGAAACTTAACAAACTTGAAAATAAAATAACTGAATTAAATGAACAATTGTCAAAATACGAAGATCTTGTTCAAAAATTAGAAATAGAATTAGAAAGTTCTGCATCAACTGAAGATTTGGAAGAAGTAAATATTGAAAATTCAATACTAAAATCAGAACTTAGACAAATTGAACAGAAAAATCGTAGTTTTGAAAACGAGTTAAATGAGCTAAAAAAAATAATTAAAAATAAAGATAAAGAAATAGAAAATTTAATTTATTTAAAAGATTCCCAACATCATGGTTGATTATTTATTTTTCTTTCTGAATAAATAGGGCTCTTCAAAATCCCCAATCCATATACCTTTTTTTTCTTGTTTTGCTTCTTCTTCTTCTTCAACATAATCTTTTGAATAATAGCGATAAGCTATTGCCCATCCATTCAGAACCATTTCACTATTTAAATCTAAATTATCTTTGTAGCAGATCCCAATAAATCTATTATATCGATCCTTACCTTTAGTTATGCATTCAATTTTATTATTACCAATTAATTCTTTTAAGAACTTTGTTGATTCCACACCACAATTCCAGACTTTATTATTTTCTTTACATGTTTGATTTGTTTCAGGCGCATCAATAGCATGCAGCCTTATTTTATTTTTGTAAATATGTATAGTATCACCATCAATTACTTTTGCTTTTCCAAATATAGTTTTACCAGATAATACTGTGCTTAAAGAAATTAAGATAAAAAATAAATTAAATATTAAGATTTTTACTACCATCAACTAATAAATCATAAACATATTTTGCATGTGATCTGTTTAAATGTAAATCTAGTGAAGTCTCTTCTTTATCAGTATTATTTCTGATAAAAAGTACTGGAATTTTTATAAATATAGTTTGAGCTACAGAAAAATTAGTTTCCAAAATATTTTCTAAGTTTGCTACAAGAAATTTAGAAAGTAAAATAAATACCTTTGCCCCTTCAAGCCGTAAAACAGTTTTATTAAACGAAATATCGGTTATCGCTGTTTTTTCTGGATTGAGCTTAGTTTCTAATAGAGTAATAATTTCATCTTTCTCATTTTCTGGTGTTTCAACTAACCATTCATTGGGACCAAGCCACATAATACTAATATTATTATTAAAAATTCTTACATTTGGCTCAATTGGTAAAACTAGATTTAATACTGAGCCTATATTTTTCATAAATTCTTTGTCTGAACTTTTACCTCGTATATTTATTTTACCTGATAAAGCTCTTTCTTCTATTGTTACTCCATTGTAATTTTTTTTATTTATATTCAAAACATTACTGTAAGTTAAATTCATTGATTAACCCTTTGATTCTCAGGATCAATAAATATTGGACTAGTTATTTCTACCTCAATATTTTCATTTTCCATTGGAGCAATTAAAACACTTCCTTTTTTTTCAAGACCACCTTTAATTAAAGCTAGAGCAAAAGAACTTTTTAAATTAGGTGAATAGTAACTAGAGGTAACGTGACCAACCATTTTCATAGGTAGGGCAGTTATTTCTTCAACCAATTGAGATCCTTCTTCAAGAACTTTATTTGGATCTCTAGTTTTTAATCCAACCAATTGTTTCCTATCTTTTTTAATAGTATCACTTCTATATAATGCCCTTTTACCAATAAAATCATATTTCTTCTTACTAACTATCCAGTCCATATCCAGATCTATTGGTGTCACTGATCCATCTGTTTCTTGACCAACAATGATAAAACCTTTTTCAGCACGCAGTACATGCATCGCTTCAGTACCATATGGTGTAATATTAAATTCTTTACCTTTATCTATACAAAGTTCCCAAAGATTTTTAGCATAGCCAGATGGAACATTTATTTCGTAACACATTTCTCCTGTAAAACTTATACGCATGACTCTACATTTTATTCCATCAATATTAATATTCTTAAAACTCATATGAGGAAAATTTTCTTTTGAAAAATCAAAATCTGGAACTAGTCTTTGCATTAATTTTTTTGAATTTGGACCATTTAAGCTTATCGTTCCATAGTTTTCTGTTACTGATGTTAAATATACTTCTAATTCTGGCCATTCTGTTTGTAACCAATCTTCTAATTTCGACATTACTGATGCTGCATTTCCTGTAGTTGTTGACATGAGATAATGATACTTGTCTAATCTAGTTGTTACACCATCATCAATAACCATCCCATCGTCGCCTAACATTACACCATATCGACATTTTCCAATTTCTAATTTTGACCAAGAATTTGTGTAAATTCTATTTAGGAATTCACTAACATCTCTTCCCTTGATATCTATTTTACCAAGCGTTGATGCATCTAATATCCCTAGACTATCTCTAGTTGCTTTTACTTCTCTATTTAAAGCAGACTGAAAACTTTCATTCCTTTGAGGATAATACCAGGCTCTTTTCCATTGACCTACATCCTCAAATAAAGCTTTATTATTAATATGCCATTGATGCATTGGGCTTGTTCTCTCTAAATCAAAAAATTCTTTAACATGACGTCCAGCAATTGCTCCAAATGTTACTGGCTTATAGGGTAAGCGAAATGTTGTCGTACCTAATTCAGAAATTTCTGTATTTGTTAACTCTGATATTATTCCAAGTGCATTAACATTACTGGTCTTACCTTGATCAGTTGCCATTCCTGTAGTTGTATAACGTTTAACATGTTCAATGGATTGAAAACCCTCTTTTAAAGCTAATTTAATATCTTTTGCTGTTACATCGTTTTGAAAATCTACAAACATTTTTGTTCGTGAGATATTGTTCTTTGATGTAATCCAAACATTTTCGTGTTTGCCATGCTTTGGATCATCTGATTTATAATTTACTTCACTAAGTTCATTTTGCTGATTATCATTTAAATATTTATATGTATTTTCTTGAGTTTTTAATAATATTTCATTTAAATTATAATCACCATTGCAACTTCCAACACATAATGTATCTTGATAAACCTCACTAGGAATAAAACTTCCATCTAAATCTCTAAATTTTAGTTTTCCTTTTGATTGAGTGAATAAATGTACAGTAGGGGTCCAACCCCCAGCAATTGCTAAAAGATCACATTTAATATTAATAGAAGATTTTTCATTACTTTTTTCACTTGTAATTTTTTTTAATTTTATTTCTCTAATTCTTAATCTTCCAACAGTATCACTGATTTCATGACCTTTTATAATAGTAATACCTAATTCATTAGCTTTCTTTGGAAAATAACCATCGATATTATCTCTAGTATCAACAATAGCC
>CACEMP010000008.1 GCA_902560675.1 uncultured Alphaproteobacteria bacterium | reverse complement strand
ACAGAGTTTCTTGTACATTCATTGCTAATAAAAATATCATCTTTGTTAGATATTTCGTTGTTTTGATACTCCCAATTTGAAAAATATGCTTTTTTAAAAAGATATTTTTTCAATGACGTTGTTCCTGATTTTTTTTTAGCAGATATTGAAAAAAAAGTATTTATATTTTTAATTTTTTTTAATTCTTGTATTACTGGAAGAATAATTTTTTTATCTATTATATCATTTTTATTAAAAACTATAATTATTTCCTTATTTAATTCATTTATTTTTTTTATATAATTTTTTATTTCATTAAGTTTTAAATATCTAGAATCAATTAAATATAATATTAGATCACAATTATTAAGACCGGCCCAAAGATTTGATTTTAATTTATTTTTTACTTTATATTTTTTTGTAAGATGAATTATACCAGGTGTATCATAAAAAATAAGTTGATTATTTTCTATATTTAGTATTCCTTGAATTAAATCTTCAGTTGTATTTATTTTCTTATTTATTATTGATATTATTTCACCAATTAATGAGTTTATTAAAGTTGATTTTCCAGCATTTGTCTTACCTACAATTGCTATCTTAAGTAATTTTTTTTTCATCTATTGTTTTCAAAGCTTCAAAAGCTGCTTTTCTTTCCGCTTCTCTTATAGAAGATCCATCAGCTTTAATTATTTTTAAATTTAAAACATTAAGTGAAACTGTAAATTGTGGTGAATGAGCAGGTCCTTTTTTCTTAATAAGTTTATATTCTGGAAGTCTTTTTAATTTTTGTTGAGATAATTCTTGTAAAACGGTCTTAGGATCATGTGTTTTAGAAATTTTGATATCTAAATAAGGAGACCAAAATTTCTTTACAAAATCGTAAGCTGCTTTGTATCCTCCATCAATAAAAATTGCACCAATTAATGACTCTACTGAATCTGAAAGGATTGAAATGATCATTTTTTTATTATTCCTTTTAAAATTATAAAGTATAATTTGATCAATTGAGATATCTATAGATATTTTATGTAAAAAACTTTTTTGAACTAAATATGAGTATTTTTTAGATAAATCTCCTTCATTTAGTTTTTTGTGCTTTTTAAATAATATAGAAGCAATTATGACTCCTAATACTCTATCACCTAAAAATTCTAATCTTTCAAATTCATTTGAACTTTTTTGATTTGATTTAACCTCTTTATGAAAGCTTGGATGTGTAATAGATTGATTTAAAATTGATATATCTTTAAATTTATAATTAATTTTTTCTTCAAAAATTCGTATATTTTTTTTTTGACTCATTTAATTTTTTTAAAAATTCTGTTGTATCTTATTGAATTAGGCCATTTCCAGATTTGTAAAAATCTTGAATTTTCTAATGAAAAGAAAATAAATTCTGCCTTACCTACTAAATTTTCAAAAGGAATAAATCCAACAGTATTTATAAATCTGCTATCTTGTGAATTATCTCTATTATCACCTAAAACAAAAAAATGATCTTTTGGTACTTTAAATTTCTGAGTATTATCTACTATTCCATTATCAATTAAATCTAAAACTTCTATTTCTTTATCGAAAAAGAATTCTTTATATTTTCTAACTTCTTTAAAACTTACTCCAATATCAGTATCTATAAAGTTTTTTGTTTTCATTCTCAAGATTTCTTCATTATTTATAAAAATTTTTCCTTGATAAACTTGAACAATATCTCCAGGAATACCAATAACTCTTTTTATATAATCTGTTCTGTTATTTTCAGGAGTTTTAAAAACTACCACATCCCCTCTTTCAGGACTTTTATTGAAAATTTTTTTTGGAATTACTGGTATTGAAAATGGAAGTGAATGTTTTGAGTATCCGTATGACCATTTGGAAACAAATATAAAATCTCCAACTAGTAAATTTGGTTTCATAGATCCTGAAGGTATATTAAAGGGCTCAAATAAAAAAGATCTTATCAGAATTGCAATAAATATGGCTAGAATTACGGATTTTATATTGCTAAAAAACTTTTTTTCAGATTTCATGATGATATCGTAACAGTCGATATAGCAAAATCTTTTTCATCTGATAGAGAAATATGCAGTTTTGCTTCATTTGAAAATTTATTTAGATAATTTTTAGCATTATTATGTAAAATTAAGTAAGGTTTACCATACTTATTATTTCTAATTTCAATATCTTTCCAAAAAACACCTCTTGCTAAACCTGTACCCAATGCTTTTGCACAAGCTTCTTTTGCAGCATATCTTTTTGCATATGATTCAATAGAATTAAATTTTTTTTCAGATCTTTGAATTTCATTTAAGTGAAAACATTTTTTTTTAAACCTATCTCCATATTTAAATATTACTTTTTCTATTCTTCGTATATCAATAATATCAACACCTATTCCGTAAATCATTTAACCCTTAAGCCTCTCTAATGAAGATACCTCATTCTCTAAACGTAATGCAGCTAATATATTCTGCAAATGATTAGAATCTCTTACTTCTATATCAATTATAATTTCAAAAAAATCTAATTTTCTTACTGAAAAATTGATATTTGATATATTTCCATTATTTTTAGCAATAACGGTGGTAACCTTTCCAAGACTTCCAGGTTTATTTTTTAAAACTACTACTATTCTTGCATTTGATAGTGAGCTGATTTTTGTCCTTAAATCCCAAGAAAGATTAAGCCATCTATCAGGTGTATCTTCATATGAAATTAATGTTTGGCAATCAACAGTATGGACAGCAACACCAATTCCAGCTGTAACAATACCTACTATTTTGTCGCCTTTTAGTGGAGAACAACAGCCGGCAAGATGATATGACATTCCTGCAGTTAAACCTGATAGTTCAACGGAATTTAAATTATCATTATTAAATTTTAATGATGTCTCATAATTATATTCTGGATATATTTTCTTCAAAACTGACACTGCAGTAATTTTTCCAGAACCTAAGAGTTCATATATATCATCTAGTTTTAAATTATAGATTTGCTTAATTTGGTCTTCAACTCCTTTATTGAAATCATAATTTTCTTTTTGAAAAAAAGAATGTAAAATATCTCTTCCAAATAAAATATGTTCTTCTTTCTTTTTTGATCTAAAAAATCTTCTTAATTGTGATTTAACTTTAGTTGTAGCAGCAAATCTTTCCCATAATGGAGATGGTTGTGATGAGTCTGATGTAATAATTTCAATTTGATCACCATTTTTTAAAAGTGTTTTTAAAGGCTGTAATTTTTCATTTACTTTTGCCGCAACACATTTATCTCCTACTTGACTATGAATAGCATAAGCAAAATCAATTGGCGTAGCATTTTTGGGTAATTCTATAACGTCACCTTTAGGTGTAAAAACATAAATATCATTTTGAAAAACTTTTAACTTAGAATTTTCAATTAATTCATCTTGGTTTATTGATGTATCCATAGAGTCTACTAAATCATGAACCCACTGATATTCTTTTGCATCTTTTTCTTTAATTTTTTTTGGATCTTTATATTTCCAATGAGCGGCTATTCCGTAATCCGCAATTTGATTCATAACATTAGATCGTAATTGAATTTCAATTTTTTTATTCTTTGGTCCCATTATTGATGTGTGAAGGGCTCTGTATCCATTTGATTTAGGGGCAGAAATAAAATCTTTAAATCTTCCATGAATATAAGAATATTTTCTATGAATAATACCTAGACATCTATAACATTCTCTTGTTGAATTAGTTATAATTCTGAATGCCATAATATCTGACAACTGTTCAAAAGAAATATTTTTATTTTTAATTTTATTCCATATTGAATATGGTGTTTTGATTCTGCCATCTAATTTACATACTATATCTTCTTTTAAAAAAATTTTTTTTAATTCATATCTTATTTCATCAACAATATTATCATCTTTTGATTTTAGATATTCAAGTCTATCTTTTATAGATTTTCTTGCATCAGGATTTATTATTTCAAAAGCCAAATCTTCTAATTCATCTTGCCATTCTTTCATTCCCAATCTTTGAGCTAAAGGAGAAAAAATTTCTAATGTCTCTAGAGCAATATTTTTCTTTTTATTATAATCATTAATGAAATCAAGTGTGCGCATGTTATGAAGCCTATCTGCTAATTTTATAAGAATAACTCTTACATCCTTAGTCGTAGCTAAAATTAATTTTTTATAGTTTTCTCCAAGTTTTTGATTATTAACTTTTAGAGAATACTTGCTAATTTTGGTTAAACCTTGCACTAATTCAGAAATTTGTTTTCCAAATTTTTTATTTATTTCAAAAATACTTAAATCAGTATCTTCTACAGTATCATGTAAAAGCCCAGCAGTAATAGAATCTGCGTCCAACTTGATAGATGTTAAAATTTTAGCTACTTCAAGAGGATGAATTATAAATGGATCTCCTGATTTCCTAAGCTGATTACTATGTGCGCTTTCACTAAATTTTAGTGCAGTGTATACCTTTTGTTTATCGTCAGATTTTAAATAGCTAATTAGATTATCTAGTTCAGTAAAAATTTTATTATACATAAATAATATTTTTATTATTTATTTTTGAAATTATAAATTATTTTCTTCTTCAGTTGAAGCTACATTTTGAATATTTACTTCTTCATTATTATTGCTATCAGTATCAATATTACTAATCATTTCACTGTCTTCATTTGTTGAGTTTATTGATTGATCTTGTATTTTTTCATTATCATTATTTTGCTCATCAACATTTTCTTCTTCAATTTTCTCAATATCCTCTTCTATATTTAACGATACTGTTTGATATTCTTCAACTAAATCAGATTTTAATTCTTCAGATTTAATAGTTTCTGTTGCTATTTCTCTAAGTGCAATAACAGTATTTTTATCATTATCTTTTTCAATTGTTGGTTGCTCACCTGCATGTAATTTTCTTGCCCGATTTGAGGCAACTAATACAAGCTCAAACCTACTTGGAAATTTATCAATACAATCTTCTACTGTAATTCTAGCCATATTTGGCTTATAGATATGTAATTCGAAAAGTAAACAAATTAATTATTTTTTAACAATCTTTCTTTTTTAATATTCCAATCTTTTTCTTTCATAGATTGTCTTTTGTCATATTTTTTCTTACCTTTTCCAAGCCCAAAATTTAATTTAGTCAATCCATTATTGTTAAAATATAAGCTAATGGGTATACTTGAAAATTGTGACTGCTTAATTAATCCAACTATTTTGTTTATTTCTTTTCTATTTAATAATAACTTTCTATCTCTACTTGGGTCATAACTCTTACTATTTGAATTACTATATTGTTTTATATAACAATTTGATAACCACAATTCGCCACCTTTTTCCTTAATGTATGACCCTGTCAAAGAACCGGTATTTATTCTAAGAGATTTAACTTCAGAACCAGTTAGAACTATACCAGCATCAAATTTTAAGGAAAATGTATAATCAAAATTTGCTCTTTTATTAGCTGAGATAATTTTCATTTAAACAAGATTAATCTCATTCATACAGTTTTTTACTAACAATTTTGTTTCACTATTAATTTCAAATAAAGGTAATCTAGTTTCAGGAGAACATAATCCTAAAAGAGAAGCAGCATATTTGACTGGACCAGGACTGGATTCAACAAATAGAGAATGATGTAGTTTTGAAAGTTTTAAATTAATTTCTTGAGCTAGTTTAATATTACCATCTCTCCAAGCTTTCTGCATATCTGAACATAGTTGTGGTGCAATATTAGCAGTTACTGATATGCAACCATGACCTCCTTGAGCTAAAAATGCTAAAGCTGTACCATCTTCTCCAGAAAGAAAACAAAAATTTGATGCAATATTTCTTTTAGTAAGTAAGGGTCTGAACAAGTCATTAGTGGCATCCTTTACACCAATAATATTATCAAACTTTGCTAGCTCACACATTGTACTTATGGACATATCTACAACTGATCTTCCTGGAATGTTATAAATAATTATTGGTAAATTAGTATTATCAGAAATTTTTTTATAATGTTCATAAAGTCCAGATTGAGTCGGTTTGTTGTAGTAAGGTGTTACTATTAAAGCAGCATCTGCTCCTATACTTTCAGCATGTTTTGTATATTCAATCGCCTCTAAAGTATTATTAGATCCTGTTCCAGCTATTATTGGAATTCTTTTGTCAACTATCCTGACTGTTTCCTCAATAATTTTTTTATGTTCCTCATGTGATAAAGTAGGAGACTCTCCAGTTGTACCGCATGGAACTATTCCATTTGAATTATTTTTTATCAAAAACTCAATTATTCTTTCTAATGAATTATAGTCGACATTATTGTCCTTAAAAGGAGTTATTAAAGCTGGAATACTACCGTAAAACATTTGCTATTTATACAATATGGCGGAGAGAGAGGGATTCGAACCCTCGGAAGGAATTACTTCCTTCGCAGGTTTAGCAAACCTGTGGTTTAAGCCACTCACCCATCTCTCCTGTTGTTGATACATATTACTAATAATAAACTAATAATGAAAATATAACACAATCTCAATATTATTTAAAAATAAATATTTAGCTTATTTTAATTTTAAATATAACCAAATTAATACTTGGAGAATTTACTTTTTAAAATTTTAGCTTTAAACCTGCACTTAATAAAGATGAAGCATTATCAAAACCACCTTTATTAGAAATACCTATGATATCATAAGAAGCATCAAAACTAATACTTTCAGTCATATTAACTGATACACCCAAACCACCGTATGCGCCTATACCTTGGTTGTAGAATTCCGCTTCAAATGCTTTGTCATTATCAAGTATAGTTGTTGATCCTGATTTTTCCCAAGCCTGAACACCGCCTTTAACAAAAGCACTAAAGCCAAGAAAATCATCACTACTAGGATTAGTTGATAGAATTAAGCCAGTACCATAGCCAGAAATGTCATTTGTAATTGTTCCAGATGAACCAGAATTATTCATATAATTATTTTTATTTAGTCTAAATATTGACTGAGATTCAACAAAGATTGAACTAGAGCCTAGATCAAAATACATTACATCTACTCCCCAATTATTACCTATAAATGCACCACCTGATAAAATATAACCCTCATCATCATTGCTGCTAGTAACGGTTCCATGGCCAACAGTAACATCGAGGTCATGCTCTGATATGCCATATTTGATTGATACGTAACCATTATTTGCAAATGCATTACTAAAATTAGAAATACTTAAAAAAGAAATAAAAATGTAAAATATAAATTTAATCATATAGTTTTAATATCAGAAAATGATATTTTCTCAAGAAGTAGTTTTATTTTTAAAATGGTACCATTTTATAGTAAAAACTTCATTTTTTTAAATATTTATTAACATATATATTTCAATGTTTCTAAATAATAAAATATAAGACAAATTAGATAGATATGACAAGATATTTTAAAATGAAAGAATTTTTTGAGGGTAAAATAGATCTTTGGAAATCTTTTTGGTTAGTTGGAGAACTTATTTATGGAGTAATCTTAATATTAATAATTCAGTTTGATAGGTTACTTCTAAATTCATCCGATAATGGTAACGAAATATCTTTCTTTTACTTTAATGATTTAAATATAATTTCAAAAGTTATTTTATTTTTTTGGACTTTATATATATCTGTTGGAGTTTGGAGAGCAGCTGAAAATTATAGAGGTTGGATAATTTGGGTAATTATTACTTTTGTTTACATTAGTTATAGGGTCTTTAGTTTAAAATTACTATTTATTTAGTTTTTTTAATAAAATTTCATTTAATATTTTTGGGTTAGCCTTTCCTTTAGTTTTTTTCATTGCTTGCCCAACGAAAAACCCAAGAAGTTTATCTTTGCCTTCAAGAAATTCTTGAACCATTTTTGGATTATCTTTAATAACTTCCATAATAACTATTTCTATTTCTTCTTCATTTGTAACTTGTTTTAATCCTTTTTCATCAACAATTTCTCTAGCAGTTTTTCCAGTTGAAAACATATCATCGAGTACATCTTTTGCAATTTTACCAGAAATTTCATTTGTAGAAATTAACTTTACAAGTTGTCCTAAATTTTCAGGAGATACAGGTGAGTTAGTTAAATCAAAATTATTTTTATTTAATAGAGAAAACAATTCAGATGTAATCCAATTAACAACTAATTTTGCATGATTTTTTAATTCTGGATCTGAATTTATAGACTCATTAAAATAATCAGATGTTTTTTTTTCTGCAGTTAACACTGAGGCATCATAATTAGACAATTTATACGTCTCAATAAATCTATTCTTAAGCTCATCTGGAAGCTCTGGTATTGATGATTTAATTTTTACTATTTCCTCTTCAGAAATTTCTAGTGGTAATAAATCTGGATCAGGAAAGTATCTATAATCATGAGCTTCTTCTTTATTTCTCATTGGTCTAGTTTTGCCAGTAGATGTATTAAAGAGCATTGTATTTTGTTCAATAGCCCCCCCAGACTCTAATATTTCTATTTGTCGTTTTGCTTCATAGCTAATAGCTTGTTTAATAAACTTTATAGAATTTAAGTTTTTAATTTCACAACGAGTTCCATATCCATCACCAGGTTTTCTTACTGAAATATTTACATCAGCTCTTAACGAGCCTTCTTGCATATTTCCATCACATGTATCTAAATACATTAAAATTGATCTGATTTTAGATATATACATTCCAGCTTCATCAGGTGTTCTAATGTCAGGCTCACTAACAATTTCCATTAAAGCAACACCAGATCTATTAAGATCAACATATGTTTTTGAAGGATTTTGATCGTGTAAACTTTTACCAGCATCTTGCTCTAAATGTAATCTTACAATTCTAATATCTTTTGAAGTTCCATCTTTAAAATCAATTGTAACTTTTCCTTCTCCAACAATTGGATATTTATACTGGCTAATTTGATATCCTTGCGGGAGATCAGCATAAAAATAATTTTTTCTATCAAATACTGAATAATTATTAATTTTAGCATTTAAACCAACTCCAGTTTTTACTGCCTGTTCTACACAATACTTATTAATTACAGGCAACATTCCTGGCATAGCGGCATCAACTAAAGATACTTGACTGTTGGGTGATGAGCCAAATTTTGTTGATGATGAAGAAAATAATTTAGAATTTGATTTTACCTGAGCATGTATTTCAAGACCTATTACCATTTCCCAATCATGCTTTTCACCTTTTATTAAATTATTCATATGATCTTTCTAAAGATAATGCGGCATTAAATACTTGCTGTTCATCAAAGTGTTTTCCTAATATCTGAATACCTAGTGGTAAATTATTTTTATCTTCCCCAAAGGGAATAGAAATACCTGGTAGGCCAGCTAAAGAAGCTGGAACTGTAAATACATCATTTAAATACATTTTTATTGGATCATTTTGTTTTTCATTTAATGGAAATGCAGCACTAGGTGCAGTAGGAGTAACAATAAAATCACATTCTTTAAAAGCTTTGTTAAAATCATCTGCAATTAATTTTCTTACTTTTTGTGCCTTAAGATAATATGCATCATAATAGCCTGCAGATAATACATATGTTCCTATTAAAATTCTTCTTTTTACCTCTCTTCCAAACCCTTGAGCTCTTGTATTTTCATACATTTCATCAAGAGAGTCAATTTCATTAGATCTAAAACCATATTTTACTCCATCATATCGAGCTAAGTTTGAGGAAGCTTCAGCAGGAGCAATTATATAATAAGTAGGTAGTGCATATTTAGTATGAGGAAGAGAAATATTTTTAATTTTAACACCTTTTTTTTCTAAAACTTTTATAGCATCTTCCCATATTTGACTTATTTCCATTGGTGTACCATCAATAGAATACTCTTTTGGTATACCAACAGTTTTTCCATTCAGATCAACGTCTAAATTTTCAAAATAATTTGGAATATCTACTTTAGCACTTGTACTATCTCTTTGATCAAATCCAGCAATTGATTGTAATAAAATCGATGCATCTTCAACATTATGAGAAAAAATTCCTGCTTGATCTAAACTAGATGCAAATGCAGCTATACCCCATCGTGAACATAGACCATATGTTGGCTTAATACCTACAACACCACAAAAGCTTGCTGGTTGTCTTATCGATCCACCTGTATCTGTTCCAGTTGCCCCTAAACATAAATCAGCGGCAACTGCAGCTGCAGAACCACCTGAAGATCCACCAGGAGCCAAAGGTTCATTATCTTTTGATAAAGGATTAATTGTATTTCCAAAAAAGCTTGTACTAGTTGCGGATCCCATGGCAAACTCATCTAGATTTGTTTTACCAACAAAAATAGATCCTTCATCTAATAATTTTTGAGTGACAAAAGATTCATAAGTTGGATTAAAATTTTCTAAAATCTTTGAAGCTGCGGTTGTAGGCATACTTTTAGTACAAAATAGATCTTTAATTGCAATTGGAATACCTTTTAATTTTTTTGCTGAATTATCTTTCTCTAAATTATCTATCTGCTTTAAAACATTTTCTTCGTTAAAATGAATAAAAACATTTAAATTTTCTTTTTCCTTAATTCTTTTTAAATAATCCTGATTTAGTTCTCTTATTGATATTTTTTTTGTCTCGAGATCTTTTAGCGTTTGTTTCAAAGATGATTTAGGCATTACTCTACCACCTTTGGTACTGCAAAAAATCCTTCAAGTTTATCAGGAGCATTTTCAAGAATTTCATCACTGGAATTAGCATCTTTAGAAACATCTTCTCTTGTTGGCAAAATCGATGATGATATGTTACTTAACGGTTCTATATTTTCTGTATTTACTTCATTTAATTGCTCAACCCAGTCTAAAATAGAATTAAGATCCTTAATATAATCTTCAGATTCTTTATCATCTAACTTTATTCTAGATAGACGGGCAATTTTATTTATTGTATTTTTATCAATCTTCAATTTATGAGCTCCATTATATGAATCATCAAAACAATTTAATCGATGGCCTTAATACATCACAAATACTTGTAGGTCTAGACCTAGGAACTAAAACGATTGGTGTTGCAGTAAGCGATAGATCTAAAATAATCGCTTCACCTCTTTCAATTATCCAAAGAAAAGGAACTAATAAAGATTTAATTAACATGAAAGATATTTTGAAAGAGTATGAAATTGGTGGATTTATTCTTGGTCTGCCAATAAGTCTGGATAATAGTGAAAACAAACAAAGCAAATTAGTAAGAGATTTTAATATTAATCTTCAAACCTTTTTTGAAAAACCTACAGCTCTTTGGGATGAAAGATTTTCATCAGATGTAATCTTTAAAGAAATGAGAAAAGCAGATTTAAGTAAAACAAAGATAAAAAATAAACTTGATCAACAATCTGCTGCTTATATCTTACAAGGATATTTAGATAGATATAGAAATAATTAATAAATTAGTTTACACATACTTACACATTATTGACACATATGAATTCAAAGCTACTTAAATCAGGACACATAAAATTATATAAAAGAGAAAATTCAAAATATTGGCAAATGAAAGTGAAATTGCCAAAATTTAAAGCCATCAGATCATCTACAGGTTCAACAATTCTTAAAGATGCAGAAAATATAGCTTTAAAATATTATTCATCAATATCTTCAAAAAATAATATAAAATTAAAACGAACAAAAAATATTTTTAAAAAAATTCATTTAGTAGAAACAGCAGATTTAACCAAGAAAGAAATTGAGCACATCTTAGATGAATCTAAAAAATATATAGCTTTTAATAAAAGGAAAATTAAAAAAATAAATGTTCTTGAAGGGAGAACAATATTTAATCTTTTTTTTGAAGATTCAACAAGAACAAGAACAAGTTTTGAAGTTGCTGCTAAAAGGTTAGGAGCAGATTTAATTAATGTAGTAGTAAAAGATA
Organism: uncultured Alphaproteobacteria bacterium; assembly: GCA_902560675.1. Lineage (GTDB taxonomy): Bacteria > Pseudomonadota > Alphaproteobacteria > HIMB59 > CACPNW01. The sequence continues at coordinate 42,719 of CACEMP010000008.1, read as the reverse complement.
GTTCTATAAATAAAGGCGAAACCTTACTCGATACTATGACTACTATTAATTCAATGAATCCTGACGTTTTAATTGTGAGACATCCGGAGGAAGGAATTAGTAAAAAAATTTCTGAATCAGTTGATGCCTCTGTAATTAATGCTGGTGATGGAAGTCATGAACACCCTACACAAGCATTATTAGATGCACTTACTATAAAAAATAAATTTGAAAATTTTTCAAAATTAAAAATTGCTATATGTGGTGATATTTTGCATAGTCGTGTTGCGCGATCAAACATAATAATACTCTCAAAGCTAGGTGCAAAAATTAATGTTATTGGTCCTAAAGAATGGTTACCAAAAAGTTTAAAAAAACTTCCTGTGAATGTATATACGGAAATGAAAAAGGGATTACAAAATTGTGATATTATTATGATGCTGCGTATTCAAAAAGAAAGAATAGTTGGAAAAATTATGCCAAATCAAAAGACTTATTTTAAAAAGTATGGATTAGATTACAATAAAATTAAATATGCTAAAAAAAATGCTTTCGTCATGCATCCAGGTCCTATGAATCGTGGTGTAGAAATAGACTCAAAACTTGCCGATGACGTCACGAGGAGCTTAATACAAGAACAGGTCGCTATGGGCGTTGCAGTACGAATGGCATGCCTAGACTTAGTTATTAAAAATAGAGATGACTTTAGTAACTAATTTATCATTAATCATATTTTTTTATGTAATAGGATCATTGCCCTTTGCATTAATTTTTACAAAATTATTTGGCTTGGGAGATATTAGAAATATTGGTTCTGGAAATGTAGGTGCGACTAATGTTTTAAGAACAGGAAATAAATTTTTAGCATTCATTGTTCTTTGTTTTGATATTTTTAAAGGCTTTCTTCCATTCTTAATTTTACAAATATATTTTCAAGATATATCTTTATTGAATAAAATACTTTTATGTCACTTTACTATTTTAGGCCATATTTATCCTGTTTGGTTAAAATTCAAAGGTGGAAAAGGTGTTGCGACGTATATTGGTTTCTTATTTGGTTTTAATCCTTACATTGCAATTTCATTTTTATTAGTATGGCTGGTTACTGCTTTTCTTAGCAAATACTCTTCTCTTGGATCTTTAATTGGGATTTTAGTAGCTCCAGCTTATTTTATTTTTGTTAATTTTAATTTTTATATTCTAATTTTCTTTATTTATTTAACTTTAATTATTTTTATCAAACATTCAGAAAACATTAAAAGACTCATAAATAAAACTGAAAGTAAAATTAAATTATCCTAGTAAAAATATACTTTTTTTTAAAATTTCTTGACGAATTATCTTTAAACTGAAATTTGGGGCCAAAATTTATGAATGTATTAATTGTTGAATCACCATCGAAGGCAAAGTCTATCAATAAATATTTAGGCTCTGACTTTAAAGTTCTAGCAAGTGTTGGGCATGTCCGAGATTTATCAGCAAAAAATGATGCGATAGATACTGAAAATGATTTTCAAATGAAATGGGAAACCAGTGATCGTGGAAAAAAAGTAATAAAAGAAATAACAGATGCTGCAAAAAAATCTGAAAATTTATATCTAGCAACTGATCCCGACCGCGAAGGTGAAGCCATAGCTTGGCATGTAGAAAAACTACTTAGAGATAATTCATCACTTTCAAAATTAAATATTCACCGAGTCACATTCAATGAAATTACAAAAAATGCAGTTCTTGATAGTCTTAAAGAGCCAAGAGAAATAGATGAAAATTTAGTTAATGCATATCTTGCAAGAAGAGCTCTAGATTTTCTTGTTGGTTTTACACTTTCTCCAGTGCTATGGAGAAAATTACCTGGATCAAAGTCAGCAGGTAGAGTTCAATCTGTTGCCTTAAGAATAATTAGTGAAAGAGAACTTGAAATAGAAAAATTTATTCCACAGGAATATTGGTCTTTACAAGGCGAGTTTAGAAATAAAGAAGATAAAATCATTAATTCCAGACTTACAGTTTATGATGGGAATAAAGTAGATAAACTTGATATTAAAAATGAGAGTGAAGCGACAAAAATTTTTAATGATATTAAAAATTCTACTTTCACTGTTGGAAATATTACTAAAAAAGAAGCTAGAAGAAATCCCTATCCTGCTTTTACTACATCTACAATGCAAATTGAGTCTAGTCGAAAACTTGGTCTTAGTGCGAGTCAAACAATGCGCACAGCTCAACGTCTTTATGAAGGAACAGATATTAAAGGAGAAACAACTGGCTTAATAACTTATATGCGAACAGATAGTGTCGTCATGTCAAAAGAAGCTATAAAACAAGTTAGAAGTTTTGTTACTGATAATTACGGTGCAAACTATTTACCAGAAGCGCCAAGAATTTATAAATCTAAAGCTAAAAATGCCCAAGAAGCACATGAATGTATTAGACCAACAAATATTTACCTAACACCAAAAGTAATTAAGCAATACATTACCTTAGAAGAATACAAGCTATATGAAATTATTTGGCAAAGAGCAGTAAGTTCACAAATGGCAAGTGCTGTATTAGATCAAGTAGCTGTTGATATTACAAACGAAGATAAAAATATTGTTTTACGGGCAAATGGATCAACAATTAAATTTCCTGGAATGTACAAAGTTTATCAAGAAGCTAAAGATGATGATAAAGATGAAGAAAAAGAAACAATACTTCCTGCTATGAGTGAAGGAGAGAGTTTAAATTTAAATGAAGTTGAAAAAACACAACATTTTACCTCCCCTCCCCCTCGTTACACTGAAGCAAGCTTAGTTAAAAAACTTGAAGAACTTGGTATTGGCAGACCATCTACTTATGCTTCTATTATTAAAGTTCTACAAGATAGAGATTATGTAATTTTAGATAAAAAACGGTTTAATCCTCATGATAGAGGGAGAATAGTATCGATATTTTTAGAGAAATATTTCAATCAATATGTAGAATATGATTTTACCGCTGATCTTGAAAATCAACTGGATGAAATTTCTGATGGTAAGCTTGACTGGAAAGAAGTTCTGAGAAAATTTTGGGAAACATTTAAACAACTTTGTGATGAAACTGTAGGCAAATCAAATAGAGAGGTGATTGATGTATTAGATGAAGCACTAGGTCCGCATTTCTTTCCACCAAACGGATCAGATGAAAAAAGAAAATGTCCAACGTGTGATAATGGAAGACTAGGAATTAAGGTTGGAAAATTTGGAGGATTTATTGGTTGTTCTAATTATCCCGATTGCAAATATACAGTTCAGTTTAACCAATTAAACGATAAAGATGGTGCTGCTCTAAGTGGTCCAAAAGAAATTGGAATTTATCCAGAAACAGGTGAAATGATTACATTACGAAAAGGACCTTATGGATTTTATATGCAAGTTGGTGAAGGCACAAAAGAAAAAAAACCAAAAAGAGTTTCTATTCCTAAAAACTTCGAGCCAGATGAAATTGGTTTAAATACAGCTATTCAATTACTAGGCCTTCCAAGAAAGTTAGGATTTCATCCAGATACTAATAAAACTGTTAGTGCTGGAATTGGAATGTACGGGCCATATATTTTACATGATAAAAAATATAAAGCTCTTGAAAAAACAGATAATATTTTGGATATTGAACTTGATAGAGCCATTGAGCTTATTGCAAAACCTACTCAAAGAGGAAATGCTACATTAAAAACATTTGGTGAACATCCTACAGAAAAGAAAAATATAACTGCCCATGATGGAAAATTTGGTCCATATGTTAAATGCGGAAAAATAAATGCTTCTATCCTAGGCGATCAAACAATCGATAGTTTAAAATTAGAAGATGCCATACGTTTAATAGATGAAAGAAAAGCTAAAATGGGTCTTAAAAAAAAGAAAAAATAATTAATTGATATTTACTGGTTTAGATTTAATATAACTAACAGTTTCCTTAAGGGCTTTTTTACAAAGACGGGGAGGTAACCCCCTATCAATTAATTTTAAATCACTCAAAACAATGCTTCCCATTTCTTTGAATGCAGTCTCTAAGGCACCAGCTCTATGAGGTGAAAATATTACATTTTTGAGTTTTCTAAATTTATCATTTTTTGGAAAGGGTTCAGTAGGAAAGACATCAATAGCTGCAAAAACTTTTCTATTCTTTAAAAATGTATAAAAATCGTCAAAATTGATAATTGCTGCTCTACTCATTAACACAAAAGTAGTATTGTCTTTTATATTTTTAAATATTTTTTTATTTATCATACCTTCATTTGAAGAAGTTATAGTTGCTAAAACATATATTATATCTGACGAAGATAGGATTTTTTTCATGCTAACTGGTTTTACATTTACTTTATTCATTTCAAGATCTGGAACCCAAGGATCATAAGCCATAATATTATTTGAGAAGGATTGTAAAAGTGGCACTAAGGATTTTGCTAAGTCACCAAATCCAATTAATCCAAAGTTTTTATTTTTTAGTAAAAAGTTATTTTTACTAATTTCTCCACCATATTTTTCTTTTCCTTTTTTAAAATCATAATGAGCAATATGAATACTTCTAGCAATAGATAATGTTAAACCTAAAGCCATTTCAGCAACAGGTTGTGCAAATACAGGAGATGTTGCAAGAACATGTATATTATTTTTGAAACAATAATCGTAATCCATATTATCCATAAAATTACTTTCAACATTAAAAATGGCTTTAAGTTTTTTTTGCTTATTTATGATTTCTTTAGGTAAATCTGGTTGACCAATTATATATTTAGCCTTAGGTAAATAATTTTCATAAAAATTACTTTTATTTTTATTAGGAGCATTAATTAATTTGAATTTAGAATTAAGATATTTAATTTGAGACTTTGTAAATATTAGTTCCATTGTTCTAGGAAATGGATCAGAAATTATTAAAGGTTTTTCTTTTTTCATTGATTGAAATTATTTTTTTTCTTTATAATACTATAGTATTACTATTTAGAAGGATAAATATTGAATTAAATTAAAATAGATTTAAATACAAATAATGGCTAAAAATATATCAATATCTGAAATTAAAAGACTAAAAAACAAGTTTTTAAGAAATAACAAAAACACTGCCTCAAGAAATGCCCTAATAAAAAATGATTTAGCAAATGTAGCTTTAAATTGGGAAAATTTTAGTCAAATAAACCATAATTTTTCTAATCTAATAAAAAAAGAACTTCCTGCAACAAATCAAATGGCATCAGGTAGATGCTGGGGATTTGCAGGTCTTAATCTTATGCGTTTAAAGGTCGTTGATAGCCTAGATCTAAATACATTTGAGTTTTCCCAAAACTATTTTATGTTTTGGGATAAACTAGAAAAAGCCAATTATTTTTTAGAGAATATTATTAAATCTAGAGAAGAAACTTATGAAAGTCGATTAATTACACATTTACTTAAAGCACCTGTTCAAGATGGTGGACAATGGGACATGTTTGTGAATTTAATTAATAAATATGGAGCTGTTCCAAAAGATGTTATGCCTGAAACAAACCATAGTAGCAAGTCTGGTGCTATGAACTATATATTAACTCACAAGTTAAGAGAATTTGCCTCGAAACTTAGAAAAAAATCTTCAAAAAATTCTGCAGCACTCAAAAAAGAAATGATGGAAACAATCTATAACTTACTTGCTATGTTTCTTGGTCAACCACCAGACGTTATAAATTGGTCTACAAGAAATAAAGATAACAGACACATTGTCATTTCAAACATGACTCCAATTGATTTCTGCAAAAAATATGCTGATATCAATATTAAAGATAAAGTTTGCTTAATTCACGCTCCAATGAGCAATAAAAAATTTAATACAATGTATACCGTTGAGTATCTTGGTAATGTTGTTGAGGGGCAAATTATTAAATATCTTAATGTAGATATTAAAGAATTAAAAAAATCTGCAATGGACTCAATAAAAAATAATGAAGCGGTATGGTTTGGTTGCGATGTTGGGAAACGTTTTAGTCGTGATATGGGTGTGCTTGATATGGGCATTTACGACTATGAAAATGTCTTTCAAACTTCATTTAAGATGAATAAACAAACTCGTTTAGAGTATGGTGATAGTGAAATGACTCATGCCATGCTTTTAACAGGAGTAGATATTAAAAAAAGAAATTCAACTAAATGGAAAATTGAAAATAGCTGGGGAACAAAAAGTGGTAATCAAGGATATATGATGATGACCGATGAATGGTTTGATGAATATACCTATGAAGTTGTTATTGATAAAAAATATCTAAATAAAAGACTTTTAAAATATTTAGACATGGAGCCAGTAGCACTAGCACCATGGGATCCAATGGGTGCTTTAGCTAGATAAATTGAATAAAGATAACGCATCTAAAATTTGGAAGCTAATTCAAGAAACAGGCGACTTTTTAAAAGAAAAATTGCCTGACCACCCTAATCATCCAAAGGGTAGAAATCCATATGCTCATGTTGCTTTAGAGGTAAAAAATCATTTTGGTATGACCTATAAAGAAATACCTGATGAAAAATTTAATGAAGTTATTAATTATCTTGAAGAGATAAAATCTAATCCTAAGTAGCTATTCTTTGATTACCCTGAATGGGAAGAATATAATAAATATTGAAACTATAGCCATCATTATTGCATTAATTAAAAACAAATAAGTAAACTCTAAAGTTATGGAGTAAATTTCTGAAATTAAGAATACTGAAATTGGTCCTGATCCAAATGCAAGAATAAACTTAATTCCATATACTACACCATGATACTTTTGAGGCGTAAATCTTCCAAGAAGAAGATTTTCTGTGGGCAGAATACTTGCATTAAATACGGCAGCTAGAATACATAATACCACTAAAGAGTAACCAGATATGTAAGCTATACCAAGATAACATGGAAACTGAAAAAATATACCAAGTAAGTAAATAGTTTTTAAATTAAATCGATCGGCAAGTAAGCCTCCAACAAATGTTGTAGCACCAGAAATAAAATAGATAATTGCAATCATAAAACCAATTTGAATAGAGTTTATATTACCAATACGTATTTCAAAAACTTTTGGTAAGGCTGTTTGTGTATTGTGAAAGGATAATCCAAGGGCAAACATTGATAAAAGCATTATTAGTGCAATTAAAATCATTTCATTTCTTGAATGATCTTGCTGATCATTTTTTATAAAATAGTTCTTGTAAGATATTTTATTAATTAAGATTAAGTAAATAAGAATAAATCCAATAATAATAGATATTAAACCAGGCAATATAAAAGCTAGTTGCCAATTTAATAATTCTGTCAGAGTACCAGCTACAAATGCTCCTGAGCCTATTCCTACCCCGCCAAAAATACCATTTACACCAAGCGCTCTTCCTTGTTTGTTTGCTGCATGAATTACCCAAGGAATACCTACTGGATGATAAATTGAACAGAAAAGTCCAAGAAGTGATAATGAAAAAAATAAAAAAGAAATTGATGTACTTAGTCCACATAAAATGGAAGCTAATCCCATTCCAATAAACATAATTGTCATTGTTCCTGAACGAGACCATTTATCACTTAACCACCCGAAAGGAATTGCCCCTAAACCAATTAGTAGAGCTCCAAGAGACCATAATCTAATTAATTGATCATAAGAAATATTCCATTCTTTTTCTATAGTCAGAACAATTACAAAATAAAAAGCTGCAAACATATGCATGAGCGCATGACCTATTGAAGAAAATAGGAGTGTATAATAAGTATTATTCAAACTCTTCGTAATTAATTGAAAGAGAATTCACACAGTATCTTTTTCCTGTAGGCTCTGGGCCATCATCAAAGACATGGCCTAAATGAGCATCACATTTGGCACACATAATTTCAATACGCACCATTCCATGAGATCTATCAGTCTCTGTTTTAATTGCTTCAGGTGATATTTGCTCAAAAAAACTTGGCCATCCACAATAAGAATCATATTTTGTAGAACTATTAAATAATTCATTACCACAGCATTTACATTTAAAAATACCGCCGTTAATAATTTCAAAATTTTTACCAGAGAAGGGAGGTTCTGTTCCCTTTTGTCTAGTAACGTAATATTCTTCTTCCGTGAGAAGAGATTTCCATTCCTGATCAGTTTTGACTATTTTGTTCATTTTTAAATCTTATATTAGATAATATAATTCCTGTAATTATAAAAAAAACACCTACAATATGAAATATTGCAAAACTCTCATTTAAAAAAGTTATTGCCCAAATTGCAGCAAAGACAGGTATAAAGTGTAAAAATAAACCAGCTCTATTTGGTCCAATTAAATACACACCCTTATTCCAAGCAAAATAAGCAGCAATACTTGCAAAGATAGCAACATATATAATAATCAAAAAGTCATAAGAAGATGAAAGTAAAAAGGTACCATTGAAAGATTCAAAAAAATAGAATGGAATAATAAAAAATAAGCCAATAATAATCATTACTTCTAAGCTTGCTAGTTGAGGAATTGATGTATCCATCTTTTTTAACAACACAGAATATAAACACCAAGATATTACAGCGGCAAACATCCATATATCTCCAATAGTAAAATTTAAAGTATATAAATTGTTTAAGTTTCCTTTTAAAATTATTGCTAAAGCGCCTAATAAAGATAAAATTATGCCAATTAATTGAAGTTTTGAGATTTTAGTTCGAAACATTATCCAAGAAAAACCAATCATAATTACTGGCGCAGTAGATGCCATTATAGTAGAATTTAAAACTAAAGTAGTCTGTAATGAAATATATGTAAATGAGTTAAATATTGTAACACTTAAAATACTTAACGTAGTCATTAGTAAAAAGTTTTCTTTGTAATAATTTAAATTTTTTAAAATACTTTTAAGGGTGAAAGGTAGTAGTAAAAGCAAAGCTAAAGACCATCTAAAAAAACTTAATTTAAATGGTGAAAGATCAGTTATGTGTGCAACTTTTCCAAAAAAAAAATTTCCAGACCAAAATAAAGAAGAGGCTGTTAACAATATGATTGCTAACATTAAGTTTCTTGACATTTATTTATCTAAAAGTGTCATGAGGGATGATGTATCAAACCTATTGCCACCATTTTGTTGTACTTCTTCATAATATTTATCAACAATTTTTGTAACAGGAAGCATTGCTCCATTTTTGCTGGCTTCGTTAAAACAAATTGATAAATCCTTACGCATCCAATCAACTGCAAAACCATAATCAAATTTGCCATCGAGCATAGTTCTATATCTATTTTCCATTTGCCATGATTGAGCTGCACCCTTTGATATAACGCTAAGAACTTTTTCCATATCTACATTTGATTTTTTCCCAAAAGCCATTGCTTCAGATAAACCTTGCACTAATCCCGCAATACAAATTTGATTTATCATTTTAGCTATTTGACCTGATCCAGATGGACCTATAAGTTCAATGGCTTTACCATAAGATGTGAGAACTGGCTTAACAGTATTATAATCTTTTTCATCACCGCCAATCATAATAGAAAGAACACCATTTTCTGCTCCAGCCTGACCACCTGATACAGGAGCGTCAAGAAAACTCAATTTTTTATCTTTAAGTTTTTGATAATAATTTCTTGCTATCTCTGCAGAAGCTGTTGTGTGATCAACAATAATTGATCCCTCAGCTACATTTGAAAGAATTCCACCTTCACCTTCCATTACTTCAATAATATCTTCATCACGTCCAACACACATAAAAACAATTTCAGAATTTTGAGAAGCTTCACCAGGAGTTTTAGCCATGCTTCCTTTATACTTTTCTACCCATTTTTCTGCTTTAACTGTTGTTCTATTATAAACAGTTACATTATAACCATTGTTTTGAAGATGGCCTGCCATTGGATAACCCATTACTCCTAAGCCAATAAAAGAAACATTTTTAATACTCATTAATATTCTCCTATTTTTTCTAAAATTTTAAAATTCAAATCTTCTGAATTACTAACAATTAAATTCTTATTCTTTTTTGTAAAGTCATATTTATTTTTATCAAAATCTATATCAGAACCTCCTGCTTCTCTGACAAAAAGAATACCTGGAATATGATCCCAGGGAGATAATTTTGATAAAATAGCGAAATTTCTAATTCCAATACCTATATCTATATATTCAAAACCAATGCATCTATAAGAGTTAACTTCTTTAAATATGTTTTTAAATATTTTTAACTTATCTTTAAATCCTGGTTCCCAATACTTTGTACTTATCGATCCTATAGTTTCTTCAATTATATTTACCTCTTTTGTAATAATTTTATTATTATTGATATAAGCACCTTCATTTACAATTGCTGAACACATAATTTTATCTAATGGTTTATATATCCAAGAACGTAAAATTTTTTCTTTAAATGTTAAGGCTATCATAATTGCAAATTTATCTCTACCATTAGCAAAATTTGTTGTTCCATCTATTGGGTCAACAGTCCAACAATATGCATCTTCATTATAAAAATTTAATATATTTTCATTTCTAGAATATTCCTCTTCACCTATAAAATTTGAAGTTGGTAAAATTTTTAACAAATTTTTTTTTAATTCTTTTTCTGCCTCTATATCAGCTGCTGTTACTAAATCAGATCCATTTTTATAATTAATGTCATCGTCTGATAAATTTTTAAATTTTGGTAAGATAATATTTTGACTTACGTTAAAACAAATGTCCTCTATATCCTCTTGCTTTATATTATCCATTTATACATGCTTCAGAATACATTTCTGCTAGTTTCAATGTGATATTGCCAATTTTACCATTATTAATTTTTTTATTATCAATTTTTAAAATAGGAGTAATAAAACTTCCAGAGCTTGTTAAGAAAACTTCATCAGCATTAATTAATTGCTTTTGGGTAAATTGTTTTTCTATCAGTTTAAGTTTAGTTTTTTTTATAATTTTTAAAAGAGATGTTCTAGTTACTCCTTTTAAAATATCCGAATTAGCTGGATGAGTTATTAAATTATTTCTTTTTATAATCCAAATATTAGAAGATGTACCCTCAGTTACTTTTCCATTTTGTATTAAAATTGCCTCATAAGCATTTTTCTTTTTGGCCATATTTGCTGCTATAATGTTTGGAAGTAAATTTACTGTTTTGATATCACGTCTTTTCCATCGAAGATCTTGGTATGTAATTGTATTTACCCCTACAAATTTTTTTCCAGGTAAATTAAATGTTTTATTTCTTGTGTATACAATCAAAGTTGGGGCTAAATTTTTTTGATATTTGTGTTCTCTGAATTGAATACCTCTTGTAATTTGTAAATAAATTATACCATTCCTTGTTTTATTTTTCTTTATTAGATTGAGAAAAATATTATTTAAGTTTTTTTTATTCATTGTAAATTTAATTTCTAATTCACGAAGAGAATATTTTAATCTCTTAAGATGAAAATCTAAATCAATTAAATTTTTATCTAAAACTGCGATAACTTCATAAACACTATCTGCAAATTGTAATCCTCTATCCTCTATATGAATTTTTGCTGTTTTAAAATTTACAAATTTGTTATTAATATAAGCAAAATTTGGCATGAAATTAAACTTTTGATAAAAGTTTTTCTAGTTTTTTTATGCAGTTTGTTTCAGCAAAAAAAACAACATCATCATTCTCTTTAAATACAGTTTGACTATTAGGAATTATAATTTTTTTATCTCTTACAATGGAGCCAATACGTATACCTTTTGGCAATTCTAAGTCTTTTAGATTTTTATTACAAAGAAATGATTCTGACTGAATATCTGCTTCAATAACTTCTCCAAAACCATCGCCAATTGAATAATCATTTCTTATTTTTCCACCTCTTACTTTTTCTAATATTTTAGATATTGTTATTATTTTTGGATCAATAGTCATATCAACACCAATATTTGTTAAGAGTGAAGAATAATTACTATTATTAATTAATGTAAGAGATATTAAAGCTCCTGCTCTTTTTGCAAGTAATGAAGATAAAATATTTACTTCATCATCTTCAGTAACAGCAATAGAATATCCGGCATCAGATATATTTACTTCATCTAAAATCTGACTATCTAAACCATCACCATTCGTAACAGTTACATTTTCTAAATTTGAAGCTAAATATTCTGCTCTTTCTTTGTTGTATTCAATGAGCTCAGTCTTAATGTATATATCTGATTTTTCGATTAATTGAGCTAGTGAAAAACCTATGTTTCCTCCGCCAATAATTACAGCTTTCTTTGCTTGAAGTTCCTGATGGCCAAACTCTGACAAAACATCACTTAAATTTTCTGTTTCAACAACTAAAAAGATTGAGTCATTTTTTTCAATTTTAGTTGAAGAATTAACAGTAAATTTTTTATCACCTCTAAAAATAAACATAATATTAGCTAAATAATCTGGAAATTTCTGTGATAATTCTCTAACAGTTAAACCTGCATGCACAAAATTATCTTCACATTTTAAGCCAATCAATTTTAATTTCTTATCTGAAAGTTCTAGCATATCTATAGTTCCAGGTGATATTAATCTTCTATAAAGAGACTTTGCAACCTCTTGTTCTGGAGAAATGATCGCATCAATTGGAAAATTATTGTTGTTATATAAATTTTTCCATTGTTCTTGTAGATAATCTTGTTGTCTAATTCTTGCAATTTTTTTTGGTATTTCAAATAATGAATGGCCAATTTGACATGTAACCATATTTGTTTCATCACTCTTTGTTACTGCAATAAGTATTTCACAGTCTTCTGCTCCAGCATCTAATAAAACTGAAGGTAAACTTGGAGATCCATTAATTGTTTTAACATCTAAATTTTCTGAAACCTTTAAAAGCCGTTCCTCAGATTCATCTATTACAGTTACCTCAAAGTTTTCTTTTGATAGTTTGTCAGCAATACTGTAACCTACATCACCTGCTCCACATATAATTGTTTTCATCTGTTAATTTATTAATCTATTTTAATATCTAAAGATTTGATTTTTCTATAAAGCGCAGTTCTTTCCATACCAGTAAATTCTGAAACTTTATTAATATTACCATTAAATCTCTTAATTTGCGATAACAAATATTCTTTTTCGAATTCATATCTTGCATCCTTTAGTGATAAATCTAATGAATGAGTTAAGGGAATATTTGCACTATCATCTCCCATTTGAAGGGCTAAGTCATCTACCTCAAGTTCATTAGAATTTGTTTTATCTTGATTCAAAATTAGGCTTTTCTCAACATAATTTATTAATTGTGCGACATTGCCTGGCCAATCATACATTTGTAATTTTGTTAATGCTGTTTTAGAAAATTTTAAATTTTGATTATTGCCACCTATTTCACTTAAATAGTAATCTAAAATTGGCAGAATATCATCTCTTCTTTTTGAAAGAGGAATTGTTGTAATTTCATCTACTGCAAGTCTATCGTACAACTGTTTTAAGAAATTTCCTTTCTCAACCTCCTCAGTGATATTTTTTTCAGTTAAAGTAATTATTTTAATGTTTGTTTGAATATTCAAATGTTTAAAAAAATTATTTTTTTCAAAAAAGTATAAAAGTTTTTTTTGATAATCTAAGTTTAAAAAATCAATATTTAATAAAATTAATGTATTGTTATTTGATCTTATAAATAAATTTTTATTTAAATATTCTTTGTCGTCTAAAAATATCTTATCTAAAGCTTCACTTGCTAATTTTTTGAAATCTATAGAAAAGGGAAGTTTTTCTTTAAATATTGATTTTTGATGAATTAGGTTGGCAATATGTTTTTTTCCAGATCCAAATTCACCTGAAATTAAAAGCCTAGATTTAGTCTTAGATTGTTCGGTAATTTGTTTTGAAATTTTTTTTATATAGTTTGATTTACCAACTAGAGGCACAATTGGAACTATAATATTTTTTAAATCTTTATTTTCACTTAAAAGCTGAGAACTTTGTATTGCTCTATTAGAAAGAATTATTAATTTATCGCTATTAAATGGTTTTTCAATAAAATCGTATGCACCATTTTTTATAGATTTTACTGCTAAATCAACTGTTCCATGTCCACTAATAATTATAATTGGAATTTTACTATCTAATTTTTTAAATTCTTGCAAAAGTTCTATACCATCTAACTTACTATTCGATAACCATACATCAAGAATAATCAAATCTGGTTTACTTTCATTAAAACTTTTTAATGCTTCATCTGAATTAAGAGCGCTAGAGGTAAAATATTTTTCATCTTTCAAAATTTCTGAAATTAAAAAACAAATATCTTTTTCATCATCTATAATTAATACTTTATACATTGTTTTCAAATACAATTAAGGAAGTTGTACCTGCCATATTTTTATTTTTTTCTATCTTAATTTTACCACCATGATCCTCAATTATTCTTTTTACTATGGATAGACCCAGACCAGTTCCTTTTGATTTAGTTGTAAAGTAAGGTTCAAAAATTTTACTTATCATTTTATCATCTATACCTACACCATTATCTTTAATTTCTATTATAATTTTTTCTTTATAAAAAATTTTCACTTCTACTGATGGATTTGGAATTTTTTCTACAGCTTCAATTGCATTTTTAATTAAATTGTTGAAACATCTTGATATTTGCATTTTATCAAATTGAAAATATACGTCTGTTTTTGGTTTAACAAGAGTGAGCTTTACATCTTTTCGAGAATTAAAATAAAGATTAAATGCATCTTCTAGGCATAGTGTAAGGTTATCAAGCTTAATTTCAGCTTCTGGCATTCGTGCAAATGATGAAAATTCATCAACCAACTTTCCAATATCATCCACCTGTCTTGATATAGTTTTTGTAAGCAAAGTAATTTCATCTTTATCGTAAGCTTCATTTAAGAATTTTTTTTCAATTCTTTCTGCCGATAACTTTATTGGGGTAAGAGGATTTTTAACTTCATGTGCAATTTTTCTTGCAATGTCTGACCATGCGGCATGCTTTTCTGCTAGAATTAATGATGTTGCATCATCTAAGGTTACAACATAACCTTCGATTATATTGTCACTTATTTCTTTAATTACTCTAATATTAAAATTTCTTTGATCATCTATAAAAGTGAAATCGTATTGAAAATTTAGCAAAATTTTTTTTGATAATTTAAAATTATTAAAAATTTTTTCCCATTCGGGAAATAAACTTAAAAAGTTTTCTCCAACTATAAATTTTTTAGTGTTTTTAAATAAATTTGTGACAGTTTTATTGTGGAGAACAATATTGAAATTTTTATCTAATGATAAAACACCGATAGTTAATAAGCTCAGGATTGCCTCAATAAATATTCTTTTTTCTTCATCTTCATTACTTTTTGCAATTAATTGATTTTGTTTATTTTCAATTTCTGAAATCATTGAATTATAGGAAGAAAGTAAGATCTTAATTTCATCAAATTGATCAATTTCACTTACTTTAGCATCAAAATTACCATCAGAGATTTTATTTGCTGATTTAATTAAATTTGTTATTGGTTTACTTAAATTACTTGCTAAATTAAACCCTATTAAAATAGCTATTAGAATAAAGCATAAAGAAAATAAAACAAAAATCATGGAATATGTTATTTGTACTCCTGAGCTTTCTTCTTCCTTTGTAGTATAAATTCGATATGCCTCTTTAGTTGACGAAATATGGTCCCAAATATTAGTGTTTAATTCACGATTAACTTGAATATAGACATTATCTAAAAAAATAATTTTCTTAAATGCGGCAATCGAATTGTTATTTAGTTGAAAAATATAAACTTGATTTTGATTTAATATATTATAGATTTCTGCCGATGGATTGGAAAAATTTTTCCTTTCATTATCTTTTAAACTCAAATATATATTTGCTTTGTCATTAAAAATATAAATACTCGAAATAGTTCTCAAATTAATAAATTCACTTAAGGCCTTCTGAACATTATTTATATTTACTTCATTGTTTTGAGATGATTGTAATATTTCTCTTGTAATTAATTGAGTATCAGAAATTAACTCTGCCTGTATTTCATTTTCGTAATTTTTTGCTACAATATTTGAATTTACTACAGCATCTCTTACTGCATCACCATACCAAGTTCGAAGTTCAAGATTAAAAAACAAAGACGTAATTATTACTAAGCCAATGGCTGGACCCAAAGCCATAGCAGCAAATAGATTTACAAATTTAATATATAATCTTGATTCATCGTAACTCTTTTTTCTCCTAACTAAAATTAGAACAATTTGACGAATAATTATAGATATAAGCAGTATTACAAAAATAACATCCGCTAAAAGGAAGTACTGGAGTCTTTGAGGATCTTTAACAAGATCATTATTTGGAAGTAAAAGATAAAAAGTTATTGAAAAGCTTATAAGTATTAAAAAAATTAAAAAATAGAAAGAAATCTTAGATAAATGAATAGATTTTAATAATTTAGATAAATCAAACACTTTTAGACTTTAGTTAATACTTAAAAATAATATAAATAAATATAAAGTTTATATAAATTAAAATTATGAAAAATGCACTTGTAATTCTAGCTGGTGGAAAAGGGACCCGATTTGGTCATAAAATACCAAAGCAATTTTTCAAATTTGGGAAGAGTCCGATTATAAATATCTTCTTAAATAGTATAAATTTGAAACCATTCAATGTTATTATAATATGTGCTGATAAAAAATACAGAAAAAATCTTAGAAATAATTCAAAAGAAATATTTTTAAATAATAAAATAATTTTTTCAAATCCAGGTAAAACAAGACAGCAATCCTCATTTAATTCTCTAAAAAAATTATCTAGATACGGTATTAAAAACGTATTAATTCACGATGCAGCTCGACCATTGTGTACAAATAAACTTATAAACAAAATTCTATTGAAGTTAAAAAAATCAGATAATTGTATTCCATACATTGAGTACAATGATAGACAAATATTAAAATCAAACAAAAAAAATATTAAAGGATTAAATATACAAACCCCACAGGGATTTGATTATAACCTAATTTATGATGCACATAAAAAATTACATAAAGATATCTTTTTAGATGATGCCGGATTAATACAAAAATTAAATCATAAAATCTTTTTTGTAAAAGGAGAAAAAACAAATATTAAAATTACTTACTCTGAAGATTTAGTTTATTTAAAATTATTAAATAATCCAGTAATAAAAAGTGGTATTGGTTACGATATTCATCAGATTGATAAAAAAACTAAAAAAGGTCTTAAGCTATGTGGTGTTAAGTTACCTTTTTCTAAATTAATAGGACATTCAGATGCAGATGTTGGCCTTCATGCAATATGTGATAGTATTTTTGGCGCTTTATCTATGAGAGACATAGGTTATCATTTTCCGAATACGAATAAAAAATGGAAAAATGTCGACTCATCAGTTTTTGTTACTTATTGTAAAGATGAACTATTAAAAAAAGGATTTTCAATAAAGAATTTAGATATAAATATTATTGCAGAAAAACCAAAGATTAATAAGTATGTTTTACAAATGAAAAAAAAAATTTCTAAATTACTCAATGTTCAAGATAAATTTATATCAATCAAAGCCACTACTAATGAAAAAATCGGCTTTATTGGTAATGGAGAAGGAATAGCAGCTGAGGCAATAGTAATGATTTCAAATGAAAAAACTTACTAATATATTTGTATCGCTTTTTTATATTGGATATTTCCCTAAATGGCCTGGAACAATGGCCAGCTTTATATCTATTTTAGTTTTATACCCCATTATTAAATTAGAAATGATTACGCCAAAAATTTTAATATTTTTTTTTATATGTATGTTTATATTATCTTTATTTTTCATAAAAAAGTTTTCAATTTATACTAAATCACATGACTCAGGTATTATTGTTATAGATGAATTTCTTGGAATTTATTTAATATTTATATTTTATGATTTTTTATATTTTATAAACTCTTATTTAACAATTTTTTTAATTTTTGTTTTGTTTAGATTTTTTGATATTTTAAAAATCTTTCCAGCTAATATAATTGATAAAAAGATGAATAATTCTTTCGGAGTATTACTTGATGACTTAGTTGCCGCAATATATACAATAATGGTTTTATACGTATTGAATGTCTACAGTTAATAAAATTATCAATAAACTTATTAAGAAGAACATATCAATTTCAATTGCTGAGTCTTGTACAGGAGGGTTAATTTCACATTGCATCACAAGAAATAGCGGTGTTTCAAAAATTTTTTCAGGTGGTATAATTTGTTATTCAAATAAAGCAAAAATAAAATATTTGTCTGTATCAAGAAGAACTCTATTAAAATTTGGTGCAGTTAGTTCAAATGTTGCAAAAGAAATGATTAATGGTTTATTCAACAATGAAAAAACTAAAATTTGTATATCAACAACAGGAGTTGCTGGACCTAATGGTGGTTCAAAAAATAAACCAGTAGGTTTAGTTTATATTGGAATAAAGTATAAAAATAAAACAATTATTTTTAAAAAAAACTACAAAGGTTCTAGGCTTGATATACAAAGAAAAACTAAAGTATTTATATTTAATAAAATAAATGAATTAATCTAAAATCTCATCTGCTCTTTCTTTAAATGATTCTATCATTTTATTTTCAATCAATGGATAGAATGCTTCAGCGATTTTTTGATGAAAAAATCTTTTAAATTCAAACTCAACATTAAAACTGATTAAAGTTTGATTTTTTTTTATAGATTTAAATAACCAGGTAGTTTTGAGATCTTTCAACGGTCCTTCAATATAAGTTGTCTTTATATTTAAACTTTTTTTATCAAACTCTACATGAGATCCAAACTTTTGAGGCATAAAATACTTATACCAAACAATCATATCAGCATAAATCTCATTTTCATTTTTTGAATGCACTTTCATTGCTGAGCACCATGGAATAAAATATGGGTAACTTTCAATATCTAGAACTATATTGAAAAGTTCTTTTGCATCATGGTCTACTATTTCTTCTCTATTTGATGATTTCATTGAATTAAATAGAGTTTATTTTTTCTGTTTTCCTGCATAATTTTAAAATCATCAGATGCATGATAACTAGAGCGAGTAAGTGGTGATGATGCTACCATTAGAAATCCCTTTGCGTATGCCATTTTTTTATATTCATCAAATTCTTGAGGAGTAATAAATTTTTCTAGCTTAGCATGCTTAGGTGTTGGCGGTAAGTATTGTCCTATAGTAATAAAATCAACATTAGCAGCTCTTAAATCATCCATTACTTGATATACTTCTTCTTTAGTCTCACCTAAACCAACCATTAAACCTGATTTTGTAAATATACTTGGGTTTTTTTCTTTAATTTGACTAAGTAAATTTAAACTTACAAAGTAGCGTGAGCCCGGTCGAATTGATGGGTATAATCTTGGTACTGTTTCTAAGTTATGATTGAAGACATCAGGTAAATTTTTTGATAAGATATCTATTGCTTCAGGTTTATTTTTAAAATCAGGAGTTAGAATTTCAATAGTACAATTTGGATTTAATGATTTAATTGAGTCTATCACGTTAATAAAGTGTAATGCTCCGCCATCTATTAAATCATCTCTGTCAACGCTAGTTATTACAACATGTTCTAAATTCAATTGCTTAACTGACTCAGCAATTCTAATAGCTTCACCATGGTCAACAAATTGAGGTTTGCCAGTTTTAATATTACAAAATGCACAGGCTCTAGTACAAATATCTCCGAGTATCATAAATGTTGCATGCTTTTTTTGCCAACACTCAGCTATATTTGGGCATGCAGCTTCTTCGCACACAGTTACAATTTTTTTATCTTTTAAAAGTTTATTTGTTTCTTTAAAAAATTTTGAAGTTGGCGCCTTCACTCTAATCCAACTGGGTTTTTTAGGAATTGGATTTGATTTATTTTTAACTTTTTCAGGATGACGAGGTCCACTCATATGAGTTAAATAACTTCCATATCCAAGCTATTCAACCATATTTGGAAGGGATCTTCTAAAATATCGCTGAAATCTTTGAGTAATTTTGCCGCAACGGCACCATCTAATGATCTATGATCTGCTGAAATGGTAGATTTCATTGTATGCCCTATTTCAATACTGCCAGCGTTAACAACGGGTTTTTCAATTATAGATCCAATTGCAATAATACTTGATTGTGGCGGGTTAATAATTGCTTGAAATTCTGTGATTCCAAACATGCCTAAATTAGAGATAGTTATAGATCCTCTGCTATACTCTTCTGGTAATAATTTATTTTGATTAGCTTTTTTTACTAATGATTTTATTTCTGTTGAGATTTCAGCTAATCCTTTTGTATCAGCTTGTTTGACAATAGGAGTAATTAATCCTTCTTTTAAAGCAACCGCAATTGCAATATCAATATTTTTATATTGATGAATTTTACCATTGACCCAAGAAATATTTGTCTCTGGGTTTTTGGCCATTGCCATTGCGCATGCTTTGACAATAAGGTCGTTAAAAGAGATTTTGATATCGCTATTTAAATTAATTTTTTTTCTTAAATTTATTAACTTATCCATTCTTGTTTCAATAGTAAGATAAAAATGCGGAACTTCATTTTTTGTTTGTGTTGTTCTTTCAGCAATTATTTTTCTAATACTAGATGGCTCAATTACAGTAATATTTTCATCATTGATATGAAGTTTAAAATTTTGAATATCTTTTTTTATTATCCTACCATCAGGTCCAGACCCTTTAATAAGAGTTAGATCAATATTGTTATCTTTCGAAAATTTTTTAACAAACGGTGAAGCAAAATTAGTATTTTGTTTAGTGTTTGAATCTTTACCACTTTCTATTATTTGACTGTTATCTACTTCAGTATTTACTTTAGGTGTTTCTGAAACTTCATTTTTTTCTTCACTGCTTACAGTTTGATCTTTATCATTATAATCTTCTAATCTTTCATCTTTGCTACCATTGATTAGAGCAATGACAGAATTAACAGCAATTTGTTTATCTGGTGTTGTATCAATTAAATGTGTAATTTCTCCCTCATCAACTGCCTCAACTTCCATTGTTGCTTTATCTGTTTCAATTTCAGCTAATATATCTCCAGCTGAAACAGTATCACCAATATTAACTAACCACTTATTAATTACCCCTTCTGACATTGTGGGTGATAATGCAGGCATTAAAACTTTAATTGCCATTTATTTTATATAACTTACTTTTTTTGCAGCATTTATAATGTCATCAACTTGAGGAAGATATAATTTTTCTAAGCTCAATGCGTATGGCATTGGAACATCCGCACTATTAACTTTTATCACTGGTGAGTCTAAATAATCAAATGCATCCCTTTGAACAATATTTGCAATTTCAGAACCAACACTACCAAATGGCCATGACTCTTCGACAGTGATTAGTCTATTAGTTTTTTTAACAGAATTTAAAATTGTTTCTGTATCCAAAGGTCGTAAAGTTTGTAAATCAATAATTTCTACATCTAAATTATATTCCTCTTTTAGTCTTAATGCAGCTTCTTTTGATTTCTGCAACATTATTGAGTACGTTACGATCGTTAAATCCTTTCCTTCTTTTTCTATATTTGCTTTTCCAATTGGTATTGAGAAGTTAATGTCATTATTAACTTGACCTTTTAATCCATAAAGAATTTCATTTTCTAGAAAAATTACGGGATTTTGATCTGATATTGCAGATCTTAATAAACCTTTTGCGTTATAAGGAGTAGATGGTGCAATGACTTTTAAACCTGGAACTTGAGAATACCAGGAAGAAAAATCCTGACTATGTTGTGCAGCAACTTGGGCCGCAGCACCATTAGGTCCTCTAAAAACAATAGGACAATTAATTTGTCCTCCAGACATGTAAAGTGTTTTTGCAGCTGAATTTATAATTTGATCAATTGCTTGCATAGAAAAATTAAAAGTCATAAATTCTAAGATTGGTCTCAATCCCTTAAACGCTGCTCCAACTGCTAATCCGGTAAATCCATGTTCGGAAATAGGAGTATCTAATACTCTTTCTTTCCCAAATTCTTGAAGAAGACCTTGTGTGACTTTATACGCACCTTGATACTCGGCAACTTCCTCTCCAAGTATGAAAACTTTATTATCTTTTCTCATTTCTTCGGCCATTGTGTCTCTTAATGCTTGGCGCATAGTAATTTCTTCTGAACTTAAATTTCTATCTTCTTCTATTTTAGGTGATGGTGTATCGATTATATCAGCTTTCTTATTCTCAATTTTTGTCTCAATATTTTTTTCAATTTTCTTTTCTTCAATCACTTTTTCAATGGGAGCTTCTTTTTTTACTTCAACTTTTTCATTTGGATCGCCAATAATCGCTATAGCTTTATTTACTGGAATATTAGCTTCTCCTTCTTCAAATAAAAGATCAAGAACAACACCTTCATCTACCGCTTCTACTTCCATTGTTGCTTTGTCAGTTTCAATTTCAGCAATCAAATCACCAGCTTTAACAGCATCTCCTTTTTTAATTAACCACTTAGACAGATTCCCTTCTGTCATTGTTGGAGATAATGCGGGCATTAATATTTCTATGCTCATAATTTATAAATAAACATCCGTATAAAGTTCGCTGTCCTTTGGAAAAGGACTATTGGTTGCAAATTCAGCTGCATTTTTAATTTCTTCTAAAGTATCTTTATTAATTTTTTCAATTTCATCATTAGTTGCAATTTTTTTCTTTAAAATTTCAGCTTTGACTATTTCAATAGGATCGGTTTGCTTATAATTATCTAATTCTTCTTTAGTTCTATATTTTGCAGGATCTGACATTGAATGTCCTCTATATCGATATGTTTGTACTTCAATAATATAAGGCCCATTCCCTTCTCTGACATACTTTCCTGCTTTATCTGCTGCTTCTATAACAGAGAACACATTCATCCCATCAACCTTCTCACCAGGAATACCAAATGCTTCCCCTCTTTTATATAAGTCTAATCCCGCCGCCGCTCTATCTACAGATGTGCCCATTCCATATTTATTATTTTCAATAATGTATAAAACAGGAAGCTTCCATAAAGCAGCTAAATTAAAAGCTTCAAAAACTTGTCCATTGTTCATTGCTCCATCACCAATATATGTTCTGCATATATTTTTTTCTCCATTATATTTATGTGTGAATGCAATACCCGTTCCAATTGGTACTTGAGCACCTACAATACCATGTCCACCATAAAAATTATTTTCTTTTGAAAACATATGCATTGAACCGCCCTTACCAGCAGAATAACCATCTTCTCTACCAGTCAACTCTGCCATAATACGTTTAGGATCTAGCCCCCTAGCGATCATGTGACCATGATCTCTGTAAGTTGTTACAACTGAATCATTTTTATCAATTGTCATTAAAATACCAACAACAACAGCTTCTTGACCAATATACAAATGACAAAAACCACCTATTTTGCCCATGCCGTAAAGTTGAGCAGCTCTTTCCTCAAATCTTCTAATTTTGAGCATATAAGAATACATTTTAATGTAATCTACTTTTTGAAGTTTTTTCATAAGATAATCTTTAATTATAATTAGGGTGATTTTTTGTCAAATAAATCAATCTATTCTATAATTATAACTGTTTCATTTCCTGAAGTAAATCCTGTAACTTTCCTAAATGTCTCATCTAAATAGTCCAAATCTATAGTATTAGGTTGTAATCTTTTAATTCTATCTAGGTAAAATTCATTTTCCTTTTTTAAGGACATATATTGTTCATTATATTGAGCATTAAGATTTTTAAGACTGAAATATTTATGCAATCCCCTCTCACCATTTACAAGAAAATACAGAAGATAAACAAATAGAAAAAAAGTAAACAAAAAGGACAAATAGAAATAAAATTTATTTTTTAAAACTAAGGATTTATTCATTAATTATACAAATAGCATATTTATGATCGAAACTGTCAATTATTTATTATTTAAGATAGAAGATCCAGCATAATTTGCTTTACCTTTTAATACTTCTTCAATTCTTAATAATTGATTATATTTTGCTGTTCTATCTGTTCTAGATAATGACCCTGTTTTAATCTGACCTGCTGAAACACCAACTGATAAATCAGCAATAGTTGTATCTTCAGTCTCACCAGAGCGATGCGAAATTATTGTAGTAAAATTATTTTCTTTTGCTAATTTAATTGATTCTAAAGTTTCTTTTAGCGTTCCTATTTGATTTACTTTCACTAAAATAGAATTCCCAGCACCTTCTGAAATACCTTTTTGTAATCTTTCTTTATTTGTAACAAATAAATCATCGCCAACTAACTGAACTTTTTTTCCTATTGTTGATGTTAAATTAGACCATCCATCCCAATCATCTTCTGACATTCCATCTTCAATAGAATAAATTGGATAAGCAATTACCAATTTCTCTAAATATTTTATCATCTCATCAGAAGACAAATTAATTTTTTCTCCCTGTAAATCATATTTATTATTTTTGTAAAATTCAGTTGATGCAACATCAAGCGAAAGATAAATATCTTTTCCAGGTTTAAAACCTGCATCCTCCACTGATTTCAAAACAGTTTCTATGACTTCACTAGAGCTATTTATGTTAGGAGCAAATCCACCTTCATCACCAACATTTGTGTTTAATCCTTTTGATTTTAAAAGTGACTTTAATGAATGAAATATTTCGCAACCATATTGAAGTGCTTCTGAAAAATTATTTGCTCCTATAGGAGCAATCATAAATTCTTGAATATCAACATCATTATCTGCATGTGATCCTCCATTAATAATGTTCATCATTGGAACTGGAAGACTCATTGTATGTTCTTTACCAAGAAAAGAATAAAGTTCATGACCTTCAGAAGAAGCTAAACATTTTGCAAAAGCTAAGCTTGCAGCAAGTGTTGCATTAGCGCCTAGGTTAGATTTATTTTTCGTACCATCAAGTTCTAATAAAAAATCATCAAAAGAAGAAATATCTTCAAATGATTTTCCTACTAGTTCGTTAGAAATTGTACCATTAATATTTCCTACTGCTTTCAAAACTCCTTTACCTTTGTATTGGGATTTATCATTATCTCGCAATTCTAGAGCCTCATGCACTCCAGTAGATGCTCCACTTGGAACCGCAGCTCTTCCAAATGTATAATTTTCAAATTCTATATCACATTCAACAGTAGGATTTCCTCTGCTATCTATTATTTGTCTTGCTTTTATATTCGTTATTTTAGGCATTGTTTTTCGCTATATCATCAAATTTTTTAAGTTGAACTAATAAATTTTTTAAATCTTTTATATTAATCATGTTTGGTCCATCACTAGGAGCGCTATCTGGATCATTATGTGTTTCTAAAAATAAACCAGCTACGCCAATAGATATAGCAGCTTTGCATAAAGAAGGGATATGTTCTCTTTGACCGCCACTTTTATCACCTAATCCTCCTGGTTGTTGAACGGAATGAGTTGCATCAAAAATTACCGGGTATTCATATCTTTTCATAATATCTAAACCTTTAAAATCATTTACTAGTGTGTTGTAACCAAAAGATGTTCCTCTTTCAGTTATCATAATGTTTTTATTATTTGTAGTTTCTATCTTCGTGAATATATTTTTAACATCAGTTGGTGATAAAAATTGACCTTTCTTAACATTAATAATTTTATTTGTAATACCTGCAGCTAGTAATAAATCTGTTTGACGGCATAGAAAAGCAGGAATTTGGATAATATCAATAATACTATCTTGTTTTAATTGACTACATTGATCTTCATTATGGACATCGGTTAGTATTGGTAAATTAAAATTAGTTTTAATTTTTTCAAAGATTTTTAATGCATCATCTAGCTTAATACCCCTATCACTATTTATACTTGATCGATTTGCCTTATCAAAGCTAGATTTAAAAATTAAATTAATACCAACATCATTACATATTTTATATAGCTCTTCTGCAATCATCAATGAATGACTTTCATTTTCAATTACACATGGGCCTGCAATTAAAACAAATGGGGAATTATTTGAAATAGAAAAATTTTTTAAATTGATATTAATCATTAATTGCAGCCTTTATGAATGATACAAAAAGAGGATGAGGATCTAATGGTCTTGATTTTAACTCTGGATGAAATTGAACTCCAATAAACCATTTATGTTTTTTGCTCTCCAGTACCTCAGGTAATAGTCCATCTGGTGACATACCGCTGAAATAATAACCTTTGTTTTCAAATTTTGATAGAAATTTTTGATTTACTTCGTATCTATGTCTATGTCTCTCACTAATTACTTTACTTTTATATATCGAAAAGATTTTTGAATTTTTTTTCAAAACAGCTTTGTATGCTCCAAGACGCATAGTTCCACCCTTATCACTATTTTTATCTCTTTTTTCGATCTTATTTTTATTTATCCATTCTGTCATTAATCCAACTACTGATTTAGTAGTTTTCTTAAATTCTGAAGAATGAGCATTTTTAATTTTAAGAACATTTTGAGCTATTTCAATAACTGCCAACTGCATACCTAAGCATATTCCAAAAAAAGGAATATTGTTTTCCCTTGCATATTTTATAGCACTAATTTTTCCATCAATACCTCTAAAACCAAAACCGCCGGGAATAAGAATACCATTACAACCTTTTAGTTTTTTTATTAAAGTTATATTACTTTCCTTTTCAGAATTAATCCACTGGATACTTACTTCAGCAAAATTTTCTATTCCTCCATGCACTAATGCCTCATTTAGTGATTTGTAACTATCTTTAAGATTGGTATACTTGCCCACTACCGCAATTTTTATAAATTTTTTTGTGCTTTTAATTTTTTTTTGAAGATCAATCCAAGGTTTTAAATTTAATTTATGGTTTTTTGGTTTGTACCCTAATTGTTTTAGAAGTGCTTCATCTAAGCCATACTTTGAATAAAGTGATGGTACTTCATAAATTGATTTGGCGTTTAACGCTGGGATAACATAATCTTTTTTTACATTACAAAACAAAGAAATTTTAGAAATTGAGTCCTTATCTATTGTTTGCTCAGATCTGCACATTATAATATCAGGTTGAATACCAGCATTAAGCAGTTCTTTGACTGAATGTTGAGTAGGTTTTGTTTTTAGTTCACCGGCTGAACTTAAATAAGGTATGTAAGTCATATGAATTAATGCTGATGATATACTTTTGTCATTTCTAATTTGTCTTATTGCTTCTAAAAAAGGGAGGGATTCAATATCTCCAACTGTTCCACCTATTTCATAAATAACTATATCTTCATTTTTTAAATCACTATTAATAAATGATTTTATTTCATTAGTAACATGCGGAATAACTTGAATAGTTGAGCCAAGATAATCACCCTTTCTTTCTTTCAAAAGAACATTGGAATAAATCTTGCCTGATGACACACTGTCTGATTTCTTTGATGATTGATTTGTAAATCTTTCATAATGACCAAGATCTAGATCTGTTTCTGCTCCATCATCTGTGACATAAACTTCTCCGTGCTGATATGGACTCATCGTTCCTGGATCTACATTTAAGTAAGGATCTAATTTTCTAATTCTAATTTTAAATTTTCTACTTTTTAGAAGTGTTGCTAGGGAAGCCGAGGCTATACCTTTTCCAAGAGAAGATGCTACTCCACCCGTAATAAAAACAAAATGCATTACGGAATATCCTGATACATAATTGAGTTAGTTATAGCAAGAAAATTTTAAATTATTATTCTGGTATTGATGGCTCTGATGAATCCTGAACTTCTTCATTGATTGAAGGCAGGGATTCCAAGACATTTCTATCAGAACCAACTGAAGCAGTAATAGTGAGAACAACACTCATCACCATAAATAAAGTTGCTGTTAATGCAGTTAATCTTGAAAGTAAATTGGCAGAACCGCGAGCAGACATCATTCCACCAAATGTACCTCCCCCAAGTCCTAGACCTTCATTATCCGAACCTTGAAGCAAAACAAGGATAACTAAAATCAATGCAAGAATTAGCTGTATAATTATTAGTGTTGTCATATTTTTTGCTTATATTTAATAAGGAATATTTATCAAGAAATAATTTTATTGAATTGATCAACTTTTAATGAAGCCCCTCCTACTAAACAACCATCAACATTTTTTAAACTATTAATATCTGCTGAATTTGAAGCTTTTACAGAGCCTCCGTAAAGTATTTTATAATTATTAAATTTATTATCTATATTTTTTATAAATGAGTGAACATCATTAATTTCATTTAAAGATGGTGTTAATCCTGTTCCAATAGCCCAAATAGGTTCATATGCAATAATTGTGTTTTGAAAATTTGAGTTTTCTGGAATACTATTTTGTAATTGCTCAACAAGGATGGATTTTGTTAAATTCTTTTCTTTTTGTTCTAATGTCTCACCTATACATATTACTGGAATAATTGTATTATCAATTAAATTAAATGATTTTTTTTTCACTGTTTCATTTTTTTCATTAAATAATTTTCTTCTTTCCGAATGACCAACTAAGCAAAAATCAATTTTCTCATCTAACAACATTTTTGATGAAATTTCACCTGTATAGGCTCCCTCATTGTATATTGACACATCTTGGGCACCAGTGAATAAATTATTGTTATCACTTTTTAATCGATTAAGAAAAATACTTGGCGAGCAGACAACTACACAATTTTTAGAATTAATTGACAATTTTTGATAATATTCATTAATAAATTCAATATTTCCATTTAATTTCCAATTTGCAATAAAAATTGATAAAAAATTAGTCAGATTTATCATAATTACTTTTATTTATATGAACTAATATTATAGAAGCAATCAAAAATTTATGAGAGCACTAAATAAAAGCTGGATTGGTATAGCATTAGTAATACTCTTTGGAGCAAGTCTATTCTTTTTTAAAGGATCTTCGAGATATTCTAACCTTTTCAATTCAGATAATTTTGTAGCAAACGTATCAGGCACACCTATTTCTACTTCTCAATTTTCTAGATCATTAGAGATGAATATTGGGCAATTTGCTCAAATGATTGGTAGTGATTTAACTGGAGAGCAAATACGCGCTTTTCAAATTCATCAATTAGTTCTTCAAAACTTAATTAATAATGCAATATTTGAAAATGAATTTGATAACTTAAACTTTATTCTTGATGAAACAATAGTTGCAAAAAAAACAAAAGAAAGATTTCCAAATTTATACATAAATAATAAAATAAATGATGATGCATTAAATTCTTTTTTAAGACAACAGCGCTTAAAGATTGATGATTTAGTAAATATAATTAGCTATGAAACAAGAGCATCTGTGTTTGATGATTTGCTATTCGATATTAATTATCCAAGTAATTTTTCAAAAAAAATAAGCTCATATAATAATCAAACTAGAGATATTAAATTAATAAAATTACCCATTGAAAAAATAGTCGTTGCCGATTTAGAAGAAAACAAAATATTGAGAAGTGATGAAGGGCTTAATAATTATTTTAGGGAAAATAATCTTAATTATATGAGTGACGAAAAGAGAGATATTTCATATCTCTTATTAGATAAAGAAAGTTATAAGAATCAATTTACACCAAATAGCCAAGAAATTTCAAATTATTTTTTTAACAATAAAAATATGTTCATTATTCCTGAACAAAGAAGTTTTTATCAATTTAATTTTAAATCAATGGATGAAGCTAAAAATTTTAAATTACAAGTAAATGGATTGGATAGTGAAGAAATAATTAAATTAGCTAATGATAAAAAGATTATATTTAATGAATTCAAAAATTTAAATAAATTTCAAGTTTTGGATGAATTAGCAAATGAAATATTCTCGCTTAATAAAAAACAAGTTTCTAATGTTATTGAGACTACTTTAGCGCACCATGTTATTATTTTGAATAATATAATACCGGAAAAACAACAAAGTTTAGATGATGTAAACGAAAAAATACAAGAAACTCTTACAAATGTTCAACTTGATAATTTCTTTAATGATTTGAAATTAAAAATTAATCAACAAATAATAGATGGACTCTCAATAAACGAAATTGCTAATGAAAATAATCTTATAATTGAAACTTTAGAAAATATATCACAAAATAATAATGAAAATAATAATTTAATAAATAACATAATAAGTTACTCTTTTTCCCAAAAAAAAGATTTCATTAGTGATGTTTTCGATTTTAATAAAAATACTTCGTTCGTATTTAATGTAAATAATATTTATCCTTCCAAAGTCCAAAATATTGACGATGTATTTGAAACTGTTCTACAAGATTATATTAAATCTAAAAAAACTAATTTTGCTGAAAATTTATTTGAAAAAAATAAGGAAGAAAAAAATTTATTAAATATTAATTCAATTTTTAAAACAGATATTGACGAATTAAAAGTACAATCAACATCAAGTGATTTACCTACTTCTTTTATTAATAATATTCTTAATGCAGATATTGAAAAAATTGTATTTACATCAGATAAAGAATATATTTATTTTGCAATAGTAGATAGTATAGAAATACCTGATAATATTTCTACGATACAAGATATTAAGCTAACTTCTGAAATTAAAAATGCATTTGGAAATGAGATTTTTAAGACAAAAAATATTTCAATTAATGATGAATTAATAAGTGGTCTTTTATCTCAATATAAATGACTTTAAATAAAAAAAAATTTATTAGCCAATATAATAAAGGCATACCTCAAATATTAAAAAAAAATCTTATAGCTGATATTGAAACACCATTTTCATCATTATTAAAAATTAGTAAAGCTGAAAAATATTCGTTTCTATTAGAATCAGTTGAAGGTGGAAGTAAAAGAGGACGTTATTCATTACTTGGTTGTGATCCAGATTTAATTTGGAAAGTTGAAAAAGGTAAAGCAAAAATTAAATATTTGGATCATAATTTTGATTACAAACTGGATCAAAAGCCAATTCATAGCCTGAAAGAACTTGTAAAAATTTCAAAATTTAAAAACAATGAAATTGATGTTCCTTTCCCAACTCTGGTTGGATACTTAGGATATCCAATGATACAATATATTGAAAACATTAAACTTAGAAATAAAGATAATATAAAAATACCTGATGCAATTTTAATCAGACCAAAAATAGTAGCAGTTTTTGATAATATTAAAGATATTATTTCCCTTATGACAATTACTTATCCTAGTAAAAAAGTTTCAGCAGAAAATGCCTATAAAAAAAATAAATTACTTATTGAGAAAACAATTAAGAAGTTAGAAAAGAGTATTTTAAAACCTGCACAAAATAAAAATAAAAAATCTAAATTAAAATTTAAATCAAATTTCAAAAAAGAACAATTTTATAAAATCATTAATAAAGCAAAAGAATATATTAAAAATGGAGACATTTTCCAAGTTGTGCCTTCACAAAGATTTGAAACAAAATATAATTTAAAGGCAGTAAATCTTTATAGATCGTTAAGACGACTAAATCCATCTCCTTATCTAGTAAATCTTAATTTTGATAAAATTGGACTTGTAGCGTCTAGCCCAGAATTAATGGTTCAATTAAGAAATAAAAAAGTTACGATAAGACCAATTGCAGGAACGAGAAAAAGAGGAAAGAATACATCCGAAGACCTGTTTCTATCTAAAGATTTACTGAATGATAAAAAAGAACTCGCAGAACACTTAATGCTTTTAGATTTAGGAAGGAACGATGTTGGTCGAGTTTCAAAAAAAGGAACAGTGAATGTTACTGAAAAAATGATTATAGAATATTATTCTCATGTAATGCATATCGTTTCAAACGTTGAGGGAAAAATAGAAAATAATTTAGATGCTCTAGATGCTTTAATGGCTGGTTTCCCAGCAGGCACAGTTTCTGGTGCTCCAAAAATAAGAGCGATGGAAATAATAGAGGAACTTGAAAATTTAAATAGAAGTTTTTATGCTGGTTGTATGGGTTATTTTGATTCTAATGGAGACATGGATACATGCATTAGTTTAAGAACTGGACTTGTAAAAGATAATAAATTATATGTCCAAGCTGGTGCTGGAATAGTTTATGACTCTGTACCAAAAAATGAACATCAAGAAATTTTAAATAAAGCTGGCGCTTTAATGGCAGCTGCTGAGGATTCATACAAATTTGATATATGATATTATTAATAGATAATTATGATAGCTTTACTTACAACGTAAAACATTACTTATTAGATTTAAATCAGAAGGTTGTTGTTTTTAGAAATGACAAAATTTCTATAAATAAAATTCTTAAGTTAAAACCAAAATCAATAGTTATTTCACCAGGTCCGTGTACTCCAAATGAAGCTGGAATAAGTCTTAATATTGTTGAAGAATTATCAAAACAGTTTCCTATTCTTGGTATTTGCCTAGGACATCAAACTATTGGTCAAGCTTTTGGAGGTAAAATTGTTAAATGCAAAGAAATCATGCATGGAAAAGTTGATACAATTAATCACTTTGGCCACTCTATATTTAAAAATGTAGAAAGAAAATTTGAAGCAACTAGATATCATTCTCTTATAATTGATAAAAGAACTATGCCTAAAGATTTTTTAATTACTGCTGAAACAAATAATAAGATTATAATGGGTATTGCACATAAAAAATTACCAATATTTGGTCTTCAATTTCATCCAGAAAGTATAGGCACAGATATGGGTAAAATTATTTTAAAAAACTTTTTAAACTTAGCAAAATAATGGATCAAACTTTAATATTAAATAAAATTCTCGAACAACAAAGTTTGAATATTGAAGAGAGTATGTACATATTTAATAAAATTATGAGTGGAGAATTAGATGACATTAAAATAACATCTATACTCATTGGCTTAAAGTTAAAGGGCGAAACAAAAGAAGAAATTATTGGTGCAGCTAAAGTAATGAGAGAAAAATCTCTAAAAATAAACTCTCCTCAAAATACAATTGATACTTGTGGCACCGGTGGAGATATGAAAGACACATTAAATATATCAACAAGTGCTGCCATAGTTGCTGCAAGCGCTGGAGTTACTATAGCAAAGCATGGCAATCGTTCGGTTAGTTCAAAATCAGGCTCTGCAGATATGCTAGAAAAAATAGGTTATAAGATTACAAATAATGTAGAAGATTTGGAAAACTCATTATCAAATAAAAATTTTTGCTTTTTATTTGCTCAAAATCATCATTCTGCCATGAAGAATGTAATTAATGTTCGTAAGAATCTAGCTACACGTACAATTTTTAATTTATTAGGTCCTCTTACAAATCCCGCTAAAGCAAATAAACAGCTTCTAGGTGTCTATTCAAGAGATTTAGTTTCTATGCATTGTAATTGCTTAAAAGAACTAGGCTCTGAAAAAGCTATGGTTGTTCACGGATTGGATGGTTTAGATGAAATAAGTTTATCAGACAATACTCTCATAAATGAATTGAAAGATAATAAAGTTCTAGAATATAGTTTTGATCCAAGAGACTTTGGTTATGATTTAATTAAATTAGAAGATATAAAAGGTGGAGATCCAGAATATAATGCAAATTGCTTTAATAAAATGATTAATTGCGATTACAGAGAATTTCAAATGATTGTAGAAATAAATGCAGGAGCAGCAATATATTTATCCAATTTAAGAAATAATCTAAAAGATAGTTTTGAATTAGCAAAAAAAACAATTGAGGAAGGAATTACAAAAAATTTTGTAAACTCAATAATTAATGAGTAATATACTTCAAAAAATTTGTGAAGATAAGTCTAAAGAATTAGAAGAAACAAAAAAAAGATGTTCTTTTAAAACATTAGAAAAATTAATTTCCTCAAAATTAGAGAAACGCGATTTTAAAGATAAATTAATTTCAGCTCAAAAAAATAAAAAAAATTTTATAATTGGTGAGGTAAAAAAACAAAGTCCAAGTGCAGGTGAAATAATTTCAGATTACAAACCTGAAGACATTGCTATTTTATATGAAAGATCTGGTGTTGGAGCATTATCAATTTTAACAGAAAGTAAATATTTTTTAGGAAATATTGATCATTTATCTCTTGTGAAAAAGAAAACAAATTTACCTATTTTAAGAAAAGATTTTATTTTTGATAAATATCAAATTTTAGAAAGTAAGATTTATCAAGCAGATTGTATATTGTTAATTTTATCAATACTATCTGATGAACAAGCAATGGAATTTATAAATTATGCCAATGAACTAAAATTAGATTGTATTATAGAGGTACATGATGAAGAAGAACTTAAAAGAGCAATCAAATTAGACTACCCCGTTATTGGAATTAATAACAGAAATCTTAAAAGTCTTGAAATTAATTTAAATAACTCAATAAATTTAAATAAAAATTTAACAAATGATTATATTTTAATTGCAGAGAGTGGTATTAAAAATTCTGATGACATAAAAAAATTTAATTCAACAGGGATTTATAATTTTTTAATTGGAGAAAGTTTGTTAAAATCTGAAGATAAAGAAAAGAAAATTGGAGAATTACTTTTAAATGAATCATATTAATAAAAAAGGAAATCCTTATATAATTGACGTATCAAATAAAGATGTCACAGAAAGATTAGCAGTTGCCTCTGGTGAACTTAAATTTGATAAAGAAACATATAAAAAAATAAAATCATTTGAGACAAAAAAAGGTAACCTTGAAAAAACTGCTATAATCGGCGGTATTATGGGGGCAAAAGAAACTTCGAGGTTAATACCGCTTTGTCATAATATTCCTATCAATCACATAAATATTGAGGTTTTAAAAAATGATAAAAAATCAAGTCTTGTAGTCGAAAGTACAGTTAAAACAAATGCAAACACTGGTGTGGAAATGGAGGCATTAACTGCCGTTACAATTAGTTGTTTGACAATTTATGACATGTGTAAGTACTTAAATAAAAAAATTAAAATTCAAAATATACATCTTGTTTCAAAAACGGGTGGTAAATCTAGTATTTAAATAACTGAAAAATATAGATTTTTATATTTGTTCTTGTTTTGATCTTAAAGAACATATATAGAACAGCTATGCTTACAAAAAAACAAAAAGAGCTATACGATTATTTAAAAGATTACATTTCAAGTAACGAGATCTCGCCTTCTTTCGAAGAAATGAAAAGTGCAGTTAATCTGAAATCAAAGTCAGGTATTCATAGGTTAATTACAAGTCTTGAAGAAAGAGGTTTTATTAAAAGACTAAAGCACAAAGCAAGAGCAATGGAAATTATTGATAAAGATCATAAAATCGACAATAATTCTTTGTTAAAAAGCATTAATATCCCATTGATTGGTGAAATAGCTGCAGGTGAAGCAATAGAGGCAATTGAAAATGCCGATGAATTTGTTTCTATCCCCTCTTCAATGACTTCACCAAATGCAACATATTTTGGACTAAAAGTAAAAGGTTTATCCATGATAGATGAAGGAATATTTGATGGCGATATCGCTGTTATCAAAAAGACAAACAATGTCGAAAATGGAAAAATAGCCGCTGTTATTACTCAAGATAACGAGGTAACTCTTAAAACTATTAAATTTGATAGAAATAAAGTGTTATTAATACCTGCTAATCAAAGTTTTCAGACAAAAGAGTATGAAGCAGGGGAAATTCAAGTCCAAGGGACTTTATCTGGTATTATAAGAAAATATAATTAATAGTTTATCTTAATTTTAAGATGACTATGTTAAAAACAAGATTTGCTCCCTCTCCAACTGGCAATCTCCATCTTGGAGGCGCTAGAACCGCATTAATCAATTATATTGTTAGTAAAAAATCAGAAAATTCTAAATTTTATTTAAGAATTGAAGATACAGATCATGAAAGATCAAAACAAAAATACACAGATAACATTACTAATTCTTTGAAATGGCTTGGGCTTAATTGGGATGAGGACATTCAAGTTCAGTCCAAAAGATTATCAAGACATCAAGAGATTGCTAAAGAATTACTCAAAAAAAAACGAGCATTTAAATGTATATGTTCTGAAGAAAAAATAGCTTACCAAAGAAAATTAATTAGGGAAAATAAAAACCTTTCAAAAAAAATATGTACTGAATGTAAAAATGATAATTATATTCAAACTAAAAATGAGGATTTTGTAGTTAGACTAGATGTCCCTGATGAAGGAAATTTAAATATTAAAGATACAATTCAAGGAGACGTTTCTGTAGCAAATTTAGAGTTAGATGACTTCATATTACTAAGAAAGGATCAATCGCCCACTTATATGTTATCCGTAGTAGTTGATGATCATGATTTAGGCATAAATTACATTATTAGAGGTGATGATCATTTTATAAATACTTTTAGACAATACTACATTTATAAATTTATGAATTGGGATTTGCCTCAATATGCTCATATTCCTCTTATTCATGGAGAAGATGGATCAAAATTATCAAAAAGACATGGGGCAGTTAATATTTTAGATTTGAAAAATAATGGATATTTAAAGGAAGCTATTATTAACAATCTTATACTTTTAGGTTGGTCAAATAATAATGATAAATCAGAAACTATTGAATTAAAGGAAATAATTGAAAATTTTGAAATATCTAATTTATCTAAATCATCTAGCATATTTAGTTTTGATAAATTAGATTTTTTTAATAATTTTTATTTAAGAAAAGAAAGTGGAATAGAAGAATTCATAAATTTTTGTAAAAATGATCTTGAATTAAATAAATTCCTAGAAAAAGATAATTCAAAAATGAAAAATATTTTTAATGTTTATAAAAAAGATATCAAAAAACTAAGTGATTTGAATAATTCAATTAAAATTTATTTTGATGAAAATTATAAAATTAATAAGACAGAAAAACTGACCTCAGAATTTAATAGTATTTTTAAAGAATTTTTAAAAATAATTGGAGAAATAAATAATTGGAATAGAGATAATATTCAAAATGTTATTAATGATTTTTTAAAAAATAATGAAATTAAATTCCCCATTTTAGGTAAACCAATTAGATTTTTATTAATAAATTCCTATCAAGGACCTTCAATTTCTGATATTTTTGTAATATTAGGTAAAAAAGATACTATTGATAGATTAAATCAATATAGAGGTAAATAAATATGGCAGATTACGAAGATAAAAAAATAAACGATAAACAATTTACTCTATTTAATAATGAGAGTGGTAAATCGTATCATATACCTCTTATTGAAAGTAAAGATGGTCCAAATGTTTTGGATATTCGTAAACTTTACCAAGAAACAGGCTTATTTACTTTTGATCCAGGGTTTACTTCAACTGCCTCGTGTGAATCTGGAATAACTTATATTGATGGTGATAAAGGAATTCTTCGTCACAGAGGTTATGATATACATGATTTGGCATCCAAAAGTGAATTTCTTGAAGTTTGTTATCTTTTACTACATGGTGAATTACCATCACCAGAAGATAAGCAGAAATTTAAAGATGTAATCACTAATCATACAATGCTGCATGAACAACTTGTAAATTTATATAGAGGTTTTCGAAGAGATGCGCATCCTATGGCAATTATGGTAGGTGTGGTCGGAGCACTTTCAGCCTTTTATCATGATAGTACTGATTTTTCAGATATTAATCAAAGAATGATAGCTTGTCATAGATTAATAGCAAAAATTCCAACAATAGGTGCAATGGCCTATAAGTATTCCATAGGTCAACCATTTGTTTATCCAAGAAACGATCTTTCTTATGCAGAGAATTTTTTATACATGACATTTTCTGTACCTTCTGAAGATTACAAGGTTAGTCCAAAAATTGTTAGAGCAATGGATAGATTTTTTATTTTACATGCTGATCATGAGCAGAATGCATCTACTTCAACAGTTAGATTAGCAGGCTCTTCTGGAGCCAACCCTTTTGCTTGTATAGCTGCAGGTATTGCATCTTTATGGGGGCCAGCACATGGTGGAGCTAATGAAGCAGTAATTAAAATGTTAGAAGAAATTGGAGATGTATCAAATATAAAAAATTTTATAGATAAAGCTAAAGATAAAAATGACCCATTTAGATTAATGGGTTTTGGACATCGAGTTTACAAAAATTATGATCCAAGAGCTACTGTGATGAAAGAAAGTGCTCATGAGGTTTTAGAAGAGTTAAATATGCAAGATGACCCATTACTTAAAATTGCAATAGAATTAGAAAAAATAGCTCTGAAAGATGAATATTTTATTAGTAAAAAATTATTCCCAAATGTAGACTTCTATTCAGGTATAATTCTAAAAGCATTAGGTTTCCCAACAAGCATGTTTACAGTGCTATTTGCAATAGGAAGAACTGTAGGATGGATATCACAATGGAAAGAAATGATAGAAGATCCTATTAATAAAATTGGCAGACCTCGTCAATTATACACTGGTTATAAAGCTAGGCCTTATCAAGTTGAATCTTCTAGAGAAAAAAAATCAATTTTTAATTGGCTTTGGAAGAAGGATTGATTAACTTATTTATACGATTAACACTCACATCATAAGGACTAAAATCATTAACAATTTCTTTAAGATGCATATTAATTGATTTAATTTGAGTTTCTTGTTTTTTTCTATCATTAAATAAATTTAGAAAAATATTTAATAACTTTTTTTCATTTAAATTTGAGTTCACAACTTCTGGAATAATCATTTTGTTACTTATAATATTTATAAGATTTGCGTATTTCACTTTTACAAAAGGCTTGATTAAAATTTCTGTAAAATAATTAAGTTTATAGATTACTATTTGAGGAATATTCCTTTTGGCAATTTCTAAAGAGGCAGTACCAGAACAAGTTATACTTATATAGACATCTTCATAATATTCATCAAATTTACTCATATCAGTTGAGATTATAGTCTCAGTTTTCCATTGCTTAGTATTTTCTTTAATTAAAGAGGCTAGATGAGGCAAAGTTGGAATAAATATTTTATAATTAAGATTATTCTTAGATATGTATTTTTCAATATAACTGAAATATTTCATAAGTTTTAATACTTCATTTTGTCTACTACCTGGTAAAAAAGAGAGGTACTGATATTTACCTTTATTCTCTCTTTTTTTTATATGAAAAATTGGATGTCCAATAAAAGTTTTATTTATATTATCAAAATTGAAATATTTTTTTTCAAAATTAAATAATAGAAAAATTTCATCAAAAATATTTGCAAATTTCCTTGCCCTATATGATCTCCAAGCCCAAACAGTTGGTGCAACTAAATGTATTATTTTATTTTTATAATTTGATTTTCTTAATTGGTTTACAAGGTTATAATTAAAATCTGGTGAATCTATGGTTAAAACTAAATCATAATCATTTTTAATAATATAGTTTTTTAATCTTCTTATCATTTTTAAATATTTTGAAATTGAAAGTATTATTTCAAAAAGCCCAATAGATTTAAATTCTGATAAATCATAAATTTTGTTAGAAATATATTTTTCAGATTGTTTGCCGCAAACTCCATCAAATTGGTATTTATCTATATTCATTCTTGATAAAATATTTGAACAAATATTTTCACCAGATTGCTCAGTACAACAAACAAAAATTTTTATTTTTTTCAATTTAGATCGACTGATGAGATAAATAAGTTATTTTGACTAGCATAATCAATAATTTTTTTCTTATCTAAAATTAAACACTTATTTTTTTGCAAAAATACGCCTTCATAATTATATTTTTTTAAATTTTTCATAGTATCTAAGCCGATTAAAGGAATATCAATTAGATTACTCTGGTTTTGTTTTGAAAATTTAAATAGTACACCATTATCATCTTTTCTTTTATATTCTTTGCATCTTTTTAACAATTCATCTGTGCCTTCTATAGCTTCTAATCCTAAAACTAATTGATTTTGGATTATCATAGCCTGACCAACATCTAATTTCTTATAAATATGATATATCGGTTTTGCTTTTTTTAAATTTAGAATTGCATTTTTAGAAGGCTTGATTTTTGTTAAATTTATTTCAGTTGAAAATAATTCTTTGCAGTATTTAGTCCAATTAAAAAAAATATATCCTTTAGTTTCAAAGTATTTTTTCAAGCTCATTAAAAGATTGTTGTCTCCTTTTTTTTCTAATAAAAGACTTTTAGCAAGTAACAATGTTTGCAAATCAAAACCTAAATCTTTAATACCAGGTCTTTTTATACTTCCTGCAAATATTATATGTTTTATTTTATTTGAATCTAAAACTTTAAAGATTTTTTTTAGTGATAAGATATCTAAATCTACAACATGATGATTATTATAAAATTTATTATTTTTATTATTTAAAGATAAAAATGTAACATCGTAATTTTTACTTAATAGTGATTTACCAATATATAGAGGCAAATTACCATCTCCAGCAATTATTCCTATTTTAGTCATTTTCAAAAGTGGTAATACCTCTTTTTGAATTTGATTTCAAAAATTCAATTACTTCCTTAATTTCTAAAATTTCAGAACTTTCAACAAAATTATTTTTAATATTATTTTCAATTGTATCATTTTTATCAAAAATTATATTTATGAGATTTTTAATTTCATTGATTGCATTAGATGTTAAGCCTTTTCTTTTTAAACCAATAAGGTTTAAGCTTTTCAAATTTTCTCTTATTCCTGTATACAAACCATATGGAATGATATCTTTTTCAACACCGCTCATACCACCAATCATTGCATATTTTCCTATTCTAACAAATTGATGAATTGCTGAATTACCTCCTAAAATTGCATTGTGATCAATTTCTACATGTCCTGCAAGAGTGGCATTATTTGCTAAAATAACATTTGATTTAATAATACAATCATGTGCCACATGCGAACCTACCATAAATAAACAATTATCAGTTATAATTGTATTTAAGCCTCCACCAGATGTTCCTGGATTTACGGTAACATTTTCTCTAAATTTATTGTTACTGCCAATTTTTAGATACGATTTTTCTTTGTTATATTTTAAATCTTGAGGTTCAGAACCAATTGAACAAAATGGATAAAAAGTATTACTATTTTCTATAGTTGTATCTCCAACAATAGAAACATGGGAGATTAAATTATTATTTTCTCCAATTTTAACCCCATCCCCAATGATGCAGAAAGGGCCAATATATGTTGTTTCATGAATTTCCGCATTTTTCGCAATAACAGCCGAAGGATGTATCATTTGTAAAACCTTATTAAATTATGAAAATGTAACTTAAAATAAATAAAATATTTCTGATTATTACTTATAAGTAATCATAGCAGAAAATTCAGCCTCACTAACTTTAACATTTTCTTTAAAACATGTACCTTCAAATTTATATACGTCTCTTACACTATTAAGAAACTTTACTTCAAATGATACTTTTTCATTTGGAAGGATTGGTTTTCTAAATTTTGCTTTATTAACACTCATAAATAATACTGATTTTTCATCATAATCTTTAAGTTTATAGGATACAACAATACCAGCTGTTTGCGCCATTGCTTCAACGATTATTACGCCAGGAACTATTGGATTATTTGGGAAATGTCCTTTAAAAAAATAGTCATCATTTGAAAAAAATTTTTCTGACTTTCCATGTTCACCTGGTGTTATTATTTCACATGTATCCACAAATAAAAAAGGATCTCTATGGGGTATTAATTTTTTAATTTCTTCAATATTAAATTTCATTTTTTTAAACTATTTCTTATTACTTCTTTTTTCCATAAATTAATATCTTTTGCAGGAAATCCTGCCACAACATTGTTATCAGGTATATTTTTAGTAACACCACTTTTTGCAGCTATTGTAACATTGTCTCCAATGACTAAATGGCCTGCTATACCAGCTTGACCACCAATTTTAATATTTTTGCCTATTTGAGTGCTTCCAGCTATACCTACCTGAGCTGCAATAATAGCATGACTTCCAATAATAACATTATGTGCAATTTGTACTAAGTTATCAATTTGTGAAAATTCTCCAATTGAAGTACTATCAAATACTGCTCTATCAATAGTAGTATTTGAACCAATTGTAGAATTTTTATGTATTACAACATTTCCAATATGTTTAATTTTTTGCTTAGTTTTTTCCTCAAATCCAAATCCATAAGACCCAACTCTTGCACCAGACTTTATTTCACAATTTTCATTTATTATTGCATTAGATATTGATACATTATCATGAATTATTGAATTTTTATGAATTTCAACATTTGGACCAATTTTTGAATTAGAACCAATAATAACATTATCAAAAATTTCAGTTTCATCTAATATTGTACAATAATCTCCTATTTCGATATTTGAATGAAGTTTACTATTATTACTTATAGTAACATTTTTAGAAATCGTGCCATTTGAAAAAGATTTTTGGTTGTTAAACAGCTCACTAATAAATGCCAAAGCTAAATAGGGGTCATTTGTAATTATTGGAGTACATTTTTCTGGAAGAGAATGTGCATATTTATATTCTATTAAACATGCTTTAGCCTTACATTTTTTTAAATCCTGAATATATTTTGTATTTGAAAAAAAAGTTAAATCGTTTGTTTTTGATTTTAATAAAGTATTTATTCCAGAAAATATAGATTTAGAATCAATATTTGATTCAATTTCAATTGAATTTTTTTTCAATTGATTAACAATATCTAAATATCTAATTTTGTTCAAAATTTTTAAAATCCAATTCTAATTTTACTTTATTCATTTGCTCGTAAATTAAATTTGTAATATTTATATTATTAGACGCCATCAA
Source organism: uncultured Alphaproteobacteria bacterium (assembly GCA_902560675.1). Taxonomy (GTDB): domain Bacteria; phylum Pseudomonadota; class Alphaproteobacteria; order HIMB59; genus CACPNW01. The sequence continues at coordinate 216 of CACEMP010000008.1, read as the reverse complement.
ATAATTTTTTGAGTCTAAAATAAGATCAATTTTATTATTTTTAGCATAATTTTCAACTAATACAATTATTTCTTGTAAAATATCATTTCTTATATCAATTAATTGTTGTTGGTAGTGTAAGTTAAAATTGTCTACTAAAATATTAAAATTATTTAATTCTGTATTATAATCATTAATCATTTTATTAATTTCATTATCATCAAGTAATATTTCTGA
>CACEMP010000007.1 GCA_902560675.1 uncultured Alphaproteobacteria bacterium | reverse complement strand
ACGAATCTTTGTATTCACTAAACGATTTCTTAAATAGATTTTTAAGTCTTTTATCACATTCTATAGTAACATTTTTATAAGACTTCAATAAATCATGGTACATGGTTCCATAAAGAATCTCATCTCCAACTCCTTGCTCTCTTAAAACAAGTATTTTTGAATTTATATTAAGTTTATTTTTTGAAATTAATTTTTTTCTTATATTATTAATTGTTGAATTTTTTTCTTTGAAGTCTGATAAATTTAATCTTCCATCAAAGTATGTCCAAGCAGTTTCAAAATTATGTTCTCTAAAATAAATTAAAGATAGTATTTTTTTAATATTTCCATCATTTGCATTTAATTTTAACGCTTCATTACAATATTTTTTTGCTAAATCTAAGTCGTTAATATCAAAGTAAACTTTACCTAAATTATTTATTAATGAAGGGTTTGATGGATTAATTTCTAATGCTTTTTTATATAATAAAATTGCTTTTTCATATTGTGTTTCTTCTCTATAAAAACCTGCTAGGTTGTTAAGAATCTCATATGAATCACTTTTTATTTCATAGGCCTTTAGAAGATATTTTTCTGCATTTTTAGAGTCCCTTATTTCGTGGTACATTTTACCAATAGAATTTAGTAAAGAAAAATTCCCTTCATCTATTTTTAATCCTTTCTTAAATATAGCTTCGGCTTCTGGTATATTTTTTTTTTCAATATGATTTAATCCTAAAATATTTATAAAATCTAGGTCATCTTTTTTTTTTAAAAAATTCTTACAGATCTCTAAAGACTCATCATATTTTTTTAATTTCAATAATACAAATGCCTTGTCTTTATAAATATTTTCAGAACTATAATCTGTATCAATTATTTTATTGATCAACACCAATGCCGAATTAAAATCTTCTTCTTGTAGATAAATTAAATATAAATTAACCATAGCTTTAAAATTATAGTTATTGTTTACTAAATATTTATAATTATTTTTTGCTTCTGTATTTAGGTTTAGTGATTGTTCAATAACAGCAATATTAAAACGCAACTGATCATTTTTTTGATTTTCACTTAAAATTTCTTTAAGTTTTTTATATGCCTCCTTTTTTTTACCAATGGAGAACTCTTTTAATACTAAATTAATTCTGTCGTTTATATTCATTATTTAATAAAAAAACCCAGTCTTTATAAAGACTGGGTATAATAAAAAGATATTTTAATTTTAAAAGAACTATCTTCTTTGACCAAATAATTGAAGCAACAATATGAATAAGTTAATAAAATCCAAGTATAATTTTAAAGCACCCATTAATGCTTTTTTTGATCCTATCTCTTCACTATCTCCTCCATAATACATGTTTTTAATATTTTGTGTATCATATGCTGTGAGTCCAACAAAAACTAAAACACCAATAACTGATATAGCAAATGCTAAAGGTCCACTTTGAAACCAAAAATTAGCGATGCTTGCCAAAATTATACCAATTAAACCCATAAATAAAAAACCACCAAGCTTGGTCAGATCTCTATTAGTGGTATAACCGTATAGACTCATCGCTCCAAATGTGCCTGCTGTAATAAAAAAAACTCTTGCGATAGAGGTGCCTGTAAACTGTATAAAAATAGATGCCATAGACAATCCCATTATAGATGCAAACAACCAAAACGTTATTTGTGCGGCACTTGTTGATATTCTATTAATTCTTGCACTAAGATAAAAAACAAATCCTAATGGAGATAGCATAATAACCCATGCTAATGGTGAACCAAAAAGCAACCTACCAATTTCTGTGTAACCTAGGATTTGACCACTTTCTCCTGTAACAATAGATGCTTTTCCAAAAAAATATGCGATGAACCCAGTTAATACCAATCCCGTAGTCATGTAGTTGTAAACTTTAAGCATGTACGCTCTCAAGCCTTCATCAATTGCTGCTTGATCTACTGATTTAGTATAAGATCGTTGATTAAAGTCTAAAGCCATAATTTCTCCTTTTATTATATACTAATATCGCTATAAATCTCATAATTTCAAGATATTTTAATAAAAATAGTATGAAGTATAGAAAATTAGGAACATCGGAAATAGAAGTAAGTGTTATTTGTCTTGGCACAATGACCTTTGGAGAACAAAATACAGAACAAGAGAGCTTCGCTCAAATGGATTATGCTCTAGATAGAGGAGTAAATTTTTTCGATACTGCTGAGTTATATGCAGTTAAACCAAAAAAGGAGACATATGGTAAAACTGAGGAAATAATTGGCAATTGGTTTAATAAAAGAAATAATAGAAAAAAAATTGTACTTGCTTCCAAAATTGCATCAAAATCAGATGGTTTAAATTGGATAAGAGATGGTGCTGAAAATTTAGGTTTTGATAAAAAAAACATGAATTTAGCAATAGATGAAAGTTTAAAAAGATTAAAAACTGATTACATCGATCTTTATCAATTACATTGGCCAGAGAGAAAAGTACCAAAATTTGGTCAACTAGATTATCAGTATGATGCCTATGACAATAACTGGACACAAATTGAAGAGGTACTTTACAATCTAGAAACTTTAGTCAAAACTGGCAAGGTTCGTTATGTAGGACTATCTAATGAAACCCCATGGGGAATTATGAAATTCTTACAGGTTGCTAAAGAAAAAAAATTACCAAGAATGATGTCAGTACAAAACGTTTATAGTTTAGTTAATAGAGTATTTGACATTGCCAATTCTGAAGTTGCGGTAAGAGAAAAATGTGGACTCTTAGCATACTCGCCTTTAGCTGGAGGACGATTAAGTGGAAAATACATTGGAGGAAAAAATCCAAAAAATGCTAGATTTACATTATGGCCAAATCAATTTTCACGTCATAAGACTAAGAGAGGTGAAATAGCAATAGAACATTATTTTAATCTTGCAAAAAAGTACAACATACCTCCGTCAACCTTCGCCAATTCATTTGTTAATGATAGACCATTTGTTACAAGTAATATTATAGGTGCTACAAACCTAGATCAATTAAAAGAAAATATTGATAGTATTAATATTAAACTTTCAGAAGAAATTATTAAAGACATAGAAAACATTCATTTAAGTGACCCTAATCCATGTGTCTAACTCAAATCTTAATATGTTTTAGAAGTCTTTCTACATCTTTAATATAAATTCTATCCCATAGATAAACATTTAGTAATGAATAGTATAGCTGATATATTGGTTCATAGTTATAGTATTCTTTATCAATCTTTATAATGTCGTTATATTCTTCCATAAAATTTTTTTTTATAAATTCAGGATTAAACCATCTTAAATACGCTATTTCTAATTCATTATGTCCATAAAAAGAACCTGGATCAATAAAACCAGCAAATTTTTCTTTAAAAAAAAGTATATTTCCTTCCCAAAGATCACCATGTAACAATGAGGATTCAGGTTTTTTAGGAATATAATTTTCAAGTTTTTTTATTATGGTTTCTATTTTTTTATTAATTTTACTGCTCATCGGATTGGAAGAACATATCAAATCAAAAATATATCCAAGTCTGTAATTACTATAAAATTCGATCCAATTATCATTGATCTTATTAATCTGTTTTAGTCCACCAATTTGTGTATCAAAATCAAATCCATAATTTTTTTTCTTACAAAGATGAATTGAGGTAATTGCCTTTAAAAAATCTTTCTTTGTTTCATTTGGAAGTTTTCTGTCATTACTTATGAATGACATTACTAAATAATTATTGCTACTAACTATTACTTTAGGAAAAAAATTAATTTTTAAATTATTAAAATATTTTAGATTATTTGATTCAGCTTGTATTGCATTAAAATTTTCATTTTTTTTAATATCGTAATATTTAATGATAAAATCCATTTTATCATCTGTTTTTACCTTTATACAATTAATTCCAAATGAATCAGATAACAATTTTCCATCTATAATGTTTTTATTATTTAATAATTTTTGAACTTTATTTAAAGTGTTATTATTTAACATAAGATATGAATTATAAAATCAATTATCAATATTTACTTTCATACCTAGGATTTATTCCATATATAATAATTATTATAGATAAATATTTTTTTTATTTAATCAATGAAGACATTTATAAAAATTTCTTGGTTTATTATACCATTTTAATAATAGTTTTTATTGGTGCAATAAATTGGAATCTCAAAAAAAAAATTGGGATTTTTAGAGCATTATATGGATTTATTCCTAGTCTATTTTCAACTATAGTTCTAATACTAAACCAATTTAATTTTAGTTTTTATACTCAATTTCTTTTGCTCATTATTTTTATGCTCATTCAATTAACTTGTGATAGATTTATTATTTATTCTAAATATACAAATATTTTTTATCATTTAAGGCTACCTTTGACTTTAGGTATTTCATTAACTCTAATTTTTACTTTAATTTAGTTTTTATGGATCCAGTCAATATCTTAGCATGATTAAATAGATTGAAATCATAGTTCTTTTTCAAGTTTCTTAATTCACTATTAGTAAGTATCTTTAATTTTTTAAAAATATCAAAAATAACAGGAGGTATTGCTCTTTCATTTCCATCTACCACTTTTATAACTCCCTGTATTCCCTTTTTTAAATGTATAAAAAGAAATACCCCTTCAGCTCCACCTTTGCAAAATATTTTTTTGTTTGAAATTCTCATAACCCTACTATCTAAACTATCTGTTCCACCTATATAATTTGGATTGTTAATAATAGAATTGATTAATATTTTTGTTTCACAAGAATTCTCAAATTTTCCAAAGTAACTTTTATTTAAATTAGCAAGAATTTTGCTTATATCCTTAATTTGAAAGGAATACTGAGGTGCACTACATCCATCAACAGCATAATTTTTTTTGATTATTTTTTTTCCTGAAAATCTTTCAAAAACTTTCCTTATTCTTTTTTGATGTGGATGTTTAAAACTAAGATAGTTTTTTGTATCTAAATTATTTACAATACAGCTAGTTATCATTCCTAAATGTTTACCTGCACAATTATTATATAGCTGATCTACTTTAATATTAGACTTTAAAACATTCTTATTTGCTTTGAGGTTGAGTGGATAATGAATACCACATTTTAAATCTTTTTTATCTATACTAATTTTTTTTAACCACTTTTTAAGTTCTTTTATATGAAATGACTCACCTCTATGAGATGAACAGCTTAATGCAATAATTCTAGGGTTAAGCTTAAATTTTTGTATTGCTTTAGTTTCTGCAAATGGAATTGCTTGAAAAATTTTAACTGCTGATCTAGGAAATATTAAATCATTATCATTTCCTGTGCTAATTAGTTTTTTCCCATCCAAATTTTTAACTAATACTTTGATTTTATGAATGCTTTCTACAGTATTACCTCTGTAAAATTCAGATGTTATTTTTTTCACTTGTTTATTATAAAACAAGTTAAGAAGAATTACTTAAAAAAAGATTTTATAAATGTAAACAAGTTTAAAAAAGAGCCATATCTACCATAAAATATAACATCCTTTTCAGTAATTGATAAACATACACACCCGTCATCTTTACAAGCGATTGGTGTGTGTTTTATCTTTTGATCATTAATTTGGATATCGCCTACTGAATATTTTCCATATTCATCACAAAAGCTACCGTCTAGCACGAGTATATATTCTTTACCACCATGCGAATGAAGAGGTACAGAAACACCAGGATCCATTTTAATCAATTTTAATTCATCATCATCTTTGATCTTAAGATTGAACTCACTAAAACCTTTATATTTTTGTTTCCATTTTAAGTCTGTAATAGGCCCAACAAGTTTAGATATAGGGCTTGATTCTTCATCAGATTTTATTTTTGTTTTCTTTATTTTGCTAATACAGTCTTTATATGTAGTCTTATCTAAAGCTACATCATGATTAGAAATAAGATCATCGCCAAGCATACTCTCAAACGTATTATTTAGGGAAGATGCTTTTGAATTTAAATAAAGATAGGTAGATGTAAAAACTGACTTAGCTGGGCCTAGAGATCCAGCAGCGAAGTCAAATATTAGCTGATTTTTTACCAAAGTACCGTTCATAACAATCTCTGCATTTTTATTAAAATATGCCTTATTCTAGATTTAACTGTACCTAAGGGAATTTCAAGCTCTTCAGCAATTTTTTTATGACTTTTATTTTCAAAAAAGTTCATTTTAATCATCTTTCTTTGACTAGGTTCAAGTTCCATATTTAATTTTTTTACCTGCTCATTTATTTCATTTTGATTAAATATATCTTCTCTATTTGCCTCATATAAAAATTCTCTAATATCTTCCTCGTTTCCATAAAATCCTTTGTTTTTCCTTAAAAAATCAACTTTTTTATTTCTTGCAATTGTATATGCCCAAGTAGAAAGAGCTGATTTTGATGGGTTATAACTGTCAGATTTTGCCCAAATTATACTGAAGACCTCCTGAGTCAATTCTTCAGCATTTTCAGATGAAAGACCATTTTGAATATAATACCCCTTAATTTTTGGTGCTAGAAAATCAAATAAACTTGAAAAAGCCATTTCGTCGCGGTCTTCTCTAATTTTAATCATTAACTGATTTAATTGTAATTTATTCATTTCTAATCAATTTAATTATCATGCTCTAATCTTTCTTAACTAATCGTGTAAGATATACTAAAAGGTAAATTAGATGAAAATAATTTTAGGACTTTTTATCTCATTATACGTTTTTCTGTCTTTACCTGGTTTGACACTTGAAAAGGGCAAATGGAGTTTCGTGAAGACAGATGAGTATTGTTATATCGGTAGTTTAGCAATAGCAACAGATTTATCACCTGATAAAAATAGGGGAGAGTTTTATATTTTAGTTTATAAAAATATTGGTTCGCCTGAGACTATAGTGCAAATTGAAGCTGGTTATAATTATAAAATAGGACCGGAAATAATTGTGAAAATTGATAAAGGAGAGTACAACTTTTATACTACAGAGGATCTTCCTTCGGCATCATGGACTAATGATGATAACAAGGTTATTTTCGCAATGAAGAAAGGTTTGGAGTTAACTGTCACAGGTAAATCTTCTAGAGGGACTGTGACAAATGATATTTACACTTTAAAAGGTTTTACAGCGTCTTATAATAAGCTTATCGAAGATTGCTAATGAAAAAGATTGTTTTAGCTTATTCTGGTGGTCTGGACACAAGCGTAATTCTTAAATGGCTTCAGAACAAATATAAATGTGAAGTAGTTACTTTTACAGCAGACATTGGACAGGGCGAAGAATTAGAATCTGTTGAAAGAAAAGCTAAACAACTAGGTGTGAAAGAGATATTTATTGAAAATCTTCAGCGTGAGTTTGTTAGAGACTATGTATTTCCAATGTTTAGAGCTAATGCTTTATACGAAGGCTCTTATCTATTAGGAACAGCTATAGCAAGACCATTAATTGCAAAAAGACAGGTAGAGATTGCTAGAGAGGTTGGGGCTGAAGCAGTAGCTCATGGAGCTACAGGCAAAGGAAATGATCAAGTCAGATTTGAATTTGGATATTACGCTAATAGTTCAACAATTAAAGTAATTGCTCCATGGAGAAACTGGGAATTTGAAAGTAGAAGTGACTTAATTGATTATGCACAAAAAAACCAAATAGAAGTAACAAAAGACAAAATAGGAGAACCTCCGTTTAGTACCGATGCTAATCTTTTACATACATCCTCTGAAGGAAAACTTCTTGAAGACCCTTGGACCGAACCTCCTGAATATATATATACACGGACTAGCAACTTAAGTGACACACCCAATGATCCTGAAACTCTAATTATTGAATTTAAAAATGGTAATCCAATTTCAATTAATGATGAAAAATTACAACCAGAACAAATTTTATTAAAATTAAATAAAATTGCTGGAAAACACGGTGTTGGAAGAATTGATATTGTTGAAAATAGATTTATTGGTATAAAATCTAGAGGAGTTTATGAAACACCTGGCGGCACAATACTAATAAATGCCCATAGAGCAATTGAAAGCATAACTCTTGATAGGGGGGAAGCACATCTAAAAGATGAAATTATGCCAAAATACGCTGAGTCAATTTATAATGGTTTGTGGTTTTCATCAGAAAGAATTGCTATGCAAAAATTAATTGACAGTACTCAGATAAATGTAAATGGAAAAGTAAAATTAAAAGTTTTTAAAGGAAATGTTATTATTTTAGGTAGATTTTCAGAAAACAGTCTTTATGAAAATAATTTAGTCTCATTTGATGTTAAGGGTGATTATAACCAAAAAGATGCAGAAGGATTTATTAAAGTTAATTCAATTCGTCTAAAAAAAAATAACTAATAATTACTATGGGTTATGGTGATGATTTATTAGTAACAACATTTGCTGCAAAGATTAAAAAACTATATCCGGAGAGACAAATTGTTATTGGTAATGCGGAAAAAAAACAAGCATATCATTCAATAATATATGATAATAATCCAAATATATCTGATTGCAGAAATTTAAATGCAAATAAACCAATTCATATAATCAATTATCACCAAGGTAATAGACCTTATATAGATTATAAAAATTCAAATAGTAAAAATTATATTTGGAATGAAAATTTTAAACCTGTTCCAGGTCAACTATATTTTAGTGAAGAAGAAATATTACATGCTAAAAAAATTATTGAAGAATCAAAAAACTATTGGACTAAAAGTAATCAAAAAAATTTTAATAAGATTATTTTTATTGAGACATCATCAACCAAAATAAATGATAAGCAATTTAGCATAAAGCATCAAAATAAGGATTGGGGATATCAGAATTGGAATTCTCTAATTGAAAATCTGAAACATGATAATTTAATAATACATTCAGTGCATGATAAAACAAAACAAATTGAAGGTGTTTATGCTCCACAGAATTTAAGCTTCAGAGTTGCATGTGCGGTTATGGACAGATGTGATATTTATGTTGGTCCTGAAGGGGGGTTTGGGCATGTTGCTGCTGCTTTAAATAAAAAAGCCGTTTTATATTTTGGAGGCTGGATATCACCAAAAGCAGTTGGATATAGCTTTCATGAAAATATTTACTACACAAATAATAAATCACCATGTGGTGAATACACTAAGCTTTGTTCTCATTGTGAAGAGGCTAGAAACAAAATTTCCATAAAAACTTTTGAAGGTAAAGTTAGAAAATTTTTACTAGATTAATTTAAACTATTTTTAAATGCAGTAGTTGTATTTCTAAGCAGGCATGCAATTGTCATTGGACCAACACCACCTGGAACGGGTGTAATGGCAAATGCTTTATTTTTAGCCTCTCGAAAATCCACATCTCCAACTAGTTTAGTTTTAACTTCGCCTTCTTTGTTAATATTCATTCTATTTATGCCAACATCAATTACTATTGCATTATTTTTAATCCACTCTTTTTTAACTATTTCTGGTTTTCCAATTGCTGCAATCAGAATATCAGCTTTACTGCATAAGGTTTCTATATTAATAGTTTTTGAATGAGCAATAGTAACTGTACATGATTCCTTTAAAAGCAATTGGGCCATCGGTTTACCAACGATATTTGATCTTCCAATAACAACAGCGTTTTTACCTTTAAGATCAATATTAAGGCTTTTAAGCAATAATAAGCAACCAAACGGAGTACAAGGAATTAATAGATTTTCATCATTTTTTTCATTTATTGATAATTTTCCTACATTAAGAGGATGAAAACCATCAGCATCCTTATATGGACTTATCGTGTCTAGTATTATTTGCTCATCAATATGTTTAGGAAGTGGGAGTTGTACCAAGATACCATTTACATTAACCTGATCATTTAACTTATTAATTAAATTAATTAATTCACTTTGAGTTATTTGACTGTCTAAATGATGATCAATAACTTCAATCCCAACGTCTTTAGCACTCTTTGTTTTAGCTTTGACATAAACACTACTGGCTGCAACATCTCCTACCTGAACAACTGCTAGCCCAGGAGATTTATTATATTTTTTTGTAAGATGCGTTATTTCTGTTTTCAATTTATCTTTGAGATTTTGTGCAATTAATTTTCCATCGATTATTGTAGTCATTATTACCTTGGCCAATATTCAATTAATAAACTCTTAATAAACCATAACCCAAGATAAACGACTATTGGAGATAAATCTAAATTACCAAATGTAGGCAAATATCTTCTGACAAAATTCAAACTAGGCTCACATAGACGGTACATCGCATCCATAATTGAGTAAACAAAACGATTACTTGTATTAATAATGTTAAAATTAACTAACCACATACTAACAATATAAATGATTAGAATAAATTGAAATAGATTAATAATTTGGATTAATAAACTAAGTAAAGAAATCATAAAATTTATAAAAATTGATAGCCTTAATTATTCAATTTCACAAAAAAAAAAGCGGTTTAATAAACCGCTTTTTATTGTTTGTATAAAATTACATTGAGATGTCTCTTCCGAACCACCTTTTTGTTATTTCAGCAGTTGTTCCATCTTTAGACATTTCAGAGATAACAGAATTCCACATATTTAAAATATCTGAATCTTCTTTACGTACAGCTCCTCCTACTCCATCACCAAATACACCACCTGAAAAAGTAGGTCCAGTGAAAGCCACATCAATTCCACCATCTGACTCCATAAAATCGATAATTGATCCTACATCTGCTAAAACAGCATCACATCTTCCAGCAGCGAGATCTAGGTTATGATCATCCACGGCTTGATATAACTTTACATCGACGGCACCAGACATATGTTTTTCTAAAAAGTTTTGATGTATTGTAGATGATTGAACACATACTGTTTTACCATCCATTGCAGCAATTAACTGACCAATAGCTGCTTGTTCTTTACCTCCAGCATTATTCAAGTTAACCTTTGCCATTCCTGCTATATTTAAATCGGCTAATCCACTATTTTTTAATACAGCAAATCTTGCTCCATCAGTCATGTAGCCAGTTGTAAAATTTACTTTTTCTTTTCTCTCTTCAGTGATCGACATACCAGCAATGATAATATCATATTTTCCTTGAAGAAGAGCTGGAATTATACCATCCCAATCTTGGGTTACCCATTCGCATGTTACACCCATTCTTTCACAAGCTTCATTACCAAAATCAATTTCAGCACCTTCTAATTCACCTGCAGAATTTATGTTGTTCCAAGGTGGGTAAGCACCTTCAGTACCAATTCTTATAGTTTGAGAATTAGCTACTGATGCTATTCCAAAGATACTAATTGATAATAAGTATATTAAAATTTTTTTCACGTTTCCTCCTTAAAGAAGTAATTCTAAATTATGATGAACCATATAATCTAATTAAGAAAAAACAAAATAAATTGTTTAAGCCTTATTTTTTCTGCTCTTAATAACTATAAAAAATAAGCCAAATACTAGCAATATAAAAGGAAAAACCCAAAGAAAACTATTATTATAATTTATCAAAGGTCTGAAAAGTATATATTCCCCATATCTTTGAACCAGAAATTTCTTAATATCTGTTTCATTTTCGCCTTTTTCAAATTTATCTCTTATTATTTTTTTTATATTATTTGAAAATTCAGCATCTGAGTCATAAATACTTTGATTTTGACATGTCATACATCTTAATTCTAAAGTCAATTTTTTTACACGTTCATCTATATTTTCATTGGCATAAGATTTTGAAATAAGACAAAACAACATAATACTTATTGTATAAATTATACTACAGTAATGGTTCAATTTCATTTTTTAATATATCTTTAGTTATGGGACCCAATATCTTGTAAATAATTTTTCCATTTTCATTAATTAGAAATGTTTCAGGAAGTCCAAAAACTCCAAATTCTAAAGCGATTAATCCATCAGAATCTACACCAACAAAATTATATGGATCTCCATCTTTTTTAAGATAATTTATTCCATCCGAAGCTTTATCTTTGTGATTGAATCCCAATATATATAAATCGGGATACCTTTCTTTAATTTCAAATAATAGAGGATGCTCAATTTTGCAAGGAGCACACCACGATGCAAAAAAATTTATTAAAATTTTTTTATTTTTTATGTTTTCTATCTTAATAATCTTATTTTCATCATACAAAGATTTACTTTCAAAATTAGGTACATCTTTGTTTAAAAGAGCACTAGGAGGTTGATTAGGATTTTTATCACTTAATAAATAAATTATCAAAAAAGCAGATATTATAAAAAGTATAATTAATGGTGTTAAAATTATTATTTTTTTCATCGTCTTGTTACTGCAATTAAACCTGAGTAAATCATTATCAAAACCCCTAGCCAAATAAAACTTACAAATGGATTAATTAACACTTTTACAAACCATTGATCATTTTTTTGATCTCCAAGTATAAAATAAATGTCTCTATACCATTGATGCAAAATACCAGCTTCTGATGTTATCATTTTAGATACTGGATAATAGTTTTTTCCTGCTTGTATTTCTTTTATCTCCTTGTTCCCTAAATCAAATAAGAATTTAGCTCTTAATGATTGAAAGTTAATTTCGTTTTTTGTTTCAATTTTTTTAAACAAAATTTTAGTATCATATATTTCAAACTTATCCCCTTCATTAAGGTTAAATTCAAATTCACTTTTTAATACACTTGAACAAGTAATCCCAATAATTGCAATTCCAACACCAATATGTGCAACATGTGGATTTATTATTTGAAAGAACTTAATATTCAATTTCGTTTTATATGAAAAAAATATTGCAATAATTGAGGCAAGAATTATCCATGAGCCTATGAGTATTCCAATAAATCCCCAAGTATTAAATGTTAAGTAAAAAGATTGTATTAAAACTGCAACACTTAAAAAAATAAAAGCGAGGACATATAATTTTGAATTTTTGATTTTATTTGTTTGCCATGACAAAATAGGAGCAACACTCATTAATAAAAAACCTGGAATCATTATTGGTATAACAGTAGAATTAAAATAAGGACCTCCAACGGATATTCTTTTATTGTTTAAAACCTCAATAATAATTGGATAAATAGTTCCTAAAAGAATTGTTAAAGTAGCTATAACCATTAAAATATTATTAATAACTAGTGCTGAAGCTTTATTTATTAATAGTAGTTTTAAAGAATAAGATTTTTTTGGTTCTTTCAATAGAAAGACTAAAAAACCAAATCCTGTAATAATAAAAAAAATTAGAAGTATAAATATTCCTCTAGATGAATCTGCTGCAAAAGAATGAACACTCGTTAGAATTCCTGATCTTACAAGAAAAGTTCCAAATACGCTTAAAGAAAAACACAAAATAGATAAGAAGACAATCCATCTTATTAGTGCCTGTTCACCTCTAATCATCATTAAAGAGTGCACCAAAGCAAGTCCAGCAATCCACGGCATAAGTGAAACATTTTCTACAGGATCCCAAAACCACCAACCTCCCCAACCTAATTCATAATAAGCCCAATAGGAACCAAGTGCTATACCTCCAGTTAAAAATGTCCAACTTATTAATGACCATTTTTTTGCAACATGCAGCCATTCATCATCTCTATTTTGAAACAAACCAGCAATTGATATACTAAATACGATAGAATAACCGACATAACCCGCATATAAAATAGGAGGATGTACTGCTAATCCGGGATCTTGTAAGATTGGATTTAAACCCAAACCTTCTTCAACAAAAATTGAGTTAACAAGAAATGGATTTGATGTCAAAACAACAAAAAGACCAAACATAATATGAATAAAAGCCTGTATAAGTAGTGTTGATCTTTTAAAACTATCTTCTATATTTTTTGTAAATGAAAAGAAGAAACTATAAATAGATAATACTGTCATCCATAGAAGCATTGAACCTTCATGGTTACCCCAAGTTCCTGCAATTTTATATATTAGAGGTTTATTTGAGTGTGAATTTTGAAATACATTATAATTTGAGAAATCTGATACAATATATGCGTACATTAATGCAAAAAAAGACAATAAAGTTAGCAATGATGATAATCGAATAAAGAGATAGAAAGGCAAGTTTTTAAATTTAAATATATATTTCGAAATCAATAAGTAAAAATTAATTCCTATTGCAAAAACTAAGCTTAAAAACCCAATTAATGAACTCATTTATATTTTTTATTCCAGTAACCAGTATTTTTTAAATCTTTTTTAATAGATGCAGGCATATAATTTTCATCATGTTTTGCAAAAACACTAGTAGCATTAAAAGTAATGTTATTTACAAAAAAACCTTCAATTACTGCTCCTTGCCCTTCTCTAAATAAGTCTGGTAATATTCCATTGAATGTAACAGCAATAGACTTCTTTTCATCAGTAATCCTAAATCTAAATGAGCTTGAAGAAATTTTATTAAAGCTATTTTTTTCAACAAAGCCTCCAATTCGCATTCGTTTATCTATGGCAAAATTTGAGTTATTTATTTCTGATGGTGTATAAAAGTAAGATATATTCTCTCTAACATTATTTAAGATTAATAATATTGCGGCCAATATCATTGTAAGCGTAATTAGAATTAATACAAGTCTTTGAAAACGTAAACTCATTATTTTTTTATTCTTTTAAATTTTATATAACTTTGCATTAGGAGAAAAAAAATGAGTAAAATTCCAAATAAATATGATGAAAAAACAAACCAAAAATACATATTTTCCTAATAACAAATATATTTAATAAAGATATCTAATCTATTGGACTAATGGTCACAAATAATTAAGTTGATTGCTTTCTGATGTAAATTTCAGTTTTTATTCTTAAAATGGCAATCAAAATTCCAATAAAAATAAAAGCTAAAGTCATAATTATCAAAGGTGTCAACATAGCAGTATCAATATTTGGACTAGATAACTTACTAATACTTGCAGTTTGATGTAAGGTATTCCACCAGTCTACAGAAAATTTTATAATAGGTAGATTAACGGAACCAACAAGAACAAATATAGCAACTATTTTTTCTCTAACAAGTCGATTTTCAAATGAAAAATTTATTAATATAATAATTAAGTATATTATAAATAAAATAGCAACAGATGTTAGCCTTGCATCCCAAACCCACCATGTTCCCCACATAGGTTTGCCCCACAGCGAACCAGTAATTATACAAATTAATGTAAAAATAGCACCTATTGGAGCAACAGCTGTGTTTACAATAAATCCAAAAGGAATTCTAAATGCTAAAGCTGCTATACTATATAAACTCATAATAAAGTATGTCATTAACGCAAGCCACGCGCTTGGGACATGGATATACATAATTCTTACAGTTGATCCTTGTTGATAATCATCTGGTGATAGAAAAAATGCAAATATCAAGCCAATAACCATAAGAGATATCGATAATAACATTAATGGTTTAAGTATTAGATCTGTTAAACTATTAAATCTATTTGGGTTTACTAGAAATTTCATTTTAATTATTTTCTATTGCTAATTTTAAGCAGGCGCCACTTGCCCACGGATTTATAGCAAATGTAATTAATAATATTCCAAATAATATGTTTATTAGAGAATTAAAGTTGTCATATTGACCAATCAAACCTACGGAAAAAATAATTACAGGTATACTAAAAACAATAACTATAACACTACCTATTAAATAATTTCTATTATTAAGCAAATTCATTGATGAGGATATAGAACCTAAGCATGATAAAATTATCGATCCTAAAAAAAAACTAATTATTATATAATATACTTTATCAATAGATATACTTAGAAGAATACATGCTATGGGCAAAAAAATTAAAAAGGGAATTTGGACAAATATAAAATGTGATATTGTTTTAAGTATACAAATCAGTTCGTAGCTAAAACCTCTTAGGTGTAATAAAACTAAATTACCATTTTCAAAATCTTCTTGATAATACTTTCTTAAAGATAGAGTAGAGCTTAATAAAAACAATGTCCACATGATACCAACACCTAGCAAGGATAAAATTTCGTCTTTAGGACCAATTGAAAAAATAAAAGTAAAAATTGCTACAAAAAAAAATGTAATCATTGTTAATACAGAATGAAATCCACTTAAGTATAATTTATATTCTCTGTAAAAAAAATAAATTAATTTTTTTAAAAAATTGATCATTTATAAAATTATCTCATCAGTTATTCCAATTTCAGTCCTTTGATGTGTACTAAAAAAAATACAACCATCATTTTTTCTGTGATCATCAAAAGTTTGCTCCATAATATTTATTGACTCTGTATCAAGGTTGGTGAAGGGCTCATCTAAGATCCAGAATTTTCTATTTTCAATTATTAATCTTAACAATTCAAGTTTTTTTGTTTCACCTAGAGATAATGAATTTACCTTTTTGTAAATATAATTTTCAAGTTTTAAAGTTTTTAGAATATTAGTAATTTGGCTATTGCCAATATCAGATAAAGAAATTTTCTTCCAAATTTTTATATTTTCTTCAACAGTAAGATTTTTTAAACTGGTTGTTTTATCTGGGACATAAGTAACCTGATCATAAAAACTATATAGATTTTTTTTAATATTTTTGCCTTTCCAATAAATTGTACCAAATGTTGGTTCTAACAAATTTAACATAATTTTAATCAAACTAGTTTTCCCTGATCCATTTTTACCTTTAAGAGAAATTATTTTGCCTTTACTTAATGATAAATTTATATCATTGAAAATCTCAATGTTAGATCTTTTGAGGGAGATATTCTGTAAAAGAAGCATTTTATTGGTCTAATTATTTTTTTATTTTTAACAATAAAAAAACGGGGCAGTGCCCCGTTTTTTTCTTTTTCCTTAAAAAGATAAGAAAAAGAAAACTTTAAAAAAAAGTTTTCATTTAAAATCAAAGAAATACTATCTTCTTTTCTTCTTTTTCTTAGCAGCTTTTTTCTTTTTCTTCTTTGGAGCTGCTTTTTTCTTTTTCTTAGGAGCAGCTTTTTTCTTTTTCTTCTTTGGAGCTGCTTTTTTCTTTTTCTTAGGAGCTGCTTTTTTCTTTTTCTTTGGAGCAGCTTTCTTTTTCTTCTTAGCCATACAAATACTCCTTGTATTTTGTTACCCCGGAGGAACCTACCCCCTTACCACAATCAGTGATATTTATAAAAGGCTATTAGTTTATTCCCAAAACTTACGGATAAAGTCAACAATATACCTATCTTCTTGTTATTCTTGATAAATACGATTGTTTTTTTATTTATAAAATAAATTAAAATTTTTTTTTATTTATAAATGCAATATTTCCCAGAATTCTAATAATAAATTAACATTTTCCTATACAAAAAAATATCTTCATACTATTTGTGATAATATATAAATATTTTTAATTATGAAAAACCTTAATTCTTTTAATTCTGAACAAATTTTAAAGATTGATGACAAAATATATAAGTATTTTGATCTAAAATTAGTTGCAAAAACATTAAATGTAAATCTTTCAAAAGTACCAATATCAATAAAAATTTTATTAGAAAATTTATTAAGAAATGAAGATGGTGAAAACATTAATAAAGACATGATTTCGTCAGCTTTTAGATTTTCAGTACAAGATTCAACTGAAAGCTTAGAAATAGCTTTCTTTCCGACTAGAGTTCTAATGCAAGATTTTACTGGTGTTCCTGCTGTAGCTGATTTAGCTGCTATGAGAAATGCATTAAAAAAAAGAGGTTTTGAACCTAAAATTATTAACCCAATGTCAAGAGTAGATCTAGTAATAGACCATTCCGTTATGGTTGATAACTATAAAACTAATAAGGCTTTAGAGCAAAATGTTACAAAGGAATTTGAGCGAAATCAAGAAAGATATGAATTTTTAAAATGGGGACAAAAGTCATTTGATAACTTTTACTTAGTTCCACCTGGGGCAGGAATTTGCCATCAAGTTAATTTAGAAAATATTGCCAAAACAATATGGGTTAAAGCTCATAATAACCATAATTATCTTTTTCCAGATTCTGTTGTTGGTACAGACAGTCATACTACAATGATCAATGCATTATCTGTATTAGGTTGGGGTGTTGGAGGTATTGAAGCAGAAGCTGCCATGCTTGGTCAACCAATTTCAATGAATATTCCAGATGTAGTGGGTTTTGAATTAACAGGATCATTACAAGATGGAATCACAGCAACAGATTTAGTTTTAACTATTACAAACATACTTAGACAAAATGGTGTGGTAGGTAAATTTGTTGAGTTTTATGGATATGGTTTAAAGAATTTATCTTTGGCCGACAGAGCAACAATATCTAATATGGCTCCAGAATATGGAGCTACTTGTGGTTTCTTTCCTACTGATAATGAAACTATAAATTATTTAAGATTAACTGGTAAAGATGAACACCAACTTAAGATTGTATCTGAATATTCAAAAAATCAACAACTGTGGTTGGATGAAAATTATCAACCAAATTTCTATAAAAAAATAACATTAGATTTAAATACAATTGAACCATCAGTTGCAGGTCCAAAAAGACCACAAGACAAAATTCTCCTAAGAGATGTACCTAATGAATTTGAAAAGTTTAACAACAACTTTCAAGATAATGAAAAATCTAAATTAAAAAAAGGAGATATTGTAATAGCTGCAATAACTAGTTGTACCAATACTTCAAATCCTAGTGTTATGCTTGCCGCTGGTTTAGTAGCGAAAAAAGCTTTTGAATTTGGTCTAGATGTAAAGAAATGTGTTAAAACTAGTTTAGCACCAGGTAGTAAGGTTGTAAGTGATTATCTAGAAGAAGCAGGTTTAAAATTTTATTTAGATAAAATTGGTTTTAATACAGTAGGTTATGGATGCACAACTTGTATTGGAAATTCTGGCCCATTAGATGAATGGGTTGCAGATGAAATAAGGTCAAATAATTTAACTGTTTGTTCAGTATTATCTGGAAATCGAAATTTTGAAGGCAGGGTTCATCAAGACGTAAAAGCAAATTTTTTAGCTTCTCCACCTCTCGTTGTTGCATATGCTTTAGCAGGCAATATTGGTATAAATCTTAAATCTGAATCAGTAGGTGTCTCTAAAAATGGAGATGAAATATTCTTAAAAGATTTATGGCCCTCCAATGAAGAAATTAATAAACTGTTAAATAAATCTCTTTCACCAAAAATGTTTAAAAAAAGATACAAAGAAATTTATGAGGGAGATATTAATTGGAAATCAATCTCAAGCAAAGATAAAATGACATATGATTGGAATGATACTAGTACTTATATAAAACATCCTCCTTTTTTTGATACAGCAAGTAATAACAATCTTTCAAATATTAATAATGCTAGAGTGTTAGCTATGCTTGGTGACAGTGTAACAACTGACCATATTTCTCCTGCTGGTTCGATTAAAGAGGAAAGTCCTGCAGGTTTATACCTGCAAAACAGACAAGTGAGTTCATCAAATTTTAATTCTTATGGATCTAGAAGAGGGAATCATGAAATTATGATGAGAGGTACATTTGCAAATATTAGAATTAAAAATGAAATCTTACCAGGTACAGAAGGTGGTATAACAAAATCATTTGTATCAAACAAACAAATGCCAATTTATGATGCTTCACAAGAATACATTAAAAATAATATAGACACAGTAATTATTGCCGGTAAAGAATATGGAACCGGTTCATCGAGAGATTGGGCAGCAAAAGGAACGCGTTTGTTAGGTATAAAAGCGGTTATAGCTGAAAGTTTTGAAAGAATTCACAGATCAAATTTAATAGGAATGGGTGTTTTACCTTTAGAATTTGAAGATAATACTAGTAGATTTACTTTAGGACTTAATGGCGATGAAAAGATTTCTATAATTGGAATTTCAGAATTGAAACCAAATAAATTGTTGGATTGTAAATTTTCAGGAGAAAAAGAAATCCAAATAAAATTAAAGTGTAGAATAGATACAAACAAAGAATTGGACTATTTTAAAGCAGGTGGTATTTTAAATTTTGTATTGAATGAAATTATTTCTAATGCTGCTTAGTTTTAATGATTGATAATGATTCTAATCTATCAGCAATATTAGGTGCCACAAATACCGGAAAAACACATATTGCATTTGAAAAAATGCTTTCATATTCGTCAGGAGTTTTTGGTTTTCCACTTCGACTGCTAGCACGTGAAAATTATGATAAAGCTTGTAAAACAATAGGATTAAACAATGTAGCACTCATTACAGGAGAAGAAAAAATTTTTCCAAAAGAAGCTAAATATTTTTTTTGCACAGTTGAGTCCATGCCCACTGAAATAAATGTTGAATGTGTAGTAATAGATGAAGTGCAATTAGCAGCTGATTATGAAAGAGGACATATTTTTACAGACAGAATTTTAAATTTAAGAGGTACTCAAGAAACAATATTTTTAGGTTCTTCAATAATTGAATCAATATTAAAAAAACTATTTCCCAATATTAATATTTTAAGAAAAGAACGTTTATCAGAATTGTTATTTAATCAAAAACAAAATTTATCTAAGCTTAAACCACGTTCTGCAATAATAGCTTTTAATATAAATAATGTTTATGAAATAGCAGAAAGAATTAGAACTCACAAAGGAGGAGCAGCTGTAGTTTTAGGTTCTTTAAGCCCAAGAACAAGAAATGCACAAGTTGAGATTTATGAAAATAAAAATGTTGATTATTTAGTTGCAACTGACGCCATAGGTATGGGTTTAAATTTAAAAATTGATCATGTTTGTTTTACTTCTCTTGAAAAGTTTGATGGTAGATACAATCGCAACCTAAGCACAAATGAAATAGGGCAAATTGCAGGAAGAGCAGGAAGATATAAAAATAATGGAACATTTGGTTATACAAAAGAAGCTGGTTTATTAGATCCAATAATTATTAAATCTATCGAGAATCATAATTATGATCAATTACAAAAAATTTATTGGAGAAATTCTAATTTAATTTTTGATACTGTCGAAAGTTTATTAGTATCTTTGAAACAAATACCTTTAAAAAATTTTTTAATTCAAAAAAAAAATGCAATTGATGAAATAAATTTTAAAACATTAGCTGAAGACGACAAAATAAGAAGTTTCCTTTCAGATAGTTTTCATATTAAGCTCTTGTGGGATATATGTAGAATTCCTGATTTTGAAAAAATATTTAATGATAATTATATTACTTTTCTTAAAACAATTTTTTTAACATTATTAAATAACAATTATAAAATTCCTGAAGATTGGCTTAATAATAAGATAGCACGATTAGAAAATTTTAATGGTGGTATACCTGAGTTATCAATCAAAATATCACAAATTAGAACTTGGACATATATTTCTAATCAAAATGATTGGTTAATAAATCCATTATATTGGCAAGATAAAACTCAAAGAATTGAAAATCAATTATCAGATAACTTGCACATAGGTCTAACAAATAAATTTGTTGATTCATCATCTAAGTTTTTTACCTATGATTCATTTCATAAAAATATTGAAAAAATAGATATAAACAGAAATAATGAAATCGTTTTGGATGAAGAAAAATACGGGGTTATTAAAGGATTTGATATACAATTGAGCAAAAACTTATTTTCACACTCTCTTTTTTCTCTAAGTCATGTTAAAAAATCTTTAAGAAATATGATAGAAGAAAAAATTAAAAATTTTTTAAATTCGCCTGATGACTCTCTTAATTTAGGAGATATTAGTAAAATTAAATTTAATGCAAGCGCATTTGTTTTTTGGGGTGATGAACCAATAGGTAAATTAATTAAAGGTTCAAAAGTTTATCTTCCTCAAGCAGAGGCTCTAAATTCTGAATTTTTATCTTCAGAAAATAAATTACTGGTAAGCTTAAAAATTCAAAAATGGATCGATAATTTAATAAGTAATAATCTTAAGCCAATAAAAGACAAGCTTGACGAAAATTTGAATTCACATGTTCGTGCAATAGCATTTAATTGTTTTGAAAACCTTGGAATGTATCCAATTGAGAATTTTACTGAATTTCTAAAAAATATTGATAAGGATAATAAACTAAGTTTATCACAATTAGGTATTAGGGTTGGTGCAAAATATTTTTTTATGCCAAATTTATTAAAAAAGAAGCCTATTGAATTATGCGCATTGTTATGGAGAATATATAATCAAACTAATATAAATAATTATTTACCTTTGCCTAGCGATGGAAGAGTATCATTTCAATCCACTTTAAAATTACCAGAGACTTACTGGCAATCAATAGGGTATATTTTATTAAATGATTTTGCGTTTAGAGTAGATGTATTTGAAAAAATTTTTTATTTGGCTAGAAAAAAAATTAAATCTGGACCATTTTTAGAGAGTTCAGAATTTATGAATCCTATAGGTTGTAATAGTGATCAATTAAAAGATATCTTAGAATATTGTGGATATAAAAGTACAAATCTTCCAAATGATAGAAAATTATATTTTTTCAAAACAAAACACAAAAAAAAATATAATAAAAAAAATATAAAAAAAGATATCAATATTGTAAAAAAACAGAAAAAGACTAACATAGCTAATAAAGCTGATCCCAATTCTCCCTTTGCAGTTTTAGAAAAACTTCTTTAAAAAGAATTATCTTTAAGGCTTAAATTGATTAATATATTAAAAAAATTTTTTGAGAATCAAGAGAATCAACAGGATGATGACTCTAATTATCATCTTCAATTATTATGTGGGTTGATGATTGAAGCTGCAAACACCGATGGACAAATTGATAAAGGTGAAATTAATAAAATAAAAAAATCTCTATTAACTTTTTTTGAAGAAACGCCTGAAGATATAGACAAAAGTTTAGATGCAGCTGTTTTAAATAGAGATAATAGCAAATCTTTACATTTCTACACATCAAGAATAAACAAAGAATATAGCTATGAAAAAAAATTGTTACTTATTGAAATTTTATGGGATGTTGTGCTTTCAGATGGAAATTTACACGATTATGAGGCTAGTTTGATAAGAAGACTTTCAGGATTACTCTATATTAACGACATTGACTCTGGAAATATTAAAAGAAAGTGCCTAACTAAGTTATCAGGAAAATAATGACATATGTAGTTGATGAAAAATGTATCAAATGTAAGCACATGGATTGTGTAGATGTATGTCCAGTTGATTGTTTTTATGAAGGTGAAAACATGTTAGTAATCCATCCCGATGAGTGTATAGACTGTGGGGTATGTGAACCAGAATGTCCCGTTGAAGCAATATTGTCTGATACAGAGGATGGTATAGAAAAATGGGCTGAATTAAATAGAAAATACTCTGAAATATGGCCAAATATAAGTGAGAAAAAAAATCCTCCTAAAGATGCAGAAAAATGGCAAAATATTTCTAATAAATTTAAAAATCATTTTAGTGAAAAACCAGGAAGATAAATGAAGAAGAAAAATAAAACTGAATTTAAAATTGGAGAAATAGTTGTTTATCCTAAACATGGAGTCGGAGAGATAACAAAAATTGAAAATATGGAAATTTCAAGCATTAAAACAAAATTTTATGTTGTCAAAATGGAGCAATCAAAACTTATCATTAGAGTTCCTCTAGAAAAACAAGAAGAAGTTGGATTAAGAAAAATTTCTTCTAAAAAAGTAATTGATGAAGTTTATGATACATTGAAACTTAAACCAAAGATTAGAAGAATAATGTGGAGCAGAAGAGCACAAGAGTATGAAAGTAAAATTTTTTCAGGAGATCCTTTAAGAATTTCAGAGGTAGTTAGAGATTTATTTAGAAAAAATAGCCAGGCAGAACAATCTTATAGTGAGAGACAAATGTTCCAAATAGCAATTGAGCGTTTGGCAAGAGAAGTTGCCGCAGTAGAAAAAACAGATTACTTTCAGTCTACTGAAAAAATTGAGCAAATACTTAATAAAAAATAATATAAATTGGAAAAAGAAAGTAATTTTGTAGAACTTAAAAATGCTTCCCGTATATGGGCTGTTGGATCAATTCATTCTAATTTAAATTCATTTAATTCTATAAAAGATTTTATTTTAAAAAATTTCAAGGATGGAGATAAACTCATTTTTTTAGGTAACGTATTAGGATTAGGTAACCAATCTAAAGAAACTCTAACTAGTCTTTTAAACTTACGTTCTAAAATAATGTCAAAATTTTTTATAAAACCTGATGGAATTATTTTTTTGAGGGGTGCACAAGAAGAAATGTTTAGTAAAATTTTACAACTTCATATTGCCCCTAACCCTGTTGAAATAGTCAATTGGATGTTTAGTCATGGAGTTGATAAAACTTTAAATTCCTATGGTTACTCTAACAGTGAAGTTTTAGATATAGCTTCATCAGGAACAGTATCAATTTCTAAGTGGACATCAAAATTAAATGAGACAATTATAAGAAATCAAGGTCATAAAGAATATTTCTTAAATTTAAAACATGCAGCATACTCATCATCAAAAAAAATTTTGTTTGTAAATAGAGGTGTGGACACATCTAGACCTCTTTCAGCTCAAAATGACTGTTTTTGGTGGGGATACCAAAATTTTTCTAAATTTAATAACCCATACAATACTTTTATTAGGATTGTAAGGGGGTATCAATCTAATAGTAATAACGAGTTGGAGTTAGCAAAAAACCAAGTCGTTTGTACGCTATTTAAACAACCTTTTTCAAATAAACTAGTTTTTGGAGGATTATTTAATCCCAACGGGGATATTGAAGAATTATTTCAGTCTAATTGATCCAATTTATAATTTCTACGTATAATATATATATATGAATAAAAGTTTTATTAATTTTTCTAGTAAATTAGTCGAGTTTTCTAAAAAAGCAGCTATTTTAGAAAAAAATGAAGAATTCCGTCTAATAAATGATTGGCGAGATAATAAAAATCCTAAATCACTTCAAAAAATATTAGATTCTTATTTAAGGCTTGCTGTTTCATTTGCACGAAAGTATTCAAGCTATGGTTTACCTTTAGATGACCTTATACATGAGGGTGTACTTGGTATTATGCATGCCTTAGACAAATTTGACACCTCTAAAGACTTTAGACTTTCCACCTACGCTTCCTGGTGGATCAGAGCCTCAATTCAGGACTATATTTTAAAAAACTGGTCTGTGGTTAGAACAGGATCTACAGCATCACAAAAAGCTCTTTTTTTTAATCTAAAAAAAATAAAACAACAAATTAATGATGTTTCAAGAGAATTTATGGGTCAATCTGAAATAGATAAAGTTTCTGAGATGTTAAGTGTTAAATCAATTGAAGTACAAAATATGGAGTCCAGACTTACAGGTGGTGATCTTCATTTAAATCAAAAAGTAGACAGTGATAGTGAAAATGATAATGATTTGATGTCTCTTCTTGCAGATGAAAGAGACAATCCTGAGGAAATACTTGAGGAAATCAATGATACCTCTGTAAAGAAAAATTATATCGCCGCTGCTATTAATACTCTTAATGATAGAGAGAAAAAAATAATTAAATTAAGAAAATTTAAAGAAAAAAGTATTACTTTAGATGAGTTAGGAAAAACTTTGAAAATAAGTAAAGAAAGAGTAAGACAAATAGAAACTAAAGCTTTAGAAAAGTTAAAAAAATCGCTTCTTGAAATTTCTCAACAAGAAAAAGAATTTTTCATTTGATACATTATTTTTTTTAAATAATATACTCTTCATGAAAATCTTTATATTCATTACGTTGATAATTGTATGTTTCTCCTCAATAACAAATGCAAACAATTACCATGTATACGGTATAGGTTTTTATGATGTTAAGTTAAATGGTTCACAAAAAAATCAAGCAACTGATTTTAGATATGAGCTCCGTTTTGATAATTCAATTGTAGATATTGGACCAGAACAAGACAATTTTTTTTATCTTAAACCATTTGTAGGTTTTGAATATACAAGTGATCAAGCATCCTATATTTTAGGTGGAGTCTATTTAGAAGACAATATTGGAAAATTATTTACTGGCAATGATAACAAACTAATATTTACCCCAAGTTTTGGTGCAGGATACTATAATAATGGCTCAGGAAAAGATTTAGGAAACGAACTTCAATTTAGAACTACTTTTGAGTTTTCTTATAAACTTTTAGAGAATAGAAGAATATCATTTTCTATTGGACATATTTCAAATGCTAATCTTTCTGATAAAAATCCTGGGGTCGAAATAATTAACTTTTCTTACCATGTTCCATTTTGATTAATTACCTACAAATTTTTGATCAACAACAAATTTCATAAATTGATCTTCTATTAAATCTAAATTATTATTTTTTAAATAGTAATTTATTTTTATTCTAAATTTTTTACTATTTGGAATTCCAAAGAAGATATTCAATATAGGACTTAAAAGTCTAAATATAGTTTCTTGACCTAATTTGGGCCTAATATAATTAAAATATGAAGATATTATTTTCTCATCACTTTCAACATTGTCATTTCCACCATAAAAAACCTCATCTATTTTTTTTAACAAAAAAGGATTATTTTGTACTAACCTTCCTAACATAATTCCATCATAGTTTTCAGATAGATTAATTGCTTTATCAAAACTATCAATACCACCATTTAAAATAAAAGTTATTTTAGGATACTTTGTTTTTATTTTGTTAACAAATTCATAGTTTAAGGGAGGTATTGTTCTATTTGCTTTTGGACTAATCCCACCTAAGATAGCATTTCTTGCGTGTACATAAATAATTTTTATTCCACTTTTAAGAACTTCATCAATAAATTCTTCAAAGTAATCATAGTTAAAATTTTTACCCAAACCAATCCTACATTTCATTGAAGTTTCAATATGTTTATTTTGCAAAGACTCTAAACATTGCCTAACTAGCTTCTTGTCCTGCATTAAACATGCACCAAAACTTCCTTTTTGTACAGCTTTACTTGGACATCCTACATTTAGATTTATTTCATCATAATTATATTCATTAGCGATCCTAGATGATTTTTTTAAGTCATTTAAATTACTACCACCAACTTGTAAAGCAACAGGATTATGATCCTCATTTTCAATAATTAAATCACGCTTTTTAGAATTTATTAATGTTTTAGTTGCAATCATTTCAGTGAATAAAAAAGTGTTTTTTGATAATATTCTATAAAGTTTTCTTGCATATGGTGTCGTATAACCCATCATTGGTGCCACACAAAATTTTCTGCTATGTATTTGTTTCATTTTATTTTTATTTAAATTAAATTAATATATTAAAAATAATTAAATTAAATGACTCTACCAATAATATTATCAAAAAAATTTCAGGAATGGAAAAATTCTAATTTTGATAATAATAAAAGCCAATATAAAAAGATATCTAAAGAAAAACAAAAGCCCCTAGCAATGATAATTTCCTGTTGTGACTCCCGAGTTCAACCAACATCTTTTTTTAAAGCGGAAATTGGTGAGCTTTTTATTCATAAAAATATAGCTAATTTAATACCAAGTTACGAACAAAATAATAATGAAAATTCAACATTAGCTGCCCTAGAATATTCTGTGCAAGAATTAGAAATACCAAATATAATTATTATTGGTCATTCAAATTGTGGAGGAATTAAATATGCATTTGATAAATTCTCTGGTGACAAATCTAATAGTAAATTTAATTTTTTAAACAACTGGATTGAAATTATAAAGCCAGCATATAAAAAGCTAAACATCAATGATCCGAAAGATATTAAAATCAGAAAATTAGAAAAATTAAGTATTCAAAATTCTATTAAAAACTTAGTAAGTTTACCTTTTGTAAAAAAAGCAATCAATAATGAAAAAATAAAAATACATGGCTTGTGGTATGATATCTCAACTGCTGATTTATATAATTATGATTTTAAAATAGAAAAATTTATTAAGATTTTCTAGCTATAAGAATATTTTTTGCTTGGAAACCTTCTGTTTTTCACATCTTTGACAAACTTTTTCACAGCATTACGACCAATCTTCCTAAAATCAATGTAATTTTTTACAAATTTTGGTGTGTGATTATTAAATGATAAATTAATTAAATCATCAAAAACCAAAACTTGTCCATTACAATGATTTGAAGAACCAATTCCTATTGTGGGTATAGATATTGAATTTGTAATTTTTTCGGCAGCTCTTTTAGTTACACATTCTATCAAAATAAGTTTAGCTCCTGCATCTTCTAAGTTTTTAGCTAAACTAACTAACTTGTTGACTTGCATTTTATTTCTACCAACTACTTTAATTTTACTAAAATCTTTATAGCTTTGAGGAGTAACACCTATATGTGCAATTACTTTAATATTTTTATCTGATAAGTGTCTAATAATTGATACATCTTTCTCTTTTAATATTTCTAATTTAACAAATTTTGCTTGAGTAAAACTAATTAAATGTTTAGCATTTTTAAATGCTTGTTTAGTATTTTTATAAGTACCAAAAGGCATATCAATTACGCTTATACTTTTGTTTACATTTTTAAATACAGCCTCACCATGGGCTTTCATCATATCAAGAGTAACTTTTTGCGTATTATTCATTCCATATAAAGTTGATCCAAGTGAGTCTCCAACTAAAATCATATCTACTAAACCATCTAAAATATTAGCAACCGCAGGAGAATATGCTGTTAGACAACTTATTGGTTTACTATATTTCTTACCTAAAACTTCTATTTGTTTATTCTGCATTTTCTTATACTGATCTTGTTATACCTCCATCTACTCTTATATTTTGACCTGTAATATAAGATCCCTCTTTAGATGATAATAAACTTACTACAGAAGAAATTTCACTTACCTTTCCAGGTCTTTTAAGAGGGACTCTATCTATAAATTCTTTTTTGGTTTTTAGGCTATCTATAAACCCCGGAAGAATATTATTAATCCTAATATTAAATTTAGAATAATCATCAGAATAAATTTTACAAAACGAAGCAAGACCTGATCTCATGACACCTGAAGTTGGAAAATATTTTTCTGGCTCAAATGTTGCATATGTTGATATATTGATGATCGATCCATTTTTTTGTCTTTTCATGATTGGAGTAACAATTCTTACTGCCCTTATTACATTTAAGAAATATATTTCCATGCCTTTGATCCATTCTTTATCAGTTATATCCAAAATATTGCCCTTAGGACCATGCCCTGCACTATTGACAAGAACATCTACTCTTCCCCATTTTTTTAATACGATATTAAAAAAATCTTTTATGTTATTTGGATCCAAATTTGATCCTACATACCCGATACCTTTCAATTTATCTGCTAATTTTTTTGCCTTTGTAGAAGAAGACATTATTGCTACCTTAAAGCCATCTCTAGAAAGTCTTTTTGCGGCATCTGCGCCCATACCAGATCCTGCCGCTATTAGTACTGCTACCTTTTTCATTAAAATATAACTAAAATAATATAAATCATCTTTTATGATTAAATTCATTTATATTTATTATTCTATCATCAAGTAATTCTCTAATTCTGCCAACAATTGAACTTACATTCATTTTAATCTCTTCGTATTGTTCTTCTGGTTTCATGTGTTCAATAAACTTATCAGGAAAAAAAATATTTTTAATAATTGTTTTAGTTTTTTTTACTCTTACGTTGTTTATATAATTCATTACATGTGACGCAAATCCACCTATTGAACCTTCCTCAATAGTTATTAAATATTTGTGGTTATCTAAAATCTTATCAATTATTTCAGTATCAATCGGTTTTGCAAATCTTGCATCTACTAAAGTTGGATAGATATCGCTTTGTTTAAGTATCTTACAAGCTTCAATACATTCATTTAGTCTAGTACCTAAGTTTAAAATTGCAATTTCATTTCCCTCTTGAACAAAATAACCCTTGCCAATATCTATTTCATTTAGTTCTTCAAATTGACCTGTTAAAGTATCTGTTCCACGGGGATATCTAAAAGCTGAAGGAAAATCATTTATTAAAGAAGATGTTTTTATCATTCTTATTAGTTCAGCTTGATTACTTGGTGCCATTACAATAAAATTTGGAAGAGTTGACAAAAAAGTTATATCAAAAGATCCTGCGTGTGTAGGACCATCTGAACCTACCATACCAGCTCTATCTATCGCAAATCTTACTGGTAATTTCTGTATCGCTACATCATGAACAATTTGATCATATGCTCTTTGTAAAAAAGTTGAGTATATAGCAACAAATGGCTTAAATCCCTCTGTTGCCATACCAGCTGCCATAGTCACGGCATGTTGTTCTGCTATACCAACATCAAAAAATCGTGCTTCAAAATTTTCTTTAAAAATTTTCAAACCAGTGCCTGACATCATAGCGGCTGTAATCGCTACTATTTTTTCATCATTTTTTGCAATTTTTGTTAACGTTTCACCAAATACAGAAGAATAAGTTTTTTGATTTGATTTTTTTATTATTTGTCCTGTATCAATATTAAATTTTTCAACACCATGAAACTTGTCGTCTGATTTTTCTGCTGGTTTATAGCCCTTACCTTTTTTTGTAATACAATGTAAAAATATTGGTTTATCAAATTGATTATCTCTTAAATTTTCTAAAACAGATAATAAATCTTTCATGTTATGACCATCAATTGGACCTAGGTAGTAAAACCCTAATTCTTCAAATAGTGTTCCACCAGATAAAATTCCTTTTGAATATTCTTCAGTTCTATAAAGTGTGTTAGAAAAGTTTTCTGGGAGAGTTTTACTTATTTTCTTTATTAAATTTCTTAAACTTGAATAAGATTTTGAAGATAATAATCTTGCTAAATAAGTACTCATTGCTCCAACAGGTTTATCAATTGACATTTTATTATCATTTAAGATAACAATTAATTGTTTCTTTAATGCTCCTGCATTATTTAAACCCTCATATGCTAATCCAGCACTTAAAGCTCCATCACCTACAACACAGATTACATTTGCATTATCATTATTTATATCTTTAGCAATTTTTATTCCTAATCCTGCTGATACAGAAGTGGAACTATGTGCTGTACCAAAAGGATCATATTCACTTTCTGATCTTCTAACAAAACCATATAAACCATCTTTCTTTCTTAATGTTTCAATTTTCTTCTTTCTACCAGTAATAATTTTATGAGGATATGCTTGATGACCAACATCCCAAATTAATTTATCTCTAGGTGTATTAAATACATAATGAATTGCTACTGTTAACTCAACCACACCTAATCCTGCACCCAGGTGGCCACCAGTTTTGGAAACAGTCTCAATAGTTCTATGTCTTAACTCATCAGCTAGCGTTTTTAGATCTTTCTTATCTAAATTTCTAATATCTGATGGAAAGTTAATTTTATCTAAGATTTTATATTCCATAGGCAAAAATAAATAAGATTTTATCTTACATTTTTTATATTAGTTTTAAAAAATAATAGCTGTTTATATAAAAAAGTTTGTGGAAAGCTTTTTAAATTAATATTTATTCAAGCATAATTAATAAAATCTATATCACCAAAGCTCAAATTAAAGTTAATATTAGATAAATCAAATTTATTATTTTTAGAATTATTCTTAACTAAGAAATTAAATTGATTCTTAAATTTAAGGTTGATTTTATATTTATAAAAGAATTTTACTTGTTCATTGTCTAAAAATAATAAAAGAAAAGATTTATTTTTAAAAATATATTTTTTTAATTCTTTTAAATTTCGTATGTTAAATTTTCCTATTATATCTAAAAGATAACAAACTTTGATTTTATATCTATAACTAAATTTAATTATTGCGTAACTTTCAACTAAATTATTTTTTTTAAATTCTAAAATATGAACATCGCTGAAAATACTTTTTTCATATCTCCATCTCATATACTCTTTATCCTTATAAATAGAATTATTAATCTCTTTGTTGTTAGATTTATATAAAAAATTAGTATTAAATTTTTTTACTTTTGAAATTTTAATTTTTTTAAAAGAAAAACTAATAATTGGTATAACAACAACATTAGGACATTTACCTTTAATATAATTAAATTTTTTTAAGAAAATTGGAGTGCTTAATTTATTTGTAAACGTTATGTAGTGATTAACATTCTTTTTTGTATTTCGTTTTTCACACTCAAAAAAGGTTTTCTGAAAAAAACCTTTTCCTCTATGTTGTGAACTTGTTATCACGTTCTGCGGTAGACCAATATTATATAATTTTTTGTTAATATTTATTTTCTGGTTGTTGATTGTTGCTATTGATACAATACTTGATCTGAATTTTAAAAAAACAAATGAAGAATCAGAAAATTTTTTTTCTAAATACCACCAATTTAAATATTTTTCAGTGATTCTAGTACTTTTATCTTCAGTTTTAAAAAAATTATTAATGATTTTTAAATTTTTGGTAGTTAGCTGATAATATTTTAATTTACTCAACATTTTAATTTAAATTAAAAACACTTTTTTTTGAGAGAATTTCGTATTCATGGAAACAATTATTTAAAAATCTTTCTTTAATTTTATAAGTATCCTTATATAAATGCTTCAGATCTTGATGTTTTATATATGGATGAATCATTAATTCAGTTTTTTTAAACTTATTGCCAAATTTATTTAAAGAATTTTCATAATCAAATTCGTTAAAAAACTTTCCACTGTGATAAATAGAAGTAAGTATAGAGTTTCTAAAAACAATATTATTTCTATTTCTATACAAATATATGTTTGATAATAAATGATTAAATCTTCTTAATGAAAATCGAATTTCTGCAAAACAAGATCTTATTGTCAAATTTCTTTTAATTATTTCTGGTAAAATTATTTTAAAAATAAAATTTAGTGAATGAATATGCTGGTGTGAGTCAATAGTTTTTATATTTATGTTATTATTATAACATTTGTTTAGCTGTTCCTTAAATTCAATAAGTACGTCTTCTTTTTTAATTTGACCTAAAAAAATTTTCTTTAATAATTTATTTCTCGAAAAAAAAATTGCACTCTCATCCGTCAAAGAACTTTTGCCAACAATTGAAGTTCCTTCCGTTATATTAAAGTGTAAACCTACCTCAAGTTTGTTATGAATTTTTGCTAATTCAATCGCATGTTTTGTTCCAGGCATATTAGTCATTAATGATGTAAGATTTAAATTACCTTTGTTAAAGACATCAATGATTGCTCTATTTACTGATTTAGTTAAACCAAAGTCATCTGCACATACTATATTATTTTCCATGGTCTATTAGTTATTCGCATTTGCGAATATTTAATTTTTTACATATGGGCCTATACCAAAATCTAACCCAACTCCTATTCTTAGCAAAGTATAAATTAAGACTAAAAAAAATATAACTACAATCAGTTTTCTTATTATATTTTTTTCATTCATCTTAGTTTTTTAAAATTAATTAATTATATCGCTAATGTTTGTCTTTCTTCAAGAGGTTTTTCTTTAATTGGTAAATGAATTATTGCAGAAAATGCTCCAACTCCTATTCCAACCCACCAAACAACATCATAACTGCCATAAATATCATAAAATATTCCCCCCAACCAAACACCAACAAAAGAACCAATCTGATGAGACAAAAATACAATACCGTATAATGTACCCATAAATTTAATACCATATATATGACCTATTATTCCTGATGTTAAAGGTACTGTTGCTAACCATAGAGATCCCATCACAATTGAAAAGATTGAAATAGACAAAGGAGTTATTGGTAATAAGATAAATAGGACAGCTGCTATTGTTCTTCCTACATATATGAAAGATAATAAATATTTTTTTGTATAACCCTTACCTAATGCTCCAGCAATTAAGCAACCAATGATGTTAAAAAATCCTATCAATGCCATTGAAAATGCTCCTAAACTTTCAATTGAATTACAAAATAAAGAAATAAAACTGCCCTGTATTATTGGGCTACTATTCTCTACAATGAATGCTGGAAAATGAGCAGTAATGAATGCCAATTGGAAGCCACATGAAAAAAATCCTAGAAATAACATCAAATAAGTTGGATCTTGAAATGCATTCTTTAAAGCATCTGTTAAATTCCTATCATTTTTATTTAATGTTATTTTATTTTGACTTTTTAAAATAGGAACTAAAATTAGTGTTATTAAACATATTATTGCAAATATTTCAAATACTGACGACCAAGGCATAAAAGACAATAAGCTTGCAGCAAAAGGAGGGCCAATAACCTGTCCAGCTGAACCAGCCGCTGTAGTAATTCCTAAAGCTAAGGATCTTCTTTCATCTGAAGTTGCTCTACCAACTACTGCCAAAACAGGACCAAATCCACTTCCTGCAATTCCAAAACCAATCAAAATATTTAACAACTGATGTGCTTCAGGTGTTACAGCTGTACTACTTATAAATATACCTATTGAGTACAAAACTAATCCAATTGTTATAGCTTTCCTATCTCCATATTTTTCTGCAAAAGCACTAAACAATGGAGTTCCAATTCCCCAAGCTAAGTTTTGAATTGCTATTGCAAGTGAAAATTCTGATCTCATCCAAAAAAAATCTTCAGCAATTGGTATTTGAAAAAGTCCAAAAGTTGATCTTATTGCAAAACTTATTAGTAAAATTAAACTTCCAGCAATTAAAACTGGACTAAAAACAGAAATATCACTCTGATTTTTCATCAATATTTAGTGATATCAGTTGAGATTTAAAATTCTATTAAATTCTTGAATTAACTTGTTGAATGTCATCATCATCTTTTTCAGGAATGACATATGCTACAGCGCAGTGTTCAATGCAATATGGCTTATCTTCAAATCTATCTTTACCACAAAAATGAAAATCATTTTCATCGGGATGACCTTTAGGCCACTCGCAACCTCTTTTTATTTGATTTGTAAATAAATTCTTTACCACAGGCTGAAAAGTTGAGCTTTCTTTATTTTCAGTAATTTCCTCTTTTTTTGTTTCGAAGTTTAGTTTAGGCATTACCGGAGACCGTGCTTTTTTTCTATCTGGTTTGACAGCAGTTCTTCGAATCGGCGATGGTCTTCGCTCTAACCCTATTCTATGTGCTTTCCCAACAACTGCATTTTTCGTAAAACCTAAAAGTTTACCAATTTGAGCTGTTGGCAGCCCTTGTTCCCAAAGTTCTCGTAATTTTAAAACATTATTTTCGTCCCAAGGCATATTTTAACTCCATTACTATATTTAGTAGTGTAAAAGGAATTTAATATACTAAATATATGTATTAAAAAAGAAAAAACTGCTAAATTTTAAAAAAAATCAATGATTTCCAGCATTTTTTTTATATACATGTGAATAGAAATGAAAGAATTAAAAGATTTAGAATGTAAAAATAAAAAAATAATTGTTCGAGTTGATTTAAACGTACCAGTTTTGGAAGGCACAATTACAGATCATTCAAGAATCCATGCTATTTTGCCAACACTAGAAAAATTAATTAAAAACAATAATAAGGTATTTTTGATTGCTCATTTTGGACGACCTAAAGGTGAGGTTAATAAGAAATATTCTATTGAGTTTTTATGTTCAGAATTAAAAAAATTTTTTAATCTTAACACAATTCATTTTTTAGCTAACTGTGAGAAAAAAATAATTGAGACAAAAATTGCTGAAATGGACATGGGAGAAATTTGTCTATTAGAAAATATTCGTTTTAATGCTGAAGAGGAAAAAAATGATCTTAATTTTTCAAAATTATTAGCTTCTAGTTTTGACATATATATTAATGAAGCCTTTTCTGCGTCTCATCGTAATCATGCATCTATAACAGGTATTACTAAATACTTACCTTCATACGCTGGATTAAGTTTCTCTAAAGAAATTGAAAATTTAGATAAATTTTTAGAAAGTTCAAACAAACCAAATCTAGCAATTATAGGTGGCTCAAAGGTATCAACAAAAATAAAAGTTCTAGAAAATTTAGTTGAAATTTTTGATTCTCTAGTAATTGGAGGTGCAATGGCTAATACCTTTTTGCTATCAAATAACTATAATGTTGGTTCTTCTCTAGTAGAAAATGATTTTATTGAACTATCAAAAAAGATACAAAAAAAAGCAGAATCAAAAAATTGCAAAATACTTTTACCAATTGATGCTGTTTGCTCAAAAAAAATAGAAGATAGAGTAAATGTTGAGACTTATTCAATTAATAATATTCCAAACGACCAAATGATATTAGATGTTGGTGAAGAAACTACAAAATTAATTTCAAATGAAATACTAAAATCTAAATCACTATTATGGAATGGGCCTTTAGGTGCATTTGAATATATTCCGTTTGATAAAAGTACAATTTCAGTTGCAAATATTATACACAATTATTCAAATAAGTATCAATTAGATGCTTTAGCAGGAGGAGGAGATACACTTGCAGCAATAAAAAAAGCTAAAGCCAATGATGCATTTAAATATTTATCAACAGCTGGGGGCGCATTTTTAGAGTGGCTTGAGGGAAATAAATCACCAGGATTTATAGCACTAAGAGAAAACAATTTTTAATTAATCTTCAATTTGGTATTTTTTAATTAAAGGGAATTGTGTCATCGTAAAAATAAAAGTAATTGGCAAGATACCAAAAACTTTAAAATTTACCCAAACATCAGTACTTTGTGTTCTCCAAACAATTTCATTTAAAACAGCAAGTGCAATAAAAAAAACAATCCACCTTTGAGTTAATATTCTCCATCCATCTTCTTCTAATTTAAGTGCAGCACCTAAAAGATATTTTAAAAGAGGTTTTTTAACAATCACTCCTCCATATAAAATTAATGCGAAGACCATATTTATTATCGTTGGTTTCATTTTAATAAAAATTTCATTGTCAAAATAAATTGTAAGCCCACCAAATATTAATACAATTGCAGCCCCAAGAGTTGGCATAATTGGTATTTTTTTCTCAAGTATATATGAAATAATTACTGAAATTACAGTTGCTATCATAAGAGGAAGTATTGCTTCCTGAAGACCACTTCTTGTATAAAAAATAAAGAATACTGCAAGTGGTCCTATATCAATTAATAATTTATAAAATGACTTCATTTTTGTTCTTCTAGATTTAAAATAGATCTTGCAAAGCTTTGAGAATTAAAGGTTACAAGATCCTCAATACTTTCTCCAAGACCAACATAACTTATAGGGATTTCAAATTTATTTGCAATTGAAATTAATGCTCCACCTTTTGCTGTTCCATCCAATTTAGTTATTATAAGACTTGATACATTAAGTTCATTTCCAAATATTTCCACTTGTTTAATCATGTTTGAACCATTTGTTCCGTCTAAAACTAATACAGTTTCAATATTAAAAGAGGAATTAACTTTTGATATAACATTTTTCAATTTAATTAGTTGATTAATGAGGTTAGTATTATTTGATAATCTTCCAGCAGTATCTATAAGTAAAAAATCATAATTTTCTTTTCCAAATTTTTCAGTTGCCTGATACGCTACGCTTGCTGGATCTTGATTACTTTTTCCAGCGATAAAACCATTATCATTTTTTTTCGCCCAATTTTCCAACTGCTCAACAGCTGCTGCCCTAAATGTATCACAAGCTGCAATCAGTATTTTTTTATTTGATAAAATTTTATTTGCAATTTTACCAATAGTGGTCGTCTTTCCACTTCCGTTTACTCCAACAAATATTAAAATTTTTTTTTCGTCATTTTTTTCATTTATCAGGACATGTTCTCTTTGAAGTAATATACTTTCTATATTTTGAGCTAAGATTTCAAGTACATTTTTTATTCCATCATCATTTGAAATTTTTATTTTTTTTATAGAATCTATTAATTGATTTACAACATCTAAACTAATATCAGATGAAATAAGAACATTTTCTAATTCTTCTAAAGTTAAATCGTCTATTTTTTTGTTTTTTAAAATTTCTAAAATATTAAAAGAAAGTAAATTTGAAGTTTTACTTAACTTATTTTTAAATATTGAGAACAAACTCATGCTGTTCTTGCTAATAAGGTATCATTTTCTACACCTGTGTAAATACAGGATATTATATTTCCCTCTTTAAATTCTTCATCAAGTTTGACTTTAAAAAAATGCTGATCTTTTCCCAGTGAAAAATTTTCTTTTCTACTTTCAATTAAAATTCGTTCCTTCTTTCCAATATTATTTTTTAAATATTGTTTTAATTTGTCCATACCTTTTTCTCTAAGTCTTCTTGCTCTATCTTTGATAATATTTTTTTGAACTTGAGGCATTTTGGATGCAGGAGTGTTTTCTCTTGGTGAATAAGGAAAAATATGAAGATGAGTTAAATTACACTCATCAACTAGTTTAATTGAATCTTGAAACATCGTTTCTGTCTCTGTTGGAAAACCGGCAATTATATCAGCACCAAATGTTGCATCTTTCCTAATAGATAAAACTTTCTTACAAAAATTAATTGCCATTTCCCTTGAATGTCTTCTTTTCATTCTTTTCAAAATTAAATTGTTTCCAGCTTGCAAACTTATATGAAAATGAGGCATCAATCTTTCGTCCTTCAAAACATCCCAAAAATCTTCGTCTATTTCAGCGCAGTCAATTGAAGATAACCGTAATTGCTTTAATTCTGGTACTAATTTTAGAATTCTCTTTATTAGGTTTGAAAAGGTTGGTTTTGCAGGCAGATCTTTCCCATAATCAGTTATATCCACTCCTGTTAAAACAACTTCATTATATCCATTGCTAACAATTTTTTTTATTTTATTTACTATTTCTCCAGCAGGTACACTTCTATTATTGCCTCTACCAAATGGAATAATACAAAAAGTACAGCGATGATTACAACCTTGTTGTATTTCAATATAAGCTCTCGATTTTCCTTCAAATTTTTCAATTGAATTGGGTACTGTTTTACTTTCTTCTAATATATTTCCTACTTTAAGATTTTTAGACTGATCAATATTTTTCCATGTTAAAGCTTCTAATTTTTCTGTATTTCCAATTACTGAGTCTACTTCTTTTAAATCTTTATATTTTAATGGATTAATTTGAGCTGCACATCCTGTAACTACTATTTTATTATTAGGAAAATTTTTTTTTGCCTTTCTAATTTCATAAGAAACTTTTTTCTCAGCTTCTTCAGTTACTGCACATGAGTTTATGACTGTAACATTATTTAAATTATTTTTTTTAAGATGGTTTTTAATAATTTCACCTTCATAAATATTCAATCTACAACCTAAGTTAACTACGTAGTTTTTATTTTTCATAAGTTATATTTCTAAACTTCCCCGATAACTAATTTCTGCAGGTCCTGTCATAATCGCTTCATTATTAACTATATTTATATGCAGTGATCCTTTTTCAAGTTTCACTTCAGCGTTATTTTCAATCAATCCTTTTTTCCACGCCGCATATACAGCCGCACAGGCACCACTACCACAAGCTAGCGTGACTCCAACTCCACGTTCCCAAACTCTCATTTGAATTAAATTTGAATTAATAACTTCAACTATTTCAACATTAGTTTTTTTTGGAAAGAGCTCATGATTTTCTATTCTAGGACCTATACTTTTAAGATCTGTATCTTTGATTGATTTTCCAAAAAAAACTACATGTGGATTACCTACATTAACAGCAACTCCATTACTATATCCATCAATTGAAATTGGTATATTCATTGTATCGACTTCTTTACTTAAAGGAATTTTATCCCAAGTACTTTTAATTAAACCCATGTTGACACTTATATTGTTATCTATTTTTTTTGACTCTAATATTCCTGCATCAGATTGAATTTTT
Source organism: uncultured Alphaproteobacteria bacterium (assembly GCA_902560675.1). GTDB lineage: Bacteria > Pseudomonadota > Alphaproteobacteria > HIMB59 > CACPNW01. The sequence continues at coordinate 26,720 of CACEMP010000007.1, read as the reverse complement.
AAAATTTCTTTATTTGAATCTTCATCAAATAATATTTTTGCCACGCAGCGTGTTCCATTACCACAAGCTTCGGCTCTATCACCACCAGGATTAAATATTTCAATTTCAGCATCAGCACTATGATTACTTGTATTGTTAATTGTGATTAATTGATCACATCCTGCTCCTGTTCTTCTGTCACTGAGTCTTCTAATAATATTTTCAGTAATTTCGATTTTGTTTGACCTTTTATCTATGATAACAAAATCGTTCCCAAGTCCATGCATTTTTATAAAGTCTACTTTTTGCATATTTGTTTTATAACCTAATTTATCGATAAATCTCAGTAAATATGGGAAATTTAAGAATACTTGACTTTCAACTATTCAGCTAATAGAGGGTTACGAACAAATCCTATATTTGTAAACGAATTGAGCTTGTTACAATTGTGATAGGTACTCTAGCCCACGAGTTTCGTGCCCTGGAGATAAATGGCTATTGGAGATTTATGTTTGATACACTGAACACAAAATTTGAAAAAATTGTTCTAAGTATTCGAGGTAAGGCTGTTATATCAGAAACAGATCTTGAAGTTACATTACGCGAAATTAGAATCGCTCTCTTAGAGGCAGATGTTTCCTTAGTTGTAGTAAAAGAATTTATAAATTCTATCAAGTCAAACATTCTAGGAAAAGAAATTCTCAAATCTGTTAAGCCAGATCAAATGATAATAAAGCTTGTGCAAGACGAGCTGGTAAAAATTCTTGGATCAGAAAATAAATCTCTAAATTTATCAACTTCTCAATTAACTAAAATATTATTTTGTGGATTACAGGGCTCTGGAAAAACAACATCAATTGCGAAACTTTCCTATTTGTTAAAGAAGTCTTCAAAGAAAAAAATTTTATTAGCATCAGCAGACATTTATCGACCAGCAGCACAAGAACAATTAAAAGTATTAGCTGAAGAAACCGACTCAGATTTCTTTAGTCACAATCTATCATCAGCTAATAAAATTGTTGATGATTCTATAGACTATGCTCAAAAAAATTTATTTGATATTCTTATTTTAGATACTGCTGGAAGACAAGTTTTAGATAAAAAGTTAATGAGCGAATTAATAGAAATTGAAAATAGGTTTAAACCTGACGAAACGTTATTAGTAGCAGATGCTCTAACAGGACAAGATGCTGCAAATGTAGCTAAAAGTTTTAGTGATGCAATAAATATTACTGGTTCAATTTTAACTCGAATAGATGGTGATAGTAGAGGTGGTGCAGCACTATCAATTAAATCAATAACAAACTCTCCTATAAAATTTATGGGATTAGGTGAAAAAGTAGAAAATTTTGAACCCTTCCATCCTGAGAGAATTGCACAAAGAATCTTAGGTATGGGAGATATTGTATCTCTTGTCGAAAAGGCTGCTGAAAATATTGATAAAGAAGAAATGGAAGATATGGCAAAAAAGATTGCTAAAGGAAGATTTGATCTTGAAGATTTTGCCAATCAATTAAAGCAAATGGGTAAAATGGGCGGAGTCTCCGGTTTACTTTCTATGATGCCAGGTGTTTCAAAAGCACAGAAGTTAATGGCAGAAAATAAAATTTCTAATTCAATTATTGATAAACAAATAGCTATAATCAATTCAATGACAAAAAAAGAAAGAGCTGATCCAGATATAATAAAGGCTTCACGTAAAATTAGAATTTCAAAAGGATCTGGAACAAAAGTTCAAGACGTTAACAGGTTATTAAAACAGTTTCTCCAATCACAAAAAATGATGAAGAGAATGAAATCAATGGGCAAAGGAGGAATTCCCAGTGATTTAATGCAAAAATTACAAGGAAATCTTCCTCCAAACATTAATTAGAAAGGAAATAAAATGCCAGTAAGAATTAGATTATCAAGAGGTGGTGCTAAGAAAAGACCATTTTATAGAATAGTAGTTGCTGATTCTAGAAGAGCCAGAGATGGAAAATTTATAGATCAAATTGGAACTTATAACCCAATGCTTCCCAAGGATAGCGCTGATAGAGTTAAAATGGACTTAGACAAAGCTAAAGAATGGATTTCAAAAGGAGCAAAACCCTCAGATAGAATTTCTATTTTTCTTAGCAATCTTGGTGTGATGGAAAAACCAGTTATTACTGAAAAAACAAAAAAACATCTACCTAAGAAAAAAGCGCAAGAACGTTTAGCTGCAGCTAAAGAAAAAGAAGAAGCTGCGAAAGCTGCATCAGAAGAACCAAAAGCAGAAGAAGCAGAAGCTAAGCAAGCTGAAGATGCACAACCTGCTGAAGAACCAAAAGCAGAAGAAGCAGAAGCTAAGCCAGCTGAAGATGCACAACCTGCTGAAGAACCAAAAGCAGAAGAAGCAGAAGCTAAGCCAGCTGAAGATGCACAACCTGCTGAAGAACCAAAAGCAGAAGAAGCAGAAGCTAAAAAAGAATAAAATTAATTTTTGCTTTGAGTAATAAAGATATCATTCTTGTTGGTCAGTTTGGATCTCCTTTAGGATTAAAAGGTGAAATAAAAGTTAATATGATGACTACCTCGTTCGAAGTTTTTAAAAATCTAAAAAACTATTATAATTTTGACGGTTCACTTGCTTGGAATTTTAAAAATATTTTATTTAAAAATAATAAGTGTGTTGTTCAAGTTGAAAAATACTTTTCTAGAGAAGATGTTTTAGAGCTTAAAGGTCAAAAAATTTTTTCAAATAAGAAATTTTTTCCAAAAACAAAAGATAATGAGTTCTACATAAATGACCTAATAGAATGCATGATTTTCTTGAAAGACAATACTGGTATTGGAAAAGTTTTAAATGTTCAAAATTTTGGGGCAGGTGATTTATTAGAAGTCAAATATGATAACAAATTTATTCTTATACCTTTTGATAAAACAAACATATTAAAAGTTAATATCAATAAAAAAGAAATTATAGCTGATCCAATACCTGGTATTCTTGATTAAAATGAGAGTAGTAATTTTAACCTGTTATCCTGAGATGTTTCCTGGCTCGCTAGGATATTCTGTAATTGGAAACGCATTAAACAATAAAAAATTTTCTCTCGAGATAGTCAATCTACATAATTTTGGAATTGACAAAAGAGGAAGTGTTGATGATGAACCTTTTGGGGGAGGCCCTGGAATGGTTATTCGTCCAGATGTCATTGAAAAAGCATTAAATTCAATCACTTTCAAAACCGATAATTACTGCAAAATTTTCCTGACACCGTCAGGTCAGAAATTATCTCAAGCCAAACTTAATAACCTATCAAAACATGATGAAATGCTTATTTTATGCGGTAGATTTGAAGGGGTTGACCAAAGAGCTGTAGAAATTCTTAATTTCCAGGAAATAAGTATCGGTGATTACGTCCTTTCTGGAGGAGAGATTCCTGCTCAGGTGTTAGTTGAAGGTTGTATTCGTCTCATTCCTGGAGTATTAGGGCACCCACAAAGTTTATTAGAAGAATCTTTTTCTAATAATCTACTTGAATATCCTCATTATACCAGACCACAAACCTGGGAAGATATTCAGGGGAATAAACATGAAGTTCCAGATGTTTTAACATCAGGTCATCATGAAAAAATTGATAAATGGAGAAAAGAAAAATCGGTTGAAAAAACTAAAGAATTAAGACCAGATCTTTATAAAAAGGAAATATAAAATGAGTAATTTATTAGAGACATTTGAAAAACAACAGATTGAAAAGTTAACTTCAAAAAAAAGAGTTCCTGCTTTTCGTCCAGGTGATACTCTAAAAGTTACTGTAAGAATTACAGAGGGAAGTAAGTCGAGACTCCAAGCATTTGAAGGTATTTGTATTGCAAGAAAAAATAATTCAGTAAACTCTAACTTTACTGTGAGAAAAATATCTCATGGAGAGGGTGTTGAAAGAGTATTCCCTTTATTCAGTCCATTAGTAGAAAAAATTGAAGTTGTTAGAAAAGGCGATGTAAGAAGAGCTAAGCTATATTATCTAAGAGAATTATCTGGAAAGAAAGCAAGGATCGCAGATAAAGATAGGGGCGATGAAGCTGATCAATATGAATATATAGAGGAAGCTCCTCCGGTAGAAGAAACAAAAACTGCAGATACAGATACAAATGCTGCAGTGGAACCTAAAGCTGAAGAGGTAGAAGCAAAACAAGCAGAGACAAAAGCAGAAGAAGCAGAAGCCAAACCAGCAGAAGAATCTAAAGCAGAAGCTGCAGAGGAATCTAGTAAAGAAGAGGAAAAAGCAGCCGAAAATAAATCGGATGACAATAAGTAATCCTAAAACTCTTTTTGATAAAATTTGGGAACATCATCTTGTTGATAGACAAGAAGATGGTACTTGTCTCATATATATTGATAGACACCTTGTTCATGAAGTTACGAGCCCTCAAGCATTTGAAGGTTTAAGAAATAATAATCGTAAAGTTCGAAGACCCGAAAGTACTTTTGCTGTAGCTGATCACAATGTCCCAACCTCAGATAGATCTAAAGGTATAGAAAATAAAGAAAGTAGAATTCAGGTTGAAACACTAGAAAAAAATTGCAAAGATTTTGATGTTACACTCTTTCCATTATTAGATAGCAGACAAGGTATAGTTCATATAGTTGGACCAGAACAAGGCATTACTCAGCCAGGTATGACAATAGTTTGTGGTGATAGTCATACAGCAACACACGGAGCATTTGGTGCATTAGCTTTTGGTATCGGCACAAGTGAAGTTGAGCATGTATTAGCTACTCAGACCTTAATTCAAAAACCTGCAAAGAATATGCGAATTTCTGTTGAAGGTAAGTTAAACTTAGGTGTTACAGCAAAAGATATTATTCTTCATATAATAGGAAAAATAGGAACGGCTGGTGGAACTGGTTATGTTATTGAATATTCTGGTAATGCAATTTCCTCTCTTTCTATGGAAGGAAGAATGACAATCTGCAATATGAGTATTGAAGCAGGTGCTAGAGCTGGTTTAATCGCTCCTGACGAAAAAACTTTTGAATATATTAAAGGTAGACCGTACGCTCCATCAGGAGATAATTGGAATAAAGCGGTAGAATTTTGGAAATCTTTACCATCTGATGAGGGCGCAAAATATGATGAAGAAATTTTAATTAATGCTGAAGATATTTCACCACAAATTACTTGGGGCACAAGCCCACAAGACGTTGTTGCTATAGATGGTATAGTACCAAACCCACAAGAAGAGAGTAATCCGAATAGAAAGAGGGCTATGGAACGTTCTCTTGAATATATGGGTTTAGAACCCAAACAAAAAATACAAAATATTAAAATTGATAAAGTATTTATTGGCTCTTGCACTAATGGAAGAATTGAGGATTTAAGAGAAGTTGCCAAAGTTGTAGAGGGCAAAAAAGTTTCTGTAGACTCAATGATCGTTCCTGGTTCAGGTCTAGTTAAAAAACAAGCTGAAGAAGAAGGTTTAGATAAAATTTTTATTGAAGCAGGATTTGATTGGAGAGAGCCAGGTTGTTCCATGTGTTTAGCTATGAATCCAGATCAATTAAAACCGCAAGAAAGATGTGCATCAACATCAAATAGAAATTTTGAAGGTAGACAAGGTAGAGAAGGTAGAACACATCTTGTTAGTCCTGCAATAGCTGCTGCCTCCGCAATCAAAGGTTCTTTTGCAACAGCAGAGGATTTATAAATGGAATCATTTAAAACAATAATTGGTATCCCTGCACCACTACCAATGATTAATGTCGATACCGATATGATTATTCCAAAACAATTTTTGAAAACAATAAAGAGATCTGGTTTAGGAAAAAACTTATTTCATGAATTAAGATACGATATTCAAGGTAACATAAAGAATAATTTTGTTCTTAACTGGGACCCTTATAAAACTTCAAAAATTTTAATTGCTGGGGCAAATTTTGGTTGTGGATCAAGTAGAGAGCATGCACCATGGTCACTTTTAGATTTTGGTTTTAAGTCAATAATTGCACCAAGCTTCGCAGATATTTTCTATAATAATTGTTTTAAAAATGGAATACTGCCAATTAAGTTAGATCAACAAAAGGTAGATATATTAATGAACGAAGCAGAAAATAAAAATGATGTTTCAGTTGATTTAGAAAATCAAAAAATCACTTATCAAAATGATAAAACAATAGAATTTGAAATTGATGCATTTCGAAAAAAATGTTTGCTAGAAGGTTTGGATGATATTGGTTTGACGCTACAAAAAAATAAAAAAATTGATGTTCACGAAGAAAAAATACACAGTATCCAACCTTGGATAGTGTAGTCAAAAATGAGTAATAAAAAAATTTTAATTTTGCCTGGTGATGGAATTGGCAATGAAGTTATGGCTGAGGTATTAAAAATCATTGATTGGATGGAAAAAACTAAATCTTTATCTTTTGATATTTCTGAAAGATTAGTTGGTGGTACGGCATACGATAAAGAAGGTAATTCTATAAGTGATGAAACAATGCAAGTAGCTATGGATTGTGATGCTGTGTTATTTGGAGCTGTTGGAGGGGCACAGTGGGATAATGTAGAAAGAGACAAAAGACCGGAGGCTGCTTTATTAAGACTAAGAAAAGAATTAGATTTATTTGCAAATCTTAGACCAGCTGTAGTCTTTGATGCTCTTGCCAAAGCTTCTTCTCTTAAACTAGACTTAGTAAAAGGTTTAGATATTCTCATAGTGAGAGAATTAACAAGTGGAATATATTTTGGTCAGCCTAGAGGTATTACAAAAGTTAATGATAAAGAAAGTAAAGCAGTTGATACACAAGCCTATACCACTGCAGAAATTAATAGAGTTTCGAGGGTTGCATTTGATTTAGCAAAATTAAGAAGAAACAAAGTTTCATCTGCTGAGAAGTCTAATGTTATGGAAACTGGATTATTTTGGAGGAAAACAGTAACTAAATTACATAGTGAAGAGTATTCTTCAGTAAATTTAGAACATATATTGGCTGATAATTGCGCAATGCAGTTAGTACGTTATCCTAAACAATTTGATGTTATATTAACTGATAATTTATTTGGTGATCTTTTAAGTGATACTGCAGCCATGCTAACAGGATCTTTGGGAATGCTTCCTTCAGCAGCTCTTGGACCAGTTAAAGAAAATGGAACTAGAGCGGCAATGTATGAGCCCGTTCATGGTAGCGCACCAGATATAGCTGGTCAATCTAAAGCAAATCCTTTAGCAATGATCATGAGCTTTGCTATGATGTTGAAATATAGTTTTGATATGCAAGAAGATAGTCAAATGATTGAGAAAGCTGTACAGAATGTTCTACTAAAAGGTTTAAGAACAGCTGATATAAAAGATGGAGCAGAAAAAATTATCTCAACTCAAGAAATGGGCAATGCTGTTATTGAAGAATTAAAAATTCTATCTGGAAATTAAATGAATCAAAAATACAATATAGCAGTAGCAGGAGCAACAGGTGCGGTAGGAACAGAAATTGTTCAAATATTAGAGCAAAGGGATTTTCCAATAGACAATTTATATTTACTTGCATCATCAAAATCAAAAGGCAAAAAAGTAGAGTTTAAAGATAAAGAAATTGTTGTAGAAGACTTATCAGAATTTGATTTTTCAAAAGCTCACATTGGTTTATTTTCACCTGGTGGTAAAATTTCTGCAGAATATGCCCCAAAAGCAGCTAAAAAAGGATGTATTGTTATAGACAATACCTCTCATTTTCGAATGCAACAAAATATTCCTTTAATCGTTCCTGAAGTGAACGCTAATGCACTTGATGAATTTTTTGATGATGAAAACAGAACTAATATTATTTCAAATCCTAACTGTTCAACTATACAAATGGTTGTTGCATTAAAACCACTTCATGAAAAAGCAATTATTAACAGAGTTGTTGTATCAACATACCAAGCTGTTTCTGGAGCAGGTAAAACAGGTATGGATGAATTATTTAATCAAACCCAAAATGTTTATGCAAACCAAGAATTAAAAAAAGAAAAGTTCACAAAACAAATTGCTTTTAATGCCATTCCACATATTGGAGCTTTTTTAGAAAATGGTAATACTGAAGAAGAGCAAAAAATGATTGATGAAACAAAAAAAATTCTAGACGAGGGAATTAATGTTTCAGCAACTTGTGTTAGAACAGCTGTATTTATTGGCCATTCAGAAGCTGTAAATATAGAGTTTGACTCGCCATTAGATGAAAAAGAAGCTAACGAAATATTATCTAACTCTGAAGGTATTTCAGTAATTGATCATCGAAAAGATGAAGGTTATGTGACTCCTGTTGAAATTGCAGGAGAGGATAAAGTTTATATTAGTAGGATTAGAAATGATCAATCAATAGATAATGGTTTGAATTTGTGGGTAGTCTCAGATAATTTACGCAAAGGCGCAGCACTTAATGCGGTTCAAATTGCTGAGTTAGTAATTTCAAAGTACTCAGAAAAAATAACTATTTAATTGGCGGTCTCGTAGGGACTCGAACCCCAAATCCATGTTCCGAAGACACGTGTGATATCCATTTCACCACGAGACCAATTTCAAATTATTTTACCATGAACTATTAGGTCCTTTTAAAAACAATTTTTCTTCAGTAGTTGATTCTCTTTTTAAAATTTTATTTCTATGAGGGTACCTTCCAAATTTTTTAATTGCCACGCTATGGTCGTCCCAAGTTTTTTTAATATTAGTATATTCTGAATGATTATTTAAATATTGATCGACTAATTTATGACCAAGTTCATGATCCATGATATCCTCACTATGAATTAATGGCAGTAATAAAAAATGTATTTTATCAATTTCTAGGCTATCTAAATATCTTTTATTTATTGCTTCTTTAACAATTAAAACACACTTAGTATCCTGGTCATAAGCTTTTGAATTATTTCTGAAAAAATTTCTTGATAGTTGATCAAGTAATATAATCAAAGCTACACATTCTTCAGCATCATTCCTCCAATTATCATACTCATTATTAATAGCCTTAATGTAATCATCCATAAAACTACTTTTCAATATATTATCAAATTCATCATCTTTTTTAAACCACCGCTCAAGTGGAGTTTTGATGAAACAAAATTCTAGAATAGCTTTAGCTCTTTCATTAATCACAGAGCTGTAATATAAATATATATCTTCCAAATGACATTAAGTAATTTAAACAAATCTATTATTCATTGCAGAAAGTGTGAACGCTTAGTTAACTTCCGTGAAAAAATTGCTAAAGAAAAAAGAAAACAATATATTGATCAAAGTTATTGGGGTAAGCCCATTACTGGCTATGGAGATGAAAAAGCTAAATTATTAATGGTAGGTCTTGCGCCAGCAGCACATGGAGGAAATAGAACAGGTCGAGTTTTTACAGGGGATAAATCTGCAGATTTTTTATTTTCCTGTTTATATAAAACTGGATTTGCAAACCAACCAGAATCAGTAGATAGAGGTGACGGTTTGGAACTTCAAAATATGTACTTAACTACTGCTCTTAAATGCGTACCCCCAGAAGATAAACCTACTTCACAAGAATTGAAAACATGTTTTAATTTTTTTAATCAAGAAATTGCTTTCTTAAAAAAAATAAAAGTCATTGTTGCCCTTGGTAAAATTGGTCATGACGCCTGTGTAAATTATTATAAGCAACAATATGAAATACGAAATAAAGATTTTATTTTTTCTCACGGATCTATGAATATTTTACCTGATAAGAAAATTTTAGTTGGTAGTTATCATCCAAGCCCACGAAATGTTAACACAGGAAGAATAGATAAAAGTAAAATGGTAAAGCTTTTAAATAGTATTAAAAAATTGCTTTAAACTATAATGAAAAAATTTTTTTTACATGATCCTAATCTCTTAGTATACGGATTTGTCATGGTCTTCTTTGCAAGTTTTGGACAGACTTTTTACATTGCATTATTTAACGATGATATTCGAAATCTATATAAAATAACAGATGGTGAGTTTGGATTAGTTTATGCCATAGCAACGCTTATCAGTTCATTTTTATTTATAAACTTTGCTAAATTAATAGATAAAATTGATTTAAGATTATACTCCATAGGTATCATTCTTGGTTTAGCTTTTGCTTGCATTGGTTTTTATTTTATTTTCGATAATATTTTTCATCTTTTTCTTATTTTATTTTTATTACGTTTTTTTGGACAGGGAGCTATGACACATGCCGGCTCAACTTCAATGGCAAGATATTTTTTAATTGATAGAGGTAAGGCAATATCTGTTGCAACACTTGGAGGAATGTTAGGTATAATGTTTTTACCAAAGATTATTGTTAATTTGGACTCATACTTTAATTTTAAAACTCTTTGGTTTTTAACAACTTTGACTCTTTTGATCTTAATACCAATAATATACTTTATTCTTCATAATCAAAAAAGCAGGGATTCTGCTCTTCAAAAAAATATTGATAATGAAAAAACACATAAAAGTTGGACCATTACAGAAATTTTAAAAGACCGAGTTTTTTTCATTTATTTTCCATTAGCTGCAGCCTTTCCATTTATTGGTACTGGGTTAATGTTTCATCAGATTTATATTTTTGATGCTAAAGGGTGGACAATGGAAATGCTTGGTAATGGTTATATATATTTTGGATTATTTTCTATTTTAGGTTTATTAATAGGAGGACCCTTAATAGATAAGATAAATACAAAGAAAGCAATACCTTTTGTGCTATTACCTTTGTTACTCTGTATCACCATTCTTTTTTTTTTTAATAATTATTGGTCATTCGTGCTTTACATGTCTTTATTTGGATTTAACTTAGGCTTATCAGCACCTTTTATGGGATCACTTTGGGCTGAAATTTATGGCCTAAAAAGTATTGGAACAGCTAAAGCATTACTGCACGCAGTTGGCGTGTTTGCAAGCGCCTTATCTCCTGTTGTTTTTGGTTACATCATTGATTGGGGTTATGGGTTATCAATTATAATTTTAATTAGCATTATTATTATTGTTGTAGCATCAATTTTGCCTATAATTTATAAAACATGAGCAAACAAATAATGAAAAGTCTAAATTTTCTAATCAATGAATATAAACGATTAAAAAAGAAAAAAGAAGATGAAAACATTAGCAGTGGCGAACTGGAAACTTTAAAAAAACTTGAACAGTACTTAGGTAAAAAATAATGTTTGATGTCATTGATCAATACAATAGTTTTGTTGAAAACAATTTTATAAAAAAAAATAAATCTCAAATAGATTTTCTTAAACAAGCTGACAAAGTATGGTCATCATTTACCAAAACTAAGTTATTTTCTAAGGATAAAATTCTAGAAGGAATTTATTTATACGGAGAAGTTGGAACAGGAAAAACATTTTTATTAAATCTATTTTATCAAAATACCAAAATGGGAAAAAAAATTCATTTTAATAATCTAATGAATGAAATACATGAAGAAGTAAAAAATTCAAAAAATAAAGATCTAGCAATTGAAAATTATGTTAAAAATTTTAATAAAAATTACAAAATTATATTTATTGATGAATTACACATTTTTAATATTGTTGATGCATTAATAATAAGAAAAATATTTTATTTTTTTTCTAAATATAAAATATTTACTTTAATATCATCTAATTTTCATCCGGATTATTTATATAAAAATGGTTTACAAAGAAATGATTTTTTACCATTTATAGAATTATTAAAAAATAATTTTTTTTTATATGATATTAATATTATTACTGATTTTAGAAGACAAACTTTAAATCAGTCTAAGACTTATTTTACTCCTATAAATAAAGATACAACAAATGAATTTGAAAAACTGTTTAATCGTTTTGTTGATCCTGCAAATTTAACAACAATTACAATTAATACAAAAAGTCGTGAACTAGAATTTGATAAATGCACATCAAATCTAATGATGATAGATTTTGAAAATCTTTGTGAAGTAAATTTTGGCAATGAAGATTATAAAAATATTGCAGATAAATTTAAGTTGGTATTTTTAAAAAATGTTCCTGAATTTGATAATCAAAAAAAAGATTCGTGCAGAAGATTTATTGGTTTAATTGATATGTTATATGAAAATAATTGTTCAATTGTAATTTTAGCATCAAAACCTATAAATTCATTAAATAATATAAATACTCTAACTCAAGAATTCAAAAGAACCGCTAGCAGATTGTATGAAATGACTATAGTAAAACCAGATTGATGAAATACGTAATTAGATTTTTAGTTAGTACAGTAGTTTTATTAATAGTAATTTATTTTACCGCAGGTTTTTATGTTGCTTATCAAATTTTAAAAATAGATCCAACTTGTGGTTTACACGAAGGTTCTCTTCCTAATTCATGGAGCACAACAGTCGACTCACATGAATATTCGATTTTTTCACGACAAAAAGTAAGAGAAAATTTTAATTATAAAGAATATTATTTAAACGAATGGAAAGATGTTTATTTTCAATCTCGTGAATCTAAAATCAAGATTAATGGATGGCTCTTTAATTATTTTCCAAATAGACCAATTATAATTGTAACACATGGTATAAGCCCAAATGGTAAATGTAAGTCTGAGCCCAACCTCATTGCAGGCTTTTTAGTTAATAAAAAGTTTAATGTTCTTACGATAGATTTAAGAAACTACGGTCAAAGTGATACTGTAAGTAGTTACGATGATTTAGGTTTAAAGTCATATAAAGATATTCTTGGTGCTTTTGATTTTTTAAAAAAAATTGGTTTTAAGTCTAATAAAATTGGATTACATGGAATATCTCTTGGTGCAAGCACGTCTATTTTTGCAGCTAATGCAGAACCGGAAATACGTGCAGTGTGGGCAGATAGTTCACTTGCTGAATTTAATATGATTTTAAAAGATGAAATAGCAAGATATGGTCTTGCTATAGAATTTGGGCCAGTAGTGAGTTTAGCTGGAAGAATCTTAACTGGAACAGATCCAAGAGAATTATCTCCAGCTAAAAAATTATCAAAGACACAATACTATTTTTTTACTCATGGCGACTCTGATACAAGAATCTTAACAAGACACTTTAATTATTTTAAAGAATATACAAATCAAAATAAAATCAACGCTGAGTTTTGGCTAGTTGAAAACTCTTATCATGTTGATGCTATGTTTAAATATCCTGAAGTATATTCTGAAAAAATGGAAGAGTTTTTTAATAAAAATTTAAAGTAGGCCGGACTCTAAACTAGTTTGTACCTTGGCAGACACCTCTCTAGAAAAAGAAACTCAAATAATTATCAAACGGCGGGTAAGATAATTAAAATTCTTGGCGTTCCTCCGAAGCTAAGAAACGAGTATTATCCGGCTTATTAAGAGTAATATCTATCTATATATAATTCAAGATTTTTAGTAAAATTTCGCATTAAATTTGGTCGATTTTTATAAAATGTGGCACTTTTTATCAACATTTTATGAACTTCCATGATAGTAAGAAAAAAAACTAAACCATTAATATTTTGAAATTTAACAAAAAATACTTACTTAGGAATGATAAAAAAATGAAAAAAATGTCGGATAATAGACCATTATCACCTCACTTATCTATTCACAAAAGAGTACTTACAGCAGTATTTTCAATTTTTCATAGGATATCAGGAATAGGATTAAGTGTGGGCGCACTATTAATTTCAATTTGGTTTTTTTTGATTAGTTTTGGTCCTGAATTTTATATTTATTTTGAAACTCTATCTAAGAGTATTGTGTTTAAACTAGTTCTAATGATTTGGACTGTTGGTATTTTTTATCATTTATTTAATGGATGTAGAAAACTATATTGGTCATTCGGTATTGGAATGGAATTATCTCAAGTATATAAATCTGGTTACGCTGTTGTATGTTTAACTTTAATTTCTAGTTTAGTTGTCTGGTATTTTGCATGAAAAATTATGCTCTTAAATGGTTAACTCAAAGAATCACTGCCTCAATTTTAATACCATTGACGTTTTGGTTTATATACTCTGCAATATCTTTATCAAAGATGACTTATTCTGAAATTGAAATTTTTTTTCAATCCTATTTTAATGCATTCTTATTTTTTGTGATGATGCAATCTATGCTTCTGCATTCAAAATTAGGACTGCAAACAATTATTGAAGATTATGTCACATCGAAAAAGACAGCCAAATTCATTAAAGTATCAATAAATTATCTTATATATTTTATTATGATTTTAATTACTGTCAACTTAATGAGAATGGTTTTTTAGATGACTAATTCATACAAAATTATTGATCACCATTATGATGTTGTAGTTGTTGGAGCTGGAGGATCAGGACTGAGAGCTACGCTTGGATGTGCTGAAGCTGGATTAAAAACAGCCTGTATATCAAAAGTGTTTCCGACAAGAAGTCATACTGTTGCGGCACAAGGTGGAATTGGAGCAGCTTTAGGTAATATGGGTGAAGATAATTGGAAGTGGCACATGTATGATACAGTTAAGGGTTCCGACTGGCTTGGTGATCAAGATGCAATTGAATATTTATGTTCTAAAGCCCCTGAAGCAGTAATTGAACTTGAAGAATATGGCATGCCTTTTAGTAGAACAGATGATGGCAAGATCTATCAAAGACCTTTTGGCGGACACTTAACCAATAATGGTGAGGGAGCTCCTGCTATGAGAGCTTGTGCAGCAGCTGATAGAACGGGACATGCCTTACTCCATACACTTTATCAGCAATCACTTAAAAATAATGTAGAATTTTATATTGAATATTTTGTTTTAGATTTAATTTCTGATGATCAAGGTAATTGCATTGGAGTGGTAACATGGTGCTTAGAGGATGGATCAATCCATCGATTTTTATCTCATCAAACAATTCTAGCTACTGGTGGATATGGAAGAGCTTACTTCTCATCCACGAGTGCGCACATTTGTACTGGTGACGGTAGTGCAATGGCTTTAAGACAAAACCTACCTCTTTCTGATATGGAGTTTATTCAGTTCCATCCAACAGGAGTTTACGGTGCAGGAGTGTTAATCACTGAGGGAGCAAGAGGAGAAGGTGGATATTTAACTAATAGTGATGGTGAAAGATTTATGGAAAGATATGCTCCAAATGCAAAAGATCTAGCATCAAGGGATGTAGTAAGCCGAGCAATGACTATTGAAATTAGTGAAAAAAGAGGTTGTGGAGATAATGCCGATCATGTGCTACTTCATCTTGAGCACATTGATGCTGATACATTACATAAAAGATTGCCTGGTATTTCAGAAACTGCAAAAATATTTGCCGGAGTTGATCTGACAAGAGATCCAATACCAGTTCTTCCAACGGTTCATTATAATATGGGTGGTATACCGACAAATTATAGAACAGAGGTTCTAAGGCCAACAAATGAAAATCCAGATAATGTATGTGAAGGTTTAATGGCTGTTGGTGAGGCTGCATGTGTTTCCGTACACGGTGCTAATAGATTAGGAACAAATTCATTAATCGATCTTGTTGTTTTTGGCAAAGCAGCGAGTCTAACATGTAAAGAAAAAGTAAAACCAAATTCTAAAAAAATTGAAATTAGTAAATCAAAAACAGATAATATTATTGAGCGATTTGATAAGATTAGAAACAGCAAAGGAAACTCTACAACTGGAGAACTTCGTACTTCCATGCAACATATAATGCAGCAAAAATGCGCAGTATTTAGAACACATGATCTCATATCAAAAGGTATTGAAGAATATTCAAAAGTTGAGAGTTCAATGGATGACATGGACATTAAAGACAAATCATTAATCTTTAATACGGACTTGGTCGAAGCTTTAGAGTTACACAATTTAATGGCACAATCAAAAGTTACTCTTTATTCTGCGTTAAATCGAACTGAAAGTAGAGGCGCACATGCAAGAGAAGATTATAAAGAAAGAGATGATAATAATTGGTTAGTTCACTCTTTAGCCTGGTTAAACGATAAGGGAGATGTGAGTATGGGTTCCAGAGGTGTTCATATGAATACTCTAACTAATCATATTCAGCCAATACCACCTAAAAGAAGAGTTTACTAATGGCTCAGTTTACACTTCCTGCAAATTCAAAAATAACTAAAGGGAAAACTCACCAACTAAAAGAACCTGCAAACGATCCAAAGAAACTTGCAATCTACAGATGGGATCCCGAAGATGATAAAAATCCTAGGATAGATAATTATGAGATAGATCAAGAAAAGTGTGGTCCAATGGTATTAGACGCACTCATGAAAATAAAAAACGAAATTGATCCAACTTTAACATTTAGAAGATCTTGCAGAGAAGGAGTTTGTGGTTCCTGTGCTATGAATATTGATGGTATTAACACATTAGCATGTTTGAAAAGTATGTCTGATGTTAAGAATGAAATAAAAATTTACCCTCTTCCACATATGCGTGTAGTAAAAGATTTAGTTCCAGATCTTAGTAAGGCTTATGAGCAACTGGCTTCCATTAAACCTTGGTTGCAGCGTGAAAAAACAAAAGAAGAAAAAAACTCAGGAGACGAAAAAAAACAATCACCAAAAGATAGAGAAAAACTAGATGGTAAATGGGAGTGTGTATTATGTTTTTGCTGCACTACTTCTTGCCCAAGTTATTGGTGGAATGGAGATGAATATCTAGGACCTGCAGTCCTTTTACAAGCAGCAAGATGGGTAAGTGACTCTAGAGACTCAGAAAGAAAAGACAGATTAAAAGCAATAAATGATTCGTTAAAACTTTATAGATGTCATTCAATAATGAATTGTACCAGGTCTTGTCCTAAAGGTCTAAATCCAGCCAAAGAAATTGCTGGACTTAAAAAGGCTATTGTTACAGAATTGTAATTAAAGTATAAAACTTAAATGAGAAAAAAAATTGCTCTTATTGGAGCAGGCAATATCGGTGGGACTTTAGCACAACTTGTTAGTTTAAAAGAATTAGGTGATGTAGTTTTATTAGATATTTTTGAAGGGATGCCTAAGGGTAAATCTTTAGATCTTGCTCAGTCATCTTCCATTGAGGGATTTCATTCAGATTTTAAAGGCACTTCAAATTTTAGAGATATCAAAAATTCTGATGTAGTAATAGTTACTGCAGGTTTTCCAAGAAAACCAGGCATGTCCCGAGATGATCTTGTAGAAAAAAATTCTATTATTATTCAAAATGTAGGGAAAAATATTAAAAAATATTGTCCAAAATCATTTGTTATATGCATTACTAATCCACTCGATGCAATGGTAAGTGTCCTTCAGAAATCATCAGGCCTTAAAACAAATATGTGTATTGGTATGGCAGGTGTTTTGGATAGTGCAAGATTAAAATACTTTTTATCCAAGGAGTTTAATGTGTCAATTAATGATATCAGCGCTTTTGTCTTAGGCGGTCATGGAGACACGATGGTTCCGCTTATGCGATACTCAACAGTATCAGGTATTCCTGTACCTGAATTAATAAAGATGAAGTGGACAACAAAAAAAAATATAGACAAAATTATTCAAAGAACACGTGATGGTGGAGCTGAAATTGTTAAACTCATGAACACATCTGCCTATTATGCTCCAGCTTCTTCAGCTATACAAATGGCAGAGTCATTTTTGTTAGATCAAAAAAGATTATTACCATGTGCTGCATATCTTAATGGTGAATATGGAGTGAAAGGACTTTATGTTGGAGTTCCAGTTATCATTGGCAAAAAAGGTGTTGAAAAAATTATTGAATTAAAACTTAATACTAATGAAAAGAAAGAATTTAATCATTCTGTTAAAGCAGTAAAATCATTAACTTCATTGTCTAATAAACTTCTAAATAAGAAAAATAAAAAATAATTGTATTTTTCATCTAATCTAATTATTACCTTCTTATCAAAATGAATTTGCATGAATATCAAGCTAAAGACCTACTAAGAAAGTACAATCTACCTATACTTGAAGGTAAGATTTACATAGAAAATGTTGACGATTTAGAAAAAGATTTACTAAATATCAAAGGACCACCATGGGTGATTAAATCACAGATACATGCTGGAGGAAGAGGAGCAGGTAAATTTTTAAAACCATTTAATACAAAAGGTGGAGTACAAATTGCAGAAACAATTGATGATGCTCAAAAGATTGCAAAAGGAATGATGGGTAATATATTGATTACAAAACAAACAGGAAATGAAGGAAAGTTAGTAAATAGGATTTACATAGAAGCAGGATGTGAAATTGATAGGGAATATTATTTAAGTATCCTTCTTGATAGGAATCAATCAAAATTAATGATGATGATATCTGATGCCGGTGGTGTAGACATAGAAGATGTAGCTGAAAAAACACCAGAAAGAATTCAATATGTTTATTTTGATAACTTAGAAGATTTTACAATTAGTGAAAGTCTTCAAAATAAATTAAATTTTTCTATTAATGAGTTTAAACAATTTAAAGAAATTGTTTCAAATTTATGTAAGGCTTATGTAGCAATAGATGCTTCTTTAATTGAAATTAATCCTCTTGTTGTAACAAAAGAAGAAAAACTAATTCTTTTAGACGCTAAAATTAATATTGATGATAATGCTATTTACAGACAAGCTGACATTGAAAAATTAAAAGATACTTCAGAAGAAAATGATTTAGAACTTGAAGCCTCTGAAAATGATATGGCTTACATTAAGCTGGATGGAAAAATAGGCTGTATGGTTAATGGAGCTGGGCTGGCTATGGCAACTATGGATATTATTAAACAATTTGGAATGGAGCCAGCAAATTTTTTAGATTTAGGGGGTACAGCAAATAAAGAAAGAGCCATTAAAGCGTTTAAGATAATTCAATCTGATAAAAACGTGAAATCAGTCTTCATAAATATTTTTGGAGGGATTATCCATTGTGATATGATTGCTAATGGCATCATAGATGCAATTAAAGAATTAAAATTTAAACTTCCTGTTGTTGTACGTTTTCAAGGAACAAATTCTAAAGAAGGAAGAGATATTATAAATAATTCATCATTAGGATTAATTTCAATTGATGATTTTGCAAATGCAGCTCAGAAAGCTGTGGAGTTATCAGAATAGTGTCAATTTTAGTTAATAAAAATACAAGACTTATTTGCCAAGGCTTTACCGGTTCACAAGGAACATATCATTCTGAACAAGCTATAGCATATGGTACAAATCTTGTTGGTGGTGTCACGCCTGGAAAAGGAGGTCAAACCCATTTAAATTTACCGGTTTTTAATACTGTTGCCGATGCAGTGAAACAAACTGAAGCAAATGCAACAGTTATCTATGTTCCTGCTAAGTTTGCTGCTAAAGCAATCCATGAGGCTTTAGATGCAAATATTGAATTAATTGTTTGTATTACAGAAGGTATTCCAGTCTTAGATATGATTGATATAAAAAAAAGAATTATTAAAAATAAAACATATTTAATTGGACCAAACTGTCCAGGATTAATCACACCTTCCGAATGCAAGATCGGAATCATGCCTGGCTTCATCCATAAAAAAGGTAAAATAGGAATAGTAAGTAGATCAGGAACATTAACTTATGAAGCTGTTGCACAGACAACAGAGGTAGGATTAGGTCAATCAACATGCGTTGGTATTGGTGGAGATCCAATACATGGTATGGATTTTGTAGATTGTATAAAGTTATTTTTAGAAGACGATGAGACTGAGGGAATTTTAATGATTGGCGAAATTGGTGGTGAGGAAGAAGAAGATGCAGCAGAATTTATTTCAAGTTCAAAAAGAAAAAAACCAGTTTCAGCATTTATAGCTGGACAATCGGCACCAAAAGGAAAACGTATGGGTCATGCAGGTGCTATCGTTTCAGGCTCAAAAGGTACAGCACATTCCAAAATTAAATCTTTAGAAAATGCTGGAGTTTTGGTGTCAAAATCCCCGGCATCGTTAGGAAAAACTATGAAATTAGCAATGCAAAATGGGAATAATTAGTTTCCATTAGTATGATTGTTATGCGAAATGATTTTAGTTTAATAGAAATCTATGAATGATACTTTCTTAAATAGTGCTAATGCGCCATATGTGGCCGAACTGTATTCTAAATTTAGAAATGACCCTGAAAGTGTTGATACAACTTGGAAAGATTTTTTTAATAATTTAAATGAAGATGACTACTCTGTTCTTAAAGATTTTGGAGGACCAGAATGGAAAAAACGTCCATCAAGTATAATTGATAAAAATTACATAACTAAGGTTATAAAATCAAATGCGAATTACAATTCTGAGGAATTTAGAATATCAACCTTAGATTCAATTAGAGCATTAAGATTAATTAGAGCTTTTAGAATTAACGGACATTTAATTGCAGATCTTGACCCCTTAGGAATATCTAAAAGAGAGTATCCTCAAGAATTAGATTATAAAAGCTATGGCTTCAATGAATCAGATTTAGAAAAAGAAATATTTATTGATGGAAGTTTGGGTTTAGAAAAGGGTAAATTAAAAAATATTATTAAAATATTAAAAGAAACCTATTCTGCTTCAATTGGTGTTGAATTTTTACATATACAACAAGCTGATCAAAAACAATGGGTGCAAGAAAGAATTGAAGAAGTAAGAAATAAAACAAATTTTACAAATGAAGGAAAAAAAGCAATCTACAAAAGATTAGTTGAATCAGAACTATTTGAACAGTTTTTAGATAAAAAGTTTTTAGGTACAAAGAGATACGGTATCGAAGGTGGAGAAGCGATGATACCTGGGATAGAACAAATTGTTAAACAGGCATGTTTGTCTGGAATTGAAGATATTATTATTGGAACAGCTCATCGAGGTAGATTAACACTTCTATCAAGTGTTTTAGAAATGCCTTACAAAAAAATATTATCAAAATTCCAAGGTTCTTTAAATGACCCAAATGAGGTACTTGGTTCAGGTGATGTAAAATATCATTTAGGAGTTTCTGCTGATCGTGAATTTGAAAAAAAGAAAATTCATTTATCGCTCACTTCTAACCCTTCTCATTTAGAAGCAGTTAACCCAGTCGTAGCAGGAAAAGTAAGAGCTAAACAAACTTTAGCAAAAGATAAAACAACTGATAAAGTTATCGGTTTATTAATTCATGGAGATGCAGCAATAGCTGGACAAGGAGTAGTAGCTGAAACATTTGCTATGTCACAATTAAGAGGGTTTAAAACTGGTGGCACTATTCACTTTGTAATTAACAATCAGATAGGTTTTACTACAATGCCACAGTATGGACGATCAGCCCCTTATTGTACTGAAATTGCAAAAATGGTTCAAGCACCAATATTTCATGTTAATGGTGATGACCCAGAAGCAGTGGTTCATGTTTGTAGACTTGCAACAGAATTTAGAAATAAATTTAAAGTCGATGTTGTTGTAGATATGTTTTGTTACAGAAGATCAGGACATAATGAAGCTGATGAACCTTCTTTCACTCAGCCACTTATGTATAAGGCTATCAAGAAACAAATCACAACAAGAAAAAAATATGAAAAAAAATTAATTGAGAATAATACTCTTTCAGAAGAAGAATCCAAAGACATTGTAGATTCTTTTAAAAATTTTTTGGATAAAGAATTTGAATCAACTAAGAATTATAAGCCAAATAAAGTAGATTGGTTAGAGGGAACTTGGACAGGTTTATCTACTGCAACATTTGATGCGAGAAGGGGAAAAACTTCTGTAAAAGAAAAAACATTAATTAATGTAGCAAAAAAAATTCATGAAATACCAGCAGATTTCAATGCTCATAAAAGAATAAAAAAAATTTATGGAGACAGATTAGCAAGTGTCATCAACGGCAAAGGTATTGATTGGGCGACCTCTGAAAGTTTAGCTTTAGCAACTCTTTTAGATGAGGGATACGGTGTTCGAATATCTGGACAGGATGTTGGAAGGGGAACATTTAGTCATAGACATGGTGTACTATACGATCAAGAAAACGAAAATCGTTTTGTTCCATTGAGACACTTTCAAAAAAATCAAGGTTACTTTGAAATTATAGATAGTTTTTTATCTGAGTTTGGTGTTCTTGGTTTTGAATATGGATATTCACAAGTTGATCCTAAGACACTTGTAATATGGGAAGCGCAGTTTGGAGATTTTGCAAATGGTGCACAAATTATGATTGATCAATTCATTACTTCTGGAGAAAGAAAATGGTTGAGAATGTCTGGTTTAACAATGCTTCTTCCTCATGGACATGAGGGCCAAGGTCCCGAGCATACAAGTGGAAGATTAGAAAGATTTTTACAGATGTGTGCAGAAGATAATATGCAAATTGTTAATTGCACAAGTCCTGCTAATTATTTTCATGTTTTAAGAAGACAACTACATAGAAATTTTAGGAAACCTCTAATTATATTTACACCAAAATCTACACTTAGACATAAATCTAATGTTTCTAATATTGAGAATTATATTAATGGTTCAACTTTTCATAGAATTCTTACTGATAAATTATCTGTTAAAGAAAAAAGGAAAAATAAAAGATTAATAATTTGTTCTGGTAAAATATATTTTGAACTTGCAGATCACATAGCAAAAAATAAAATTAATAACCTCTCCATAATAAGATTGGAGCAGATTTATCCATTTCCTTATGAAAATTTTAGAGATGAATTAAAATATTATACGGATGCTGAAATTATCTGGGCACAAGAAGAGCCAAAAAATATGGGTGCCTGGGGTTTTGTGAAAGGTAGATTGGAAAGTGTTATGCAGGAAGCCAAAGTTAAACAAGAAAAAATATTCTATGTTGGCAGAAGTCCAGCAGCATCTCCTGCCGCTGGTTCTTTAGAAAGACACTTAAGTAACCAAGAAACTATCATAAAAATGGCAACTGAAGAAACAATTAACAAAATTATCAAATCTTGGGCAGGTATTTCAACAAAATTAAAGACTAATCTGCCAATTGAATAAATTGACGTAAATGTTATTAAGCATTTAATTAATGAGCACTGAATTAATAGTTCCAACACTCGGAGAGTCAATTACAGAAGCAACTGTTTCAAAATGGCTTAAGAATATAGGCGATAATTTTGAAGCAGATGAACCTTTAGTTGAAATTGAAACTGACAAAATTACAGTTGAAGTACCAGCCCCTCATGCTGGGTCTCTGAAAGAAATAAAAGTTTCTGAAGGAACTGATGTTGAAATTGGTGGTATTTTAGGAATCTTAGATGAATCTAAAGGTAAAAAACCAACTCCTAAAAAAACTGAAACTAAACAAGAAGAAGTTAAAGAAGAAGTAAAAGAAGTAAAGCTTGAAATAGAGTCTTCACCCAAAAAATCTTCACCATCTGCAAGAAAAATTGCTGAGGAAAATAATATTAAACTAGAAGATGTCACCTCATCACGTTCTGATGGAAGAATTAATAAAGAGGATGTAGTTTCTCATCTTTCTTCTTCAAATAAAACAAGCACTAACAAAGGTGAAAGAGAAGAAGTAATTAAAATGTCTAAAATTAGACAGACAATATCTAAACGCTTAAAGGAGGCTCAAAATACAGCAGCCATACTTACAACTTTTAATGAAATTGATATGTCCAAAGTTATGGAAATTAGAAAATCAAAAAACCAAGAATTTCAAAGTCGGTATGAGGTTAAATTAGGTTTCATGTCATTTTTTGTAAAAGCTGTAGTAAAAAGTTTGCAAGAGTATCCAGCTGTAAATGCTGAAATTAAAGATGAAAATATAATTTATAAAAACCATTTTGATATTGGTATAGCTGTTGGAACTGAAAAAGGATTAGTCGTACCAATACTTAAAAATGCCGATCAATTGAGTTTTGGAGAAATAGAAACTAAAATTATTGATCTTAGTACAAAAGCCAAAGATGGAACATTGACCATGGACGATTTGACTGGTGGAACTTTTACAATTTCAAATGGTGGCGTTTACGGATCAATGCTCAGCACCCCAATAATCAATAGACCTCAATCTGGAATTTTAGGGATGCATAATATTCAAAAAAGAGCAGTAGTTGTAAATGATGAAATAGTAATTAGGCCAATGATGTATGTTGCATTAAGTTATGATCACAGAATTATTGATGGAAAAGAAAGTGTTGGATTTTTAGTCAAGGTTAAAGAACTTTTAGAAGATCCATCCGAATTAGTATTAGGAATATAAAATGGAAGATTTTGATTTAATAGTAATTGGTTCGGGACCTGGTGGATATGTAGCTGCAATCAGAGCAGCTCAACTTGGAATGAAGGTTGCTTGTATAGAAAAAGAGCCATCACTTGGTGGAACTTGTTTGAACATTGGATGTATACCTTCTAAAGCATTATTAAATTCATCTGAAAAATTTATTGAAATTTCAAATCATGTTGCAGAGCATGGTATAAAAACATCAAAGATAGATTTAGACCTAAATGTTTTGATGGATCGCAAAACTAAGATTGTAAAAAAACTTACAACAGGAATTGGTTTTTTATTTAAGAAAAATAAAATTACTCATATTCCTGGCATGGCTTCATTTGTAGATAAAAATACTATTTCTATAACAAATGGAAAAAATGAAATAACTGCTAGTGCTAAAAATTTTATTATCGCAACAGGATCATCTTCGATTGAGATACCAAATATTCCTGTCGATGAGAAAAAAATAGTATCTTCAACAGGTGCTCTTTCTCTATCTAAAATACCAAAATCACTCCTAGTTATTGGTGGTGGATATATTGGATTAGAGATGGGGTCAGTATGGAGTAGATTAGGCTCAAAGGTAACAGTTGTTGAAGCTCTTGACAGAATTGTTCCTACTATGGATAGTGAAATTGCAAAAGAGTTTATGAAAATGTTAACTAAACAAGGGTTAGAATTTAAATTATCTCATAAAGTGAGTTCTGCAAAATCTGGTAAGTCTGGTGTAGATGTTGAGATGGAAACATCAGATAAAAAGAAAATAAAAGAAAACTTCGAAATAGTTTTAATGTCAGTAGGAAGAAAACCAAACACAGAAGGACTGGGTCTTGAAAAAATTGGTATTAAATTAACTGAAAAAAAATCCATTGAAATTAAAGAAAACTTTCAAACTTCTGTTGAAGGAATCTACGCCATTGGTGATGTAGCACCAGGACCAATGCTAGCACACAAAGCTGAAGAAGAAGGAGTTGCTTGTGTTGAATTTATAAATGGTCAAAAACCTCATATAAACTATGACGCTATACCAGCCATTATTTATACTAATCCTGAAATTGCATCTGTAGGTAAAACAGAAGAACAACTCAAGCAAGAAAAGAAAGACTTTAAGGTTGGAAAATTTCCTTTTATAGCAAATGGTCGTGCCTTAACCACTTCTGCATCAGAGGGATTTGTTAAAATTTTGGTTGATAAAAAAACAGATGAAATTTTAGGCGCACATATTATCGGACATGATGCTGGACAATTGATTGCTGAAATTGTTACAACTATAGAATTTGGTGGTAGCGCAGAAGATATTGCTAGAGTATGTCATGCTCATCCAACAACTAGTGAAGCAGTAAAAGAAGCAGCTCTAAGTGTTGATGGTAGAGCAATTCATATTTAAGTGATAAATAAAGTACTTAAGTCAATTTTTATATTTTTAATAATTTCATTTTCTAACCATTCATTTTCTAAAGAAACTAAATTTGAAAAAAGAATTAAAAAAGATATTGATAAACTGTCTAAAGTAAGTGGTTTCATAGATAACGAATTAAAACTATATGATGAAAAAACAATTTTGGATAAAAAAAATAACATCATCATTATCTATAATCATGGTTCATATAAGCCTGAAACAAGAAGAGAAGAGTGTATCAAAGGCGCTGGAAGAATTCCTGAAGCTATATCTAGTCTCCACAATAAAAAAATAGGTAATATGATAATAAGAATATACCGTATGTGTTCAGGTGTAAGAGGTCTCTCCGATCATCATTTTGACAGAGTACATAAACTTTTTGAGAGTGAAGGTAACCCAAATGGTTTTATTGATCTTATCGATTACGATGGAATAAAAATATATGACAAAATTCAACAACATTTAAGAAGACAAATTGTAATAGATACAATTGATGAATTGGCAGAAAAAGGTTACGATAATATTCTTCTCTCTGGTTTATCTGCTGGTGGTTTTTTATCATTTTATTTAACAGCGCACTTTCCTGATAAAATTGACGGTAGTATTATTTTCAACCCCGCAGCTTATGGAGGAAAACTTGGAAAAAATTCTACACCACGCCAAGTTTTGAGAGATAATTGGGAAAAGGAAATGTCTAAATTTTCTGAGATTAATTCCTTATTATTTATCCATGATGACGATGGATGGGAAGATAGTACTACCTTATCTTTTTTAACAAAAATGAATAAAGTCAAAACAATAGATTATACCAATTTTGGATGCGAGCTTCCTTTTGGTGGTAAATATAATGCTCATATTTTTCCTGTTTATCCAGAAAAGGATAGTTGTTTTACTAAATGGGAGAAGAAAAATAATTATATAATTGACTATATTAAAAATATTTATAATTAAATTTTAGCTAGATCCATTCCTTTTTTATATTTTTTTGATGACTGTTTTACAACTGCTTGACCACACCTCATAACTTTTCTTTTATGATCAAAAGTCATTTTTGGCTCTCCATGTAATTTCCAACCATTAGATAATGCCTCTGTTACTCTTTGACAAAAATCAACGGTGTCATCATCTGTGATAAATCTATAACCTTTCATTTTACCTCCTTTTCATTTGATACTTAACAAATTTACTTCTATAATTTTAATTAAGTACTCAACAAGATCAGTTTGCATATCAACTGTGAATTTATTTTTATCTTTTGATCCCATGGCTAATATTATACTATCATTACGAAATTTAACTTTTAATAA
>CACEMP010000006.1 GCA_902560675.1 uncultured Alphaproteobacteria bacterium | reverse complement strand
TTATTAATATTGTTAAATAAATAACTTCCCAGTCTACCTGAAGAACCTAAAATTAAAATTTTTTTTTTCAATTTTTTCTTTTGAAAATAATATGAATGGATGATGATAATTTATTTTTATCAATTATATATTGGAAGTCGTCAATCAAGCTTTTGTATTTATTTAATTGATCAATAAGTAATTTATTTTTTCTTTGAATTGTCGATACTTCAATTGCTCGAAAAAGATCCATAATATCAGAACCAAACCACCATTCTGCAGCTGGATAAAAATTATTTTTCTTCAACATTTCCTTTAATGATTTATCTGTAAATAAATGTGTATGTGTTCCACCTAGATGTTTATTATGCACATTGTCAAAACAGGATTCGATCAAAACACTTAATGAGTAGAATGGTACACAAATGTATAGATATTTAATATTTTGGTTTTTCTCAACAACTTTTAAAAATTTGTTTGGATAATACATATGTTCTAGCACTCCAATAAGTGCAACAACTTCAGATTTAACATTTTTTAAGTAGCTTAACATATTTTCCTGCTTGATATATCCAAGTGTTTCAGGATTTAATTTTAATTTCTTAAAAATAGATTTTCCATAATCAATTTGCTCTTTAGAGATATCTACTCCTTTGACATCTTTAAATCCAAATTTTATTAAGGATGATGTAAGATAACCAGATCCAGTGCCAATATCAGAAACAGTTGGCAATTTTTTTCTTTTATTAAAATAGTTCTTTAAAAACTTTATTTTTGGATCATATATTTTTTTTTGACGATCAATATAACTATCTAAATTTTTTTCTTTATATCTTGAAGAGTATTTTTGGCCTATCTTTCCTGTGTAAACTGATTCAGTGAATTCTTTTGTATCATCATATAAGCCATTCAAGTGTGAGCATTTTTTACATATAGAATATTTAACTTCGTGACTTATAAAGAAATCTTTTGAAATTTTATAACCACAGGCTTTACAATATTTTCTCAAAGGTTGTTTTTTATATAATTTACCCACTGATATTTGTCTTTTTAAAAATGTTTCATTATTATGAATGAAAGACTTTTTTATTTGATATATGTCCCAAATAGACTTTCCATACTTAGTAAGAATTTTTTTCATTAGAAATTAATATTATTAGGCATTATTTTTTTTCTTTTTATTAGAAATATGGATAGTTTCAAACTCTTATTTAACTCCAAAATGTTATCAAGTAAGTAAATATTTCCAGCTAAAGATATTGAGGTACTTCCGCTAGGCCTGGGATTTATCTCTAATATACATGGGTTATTGCGCTTATTTATCATAATATCACAATCATAAAGCCAGCTGAGTTGAAAGTATTTGACAATCTTTTTTGCAATATTTGTAAATTTTTTATTTTTATTTTCAATTAAATGTCCCGCATTCGGATCATTTGAAATAATTCTTCTTCGTAAAACACAATTAATTAAATTTCCATTATTTGAAAAAATATCTAAGTCAAATGTTGGTTTATATAATCTCTCCATAATAATTAATGGATATAAATTTTTGAAACTTACATTATTTTTTTTTACAAAATTCTCAAAACTTATATGAGTTTCCCTATCTTCATTATAAATTTTTGTTTTAATATTTTTTTGATAAACTACAAAAACATTTCTACCACCTCTAGATTTACTTGGTTTTACTACAAAATCCAAGTTTTTGTTTTTAAAAATATTATATTTTTTTTTTAAATCTGAAAAATTATTTGCTGAATAATATTTTGGTGTCATAATTTTTGCTTTTTTTAAAAATTGATAAGTTTTTAATTTATCTGCAAATATCCTAATTTTTTTATAGTCATCAATAGCTATCATACAATTAATCATATTAAATTTTTTTTTATTTTTTGCTAATGAAAGAGCTTCTTCATCAGAACATGGTATAATGAGATCAATTTTTTCCTTTTTAACAATTCTAATCATTTCTTTTATATATCTATTATCATTCCCCTTTGGGGTAATATAAAATTTATCAACAAATTTTTTACTAGTAATATTTTTATTTATATCTGTTCCAACAACATAATTATTAAATTTAGATTTATTTTTTAAAAATTTTATTTCATTAATTTTCAAAGGACCGCCAATACAAGTTAAAATAATTCTATTATTAATAGTTTTTTTAGACATTATTTTTTTTAATGACATCACCTTTTTTTATATTATTTTTTGATTTTTTATTAAACAAAATATTCATCCTATCAGCCTTAATTGCAAATTTAGTATTTTTCAATCTCATCATATTTAAATTGTTAATATTAAAATTTTCTCCAATTTTGATATTTTTAGAAGCTACGAAATACCTATGTCTTATCTTTCTTTCATTTAATTCATTTTTAGTAGGTTGAATGGTTTCTTTTCCTCTTTGTGAATAAATTCTATCAATTTTAGATATCATTATTTTAAAATCTTTTGGCATCATTGATATTTTATTATCCGCGCCTCTAATTTTATTATTAATTGTAAAATGTTTTTCAATTACGACTGCTCCAAGTGATACAGCATGTAAACAAGCTAAATCATCAATAGTATGGTCAGAATATCCAACTAATGATTTATATTTTTTTTCTATTGTTAACATAGCTCTTAAATTTACAAATTCATCTTTGGTTGGATATTCAGCTGTACATTTAAGAAAAACATATTTTTTGTGATTATATTTTTTTAATAATTTAACTATATTATTAATTTCTTTTTCATAAGACATTCCTAAAGAAATTATAAGTGGAAGTTTAGTTTTTATTGCTTGTTCGATTAGAGGTAAATTAGTCATCAAACCTGAAGAAATTTTAATAGCTTTAAATTTTAATTTAATAATCCTTTTCAAACTTGATAAATCTCCTGGTGTTGTAAAGAATTCCATACCTAAACTTTCAGTAAAATTTTTAAGTTTTTGTAATTGAACATCATTAAAATTTTTATCTTTAAATATTTTGTATGAATCTGTGTCTCTAATATAACTTTCATCTTGATTGATGGTCTGAAGTTTAATTGCTGATGCACATGAATTATAAGCATGCTTAATCATTTTTTTACACAATTTATAATTGCCTAAATGATTAATACCTATTTCAGCAATTACAAAAGGTTTACTTTTTTTCGAAATTATTTTTTTTCCAATTTGAAATTTATTCATAATATTAAAATATATTATTTTTATTTTTTATAAATTTTTCTATTCTCATTTTTAATCTATATCTAATATATTTATTCTTCATAAAAGACATAATTTTATCAATAAATAATTTTTCATTAAAATCTTCATGGTTAAGTGCTTCAATTGCAAGTTTTTTTTTATTTATAAACTTTAAAAAATTATTTTGCTTTTTATTAGTATTTATTACAAATGGAAATAGCCTCATATAAATAGCTTCATAATATGACATACTTGCAGATCCAATATATATTCCTGAATTAGAGAAGTATCTTTTTAAATTTTTAGGATTATATATAATTTTTAAGTTTTTCTTTTGATATTTTTTTAATTTTTTGATTTTTTGATTATAGCACCCAATTATTACTATTATATTAAAATTAATAAAATAATCCTTATTTTTATTTATTATTTTTAATATTTTTTCTGTAATATTATATTTATCTACAGTTCCAAATGTAATTATTAATTTTTTAATATTATTTTTATTATTTTTATTATTAACATAGTATGGGTCAATAAATAATTCTTGACAGTTTGAAATAATATTAGTTTTTTTTAATTTGTAATATTTTTTTAAATCTGAATTTATATCAACATTATTTATATTGATTATATTAGAAATTTTTAATTTTTTATTTAAAAATGGATCAATTAGATAAATATTGTTATTATTGGATGATAATTTATCTAAATAATTCTTGTTAAAATCATAAACATCAATAATTAAATTTGTAATCTTTTCGATTAATAATATTTTTTTTATATATTTAATTTCTTTAATAATAGATGAATTTTTATCTATAAAAATAACTTTGTGTTTGAGACTTTTTAATTCCAACAAATATTTGTTATGAATATTTTTTATTATGAATATAAATTTAATTTTTTTATAATTTTTTGTAAAATTAATACATCTGGTTATATGACCTGATCCAATAGCATTATTTGAGTCAACTCTTAGACCACAAGTAATCATTAATTTAATCTTTTAAAATCAGTATGACACACAGGATATTCTAAGTATTCATCAATATTAACTCCATTTTCAAAATTTGATAAATTTTGGAAAATCGCATCTAGATTGGATATATACTTATTAATTAGTCTTTCAGTATGTGCAGTACTTGTAAATATAATGTTTGTTGATAAAAAACCTTTTTTCAACATTTCTTGAGTAATATAAGTTCTATATTTTAGCCAATTATTAGATTTAATTTCAAATTTTAAACATGATTTAAGGCCGGTTACATTTAAATTTAAGTCATATTTTTTTGATAGTCTATACCATTCAGATTTAATAAGATTGCCTTTATCAGATATAATTTTCCAAGATTGAAGCTTTTCCATTAATTCAAGCGTTTTAAGAGCAGCGGTAGGTCCAATTCTCTCAGTATTAAAAGTGCTACTTATAAAAGTATCTTGAGCTGAGTTCATAACTTTTTTTCTACCTATTACTGAGGTAATTGCATATCCATTACCTAATGCTTTTCCAAAGACACATAAGTCTGGATATACTTGATATTTCTTATGTAAACCTCCAAATGTTTCTCTAAAACCAGATGTGCATTCATCAAAGATTAATAAAGTATTATATTTCTTAGATAAAATTTTTATTTCTGATAAAAATTTTTTATCAGGCTTAATATTTCTCTCAACCTCCATAAAGATTGCTGCGAGTTTATGTTTCCTTAATATTTTTTTTAAAGATTCAATGTTATTATAGTCAAAGTAGAATGTTAAGTTCTTCATTTTTTTAGGAATACCATTTATTTTTAAGTTATTAGCATTATTGTTTTGTTTTAGATTAAAATTTCCACTTAAATACCAATCATGCCAACCATGGTATCCGCAGACAGCAACCTTTTCTTTGCCAGTGTATGCTCTTGCTATTCTCAATGCCATTGAATTTGCCTCTGCTCCAGTTCTGGCAAACCTAACCATACCAGCCCATTTATTTATATTTAATAATTTTTCAGCAAGTAATACTTCCTCATAACAATTAAAAGTAGAAACGTTTCCTTTTTTAATTACCTTTGCAACTTGCTTATCAATAACATTATTGGAATAACCTAAAATATTAGTACCGACTCCCATTGAGCAAAAATCATAGTATTTTTTATTGTCTAAATCCCAAACTTGACAACCTGAAGTTTTTGAAAAATAAGAAGGCCATCCGTTAGGTAAAAACATTTCAGGTCTTTTTGAAAAAAGCATGTTACCACCAGGAATAACCTTTTTTGCTCTTTGCCATATTTTAATTCCAGTTGAAAGACTGGAGCCTATATTTCTTTTAATGATTTTTTTTCTATTAAAAAAACTTGGTTCTTTATTAATTAATTTAGTTATATCTTTAAATTTAACATATATGTTATTATCAAAATATTTAAAAATCTTTTTAATAAAGAAATAGTCATCATATTCATCAATAGTTAATCTAATGTGTGATAAATCAATACCATTATTTAAATTATATTTTTTATATTTTTTATTTTTTTTTAAATAAGGTGTTAAATGTTCTTTTTCAAATTTACTAAGTTTTTTATTTGAAAATTCTATTAAAGTCTTTTTCTTGAATATTTCAATATCAAGACCATCTGGGAAAGTGGGCGTTAAGGTATTTGATAAATAATCGTAATTATTTTTTTCAAATATTAATATCATTTTATCCAACAAATCTATATCTACAAGAGGGCAATCTGCTGTAATTCTTATTAAATTAGTTTCATCATTAAAATTGGTTGATGCCTTTACGTATCGAGAAACTAAATTTTTTTCTGATCCTTTAATAATATTAATTTTAGGAAAAAGATTTTTGAGTAAAAGCTCTAATTTTTTATTTTTTTCTCCATAAGGTATGGCTACAATAATTTTATTAAGTTTTTTTGATTTAAGTAATCTTTTTATGATTACTTCTATTATATAGTTTTCATTAATTTTTTTTATAACCTTTTCTGGAAATCTAGAAGAATTTAACCTTGCTTGTATTATTGCAATATTCATTTTGTCCATAACCTTGGATCAATAATTTTTCTCTTTTCACAATTATATTTTTTATAATTAATGTCAAAATTTTTTATTTTTTTGAAATTAATTATATCGTCTAATTGCTCCTTAGAGTTTATTCCAATTAAAACTTTATCATAAAAATCAAATTTATTAATAAAATTTAAATTAAATTCAAGATTATTAATTGATAAATTTTTTCTAAATTTATTCATATCTACAATTTTTTTTCGTAATGATAAATTAGATATTTTTTCTATATCTCTAGTGAGTAAGACTCCTTGTAAAAAAATAGATCTTATATAAATTTTTATTTTATTTTTTTTTAATTTATTTAAATATTTTTTCTTCAAAATATTCTGATCAAAAATATTGAATGGAATTTGTAAAACATCAGGAAAAATAAATTTTTGATTATTAATTATATTCAAATCATAAACAGAAAAACCAATATTATTAATCAAATTATTTTTTTTTAATTTTATTACCGCATTGTAAAGGTCTTTAAGAAACGCAATATTCTTGTTATTAAAATTTGAATTGTCAGCAATGTATAGAACGTTAATATTATTTAAATTAAGCTTTTTAAGAGATTTTTCTACGTTAATATTTAACCACTTCTCTATATTATGTAAGTTATTTTCTATATTTGGTAGTTTTGTTGAAACCAAAGGATTATGAAAGTAATTTAAAAATTTTCCTAAAATTAATTCTGAGTTATTATATCTAGGCGCAGTATCAAAATTATTTATATTGTTTTTTTTACAGTACAATAATAAACTTTTGATATCTTGTTTTTTTATTTTATTTGAATTGTATATTCCATATGTTTGATCAAAATTTGCAGTGCCTATACAAATTTTATTTTTTTTTAACATTCAGTATATTATTTTGTATTAAGTTTTTTCTTATTTCATTCTGATTTAAATATTGATTATTACTATCAGATCCATACTCAAAATTTTTATTTACTAACTTTCCACGTTCCTTTTTTTTACTTAATTTATAATTTGCTAAATTATATTTCATTTCAATAGAAGGAGTTATTAAATAATAATCTTTGAATTCTAAAGTATTAGAAGCTAATTCATTTGGGCACATTAACTCATGTATTTTTTCCCCTGGTCTTACTCCTATTATTTTTTGTTTATTTTTAGGGGCAATAACTTTTGCAAGATCTGTTATTTTTACACTTGGTATTTTAGGAACAAAAATTTCTCCTCCTATCATTAAATTAAAAGAATTAATTACAAAGTCTACTCCTTCATCTAATGTAATCCAAAATCTTGTCATTTTTTTATCTGTAATAGGAATGGTTTTAGATTGGTTTTCAGCAAGTTTAAGAAAAATTGGTATAACAGAACCTCTAGAGTTGACAACATTTCCATATCTGACAATAGAAAATTTTGATTTATTTTTTCCAACAATATTGTTAGCAGATATAAATAATTTATCAGAAACTAGTTTTGTAGCACCATACAAATTAATTGGATTAACAGCTTTGTCTGTAGAAAGAGCAATAATTTTATCAACATTATTTTTTATAGCTGCATTAATTACATTTTCTGCACCATAAATATTTGTTTTTATAGTTTCCATGGGGTTGTATTCTGAAGATACTAC
Source organism: uncultured Alphaproteobacteria bacterium (assembly GCA_902560675.1). Taxonomy (GTDB): domain Bacteria; phylum Pseudomonadota; class Alphaproteobacteria; order HIMB59; genus CACPNW01. The sequence goes on along the minus strand of CACEMP010000006.1, from coordinate 65,599 downwards.
TTGTTTAAGGGCAGCTGCATGTACTATTAAATCGACTCCTGAAGAGGCCATTTCTAATCTTTCTTTATCTCTTACATCTCCAATAAAAAATCTCATAATTTTATTGTAATTTGACAATTGGTTTGACAATTCGAATTGTTTTAATTCGTCTCTTGAATAAACTATAATTTTCTTTGGTTTTGAAAAATTTAATAATCTTTTAATAAATGACTTACCGAAAGATCCTGTTCCACCCGTAATTAAAATAGATTTATTATTGAATATTTTCATTATTTATTAAGAGTTTCATAAATATATTTATTACCATAAACTAAATCTATTGAGAATGGTGAATTTATTTTAATGTTTGAAATATTTTTGACCTGACCTATTAATTTATAATTATTAGGTATTAAATATTTTTCAATATCATAAATATTATTACTTTTTTCATATAAATCAGACAAAATTAATTCTACTTCAATTATATCTATGAGATTGTCTTTTATCATATTAATTGATCCTTCTAAAACTTCTGGCGCGTAACCTTGAACATCTATTTTAAGAATATTTATTTTTTCAATATTTTGTTGTTTAACAAAATCATCTATAGTAGTTTGGTCAACTTCATAACTTAATTTTACTAAATCATTTTTATTTTGTGCTTTTTGTCTAATACGATAATCTTTTGATTTGTCATTAAAATTTAAAATACTAGAGTTTCCAGACTTAATCATCTCATAAAAATTAATTTTTTTTATTAAGTTGCCAAAAGCGATATTAAAAATAAAAATTCTTTTTTTATTTTCAAAAATTTTTAATTCTGGATAAATATTTTTATTTGGTTCAAATGCGTAAATATAAGGATTATTAAAACAATTTATGAATCTATTTATAGATTGGCCCTTATTTGCACCAACATCAAAAATAATTATCTCATTTTTGTAAAAGATATTTTTGTATAAATCATTAATTTTTTTTTCAGTTTTAGATTTGAAAAAAAACTTATAAATTAAAATTAATATTTTATTGATCATTTTTTTCATTTTTATATATATTACTCAACAAAAGTAAATTTGTTGTTTTCTAATTTAAATATCTTCTTGCAATATTTAAGTGTTTCCAAACGATGAGATATCATTAAAATTGTTTTATCATTTGAAAGTTTATTAATTGTCTCTAGAATTTTTAATTCAGTTTTTTTATCAAGTGAGCTAGTAACTTCATCAAAAATTAATAATGCTGGATCTTTATATAATGCCCTTGCAATACCAATACGTTGTCTTTGCCCTCCTGATATTTTTAATCCACCTTCACCAATGTTTGTATTTAAACCATCATCAAGGTTAATTTTAAGATCATTTAAATCAGTATCATTAATAATTTGATCAAGTTTATTTTTACTAATCTTTTCATCGTAATCTATAACGATATTATCTTTCAGCGAGCTATCAAGAATAAAAGTGTCTTGAGGGACATACCCTACTCTTTTTGTCCAACCTGTACTTTCTTTTTTTAACTCAATATTATCTATGAAAATTTTTCCATCAGTAGGTGAAATTAAACCAGATAAGAGATTAAAAAAGGTTGTTTTTCCAGTACCAGATTTTCCAATAATGCCAATAAAATCGCCTTTATTAATATCAATATTTAGGTTTTCAAATATTTTGATATTTTTTTTTGATTGATAGCTAAAAACTATATTTTTAAATTTTATAATTTTATCAAAAATATAAGTTTGATTATTTTTTTGTACATAATTTAACTTAAAAGACTCTAATTCATAGTATACCTTATTTATTGCTGGTATTAAAAATCTTACGGCTTGATAGCTCGTCAAAATTCGTTGCATAGATGGAATTACTCTAAAAGCGGCTGCTGCAAAAAGTCCTATAATCGGTAATATTTCTTTGAAATTTTTGTCTAACAAAAAAAAAGTTAAAGCTAGTGAAAGTAATGCTACAACTATAACAAACTCTAACCATATTTTGGGGAGCATTGATACAATTCTTCTTTTTTTATGCACAATATTTGTCATTTCGTTATGATGATTAAATGTATTAAAGAAAAAATTAAAATTTTTTGCTAATTTTACCTCGATTATTCCTCTTATGCCTTCATTAATTTTTTGAATTCGTTTACCCTCATGAAATTGTCTCAATTTACCCCAATTAAGCATTCTTTTTCTTATCAAAAGATGAAAAGAAAGAGCTGCAATAAAAACATAAAATATAATTATAATAGATCCAATAGGTTGATATAAAATTAATACAAAAGAAATTCCAAGAAATACTAATATTTCTGTTATTATTAATATCACTGCGTTTAAAACACCAGCTACACTCTCAGTCTCACTAATAGTATTTCTTAAAATGCTAGCAGAATTAATTTTCATATGAGATGAAAAAGGCATTTCTAAATAACCTTTAAATATTTTTTTACTCAAAAATATTTTAAACTTTACATAAAAATTTACTTGGGCAAATATAGCATAAATTAAAAATAAGAATTTTAATAAAAAAAATAATATGAGAAGACCAATAGAAATGATTAATATCTGAGATTCATAATATTCAGAAAAAAAATTACTATTATAAAATCTAAAAATAAAATGATCAGTAGAATCATTTAATAAGCCGTTAAGGATAGGTAAAACTAAACTAATTGTGAATGCTTCAAAAAACATCACTGCAAAAGATAATAAAAATATATAGAATATATATATATCTTTAAAACACATTCTAAGCATGATTAATATTTTCAGTAAGTTTTTCATTTAATTTAAAAAGTTTTTAACTTGATCATATTTTTGAAAATTGTTTTTTTTATTTCCATTAAGTCTGTTGATTAAAAGATAATTATTTCTTTGTTGTAATCTATCAATTTTAAAATTAGAAATATTTTCATTTTCATATTTATTTTTAATTATATTATTTAAACATTTATTAAGTTCTTGCTTATCATGATTAATAAAGTAGTCTGCCCAGTCTGGTCTAACAGATTTGTTATTAGTTTCTTTCAACAGCAAATCACTATAATGAGTATATTCTATTGTAGGAACATTAAATATCTTAAAATCAGCAAAAGTTGAAGTATTGGAATTAGCTAACATAAAAATACTATTTTGAGCTAATATCATTGGATGAAGATATGAAATTACAAATTTTTTATAACCAGTTTTATTTAATATATTATATAAAATATCCTCATTAATAAAATTTTTTTCATTATCTGGCAGTGGATAAGGTTTTATAAAAATAGGAATATTTAAATTTAAAGATAATATTGATTCTATACTTTCAGTTAATAGATCTTTCATAATCTTTCCAGTTTTATCCCATCCAAATTCTTTAGTGAGAGGTCCTAAACAAATTGTTATAAACTTATCTGAATGTTCTATATTATTATTTTCGAAATCTTTGTTTATGTAGAAATTTTTATTTTTTGTAATATAATTTAACCACTCTTCACTTAGTCTTAAATTAGAATAAGCCCAAAAGTTAACCTTATCGTTATTTTTATTTATATCTAAATTATAATAGTTTTTTGAAAATAAAATTAAATTTTGTTTTGGCATTTTAAATTCACCTTTTTTAATTTCTTTTCCTAAAAGTTTATATTCTTCAATTTGTTTTGTTTTTAAAATAAATTTTGTATGTCCATAAGGATCATTCTCACACAGGAAAACATTATATTTTAGAAATTTTAAAAAATACTTCTTACCATTAAGATCTTCAAAATAAATAAAATCAGCTTTATTTAAAAAAATTTTTAATATTAAATAAAGTGATAAAATAATGAGATTAATTTTTTTTTTTATTTTATAATAGAAACTCTTATTTTTTTCTTCGTAAAAATATATTAATTTTCCAGTATGATTCATGCAGTCGTTTAAAACTACATTTAACTTTATTGATCTCGTTGTATATTCATTAGGAGAATAAAAAATAACTTGTGATTTGCTTTTATCTAATGACATTAAAAGTGGAATAATTGTATCGAGCGTCTTTAATCTTGGTTTCAATAATATAAAAACTGTATTTTTAAATAAAGAAGCCATCATTTGTAAACTAGTTTTATACCAAGATTAGCTTGTATTGAGTTCATTTCTACTCCATTTATATAATTAATCTTATTAGCTTTACAAAGTTTACTAAGGTTTGTAAACTTTGGTTTGTATATGATATCATAAATTAAATTTGATTTATTTATAAAAGAAAATAATTTTTTTGATATTGGGGTTTTGTTAATTAAAGATTTTTTTAAATTACTGCCCAAAGGAGTACAATTAATTATAATAGATTTTTTTTGTATAATTTTTACATCAATTTTTTTTTTAATTTTTACTCTTTTCAAATGAGCTTTAAAAGTTTTACTAATCAAGATGAAATTTTTATTATTTGTTTTATTATACAAATATCTAAAAATTGCTTCTCCAGTTCCACCTAAACCTATTATAACTATATTATTATATGATCTTAAATATTTTTTTAAACATTTATGCGCTGCTAAAACATCAGTATTATAAGCAATTAATTTATTATTTTTTTTTATTATTAAGTTTGTTGTTTTTGTAATTTGAACACTGTTATGTAGTTTATCTACATAATCAACTGAAATTTTTTTTAACGGCATAGTTACTAGCGTTGAAACAAAATTCTTATTTTCTCTAAAATTTATAAAGAAACTTTCTAATTTATTTTTTTTTATTTCTATTGATCTAATTTTTGCATTAATTTTTTTTTGTTTAAAGTAATTATTCCAGATAAAAACTGATCGCGGTTTGTTTAATGGATATCCAATTATCGAAGAAATTAATTTAGTATTATTCAAATTTTTTATATTAATTTTTTATTAAAAATTTTACAGAGTTTGTTTAACTTATTTCTTAAATTTTTAAATTCATTAAAGTTTAATGGTTGTAAAGGATCAACCTTTGATTGATTAGGTCTGGGATGAGTTTCAATTATAAGCCCATCACAACCTGCAGCTACTGACGCCAATGCTAAAGGTTCTACCCATGGAGCCCAAAAAGAGGCATGACTTGGATCAGATATTATTGGAAGCGATGAAATTTCCTTTAATGCAACAATTGCTTGAATATCTAACATAAATCTTGAAGTATCTTTATGAGTATGAGGAGCAGCAACTCCTCTTTCACATAAAATTAGATTGTTATTACCTTCTAATAAAATATGTTCAGCAGCGCCAAGAAAATCTCTTAAACTTGTTCCAAAATGTCTTTTTAAAATTATTGTTTTCTTAGATCTGGCACACTCTCTAAGTAGTTCAAAGTTTTGCATATTTCTTGAACCAATTTGAAGTATATCTACTGTATTTGCCAATTTTTCTAAATACTGTATTTCGGTTATTTCACAAATATACGTGAAATTATAATATTTTTTTAATTCTTCAATCCAATCTAATCCTTGAATGCCTACATCATAGTATTGTTTTGAACGATAAGGAAAAGTTAAAGGCTTAAATGCATGAACTCTAAATAAATTTACACCAATCTTTTTAAATGTATTGGCTACTTCATAAAGTAGTTCTTTACTCTCAATACCGTTAGGTCCTGCAATAATAGGCAGATATCCTGGCCCAAACTTAACTTTACTATTAACTTTCACTATTTTTTTTCTACCAGATGTACTTTTTGTTAATTTATATTTCAGATCATCAACTGTTATATCTTTAGTGGGATTTTTATTTGAGAGTTTATTAACTGAATATTTATTTTTTTTCATAACCTAATACACTTTTTGTCTTGTTTACTTTATAATTACTTTTTTTAATTAAATAATAATATATTGAATTGATTAACTTAATCAAATACAAATTTTTTTCAACAGACAAATCAAATTTATCAGCTTTTTTTAAATTAAAAAAATTTTCAATTAATTTTTTATGTTTATTTCCATATCCATACTTTGTGCTAAAACTATATTTTTTATATTTTTTATTTAAAGACGAATCAAAAAAATCTAATTTATTTAGAGCGATACCACCTATTTTAATTCTTTGCTTTGATCCAAAAATATCTATGGACATTTCATAATCTTTGTTGGCTCTTGTTGTTGCTAAAAAGTTTATCGGTAAATTATCAACATTTGTAAAATTTAACGAAATATAATCCTCAGCTTCAAGTTTTTTTTTATCAAATTGTAAATTTCCATCAAAAAACTTAAATTTACCAAAAACATAAATTAAAATATCTAATAAATGTATAGCTTGATTTGTTAATACTCCGCCATCAGTAGAATATTTACCATGCCAACCATCACTGTAATATTTCTTTTCTCTGTTCCAAAGTAAGTTACAGATAACAAATTTAATTTCACCTAAAGATTTCTTTTTTAATAATTTCTTTAGTAAAATTACAGGTTCGTTGAACCTGTTTTGAAAAACAGTCCAACATCTTAATTCATTTTTCTTTGATATATTGGATAATGATATAGCATCTTCATATTTAAGGACAAAAGGTTTTTCTATAAGAACATGAGTATTGTTTTTAATAAAGAAATTTGCATGTTTGAAATGTAAATTAGAAGGGGTGCAAATAATTGCAAATGTTGAATTAATTTTTAATTTTTTGAAATTAACTTCATTTAAATAACTAATATTTTGTATTTTTTTAAGTTTTTTAAATGTTCTATCTACAATATAAATAGATTTAAATTTATTTTTATTAACTATCTTTAGATAATATTTTCCAATGGAGCCAAAACCAAAAATAGTAAGAATCATTAGTAAAAAAGTTTAATTTTATTTTTAAGAATACTTAATTGTTTGTTCTTATATTTATTGAAATTATCCTCTAAAAGTTTTTTACTAAATTTTTTTATTTTTTGATTTTTAGAAGTAAATTCTGATGATAATTTGGAATTGACTCCAGATCCATCAAATCCAATATTTTTTAACAATGTTTTATTTGGAAAAATAGAGTAATAGTTTTTGTGATATTGAAAGAGCAAATAATTCAAAGTCCAAATATTGTTTTTTTGTTTCTTTCTATAATTAAAATTATTAAATTTTTTCATGAAGGTTGGCATATTTTTAAAATTGTTGATTTTTATTGATTTATATTTTTTCCATTTGTGACTCCAAGTACCCCAACCCCAAGGAATAAAATGAGGTAATTTCATTAATTGGAGATTAAAAGAAGATTTAAAATTAAATTCCTGAAATTGAAAAGAACATATTGAGTTTACCTTCTCATCATTATTAAATTTATTAAAACAATATTTAAAATATTCAAAAAAATACGGGTAGGGAATACAATCATCCTCTAGTACTATAAATTGATCATAATTTTTTGATAAAATATTTATTCCACTTATTAAAGAATTGGAAAGACCTAAGTTTTTTCTCCTTTTATAAATTTTATAATCTTTTAATGTAGAATTTTTAATCATAAAGATAATATAATCTTGATTAATTTTATCTTTTTTGTTTTTTGGCCCATCTATAAAAATATTTAAATTATTAATATTATAGCTCTCTAAACTTATTAGTACTCTTTTAAAATGAGAAGGCCTATTATAAGCGAAAAGTCCGACTCCTGTTTTATTATTCATAAATTAGAATGGTTTTTCTTTTTTTTCTTTAATAAGAAAATTCATTGCTGAATTGGCAACATGTAAATCAGCTTGTGAATGAATATCTATTTCTGCAAATGGATGATCGTGAAAAACAAATTTTACTTTTTTGCCTATTCTTTTTCCATTTCTCCATATATTAGCTCTTGATGCGCAAGCTAATGCTGTATCTTCTCTAAAAAATTCTGGAGCAATTTGCCTTGAAGTATAGGTGTTCATCCAAGGTAATACTTTTTGATATTTATTATTTTTTTTATGCCAATAATGTTTGTAAGTTTTCTGCACCATAAAACTACTTTCAATGTCTTTGTTATTTAATAAATGATTAACACAAGAATTAATCCATGATGATCTTCTAAATACTCTATTAGCCGTAAGGAATACACAAATATCAAATTTTTGTTTAGAAAATTTTTCATAATCCAAAAGAGCGTTTTGAAGAGTTTCTTCGGTAGTGGACAAATCTTTTGCAAATTTTTTTGGCCTTAAAAAAGGGACTGATGCTTTATATTTTTTGGCGTATTCAGCTATTATCTTTGAATCTGTACTTACAAAAATTTCATCACATATTTTACTTTTTAATGCTGCTGCTATTGGATAATAGATAAGTGGTTTACCACAAATTTTTTGTATATTTTTGTTTTTCAAACCTTTTGACCCACCTCTAGCAGGAATTATACAAATTACTTTTGGTTTATTTTTTTTTTTATTTTTTATCATTTTTTGCAAGTAATTTTATTTCTTTAATATTTTTAAATCCACCATTTGTCATTGATATTTTTAGTTCTTCTTGTAATATTCTAAAAATTTCTTGAACCCCCCTATTCCCATTGGCTATTAATCCATAAAGCGCAGGTCTACCTATTGCTACCATATCTGCGCCAATTGATAAATATTTTATGATATCAGAACCTTTTCTAACTCCTCCATCAATAATTATAGGAATGTTTGATTTAATATATTTTTTATGTTCTTTTAAAATGTCAACTCCAGATAAACCTGAATTGAACATTCTGCCACCGTGGTTAGATAACCAAATTGCATCTACCCCTAAATCAATTAATTTTTTTGTATCTTTATAATGAACCATTCCTTTAGGAATGATAGGTAGCTTAGTCTGTTGTTTTATCCATTTAATTATAGAAAAGTCATATTTTAATGCCATGTTTATATCAGGACTTTGTTTTAATGTTCTTCTACCAAATTTTCTTGCATCATATCTTGTTTCTCTATCAGAATATCTATACGATCTTACAGGAGCATCTAAGCAAATTGAAATAGCAATACAATTATTTCTTTCAGCTAATTTAATTTGTTCTAATATCCATTTTTTATTACCAAACAAAAAAAATTGCCAAATTAAATTATTATTTTGACTAAACTTTTTAATTTCAGACAAATTAATTCTACCCTGAGTATTAAAACAACTAATCATTTGATAATTTTTAGTTCCTTTTGCCATTTCAATTTCCCCATCTTTATGAAATTGAGTTTGATGACCCATAGGAGCTAAGACAAGAGGGGAATCATAAGAATTGCCTAAAAATTTAGTACTAATTGATGGTACTATAATTTTTTTTAAAATTCTTGGATAGATTTGAATATTACTGAGATCATAGGTATTTTTTAAAGTTGTAAAATCATCCTCAGCACCACTTTCGAACCAATTAAATTTTCCAACACTTACCTTTTTGGAGGCAATTTTTCTTGCCTCTCTAACTGTAACAAAATTATTTTTTTTCATAAAAAAATATATATAACATATTATTTATAATAATTAAATTAATACAATTGAAATGAATATTAAACAAATTACAAATGAAATTTCTAAAAATGGTTTCTATTATATTCCTTCATATATTTCAAATAAAAAAGTTGAAGTAATTAACAAACAGATAAAAAGCAATTTAACAAAATTTAAAACATCCACAAAAGGTAAAGCTTCAGGGACTGAATTTTTTAATGGAAATAGAATTTTGTTAAATCATTTACTAAATTTAAGAATTAATACATTCAGCTTATCGCTATTACTTATAAACTCCAAGATAAATAAAAATTTCAAAAAGATAGCAAAAAATTTACTTTCTGACTCTTACTTAAGAAGAATAGATTCTTATATTTCTCCAGTAGATAAGAAGCCGATAATTGATTGGCATAATGATACTTCATATTCGGGGGCAGAAAAACCATTAAAAAAACTTCATCACCCAAATTTCTATAAATTAAGATTTTTTTTATATTTGTCAGATGTAAAACATAAAAATGGATCGCTAGCTTTAATACCAGGAAGTCATAAAATTGTAAGTGCTTTGACTGAAATATTCTATAAAAATATATTACAATATGAACCTTATTGGAATTTAGATTCATTTAAAAAAGTAATTTCTAAAAATAACTTTAAAAATGAAATCATTAAAATAGTTGGCGAACAAAATTATGTGGATTTTTTTAAAAAAATAGAATTTATACAAAATTCTAGTGATACTAATGAGTATGATATAGAATCAAAAGCAGGAGGTTTAGTAATCTTTGATGATAGAGTATTTCATCGAGGTTCTAGTTGTCTAGAAACAGATAGAACTGTAATGAGATTTATATATGCATCAAAGCAATTTAATTAAAAAGACTTTCTAACCCAAACTTCGTTATTTTTCTCCCTACTTTCCAAATAAAAATTATAACGATTAAAATAAGATTTAAGACTTTCTAAGCTGTTTGGATTTTCTATTAATACTGAGCTCAGTTTTTTATTTTCAAAAATTATATTTGATCCCTCCAATATAAGCTGTTCAATACCATCAACATCAATTTTTAAATAATTAGGAAATTCTACTTTATAAATATTTTTAAACATTTCTAAATCCATACTAAATGTTTGATAACTAAAATTGATTTCTCTTTTTTGAAAATTTTCGTCATAATCAACACCAAAACCTGAAAGAGCTCCACCATATTCTGTATTATTCATATTAAAATTATTTTTAATAGCTTTATTATTTAATGGTAAAGGAAAAATTGAAATATTATTTTCTAATTTGTTCAAAACAATATTTCGAGATAAAATCTCTAAATTAAAGACGGATGGCTCAAAACATATTACTTTGTTATTTATATTTTTTTTAGCATAATAGATTGAGTATAAGCCAATATTAGAACCAATATCCCAAAATACCATTCCTTCTTTGAAGGTATTAATCCATTTAATAGTTTGCGGTTCAGCATTAAAAAAATTTTTATATCTTGAGTTTGTCATTAAACTTAAAGAGTAAAATTTGTAAAAAATATTGTTATGATGAACTTCAACAATCTTATGATTATCAATTAGAGTGTAATATAATAAATTTTTCCATCTTTTTTTTACTAGAAAAAAACTAAAGAAAGATAATAAGATTTTAAAGTAAAAATATTTTACCAATTTTACATAAACTAATAATATTTTTCTTCTAAAAGTGATAAGCGCTTGAAGCATCATAAAGTAAGTTTATAATTTTTACTTAAACTAGCAATAGATAAAAGATTAGCGATGGTAAAATTAGCTCTAGGATTGTTTAAATTGTCAAATAATAATTGAACTTTCTCAATATTAACAAATGATCTTATAAAATTATCATCTAAAATATATTCTCTATTTTTAAGATTGGCTGTAAAATCTCTTTGACCAAAATTTGAAAATCCAGTTTTTTCTTTTCTCCAAGCAATTTTTTCAAAACCTTTTTGTGCTAAAATATTTCTGAGTAAATATTTATTAAAACCTTTATTAAATTTAAAATTTTTATTCATTCTAACATATTTATATATATTTTTATCTAAAAAGGGCGACCTATTTTCTATCGAAAACATCATTGATACCTGATCTGCAACTCCAATATAAAAACTTATACCATTTTTAATTGCAAATAATTGCCTTTCTACAATATCAAATAATTTTTCTCTTTCATTTGCAATTATATTTTTTTCTAAATTATTATAGAAATCTTTGTTGACAACATTGTTTGAAAAAGATCTTATATTTTTTTGTATTTCCAAAAATGAATTTTTAAAAAATCCTTTATAAATAAAATAAGCTAAATCTTTTTGTTTTCTAAAAAAAGAGTTATTGGAATTTAAAATATGGGATATTAAATATTGAAAAGAACTTTTATATCTATTTGATCGAATATTAGAAATTGCTAATCCTAAATAATTTGGATAATATCCCATTATCTCATCTCCTCCAATTCCATCAATTGATACCTTGACTCCATCACTTTTCATTTTTTTTAAAATAAAATAAGATGGAAATGGTGTGGCTGCATAATTTACGGGAATTTCAAATTGTTTAGAAAGAGTATTTAAAATTTTTAAATATGAATCATATGAATATTCAATAGGTACCTCAGTTAAGTCTAATTTTAATTTATCAGACAATTTTCTAGCATAATAAAGATCATCTTTTGCTTCATCATTCCTATCGACATTGTATGCGCAATAATAATTAATATCATCCCTTTCATTAGCTGTATAAGCAGATATCAAAGATGAATCGATACCCCCACTCAAAAAAGTACCAATCTTTACATCACTTATCATCCTGCGCTTTATAGATTCATGAAAATCTAATTTAAAATTAGATTCATTTATTTTTTTGTTAAGATTTAGATTATTTTTAATATTATTTTTAAATTTTATTTCGTTGGTTTTAATATTATATTCTAATACATCACCTGGTTTTACACTTTTTATGTTTTCATAGAATGTTTTATCATCACCTCTAAATGGAGACATTTTATAGGTTATAAAATAAGATAATGAATCTATGTTTATTTTTCTTGATATATTTTTTAAATTAAAAATAGATTTAAATTCTGATGATATAATTAAGGTTTCATTATCATGATAATAATATAGTGGTTTTTTTCCATAAAAATCTCTAGAAAAATAAATTGTATTTTTTGTAAGATCACCATAAACTATTGACCACATACCAAGAATTTCATCAAAAAAAGAAGTATTATGATTTCTAATTGAATTAAATAAAGTTTTTCCATCTGAAAATATTGTATCTGGTGTTGTATAATCTTTGTAATTATAAAACTCACCATTATATAAAAAAAATAGTTTACCTTGTGTATCAATAAATGGCTGATTTGAATTTTTAGATAAATCAATTATTGATAATCTCTTATGGCCCATTAAAAAATTATAATCTTGATTGTAATTTTTATCGATACTATGATTTTTAAAATTATCATTTTGATAAGATAATATAGTTGAGTTATCTGGACCTCTATGATTTATTAAATCAAGAGATTCACTAAATTTATGTAAATTAATTTTTTTCTTACTTATATATAAGAGTAATCCACACATTATTTATATTTATGAGTTGTAACAGTTCTGGAACCATAGTTCAGTAGACAAAATTTGAAAAATAAAAAAACTATTATAGTGAGATTTATTATTAGATGTAAAATTGTCATACAGTATATTAAATTTGTCTATATTTAGTATATTTGAAGTTTTTAAGTTAGATGAAAGAAAGGTATCTTTAACAAGTTCTTTTAAGTTATTTCTTAGCCAGAAAGTTTGTGGATCTGCAACAGTTGATTTATTTTTATAAAGAAGGGATTTGTTTATAAAACTTTTAAAAGGATACTTTGTTATTATTCTTTGTTGTTGATTAAGTATTTTAAATTTTGATGGCGTAGCAAAACACATTTCAACTAGTTCGTGATCTAGGAATGGCAAACGAGTTTCTATACTATTACGCATAGAGGCTTTATCTGCATATCTTAAAGATCTAGGCAACTTAAAATATCTTAGATCTGCATATTGCGCATTTCTTAAAAAACTTTTAAATGGTCTGCTAATTAAATATTTTTTATTATTAAATTCATTTAAGAAATTTTTGTTGATCAAATCTCCCTTATCAAAAATACTTCCATCTACAGTTGCTTTACCAGATTCAAAAGTATTTGTTAAAGATCCTAATATAAAATCATAATTAGACTTTGATGATTTTTTTAAATTTTCAATTATTTTAATTAATTTCTTTTCAGGAGAATTTATTTTACTATCCTTAATAATATCTAAGTACCATGGAATTATATGATAAGTATAGCCTGCAGAAATTTCATCACCACCAGAACCGTCAAAAATTACTCTAACTTCATTTTTAAACTTTTCATATAAGTGATATTGACAGAGAATTCTTAAAGAAGAAAATGGCTCATATTCAATATTTAATACCTTTAATAAATAACTTGCTACATCTTTATTGAATAAGATATCAGAATTATGATTCAAATTTAAATTTGAGGAAATTTTTTTTGCTTCATTTATTTCACTATATTCTTTTTCTTCAAAATCAAATGTATAAGTTTTTAAATTCTGCTTATATTTATTTGCGAGAACAGCTAATATAGTTGAGTCTGCGCCTCCAGATAAATGAATTCCTCCACTTACATCAAAGATACTGTGTTGATTAAAACTTTCATAAAACTTTTCTTTAATTTTTCCACTCCAATGCTTGAAAGAATTATTTGAGTAATCTAAATCTTCATCGATATTATCTTCTATTTTGTAATACTTTTTAAAAATTAAATTCGAGTTTTTATTAAATTCAATATAAGTGGACGGTTCAACTTGATAGATATTCTTAAACCATGTTTCATTTGTAGAATTTATCATTGAATTATTTAAATAGTAATAGACTTCTTTATAATTAACTTCTTTTCTAATTTCTTCATTTTTAAGTATACTTTGAATTTCTGATGAATATGTAAGTTCTTTTTTATGTTCATTAAAATGATAATAAAGAGGTTTAATACCAAACCTATCTCTTATTAAATAAAATTTATTTTCATTTTCATCTGAAATTGCTATTGAAAACATTCCTTTTAAGTAATTTATAAAACTGATTCCAAATTTACAATATAAGTGCAGTATAACCTCTCCATCACCATTACTGCGGAAATTTATTTCAGATAAAAATTGATTTTTTAATTCTTTAAAATTATAAATTTCACCATTGTACATAACTGATACTTTTTTTTCATTGTTTAAAAATGGTTGATTTGAATCATCAGATAAATCAATAATCTTTAACCTAGCCATACCCATAACTGCAAAATTATTCTCTATATAAGAAAAATTATCTGGCCCTCTATGAAAAAGACTTTGATTCATATTCTTAACAATTCTTTTATTGGGTTTTGTAACAAATGATACCAATCCGGTTATTCCGCACATTTTAGATTTTTAAAGTTTTGATTAAATCAAGTATTTCAAAATACTCATTTGGTAGTTTAACAGTATCATAAAATGATTTTGCTTTATATGATCGAGGTGAATATATCTTCCCTATATTTGTATCATCTTTTGCAAAAGATGAATTACCTTTATTTTTTTCGCCAAGTATAGTTGGAACTAATAAATCTTTACTGTAAGAAACTCCAAGTTTACTACAAAGTCTTTTAAGAGTATCTTTAGGATAAGTAATAAGATCTTCATATTTTAAAAAAAACAATTTATTTTTATATTTTTTTTGCAATAATAAATAATCAATGGTTTTGTGCCTCCAATGCTCCCAAAGCTCATCTAAAATACCTTGTTTTATTGATGTCGTATTGTATCTAGATTTAGCATAAGAATAATAAAAGGTATCAAATTCCCTAATTGGACATAAACAAACAATATTATTTGTCTTTTCAAATAAATAAAATAATTCTCTTCTAAGACCTGAATAAACCCACAAGTATGGATATTTGAGATTTTTATCTTCCTGATCAACCAAATGTTGCAAAGCTTTCAAATATATTGCGAATATATCAAGAAATTTATCACAATTAGCTATATTAGAAGATTGTGATAACATGAATTCTTTATATTTATTGTAATTTATCTTTGGAGTAACATCTTGAAAATCTGTTACATGGGATTGATTCTCAGGTTGTTGTCCAGACCATATATTACTTTTTATATTATTAACTTGGATATGATTTAATCTTTTCCATTTATCAAATGTAGCTCCTGACATTTCTATCAAATATTGAGCATTATTCTTACTTTTTAAATTATTTATTAAGGTTCTTTCATCTTCTTTGGCCCTGGACATTAATTCTCTTAACATAAAATCCTCACCAGGTTGTTGTAAAATATCTTTATGTCCATCAAGCATTGACATAGTTAAATGATTTCCATTTCGTGCTGGACCAGAAATAAATAAAATGTTTCCTATTTCATTAAATTTTGATGAAGTTTCCCAGAATTCAGGATATTGAAATTTTTTTATAGTTTCAAATCGTTTAAACCTAGTTTGCTCACTACTGCAGAAAGGTTGATCAAATATATTTAAATCAAATTTCTTACTATCTCTGATTTGGGACCAACTAGTAACTTGCATCATAAAATTCTATATTTTTCTACTTTAATTTTTTTAATTAATTTTAATGCCGTATTTGCAGCATCACTTCTCATTTTTATAAAAGACTCCTTACTATAAAATGCGATGTGTGGACTTATTAATATTCTATTATGAAACTTCCTAGTATTTTTTTTCCAAACTGTTAATAACTTGCTATTCAAAGTTTTTTTATTATTGAATGATATATCTAACCCAACATGTGATATCTTTCCAGTATCAAGAGCTTGATACAAATCATTATAATCATATACCAGTTCTTCTCTTGAAACATTAATAAAAATAGTTTTATTTTTTAAATTTTTAAAAAATTTTTTATCTAAAAAACCTCTTGTTTTATTATTTAGATCTAAATGAATAGAGATTATATTAGAGTTTTTAATTATAAAATTAAGATCTTTTTTAAATATATTAGAAAAGTTTTTATTAAATTTTGATTTTTTTTTATCAAAATAAAAAATATTTGATACAAAAGGACTTATTTTTCTACATACTTCTGAACCAATTTTACCACAACCAATTATTCCAATATTTAAGTTTTTAAGAGAAGACTGCTCTTTTAAACCAAGAAAATTTTTATCAAAATTTTTTTTTGTAAATTTAGCAATATTATTGTATTCATTTGTTCTTCTTACAAAATTAAATATTAAAGAAATTGTAGTTTCTGCAACGTCTCTATACGCATAATCTGGATTATTAAATAATCCAATTTTATTTTTTTTTAGATAATTTAAATCTATATTATCATAACCTGAGCCATATCTGACTATATATTTGAGATTTTTAAATTTAATTAAATAATCCTCATTAATTTTCATTCTCCAAGCCAATAAAATATTTGCATCATATCTTTTTGTCTTAGAAACCAAATACTTATTAAGAATTTTTTTTTCAATTATATTTTTTACTGGATAATCTTCTGTAATTGCAACTTTCATAATGTATCTAATTTTTTTTTATTTTTTTTTTATTTAATTCATATAGTAGTATTCCAACACACAAATATGGAATTGCATTTATCCAATTATTAAAAAAATTCATGTGAGGCATAAAAGGCCAAATATAAACAAATACTAGAATCATTGATGCTGTATAGCAATCATTATTAACATTAGGATTTTTAATTCTATAAAAAAACATTTTTAATAAATTGATTAGAAGTATTAGAAAAATTACAAATAATGCAGTAAATCCAATAAAACCTGTTTCAGCTAATAATTGAATATAAAAATTATGTGGATGAGTAGCACATGCGCCTTTTACAAAGTATTTATCATTAAAACATTCTTCTCTAAATAATTTAGGTCCTACTCCCAATACTTTATTTTGATTAAACATTTTTATTGCAGATACAAAATGCCTTTCGTGTATTTCAGTAAAAAAATTTATTTTACCAGTTCCAAAACCTATTTGCTCAATAGTGTAATTAACTATTCGATGTTTTATTGACGGATTAGAAAGAAAGATAATTAATGAAGCTATAGAAAAAATTATAAGTGAAAATAATTTAATCTTTCCGATCCTAATTGTAAGAAAAGTTAGTAAAATAGAAGAAAATAACATAGCAAATAAAGAAGTTCTTTCACCTGAAAGCAAAACTAATACATTCAGCAATAAAATAAAAATGACTAAATAAAGATCATATTTATTATTATTTTTAAATAAATATGAATAAAATATTAATAATAAGATTTCAAATTTCCAAATAAAAGAACCTAAAACATATTCATTATTAAAGAAGGATCCTAATCTGATATTATCATATTTGTAACCTAAAATATTATATCCATTAATATACTGAAAGAATGAATCAAAAACTAACAATCCTAAAATTGTAACTAAGCTATATAGAAAATATTTATGAAAATTATTAAATTCATCAAACAGGTTCCATATGACTAAGGAAAAAAGACCAAATCTAAAAAAAAATAAACTTGACTCTAAAGACAATAAGATGTTTGATGAATTAAATAGTGAATTTAGAATAAAAAAAAATATTAAACTAATGTACAAAATAAAATATTTGTTAAATATATAATAATATTTTTTTTCTATAATTAATCTTAAGATAAAAAAGATTACTGATAAATTTTGGAAAAGCTCAGAAGTAAATGGGCCTAATACAGTACCAATTGGAAATAATATAACTGATATTAATTGTAGATTTTTAAGATTTATTTTCAATAAAAAGCTCATAAATTAAACGCTGCAAAAGAATTATAAAACTAATTAAAATGAAAGCTAATAATGGCAAAACTACAAAAATAGAATAATCCAAATCATTTTGGATGCTTGTATCTAATATATTGAATAACTCAATACTATCTATTTTTTTTATATATTTTTTATAACTTTTATTAATTTGATCATAAGTATTAAAAAATTCTATATTATCAAAATCTTCAACAATATTTGATTGATAATCTATATAAGAATTAAGTTTATTTAATAAATCATTAATAATAAATGTTAATGTTGCTTTTGTATTTATATTTAACATTTCAATAATGTCATCTTTAATTTCAAGGGATTTGACTGGAATTTGTAATGCAATAATATCAATAATTTCTGATGGATGGGTATCTTTCTCTACTTTACCCCAAAACTTAATATTATCATCATATCTAGGGTAATATTTTTTAAAGTATTTTCCAAATTCTAAACTAGTTATTGATTTATGATCATTAAATATATTTATAAAGCTATCTTCACTAGTGGGTATTGCATGTAATGCATAGTTAATCAAATCCTTATAGCCATTAAATTTTGTAACCTTTGTAATTGAGTTTAATTCTAAATCTATTTTAGTGTAAGCATCAATGTATTGTTCTGAAAACTTAAATTTTATTTTTATAAGGATATCATTGGATCTATTATCATTGTATGAACTTTGAATAATATAGGAAATAAATATAGAAATAGGAATAAAAACTAAATAAGCGATTAATTCAAACTTATATTTTTTAATAAATTCATTCATAATATTTATCAAACCAATTTAAATATAACCCTATACCTTTATCTAATGATGTTCTTTTTTTTATTTTTGTTAATTTTGATATTTTATTAATGTTAGCAAAAGTTTTATAAACATCGCCTTTTTGAAACCTAACATTTTTTATTTTAGCAGTTTTATTATAATGATTTTCAATAATCCTAATTATTTTTGTTATTTTTTCAGTTTTAGAATTACCAATGTTGAAAATCCTAAATGGAATTATTTTTTCTTTTTTCGTTTTTTTTAAATTAAGAATTTTTGAAATATGGTAAATGACATCATCAACATAAGTAAAGTCTCGATAATGATTACCTTTGTTATATAATTCTAAAGATATATTTTTCCTTATCGCATTAGTAAATTTATATATTGCCATATCAGGTCTGCCATAAGGACCATAAACTGTAAAAAATCTAAGTCCAGTTGTATTTAATTTGTATATATTGCTAAATGCATGAGCCATTACCTCATTTGTTTTCTTTGATGCAGCATAAAATGATAATGGTTTATCCGTATCATTCGTTTCAATTGTTGGAAAAAAATTAGGGTCGCCGTATACAGAACTGGTTGAAGCATATAATAGGTGTTTTACTTTAAATTCTTTTGAAAAAAATAAAATATTATAAAAACCTAAAATATTAGATTCAAAATATGTTTTCGGATTTTGAATTGAAAATCTAACACCTGCTTGAGCAGCTAAGTTTATAACAACATCAAAATTGTTTTTTTTAAATAAGTTTCTGAGCTTTACTGTATCTGAAATATCTAATTTAAAAAATTTAAAACTTTGATTTTTTTTTAAAATAGAAAGTCGATCATTTTTTAATTGTAAGTCATAGTAACTATTAAGATTATCAATTCCAAATACATAATTTTTTTTTTTAAATAAATTTTTACATAAATGAAAACCAATAAATCCCGCACAACCTGTAACTAGTATTTTCATATTAGTTTGTAGGTAAAACAAATTCTGGACCAGATTGTATACTTTTAGGCCATCTACTAGTAACTGTTTTTAATTTTGTATAAAAATGAATGCCTTCCATACCATGAACAGAATGATCTCCAAATAGAGATTGTTTCCAACCTCCAAAACTATGAAAAGCCATAGGCACAGGTATTGGAACATTTACTCCTACCATGCCTATTTTACAATTAGTTGTAAAGTGTCTGGATATTTCTCCATCTGATGTGTAAATACTTGTCCCATTCCCATATGCATGATTATTTACTAAGTTAAGAGCCTCATCATAAGATTTTGCTCTAACAACACTTACAACTGGTCCAAATATTTCTTCCTTATATATTGTCATATCTTTAGTGACATAGTCAAATAGTGTAGGGCCTACGAAAAACCCTTCTTCGTATCCTTGTATCTTATAGTTTCTACCATCTTCAACAAGTACTGCTCCTTCTTTTACTCCAATATCAATAAAATTTTCTATTTTTTCTTTATGTTCTTTAGAAATTACTGGCCCCATATCTGACTCAGGATCAGTCCAAGGAGCAACTTTTAGTTTTTGACTTTCAATATGAATTTTTTCAACTAATTGATCAGCTATATCACCAACTGCTACTGCAACTGAAACAGCCATGCATCTTTCTCCAGCTGAACCATAACCTGCACCAATTATTCCATCAACAGCTTGATTTAAATTAGCATCAGGCATAACAACCAAATGATTTTTCGCACCTCCTAATGCTTGAACCCTCTTTCCAAAATTTGCTGATTTTTCATATATATATTTTGCTATTGGTGTTGATCCTACAAAACTTATTGATGAAATATCTGAACTTTCAAGAATTAAATCTACAACTTCTTTATCTCCTTGTAATACATTAAAAACACCATCTGGTAAGCCTGCCTCAGAAAATAGTTCTGCAAGTCTAATTGCACAAGAAGGATCTTTCTCTGATGGTTTAAGAATAAATGAATTTCCACATGCCACTGCTAAAGGAAACATCCACATTGGAACCATGGCAGGAAAATTAAATGGTGTAATCCCTGCACAGACACCCAATGGCTGTCTTATTGACCAAGAGTCTATGTTTGTTCCAACATTTTGAGAAAACTCACCTTTAATTAAGTGAGGTATACCACATGCAAATTCAACTACTTCTAAACCTCTAGTTACAGAACCCTTTGCATCTGCTAATGTTTTACCGTGCTCTTTTGATACTATTTCTGCTAGATCATTAATATTTTTTTCTATTAAATTTTTATAATTAGATAATATTCTAGATCTTTTAAGTGGTGTCGTATTAGCCCACTCTATCTGACTTTTTTTTGAACTTTCTATAGCTTTTTTAAAGTCATCTTTTGAGGATAAAACAACTTTTGCAATTTCTTCACCAGTTGATGGGTCTTGTACAGATAGCTCTTTTTGAGAAATATTAGTTTTTGAACCATTTATATAATTTTGAATTTTTCTCATTTGCTTTGTCTCCTGTAAATTAAGAATAAATTTCTTGAATATACAATAATTCCTATAGCTTGTGCCAACATAAATGGAAAACTTTCAATATGATGAGCATAAATTAGTGTTATCAATCCACCAAATAAGCTACACCACCAAAAAGCAACAGGTATGATGCTTGTTTTTGATTTTTCTGATGAAAACCACTGAATTATCCATCTGCTAAAAAATATTAGCTGCCCTAAAGTCCCAAATAAAACCCAAAGAGTCTCGTTGAAATTTAAATTATTTAAACCTAGTAAATCTAATATAAAATTCATTTTAATTTTTTTTCAAATTAAGTATTTTTCTAACTTTAATAATATCTTTTACTCCTTTAAATAATCGATTCATAGTTCCATATTTTGAGTATCCATAAATCCTTTTTCTATGATTGACTTCAATAAATTCAGTCTTATAGCCAAATCCTTTAAATAAAGCTGGTAAAAATCTATGTATCCCATCAAAATATGGAAATTCTAAGAATGCATTTTTATCAAACACTTTAAGAGAGCAACCAGTATCTAAACAATCATCTTTTAAAATTTTAGATCTAGTATAATTTGCAACTCTAGAAGAAATAATTTTAATAAAACTATCTTTTCTTTTCAATCTTAATCCACCAACTAATTTAATTTTATTACTAGATAAATATAATTCTAATAATTTAGGAATATCTATGGGATCGTTTTGACCATCTCCATCAAGAGTAATAATTATTTGATGTTTAGATGCCTTAACTCCTCTTGTAATAGAGAAGCTTTGACCAAGGTTCTTATCATTATTTAAAATATTTATTTTATTATTCTTTAATTTTTTTATAACTTGTAATGTTTTGTCATTACTGAAGTCATTTATTAATATTATTTCATAATTCTTATAGTTCTCAAAAACTTTATCTATTTCAAAAATTAATTTTTCAATATTTTTAGATTCGTTAAATAAAGGTATTACAATTGAAAACATTATATATGTTAAAAAAATCCTGGCGACGACCTACTCTTCCATACCTTAAGGCATAGTACCATCGGCGCTAACAGCTTTCACGTTCGAGTTCGGGATGGGATCGTGTGTTTATCTGTTGCTATTATCACCAGGAAAACATTAGTTACAAAACTTTTCTCTGTACGATATTGTAATCAAGCCAATTGAGTTATTAGTATTAGTAAGCTTCATGCATTGCTGCACTTCCACATCTAACCTATCAACGTGGTGGTCTTCCACGGCTCTGATGGGGAAATCTAGTATTCAGGTGGGTTTCCCGCTTAGATGCTTTCAGCGGTTATCCTGTCCGTACATAGCTACCCAGCGATGCTCCTGGCGGAACAACTGGTACACCAGAGGTACGTTCATCCCGGTCCTCTCGTACTAGGGACAAATCCTGTCAAATTTCCAACTCGTATAGCAGATAGGGACCGAACTGTCTCACGACGTTCTGAACCCAGCTCACGTACCACTTTAATTGGCGAACAGCCAAACCCTTGGGACCTTCTCCAGCCCCAGGATGTGATGAGCCGACATCGAGGTGCCAAACACCCCCGTCGATATGGACTCTTGGGGGGTATCAGCCTGTTATCCCCGGCGTACCTTTTATCCGTTGAGCGATGGCCCTTCCACTCGGAACCACCGGATCACTATGACCGTCTTTCGACTCTGCTCGACATGTACGTCTCGCAGTCAGGCAGGCTTATGCCATTGCACTCTAAAGCTGATTTCCGACCAGCCTGAGCCTACCATCGCGCGCCTCCGTTACTCTTTGGGAGGCGACCGCCCCAGTCAAACTACCCACCATACAGGGTCCCACATCCAGATAATGGATGATGGTTAGATATCAAAAAATTAAAGGGTGGTGTTTCATCTTTTGACTCCACTTAAGCTGACGCCTAAGCTTCAAAGTCTACCACCTAGCCTACACATTAATCTTCTAATACCACTGTAAAGCTATAGTAAAGGTGCACGGGGTCTTTCCGTCTAACTACACGTACTCCGCATCTTCACGGAGAATTCAATTTCGCTGAGTTGATGTTGGAGACAGCGGAGAAATCGTTACGCCATTCATGCGGGTCAGAACTTACCTGACAAGGAATTTCGCTACCTTAGGACCGTTATAGTTACGGCCGCCGTTCACCGGGGCTTCATTTTAGAGCTTGCACTCCACCATTTAACCTTCCGGCACCGGGCAGGCGTCAGTCCCTATACATCGTCTTACGACTTAGCAGAGACCTGTGTTTTTGATAAACAGTCGCTTCTCCCTATTTTGTGCCACCAATAATGAGTTGCCTCAAAATTGGTCCCTCTTATTCCGAAGTTACAAGGGCATTTTGCCGAGTTCCTTCAACATCATTCTCTCAAGCGCCTTGGTATACTCTACCTTCCTACCTGTGTCGGTTTAGGTACGATCTATATTTTGAGGCTATTTCCAGGAACCATTTCACTGCATTTTCAATCCAATAAGAAAATACAATTTACATGATCCGTCAACTCTCAAAAGGTACAGGAATATTAACCTGTTTCCCATCGACTACGCATTTCTGCCTCGCCTTAGGGGTCGACTAACCCTGCGCAGATTAGCTTTACGCAGGAAACCTTAGGATTTCGGCGAGAGTGTCTCTCACACTCTTTATCGCTACTCATGTCAGCATTCGCACTTCTGATACCTCCAACATTTTTTTCAAAACATCTTCGATGGCTTACAGAACGCTCCGCTACCCCTTATTTATACCGCAGTAAAAATAAAGTCACAGTTTCGGCAAATGGCTTTAGCCCCGGTACATCTTCGTCGCGGAAAAACTTAATTAGAACAGTGAGCTGTTACGCTATCTTTAAAGGATGGCTGCTTCTAAGCCAACCTCCTGCCTGTCTTGGTCTTTCTACATACTTTCCCACTTAGCCATTATTTGGGGGCCTTAACTGGTGATCTGGGCTGTTTCCCTCTCGACTATAGACCTTAGCACCTATAGTCTGTCTGCTGTGCATAGAGTATCGGTATTCAGAGTTTGGTTAGGTTTGGTAGGAATCGCTTCCCCCTAGCCCATCCAGTGCTTTACCCCCGATATCATTCACACAACGCACTACCTAAATAGTTTTCGCGGAGAACTAGCTATAGCGGAATTTGGTTGGCCTTTCACCCCTTAACACAAGTCATCCAAAGACATTTCAACGTCTCCTGGTTCGGTCCTCCGATGCATGTTACTGCATCTTCAACCTGCTCATATTAAGCTCATCCCGCTTCGAGTCTAATCCGTACAACTAATGCCCTATTAAGACTTGGTTTCCCTTCGCCTACACCTAATGGCTTAAGCTTGCTGCACAGACTAAGTCGCTGACCCATTATACAAAAGGTATGCCATCACTTCTCAAGGAAGCTCTGACTGCTTGTAGGCATTCGGTTTCAGATACTATTTCATTCCCTCTATCAGGGTACTTTTCACCTTTCCCTCACGGTACTAGTTCACTATCGGTCATCAAGGAGTATTTAGGCTTGGGAAGTGGTCTTCCCGTATTCAGACAAAATTTCACGTGTTCCGCCCTACTCGAGAGCAAATTTATTTTTTACCTATACAGGACTATCACCTACTATGGTCTAACTTTCCAGAAAGTTCTAGTTATTATAAATTCGCTACTGGCCTGGTCCATTTTCGCTCGTCACTACTAACAGAATATATTTCTTTTCCTCTAGCTACTAAGATATTTCAATTCACTAGGTTTACTCTTGTTGGCTATGAATTTACCAACAAGTAACTCTAAAGAGTTGGGTTTCCCCATTCGGATATCTAAGGATCAAAGTAAGTTGACAACTCCCCTTAGCTTTTCGCAGCCTGCCACGTCCTTCATCGTCTCTTGATGCCAAGGCATCCACTAAATGCCCTTTTGCGCTTGATTGCAATTACGTACAGAGAAAAATTTTGTACGTATTTAAATCAAAAAAATTTTTGATCAGTTATTAATACATATTTACAGTTTAAAGAAAAAATAAGACAAACTAATAATGGTGGAGGATAGCGGGATCGAACCGCTGACCTCCTGAATGCAAATCAGGCGCTCTCCCAGCTGAGCTAATCCCCCTTTATTGGTGGGCCGAGGAAGACTTGAACTTCCGACCTCACGCTTATCAAGCGCGCGCTCTAACCAACTGAGCTACCAGCCCAATATAATTAAAAAAAGCACTCAGTACTAGCTAATAAAATAAAGAGATACATAGACAACAACCCGGACAATTAGCAAGCTAACTGTCAATATCCTTAGAAAGGAGGTGATCCAACCGCAGGTTCCCCTACGGTTACCTTGTTACGACTTCGCCCCAGTTGCTGACCCTACCGTGGACGGCTGCTTCCTTGCGGTTAGCGCACCGGCTTAAGGTAAAACCAACTCCCATGGCGTGACGGGCGGTGTGTACAAGGCCCGAGAACGTATTCACCGTAGCACGCTGATCTACGATTACTAGCGATTCCAACTTCATGGACTCGAGTTGCAGAGTCCAATCCGAACTGAGATGGTTTTTTGGGATTAGCTATATCTTGCGATATCGCTGCCCTCTGTCACCACCATTGTAGCACGTGTGTAGCCCAGACCGTAAGGGCCATGAGGACTTGACGTCATCCCCGCCTTCCTCCAGCTTATCACCGGCAGTTTTTCTAGAGTGCCCAGCATAACCTGATGGCAACTAAAAATGAGGGTTGCGCTCGTTGCGGGACTTAACCCAACATCTCACGACACGAGCTGACGACAGCCATGCAGCACCTGTGTGTGTGCCAGCCGAACTGAAGAATTACTATTCTGTAACTCATACACACCATGTCAAGGTCTGGTAAGGTTCTTCGCGTTGCTTCGAATTAAACCACATGCTCCACCGCTTGTGCGGGCCCCCGTCAATTTATTTGAGTTTTAATCTTGCGACCGTACTTCCCAGGCGGAGTGCTTAATGCGTTAGCTTCGACACTGAAACTAATGTCCCAGCGACTAGCACTCATCGTTTACTGCGTGGACTACCAGGGTATCTAATCCTGTTTGCTACCCACGCTTTCGTATCTCAGCGTCAAAAGTGGCCTAGTTAGTCGCCTTCGCTTCTGGTATTCTTTCCAATATCTACGAATTTCACCTCTACACTGGAAATTCTACTAACCTTTACCAATTTCTAGATCACTAGTTTTAAATGCAGTTCCTGGGTTGAGCCCAGGGATTTCACATCTAACTTTTTGATCCGCCTACATACGCTTTACGCCCAGTGATTCCGAACAACGCTAGCCCCCTTCGTATTACCGCGGCTGCTGGCACGAAGTTAGCCGGAGCTTCTTCTTCAACTAATGTCATTATCATCATTGATGAAAGAGTTTTACAACCCTAAGGCCTTCTTCACTCACGCGGCATTGCTGGATCAGGGTTTCCCCCATTGTCCAATATTCCCTACTGCTGCCTCCCGTAGGAGTCTGGGCCGTGTCTCAGTCCCAGTGTGGCTGATCATCCTCTCAAATCAGCTATAGATCGTAGCCTTGGTGGAGCAGTTACCTCACCAACTAGCTAATCTAGTGCGGGCTCATCTGAAGGCGATAAATCTTTCTCTTTGCAGACACATCCGGTATTAGCTACAGTTTCCCATAGTTATTCCGAACCTTCAGGCAGATTCCCACATGTTACTCACCCGTGCGCCACTAGGTCCGAAGACCTCGTTCGACTTGCATGTATGAGGCATGCCGCCAGCGTTCGTTCTGAGCCATAATCAAACTCTTAAGTTAAGTAAACTTGACCGAAGTCAAAATTCACGGAACGACCGTTAAAAGCGGAATACTTCTTGTATAAACAAAAGTATTTGTTGATACGTATTCCATTAACGTTCGTAAAAAAAAATTACGAATTGTTGTCTACGTATCTCTTTATTGTCTTATTAACAAATTAAAGAGCATACAAAACCCTACTATTATTGGAAAATTGCAGAGGATTGTTCTTTTCATTAGGAAAAGAGTATGTGCCTATAATAGTATAAATTTTCCTTGTCAAATCATAAAAAATAAAAAAAATTCCAATATTTCTGGGGATATTTATAGTGCTATTTTAAATTAATAAAAAATAAGAGAATCTTCTAGAAAAATTGGTTGCGGGAGTAGGATTTGAACCTACGACCTTCAGGTTATGAGCCTGACGAGCTACCGGGCTGCTCCATCCCGCGATATAATAGTAAACTGATATTACTATAGAGTTATAATTACAATAGAAAAATTGGTAGCGGAGGAGGGATTTGAACCCCCGACATCACGAATATGAGCCGTGCGCTCTGACCAACTGAGCTACTCCGCCAAAAAATTATATACTAAATGATTCACCACAACCGCATGTACTCTTTTCATTCGGATTGTCAAAAACAAATCTTGAAGCAAGTTTATCGGCTCTATAATCCATAACTGATCCTAATAAGAACATAGTAGCTTTTGGATCAATTAAAACTTTTGCACCATCCTGATTAACAGTTTCATAATCTTTTAAATCAGATGAATTACCAAAGTCTAATTTATATGCATATCCACTGCAACCTGACTTATCAATACCAATAACAACTGAGTCCATTCCATCAGGTGCACTCGACATTATTTTTTTTAATTGTACTGCTGCATCTGAAGTTATAGACAATAAATTATTCATAGTTTTATTATAAATTAATTTAGAAGATATCTAAAGCAAGTTTTGCTTCTTCAGACATTAAATCTTTATGCCATTTTGGATCCCAGACTAAATATACTTCAATTGAATTTAAATTTGATATTTTTTCTACAGATTTTCCAACACTTTCTGGCATAGTTCCCGCAACAGGACAATTAGGATTAGTTAAGGTCATTTTAATTTTAATATCGTTATTATCATTGATTTTTATTTCATATATTAAGCCTAAGTCATACAAGTTAACTGGTATTTCTGGATCCATAACTGTTCTTATGCACTCGATAACTTGCTCTTCTTTAATTTTTGATGATTTATATGAGTTAGAAAACTTTCTTATATAACTTGAATTATTATCTGGTAGAAAATCTTTTAATTTTTTGTCTTCCATTAATTATAATAATATTTTAGTTATTTCATCAATACTATCTACCAAATAATCTACGTCCTCTTTTGTATTATATACTCCAAATGAAATTCTAGAAGTTCCGGAAACATTAAAATGTTTCATAAGAGGCTGGCAACAATGATGCCCTGTTCTTATTGCTATATTTTTTTTATCTAACATCGCTCCTAAATCAGAATTATGCACCCCCTCAATATTAAAAGATATAATTGCACCTTTGTTATTATTTGATCCAAATATTTTTATATTATTGAATTTTGAAAGTTTTTCATAAGCATAATCATGAAGTTTCATTTCGTGATCATAAATAACAT
The DNA here is from genome assembly GCA_902560675.1 of uncultured Alphaproteobacteria bacterium. Classification (GTDB taxonomy): domain Bacteria; phylum Pseudomonadota; class Alphaproteobacteria; order HIMB59; genus CACPNW01. Next base: position 36,799 of record CACEMP010000006.1, on the reverse strand, counting down.
TTGGATCAGCTTCATTCATAAAATTTAATGCAGATGAAAATCCAATAACTGGAGCAATAGGAGGTGTGCCAGCCTCAAATTTTTCGTAACCATTTGCATATGTACTTTTGTCAATATCTACATCATGAATCATTTGCCCTCCCCCTTGATAAGGAGTAAATTCATCTATCCACTTATCTTTCATATAAAGTACACCAAGACCTGAAGGGCCATACATTTTATGTGCAGAAAAAACATAAAAATCAGGATCTAAATCTTTTAGATCAACTTTTTTGTGAGGAGCAAATTGACAACCATCCAATAGTAGCGGTATATTTTCCTTTTTTGCAATTTCTTTTACTTTATCAAAATTAGTAATTGATCCTGTAACATTTGACATGTGGGTTAATGTAATTAATTTTGTTTTTGAATTAATTTTATCATTTAATTCATCATAATTAATTTCACTATTTTCATTTAGTCCCAGAGGAATAATTTTTATCTTTTTTTCAATTAAATGCCAAGGTATCAAGTTAGCATGATGTTCAAGATAACTTAAGATTATTTCGTCACCATCTTCTAAAAATCTTTTAGACATGCAAGATGCAATTAAATTTATTCCCTCAGTAGCACTTTTAACAAAAATAATATTGTTTTTAGATATATTTAAATAATCTGCTATTTTTTTCCGCGCATCTTCAAATTTTTTTGTTAACTTTGAACTTAATTCATAATTACCTCTATGAATATTTGCATATTCATTTGTGTAACAATTATTAGTGGCTTCAATCATTTCATCAACTTTTAATGCAGAAGCTGCAGTATCTAAAAAAACTAGATTAGGGTTTTTTTTGAACACGGGAAATCTTGATTTTAAATTTGAAATATTCATTTCACTTTACTTAAGTATCTTACTAATTTATTTTGTATCATTTCAGACATTTGTTCATTATCAATACTATTTAATTCTTCATTAATAAATGATGATATCAATATTTTAGTTGCTGCAATTTTACTCATACCTCTAGATCGAAGATAAAAAATAGCATTTTCGTCTATAGGTCCAATTGTAGAGCCATGACTACATTTCACATCATCAGCATATATTTTTAATTCAGGTTTAGAAAAATACGATGCATTATCAGATAAAAGTATGCCTTTGCTAAGTTGATACCCCTCTGTTTTTTGTGCCACTTGATCGACATGAGTGTTACTAAAGTATGTTGCTTTAGAACGATCATTCAAAATACCTTTATAAACTTGATTACTTTTACAATCTTCAGCTAAATGCTTGACAAATGTTTTGTTGTTAGATGTGTTATTATCTTTTAGAAAAAATATTCCTTGTAGATCCGCTTCTGAATTAGCTTCTATTAACTCAGAATAATGAAAATTTCTTACGTAGCCTTCTGAAAAATTATATACTTTTTGGGTGAAGGTTGAATCTTTTTTACATGAAGAATGACTTGTTATTATTAAATTATGATTGGGAGAATTGTCTTGAATTAGAAAATGATTTAGCTGAGAATTTCTTTCTAATTTAATTACATTCAATATATTTGACGTAGAATTGTTTTTGTTTTCATATTCTTCAATAAGATTTAGGGATGATCCCTCTTCACAAATATAATTATTTTTTTGAAATATGGTTAAATCATCATCAGTTATAATGTTTGATATTTTAATTTTTATGTTGTTATTTTTTTTTATAACAATCTTAAAACCGCAATTTAAAAATAATGAATTTAGATTTACAAAATGATCATTATTTTCAATTGTATCATTTTTAGAAAAATCATTGTAATCTTCATCTAAAATTTTAGTAATTTCAATTTTATCATCTTTGAAACTCGAACACTGTCCATTTACAGAAACTATTGAATAACTATTTTCATGATTATTTTTTATTACTGATGTTTCTTCAGGGATCAGATATTTATATTTAAAATCAATAAAGTTTTTTAGATTTATATTTTTAAGACTTTCATTATTTTTTTTATCAAATCTATCGTTTTCAAAAATATTTATTAATTTGTTTCTATGAGTTTGAATATCTTTGTTCTCTGAAAAAAAAATATTTTTTTTATTTTTTAGATAATTATCTTGGATATTCATTACTGAAATTTTTGAAATCCATCTTTTTCTATTTCAGCAGCTATTTCAGATCCTCCTGATTTGACAATAGAGCCATTTACCATAACATGAACATAATCTGGTTTAATATAATCCAAAAGTTTTTGATAATGAGTAATGATTAAAAATGAATTATCTTTTGTTTTAAGTTTATTAACCCCATCGGTAACGATTTTAAGAGCATCAATATCCAGACCTGAGTCTGTTTCATCTAAAATAGCTAAATCTGGATTGAGAATACTCATTTGTAAAATTTCGTAACGTTTTTTTTCACCTCCAGAGAAGCCTGTATTAACTGATCGTTTAAGCATATCAATATTTATGCCTAAATCACTAGCTTTAGATTTTAAAAGCTTAGCAAATGATAAATTATCAATTTCTTCTTCGTTCATACGTTTTCTTTTTGAATTAATTGCAGAGTGTAAAAATGGAGTGATATTTACTCCAGGTATTTCAACAGGATATTGAAAAGCCAAAAACATTCCTTCTTGAGCTCTTTCTTCAATATTTAAATCAAATAAATCGTTATCTTTGAAATTAATTTTACCATTTAAGATTTCGTAATCCTCTTTACCTGCTAAAACGTTTGCTAATGTGCTTTTACCACTTCCATTTGGACCCATAATTGCGTGAACTTCACCTTTATTAATATTCAAATTAAGGCTTTTAAGAATATTTTTATTTTCAATTTTTACGGATAGATCTTTGATTTCTAAAAACATATTACCCAACACTTCCCTCAAGAGAAATAGATACAAGTTTTTGTGCTTCAACAGCAAATTCCATTGGAAGTTCTTGTAAAACTTGCTTGCAGAAACCATTAACTATTAATGAAACTGCTTCTTCATGGCTTAAACCTCTTTGTCTACAGTAATAAAGTTGGTCTTCATTTATTTTAGAAGTAGAAGCTTCGTGCTCAATAACTGCTGTATTGTTTTTTGAGTCAATGTAAGGAACTGTGTGTGCTCCACATTTATTTCCTACTAACAAAGAATCGCATTGGGTATAATTTCTTGCCTTATCTGCTTTTCTTAAAAAAGAAACCTCACCTCTGTAAGTATTTTGAGATTTACCAAGAGAAATACCTTTTGATATTATTTTACTTTTGGTATTTTTACCAATGTGAGTCATCTTTGTTCCAGTATCAGCTTGTTGAAAATTATTTGTTATTGCTACAGAGTAAAATTCACCAATTGAATTATCTCCTTTTAAAATACAACTAGGATATTTCCATGTAATAGCAGATCCAGTTTCTACTTGAGTCCATGAAATCTTACTATTTTTACCTGCACAAAGACCTCTTTTAGTAACAAAATTATATATTCCACCTTTACCCTCTTCATCTCCTGGATACCAATTTTGAACAGTTGAATATTTAATTTCAGCACCTTCTAAAGCAATTAACTCAACATTTGCTGCATGTAATTGATTATCATCTCTTTTGGGAGCAGTACAACCTTCTAGATAGCTAACATAACTTCCTTTATCAGCAATGATAAGAGTTCTCTCAAATTGACCGGTATTTTCTGCATTAATTCTAAAATAAGTAGATAGCTCCATAGGACATTTTACGCCCTCTGGAATGTACACAAAAGATCCATCAGTAAACACAGCAGAGTTTAATGCTGAAAAAGAATGATCTCCTGGAGGTATAACTGAACCTAAGTATTTTTTTATTAAATCAGGATGATTTTGAATGGCTTCTCCTATGGAGCAAAAAATTATTCCTAGTTTTTCCAATTCGCCTTTATAAGTTGTCGCAACTGAAACACTATCAAAAACAACATCTACGGCAACTCCAGCTAAAACCTTTTGCTCTTCTAGAGGAATGCCTAATTTATTATATGTTTCTATAAGTTTTGGATCTACTTCACTTAGATCTTTAGGTTTCTTATCAAAACCTTTTGGAGCTGAATAGTAATAAATGTCTTGGTAATCAATTTTAGGAAATTTTAAGTTTGCCCATCCAGGTTCTTTCATCTTTTTCCATTTCGAATAAGCTTTTAATCTCCAATCAAGCATCCACTTAGGTTCATTTTTTTTAGAAGAAATGAATTTTATAATATCTTCATTAAGTCCTTTCTTTGGTTTATCAGCATCAATATCTGTAACAAATCCATATTTATATTTGTTTTTACTTAAGCTATCTAAGGTATTAAGTGTTTCTGAGTTCACAATTTATCATCTAATTCATTAATTTAAAAAATCTAGTTATTTCAACAATAATCAAGCAAATTTAGAACCTATTTTAAATTTATACTGTTATCCATCCACCGCCAAGTAATTGGTCGTTTTTATAAAAAACGCAGGCCTGACCTGGTGATGTGTTATCTATTTTTGAATAAAAAGAGAAAGTTCCTTCATTATTTTCAATATTTAAAATACCGGGCAGGTCTTGTTGTGTTGATCGAATTTTAGCAGAACAATCGAGCTTAAATGGAATAATCTCACCTCCAAGCCAATTTACATCTTTAAATTTAATTTTATTTTTTTTAAGTTTATCTTTTGATCCAAGTATAATTGAATTACTTTCTTTATTTATATCAATGACATACAACGGTTCTTTTGATCCGCTAATACCAACACCCTTTCTTTGACCAATAGTATAATTCATAATCCCATTATGTTTACCGATTATATTTTTTTCCGTATCATAAATATTACCTTGCTTTATATTTTGTGGATTTAAATTTCTTACAAGATCTCTATAAGAATCTGAAGTTACAAAACATATATCTTGACTATCAGGTTTGTCACTTACACCTAATTTATAGTCTTTAGCTAAATTTCTTATTTCAGATTTTTTATAATTACCTAATGGAAACCTAACATAATCTAGTTGCTCTTGTAATGTTGCAAAAAGAAAATAACTCTGATCCTTAGACGAGTCTGCTGCCTTATGCAAACTTGCGTTTGTTAAAGAACCTTTTCTGATTGCATAGTGACCAGTAACTAGTGTGTCAGCCTTCATTTTTTTTGCTTCAGCTAATAAATCTGTAAATTTAACTGTTTGATTACAACTTACACATGGTAAGGGAGTTTCGCCATGAGAATAAGAATCAACAAATTTGTTTATAACCCCATTAAAAAATTTTTCTTGATAATCTAAAACAATATGTGGAAAATCATTATTAATTGCTACTTTTTTTGCATCTTCAATATCAATACCAGCACAACACGATTTATTTTTTGATACATTTGAGTTGTTATATAGCCTCAAAGTTACTCCAGTAACATCATACCCTTGTTTTTTGAGCATAACTGCAGCAACAGAACTATCAACCCCTCCAGACATAGCAACAATAACTTTAGTGTCTTTTTCTGACTTGTTAAAACCTAGAGAATTCATATTTTTAAACATCTATATTTACAAAATCATATAACTTCAATAATAGCTTTATCAAATGGTTGACTTATTAATTCCTGGGCCTGAAGGTAAAATTGAGGCAAAGTATAATCACAGCAATAATCAAGATTCTCCTATAGTTATAATTTTACATCCTGATCCATCAAAAGGTGGTACGATGCATACAAAAGTAGTTTTTAAGTTATATAAAATTTTTATCGAAGCAGGTTTTTCAACGATCAGATTCAATTTTAGAGGAGTTGGAAAAAGTGATGGTGTTTTTGATGATGGAGAGGGTGAATTAAGTGATGCAGCGTGTGTATTAGATTGGTTACAACAATATAACACAAATTCAAAAATTTGTTGGGTAGCAGGTTTCTCTTTTGGTGCCTGGATAGCAATGCAGTTATTAATGAGAAGACCAGAGATAAATGGATTTATCAGCATATCTCCACCAGCAAATTTGAGAGATTTTAGTTTTTTAGCACCTTGTCCATCATCTGGCTTGTTTGTCCATGGTGATAAAGATAATATTGCTTCATTTGATTCAACAAAGATATTGGTTGAAAAACTCCAAAAACAAAAAAAGGTAGATATAAATTTTGCTCCTATAAAAGGAGCAGATCACTTCTATGAGAATTTCTCAAACGAATTTGAGCATTCTATTAAAAATTATATTTCTAAAATAATTTTATCAAAAAATTAATTATGTCATTAAAATCTGAATTTTTAAATGAAATTAAAAAAAGAGGATTTATTTATCAAGATACTGAAATAAATAATTTAGATTCAATTATGTCTAAAGAAAAAATAGCTGGCTATATTGGTTTTGATATAACAAGTGATAGTTTGCACGTTGGAAGTATGGTCCAATTAATGTTACTTCACTGGTTAGATTATTATGATCATACCTCAATTGCATTGATGGGAGGCGGTACAACTCTCGTTGGTGACCCTTCTGGAAAAGATACTTCCAGAAAAATATTAAATAAAAGTGATATTGATAAAAATATTAAAAATATTAAAAATACTTTTTCAAAATTTATCAATTTGGAAAATAAATCTTTATTAGTTAATAATTATGAATGGCTATCCGAAATAAATTATATTAACTTTTTAAGAGACGTTGGTTCTAAAATAACCTTAAATAAAATGTTAACCTTTGAGTCAATAAAAAATCGTTTGGATAGAGAACAGCCCTTATCAATTTTAGAATTTAATTATATGCTTCTTCAGGCCTACGATTTCTGTCATTTAAATAAAAATTATAATTGTATTTTACAAATGGGAGGATCTGATCAATGGGGTAATATTTTAAGTGGGATTGATCTAATAAGAAGACTAAATAAATCTCAAGCTTTTGGAATTACATCACCTTTAATTACAAACAATGATGGATCAAAGATGGGCAAGACAATAGATGGCGCAATATGGCTTGATGAGAAAAAATTATCAAATTATGATTTTTTCCAATTTTGGAGGAATACTAATGATAATGATGTTTCAAGGTATTTATATTTATTTACAAAACTTCCAGTTGTAGAAATAAAAAAACTATCATCTTTAAAAGATCAAGAGATCAACCATGCTAAACAGCAATTAGCTTACGAAGTAACTAAATTTGTTAGAGGAAAAAAACAAGCAGATGAAGCACTAGAGATTTCTAATAATATTTTTAAATCAAATGTATTAGATTCAAGAATAAAAAGTTATTCAGTAAATTATAAAAATATTAAGAATAAGACATTTACTATCATAGACGCAATTGAAAAACTCGAACTTGTTAAGAGTAGAAGTGAGATAAAAAGATTAATTAAATCAAATGGAGTAAAGATTAATGATAAAAATTATATTAATGATGACTTCTCTATTTCGAGTTACTTATCAAGCGATAATATTAAGATATCAGTAGGCAAAAAAAAGATTGGAGTTATTAAGATTGATAAAGAATAAATTTATATAGTTAATGACATTTCAAGAAATTTCCCAATTTTACCATCAAGAATATCGTTTACATTTGAAGTTTCATAACCTGTTCTTAAATCTTTAATTTGTTTATATGGGTGTAGAACATATGATCTAATTTGATTGCCCCAACCTATTTCTTTTTTTTGGTTATTAATTTTATTTTCTTCCTCTTTTCTTTTTTGCATCTCTTGTTCAAATAACCTTGATTTTAACATGCTCATAGCATTTGATCTATTTTTGTGTTGTGAACGATCATTCTGACATTGCACTACAATGTTGGATGGCATATGAGTAATTCTTACAGCACTGTCAGTTTTATTAACATGCTGTCCTCCAGCACCAGATGCTCTAAATGTATCTATTCTAAGATCAGCTTCATTAATTTCAATTTCAATTTTTTCATCAACTTCTGGATATACCCACACACTAGCAAAACTAGTATGTCTTCGTTTATTACTATCAAAAGGCGATATTCTTACTAATCTATGGATACCACTTTCTCTTTTTAACCAGCCATAAGAATAATCTTTTGAAATTTTTAAAATACATGATTTAATTCCAGCTTCTTCACCTCTAGTTTCTTGTAATAACGAGACTTTGCAATTATTTTGAGACTCAGACCACCTAACATACATTCTTTGAAGCATTTCTGCCCAATCTTGACTCTCGGTCCCTCCTGCACCTGCATGAATTTCTACAAACGCATTATAGTGATCTGCTTCATCATTCATTAAATTTAGATATCTCGATTTTATTGAGGACTGTAAAATAAACTTAGATTCTTCATGTATCTCTGATAAAAATTCTAAATCATTTTCATTTTTTGCAAATATAAGTAGCTCATCCAAATTTTTTATCGATTTTTCAAGCTTATTAAAATCTGAAATTTTATTTTCTATAATTTTGATTTCTTGAAAAATAGATTTTGCATTATCTTTACTCCAAATTTTAGGATCTGAACTAGTTTTCTTTAATTTTTCTAGTTGTAGTTTTAATGAACTATAGTCAAACCCCCCTCCTTATAAGATTAAAATTTAATCTTATTTCATTTATATTTTTTTCAATACTTTCAATTAGATCGCTCATATTATTTATTCTAATTTAATAAACCACCTGTGCCAGAAATGGAATTATTTTTAATTGATCCTATTGTATCAATTACATTAATTTTTTGATTGTATGGTTCTGTTCCTAAAATAAATGGTTCAAGTATACTATTTTCTTTAACTGATGTTTCTCCAGTATTTGGGTCAATTTTTACAAAACTAATTCCGGAAGGAACTCTAAATGGAACTTTGTTTTTATTTATATTTATTTTTTCAGCTAATTTCTTAAATATTGGAACTGCTACAGATGAGGCTGTCATCTTGTATCCTAAAGATTGAGGAGTATCATAACCAACATAAACTCCTATTACTAAATTTGGAGAATAACCTATAAACCAAGCATCTTTATTATTGTTTGTAGTACCCGTTTTACCTGCAATTGGTGTATTTAAAGACTTAAGTCTTTTTGCTGTACCTCTTTCTATCACACCCTCCATCATTGAGGTTACCTGATAAGCAATTTTTGAATCTAAAATTCTTTCATTTAAAACAATTATTTTAGGTATTTCTTTTTTATTTGTAAAATTTACAACTTTACAACTATCACAATATTTGTTGTTTTTATTAAAAATTTTTTTTCCAGTTTTTGAATATATTGTTTTAATAATTTTAGGTCTAACTTTGAGACCTCCATTTGCTATCATCGCATAAGCATTTGTTAAGTCAATTAAAGTTACTAATCCAGATCCTAAAGACATTGAAAGCTGTTCAGTCATATCCTTTTCAATTTCAAAATTAATTAAATTTTTATATATTTTATTCATACCCATTTTATCAGCTAATCTTACAGTCATTAGATTTCTAGATTTTTCTATTCCTGTTCTCATAGTTGTTAATCCATAAAATTCTTCAGTGTAATTTGCAGGTTTCCACTTAGGTAATCCCGGGCCTTGGTCTACAACATAAGGAGCATCAAGTATTAAAGTCGAAGGTGTATACCCTTCATTTAAGGCTGTTATATAAACAAAAGGTTTAAATGCAGATCCTGGCTGTCTTTTTGCTTGAGTGGCTCTATTAAATTCACTTAGTTTATAACTAAAACCTCCAGATAAACCCAAAACATCACCATTATGTGGATTTAATACTACTATGGCTCCATTTACCTCCGGAAGTTGTCTAATAATTAATTCTTCATCTTTTTTTTCAATAAATAATACATCACCTTTTAAAAAGTTTTGATTTGCAAGCCATTTGTTTTCTGAAATTTGGAGATTAATTTTATATTCTAAATTGTTTGAATCTTTAGCAATTAAATAGTTTTTGTTAATATTTTCTAAAATATTAATTGGTATCCAAGATTGAGGATATGGATTTATCTTATGATATTTAACTTGGTTTTTAATAAAATTTTTTTCTGAAACATTTTCAATAACACCTCTCCAACCTTGTGATTTATCGTATTGGATCAAACCTTCAGCAAGACTTTCATCTACAAAATTTTGTATTGATGTATCTATTGCAGTTTTAACAATTAAGCCCTCCGAATATAATTCATTTTTTCCATATCGATTGTACAAATCTTTTCTTATTTCCTCATAATAATAATCTGCTGATAAAAACAAATTATCTTTTCTTTGATAAATTTTAATTGGTAAATGTTTATATTTAAGATCTTTTTTTTCAATAAGCCCATTTGCATACATTCTATCTATAACCCAATTTCTTCTTTCTAGTGCATTATCATACTTAGTATTTGGATTATAATTATTGGGTGCTTTTGGTAAAGCAGCTAAAAAAGCTATTTCATCTAATTCTAAATCATTTATTGATTTATTAAAATAATTTAAACTTGCAGTTGCTATACCATAGGATCCAAAACCAAGATAAATATCATTTAAATATAGTTCTAATATTTTATTCTTAGATAAAACCCTTTCAACTCTTATAGCCAAAAGAATTTCCCTTATTTTCCTTTGATAACTTAATTCATTACTTAACAATATATTTTTAACTACCTGCTGGGTAATAGTTGAAGCTCCAACTACTCGCTTATTTGAATTAAAATTTAACATATTTGTAATAAAAGCTCTTATTATGGCTGTAAAATCTATACCCATATGGCTATAAAAATTTTTATCTTCAGCTGAGATAAATGCATTTTTAATTAAATTAGGTATTCGGTTTTCAGGAACATAAATTCTTTCCTGAAGATAGAAACTTTTTAAAAGAAGCCCATCAGAACTATATATTCTCGATGAAAGATTTGGTTTATAGTCAATTATTTTATCATATGAGGGTAAATTTGGAGAAAAAGTCCATAAAATATAAAACAACAACATAAATGAAGAGGCTAATATAATTATAGAAGAAAGTATTAAGAATTTAATGTAAATAGCAATTCTTTTCATATTTCAATAATCTACATTGTGAAATAGTTGAAAATATGACATTAGGGAAAATATTAACAAAATTTACACACATTATGAATTTTAAAAATATTAATTTTACGGAGTTTCGGCATTATGTCAAAAAAAATACTTATCGATACAACAAATATAAAAGAAACAAGAATTGCAGTTACAGAGGATGGAAAACTTGACGATTTTGAGGTAGAAACAAATAGAAAAAATGCAGTCAAAGGTGATGTTTATTTAGCTAAAATAACAAGAATTGAACCATCTCTACAAGCGGCATTTGTAGACTTTGGAACTAATAGAAACGGTTTTCTTCCATTAACAGAAATACATCCTGACTACTTTAAGATTCCAGCAGAAGACGAAGGTAAGATTCAGGAACTTCATGAAAAAATGCTTAATGAAGAAAGCAAAGAAATAGAGAATTTAGAAAAGGAAAAACTAAAAAATAAAGATGAAGAAATAAATGATAATCTTGAATCAAATGAAGAAGAAAATGAATTTTCAGTTGACGAAAATGATAAAACAAAATTTAGAAATAAATATAAAACTAGAAAAATTAGTCCAAAAAAAGAATATTTTAACTATTTTAAGAAATATAAAATTCAAGATGTTATTAGGCCAAGACAAGTTATTTTAATTCAAATCAATAAAGAGGAAAGAGGACTAAAAGGAGCCGCTCTTACTACATTTTTATCTTTTGCAGGAAGATACTGCGTGTTAATGCCTAATAGTATAAATAGTGATGGAATTTCTAGAAAAATTGGAGATATAGAAGAAAGAAAAAAACTTAAACAAATACTTGCATCTGTTAAGATACCAGAAAAGATGTCAGTAATTGTTAGAACTGCTGGTATTGGCAAAACAAAAAAGGAAATTTCAAAAGATTTAACCTTCCTAGTATCTCAATGGAATAAAATTAGAGAGCTTACTCTTAAATCTGAAGCTCCAAAAATTATATATGAAGAGGGTAATGTTTTAAAAAGAGCAATTAGAGATATGCTTTCAGATGATATTGATAATATACTAATTGATGGCAAAGATGGATATGAAAAGGTAAAAAAAATAACAAAAAATTTAGTTCCTAATTTTGTTAAAAAAATTAAACAATTTAAAAGCAAAGAAAACTCATTATTTGTAGAGAATAATATTGAGTCTCAAATTAATGATCTTTTTAGTTTAAATGTGAAATTGCATTCAGGAGGTTCCATTGTTATTAACACTACAGAGGCTCTTGTAGCAATAGATGTTAATTCTGGTAAAAATACATCTGAACGAAACATAGAAAATACAGCACTTAAAACAAATCTTGAAGCAGCAAATGAAATAGCTAGGCAATTAAGACTAAGAGATTTAGGTGGTTTAGTAGTAATTGATTTTATAGACATGGATGACTACAGAAATAATTTTAAAGTTGAAAAAGCTCTTAAAAGTGCTTTGATAAGAGATAGGGCAAGAGTTCAACTGGGAAGAATTAGCATGTTTGGATTAATGGAACTTTCACGTCAGAGATTAAGATCAAGTTTGATTGATAAATCATTTGAAAAATGCAATTACTGTAAAGGTTCAGGAGTTATCCTTAATTCATCCTCTATAACAGAACAAATAATTAAAGTTATCAAAGAAAAATTATCAAATAATATAAAATCAGCAATTAGAATAAAATGTAATTCTGATCTAGCTGAAGATTTGTTAAATTTGAAAAAAAATGAAATTGCGAATTTAGAAAAAATATACGAGTCTAAAATTGAATTTTCATTCAATGCTCAATATTCATTACACGACCCAATAATCGAAATAGAAAATTTATCAGAAGAAAAAAATGAAATTGAAGTAAAAAATAATAAAAGGAATAAAGATGATTATAAAAAGACTAGAAAAAAAAAGTTCTTCTAAAAAAACAAATGTTAAAGCAAAAAAAGTTAAAAAAAATGAAATAAAAAATTCTGATACTGAGAAAAGAATTGAAGATGATAATAGAAAATCTAGTAAAGTGAGTGATGAAGATGTTGAAGAAAAGACTGGCTGGTGGTCTTAAACTAGTATTTGTAATATTATTTTTTTTTAGTAAAAATTCTTTAGCTCAAATTTTAGATTATGAAACAGAAATATTTATTAGTGAATTAATCTCTGAAATTAAAGAAGTTAATCAAATTAATAAGAATATAAATTTTAAAATAATTTCTGATAATAAAATTAATGCATTTGTTGATGAAAATAATACTATTTATATTACCTCTGGATTAATTGAAAATTGTGATGACTATGTTGCTTTTATGTCAGTCTTAGCGCATGAAGTGGGACACATAGATCAAAATCATTTGATTATTAGAAAATCATCTGCAGAAAATATAAGTAATTTAAAAAAAATAAGTGATTTTACAATTATTGCTGGATCTGTAATATCTGGCACACCTGAGTTATTACAAGGAATTGGAGTAGGGCAAGCAAGCATTTCAAATGTTTATATTAATTTTTCCAAAGATCAGGAAAGAGAGGCTGATTATTATTCAGTGCAAACTCTAGAAAAACTTAATGTCAACTCGGAATCTATTATCAATCTATTAAAAACATTGGAAAAAAATGCATTACAAAGAGGCTTAACTAAAGAAAAGCAAAAATTAAGCAGTCATCCATACTTTGAGGAAAGAATTGATATAATAAATTATGTTAATAAAAATAGAAATAATAAATTTAATATTAAGACCAACAATGAGTTTTATTTTATAAAAGCAAAATTTTTAGGCTATAATGAAAATGCTGAAATTATTGAAAAAATAAATAATCCTTTCAAGCTATATGCTGAATCAATAATGTATGCCAAAAAAGGTAGGTTACTTGAATCACTCAGCATTTTAAACGATTTAATTGCAAAAAATAAAGAAAATATTCACTTAATAGAAACTAAGGCTGATATTCTTTATTCTTACGGATATACTAAAGAAGCAATTAAATTTTATGAATTAGTTCTAAAAAATTTAAATGATAATATTTATGCACAAATGAGAATATTTCAAAATATAAATTTAGGTCAATTATCAATTAAAGAAGCTGAAAATATTTTTGAAAAAAATATTAATTTGATTAACAATCATTACAATAATAGAGAAATACTTTTGACATATTTGGAATTATCAAAAATAACTAATCAAAAACATTGGATTGATTTTATTAATCTTTTATTTAAGTCAGAGGGTGAAAATATTAATGATTTAAAAAAGAAACTTTCTAACTACAAAAAAACTAAAGATGAAAATTTATTAAACTTAATAAAAAAAATTCAAAGAGATTTATAAATGATTGGTTCATTAATTTATGGTGACTACTTAAAACTAATTAAAAATAATAACATTAATATCAATAATTTTAATTTAGACCAGATACAACCATCAAGTATTGATTTAACTCTTAGTGAAGAATGTTACGAAATAAAATATAGTTTTCTCTCTTCTAATTCCAAGGTAAGAGATAGAATTGACAACCTTATTATAGAAAAAATCAATTTAAATAAAAGATATGTATTTAGAAAACACAAAACATATTTAGTGAAACTTGAGGAAAAATTGAATTTAAAAGATAATATTTTTGGTCATTGCAACCCAAAAAGTACCACTGGAAGATTAGATATATTTTGTAGAACAATAGTGGATTACAGTGATGAGTATGAAAAAATTCCTAAAAATTACAGAGGAGAAATATATTTAGAAATAACTAGTAGATCATTCAATATTGAATTTGGAAAAGGTGATAAACTAAATCAAATAAGGTTAGTTTATAATAAACACAAATATTGTAATGATAATGAATTAAAAATATACAATAACAGAAATCCTATTGTGTTTAGATCTCCAAGTGACAAATATGTTAAAATAGATTCTGGTGTAAAAGTATCTGTTGACTTATCTAACAAAAATAAAATTAATGCATATTCAGCAAAAAAAAATGCAAAAATTATAAAATTTAATAAGGTAAACTTTTACAAAATTAGAGATTTCTGGGAATTAATTTCAGTAGAGGATAAATCTATATTAATTGAAAAAAATAAATTTTATATTTTAAAATCAAAAGAAAAAGTAAAAATACCACCATCTATGGCTGGGGAAATGGTGCCGTATGATACAGGAATTGGAGATTTTAGAGCGCATTATGCAGGTTTCTTTGATCCTGGTTTTGGTTATCCTGGTGGATCATTTGCAGTACTAGAGGTGAAGACCAGTGAATTACCATTCTTGCTTCAAGATGGGCAAACAATAGCTAGAATTAAATATGAAAAGTTGAACAAAAAGAGTAATATTGTATATGGAACAGATATAAAATCTAATTACCAAAACCAAGAACTTAAATTGAGCAAACATTTTTTTGAAGATGAATAAAAAAATTATTATTATCAATGGTCCTAACTTAAATCTATTAGGCCAACGCGAAGATGATATTTATGGAAAAGATAGTTTAGATACAATTAAAAATAAATGTGAGATATTAGGTAAAAGTAAAAAAATTGAAATTACATTTTTCCAATCAAATAATGAGGGAGAAATTATAAATAAAATACATGAAGTAGAAAAATTTTATGATGGATTAGTAATAAATCCAGCTGCTTTTACTCATACTTCAGTTGCAATACTAGACTCATTAAGAGCTTTAAATAAGCCAAAAATTGAAATTCATTTAAGTAATATTTATTCTAGAGAAGAATATAGAAAAAAAAGTATAACATCTGAGGGCGTTCATGGGTTAATATGTGGATTTGGAGCTAATAGTTATATTCTAGGAATTGAAGCAATATCAAATTTAATTTATAATTAAAATATGACAAAAATAGATAAAACAGATATCGATAATATAAAAGTAATTGTTAAAGAAACAGGATTTAAAAATATTTCGAAAATAAAAATTAAAAAAAATAATTATGAAATTGAAATATCATCAGAAACCTTGTCTTCGTTAAATCAAGTTTCTAAAAAGATTGAAAATTTATCTGAAACTCAAGAAAAACCATCTAACACCGAGATTGTTAATGAAGA
Source organism: uncultured Alphaproteobacteria bacterium (assembly GCA_902560675.1). GTDB lineage: Bacteria > Pseudomonadota > Alphaproteobacteria > HIMB59 > CACPNW01. The sequence goes on along the minus strand of CACEMP010000006.1, from coordinate 20,889 downwards.
AAATATTGTCAAATCTCCTATGGTGGGTGTAGCTTATCTTTCTGCGGATCCGAACTCCTCACCCTATGTAAAAATTGGTCAGCATGTAAAAGCAGGTGATACTTTGCTTTTAATTGAAGCAATGAAAACATTTAATGAAATTAAAGCTCCAAGAACAGGTATCATTAAGAAAATTGTTGTTTTAAATAGCCAACCTGTTGAATACGGTGATACACTTATTATTTTTGAATAATGTTCAAAAAAATTCTTATTGCGAATAGAGGTGAAATTGCTTTGCGAGTACTCAGAGCATGCAGAGAATTAGGAATAAATACAGTAGCTATTCATTCAGATGTTGATGAAAATGCAATGCATGTAAGAATGGCAGATGAAAGTATATGTGTTGGACCGGCTTCGGCCCAATCAAGTTACTTAAATATACCTGCAATTATAACTGCAGCTACATTGACTGGAGTTGACGCCATTCATCCCGGATATGGGTTTCTAAGTGAAAATCAGAGATTTGCTGAGATAATAGAGGAGCATAATATAAAATTTATTGGACCAAGATCAGAGCATATCAAAATGATGGGTAATAAAATTGATGCTAAAAAAATTATGGATGACTCAGGTGTACCAACTGTAAAGGGTATTAATGATTTGAGTAATAAAAATCAAATTCAAGATTTTATAAAAAAGGTGAAATATCCAATTATAGTAAAAGCTGCTAGTGGTGGTGGTGGCAAAGGAATGAGGATTGTTACAGAAAATGATGATTTGAACCAAGCAATTAAAGAAGCAAAAATTGAAGCAAAAAAATCATTTAATGATGAAAATGTCTATTTAGAAAAATTTTTAACATCTCCTAAACACATAGAAATACAAGTTCTTTGTGATTCATTTGGTAATGTTGTTACATTAGGAGAAAGAGATTGTTCAATTCAAAGAAAACATCAAAAACTTATTGAGGAAAGTCCAAGTTCTGTTCTGACAGAAGAAAATAGAGAAAAAATTTCTGATCTTTGTAGAAAAGCGATGAAAGAAATTAAATATGAAGGTGTTGGAACGTTAGAATTTTTGTTTGAAAATAATGAATTTTATTTTATGGAAATGAATACACGGTTACAAGTTGAGCATCCAGTAACAGAAATGGTTACTGGTATAGATCTTGTTAAAGAACAAATTCTTGTAGCTAATGGTAAAAAGCTTTCAATAAAACAAGAGGATATAAAATTAAAAGGAAGTTCAATCGAATGCAGAATTAATGCTGAACATCCAGAAAGTTTTATACCTTCACCTGGTAAGATAACACAGTATCATCAACCTGGAGGATTAGGTATTCGTGTAGATTCAGCGGTATATGATGGATATTCAATTCCCTCTCATTATGATAGCATGATAGGAAAATTAATTACATATGGATCAACAAGATCAGAAGCTTTAAAAAAAATGAATAGAGCACTGGAAGAATATGTAATTATGGGAATAAATACAAATATACAACTCCATCAAAAAATTATTCAAACTGATGAATTTAAAAGAGGAAGTTACAATATTAATTTTATGTCAAATTTAATTGAGTAAAATAATTGATATAAACAGCTTAATAGAATTTTATAAGAATGCTTACTTTCCAATGGCAGATAGCAAGTACTCACAAGAAATAAAATTTTATAAACCAAAATTAAGATTTATTATTCCAATTTCAAATTTTCACTATCCAAAAAAACTTTTTAATGAATTTAAAAAAACAAAATATAACTTCAGAATAAATAATAATTTTTCAAAAGTTATAGAATTATGCAAAGAAATTAAAAGAAGGGATCATGATACCTGGATTAATGATATTATTTTGAATACTTTTATTGAATTATATAATTTAGGCAAATGTCATAGTGTTGAATGCTATGATGATAAAAAGTTAGTTGGTGGTTTATATGGTTTACATTTAGGATCATGTTTTTTTGGTGAAAGTATGTTTAGCTTAAAAACAAACACAAGTAAATTTTGCTTACTATATTTATTAGCAATATTAAAAAAAAATAATTTTTCTATTTTAGATTCACAATTTTTTAATCCTCATTTAGTTCAATTCGGAGCTTATGAAATAGAAAATGAAATTTATGAAAATAAACTGAAAGAAAGTTTAAAAATTAAAAGTTATTTTAATAATATTGATAATTTTCAAGAAATCTTATCGTTACTGCAATCCACTAGCCAGAGATCATAAATAGGGTTTTCTAGAGAAGTAACATCAGGAGAGGAAGAAATCATCCATCCTCTATAAATATTAGTATTTTCATTATTGATCGTATCATAAACATCAATTAATGCATAATCCTCAGGTATTTCACTTGGTGGAGTGCTACCACAATACAAAACTTCAATTATTAAAGTCTCCCATTGTATTTTAGAGTTAACTAAAATATCTTTTGCAAAAACTTTATTTGTAGTCTTATTAAGCAACTTAAATGAGGCATATTTTTTTTCAACCGTTTCGGCAGAAACATTAAGTGGTAGAAGGAAAAAAAATATTACTCTAATTAGGAGTCCAAGATTTATATTCTTCTTCTTTTTTTTCATTATCATAATTTTTTGAAAGAGGATGAGATGATGGAAAATATGCATCACTAGTGCCAGTCATATTTGGTTTATGATTTTTTTGCCATTTATATTTATGTGAATAGTCAGTAGGAGCATTATCTATAGATTTGTGAAGCCATGCATGCCAATGAGGAGGGATTTTTGATGCCTCTATCTCACCATTAAAAATAACCCATCTTTTTGCCTTTAAATCTTTGAAGTCTTTGGAATTACAGTAATATTTATTTCCTAAATCATCACTGCCAACAAAAAACCCATTTAACCAAGTATAAATTTTTGTTCCTAAAGACATTATTATTTCTATAAAGATTAATGAACTACTTTCCAATTAATTTTTTTATTAGCATAAAAATTCTTTACTTTGATATCCTTATAACTAGATAATTCTGACATAATCCATTCTTTTTTTTCTAATTTAATTTTTTTATCGTTAATTGGAAAATTATAATATCTTGCACCATTAATTGAACTAAATATCTCTAATTTATCAATTGAATTTTCTTGATCAAAAATCTCAGCGTATAGTTCAATGGAACAAGGAGAGGAAAATATTCCTGGTTTAGATGACATATCTGGTTTTTTTTCTTGAATAGGATGTGGAGCTGAGTCTGTACCTAAAAAAAATTTAGAATTATTGTGACACGCAGCTTTTCTTAATTCTATTAAATCTGTTTCATTTTTAACAACTGGCATACAAAAATGATGCGGATTAATAGAGTCATCAAGAAATACATCTTTTTTTGTTAAAAGCATGTGATGAGGCGTAATTGTTCCTGCGATATTTTTATTTTCTTTTACATAACTTACTCCATAAGAAGTTGATACATGTTCAAGTGTAATTTTTAAAAGAGGAAATTTTTTTCTAATAAGGCTTAATTCATCATCTATAAAGTATTTTTCTCTATCAAAAATATCAATATTTTCAGCTACTTTTTCACCATGTATTAGTAATGGACCTTTTTCTTCTTCTAGAATCTCCAAAAATTTAAAAATTTTTGAAATGTCACTTACTCCATGACTTGAGTTTGTAGTGGCATTTGAAGGATAAAGTTTAGATCCAAAGAAAACTTTGTTTTGAATACCAGTTCTAAAATCTTCCAAATCTAAATTTTCATTTAAATAACAAGGTATAAGTGGTTCAAAATTATTACTAGATGCTTTATTTAATAGTTCTTTATAAGCTGAGGCTTTATTAGTATCTGTTATGGGAATTTCTGTATTTGGCATTGCTACACATCTTTTATTTATTCTAGAAGAGAAATTAGTAACCATTTCTAACATATCACCTTCTCTAAAATGCACATGCCAATCATCAGGCTGAATTATTTCAATATTTTTATTCACAATAATTATTTTTTTGTAATGTAAAATAAATCTTTTCTACACTTATAGAGTCCATATAGGACTTTGTTTTATCAATATTTATACTTTTAAAATAGTCATAGCTTTCATTTGTTCTTATAACTTGTGAATGTTTCATAAATGGACCATAAATCATATCATTTGTTGGGCCAAATAATACTATAGACTTTAATTTTGTTGCTGAAGCCATATGTGATAATCCTGAATCATTTCCAATAAATAATTTTGATTTTTTCATATAAGCAGCAGTTTGAGTCAATGATGCACCAAATAAATTAATAATCTTTTTACTATCAATATTTTTTGTTATTGCATTAAAATAATTTTCTTCTTCTGACTTTGAACCAACTAAAATAAATTTAATATTTTTATTTTGAGATAAAATTTTAACTAATAGTGAATTATAATTTTTAATACTCCAAATTTTTGGTTTCCAATTTCCACCTGGAAATATAACAAAATACTTAAAATCATCAGATAAATGTTTTGTTGCTATTTCTTCTTCTTCTGTATTTGTTTCAATAAACAAATCTGAACAATCAAATTTAAAGTAATTAGACAATTGCTGTATATGATTTAGATTAGATTTTCTTTTAAAAATAAATTTTTGCTTATGTTTTAAAAAATATGATAACAAAGAACTTCTAAAATCAACAATTATATCCCACTTTTTTCCATAACATTTAGAAATTATATCTAACCAATGCATATTGTATCTTTTTTTTGAAACAGTGATTATGGTTTCTACAGATTTAAAGTTTTTGAAAATTGATTTAGCAGATGGGCCAATAACAAATGTAAATTTAGCTTCAGGGTATTTATTACTAAAATATTTTATTACTCCAGTTGATAGGATTGTATCTCCAATTAGATTTGACGAAATAACAAGAATTTTCACAGAAATATTACACTTTTAATATATTCAATATATATTTAGATAATTATGAAAGATAAATACTTTTTTCATCATTTGAATTCAAGATTTTTTGAGATTTCTGGAAAAGATAGTAAATCATTTATTCAAAATTTAATTACCAATGACATTGAAAAATGTATCGATGGATCAATTATTTATTCATGTCTATTAACACCTCAGGGTAAATTTTTAGCAGATTTTTTTATATTCAATATAAATGAAAACTATATTTTTGAAACTAATGATAAATTTTATAATAATTTATTAGGACGATTAAAAATTTATAAACTTCGCTCTGAAATAGAAATTAAAGAAATTAATAATCTAGATTCTTATTCATTATTTAATATAGACTATGAAGGTAATTATAGTGTTTATTTAAATGATCCAAGAAATATAAATTTAGGTAAAAAACTTATAACCAATAAAGAAATTTTAATTGAAAAAGAGAAATTGAAAGAAATTAATGAAACAGAATATCATGAAATATTAATTAATCATACAACTCCCTATTCACCATTTGATATTTTAGAAAATAAATCTTTATTACTAGAAAATAATTTTGATAATTTAAATGCAATTGATTGGGATAAGGGATGCTATGTGGGTCAAGAAATTACTGCTAGAATGAAATACCGTGGATTACTCAAGAAAAAACTTTACGCTTTAAAAATAAAAAATGGTGATGTTCTAGAGGGAGATGAATTAATAGTAGATAATAAAAAAATAGGTACAATTATATCAAAAGCAAATTCAAATATTTTTGCTGCACTAAATATTAATTTTGTTAATGAATTAAAAAGTAATAATCAAAGTTTAATAATTAATGATTCATTATCTTTTGACTTTTTAAATTAAAAATTTTTTTCTGTAAAAACTTACTGGAATTATTAAAATCATAAAAATTATCAGCATCGGAACAAATATATTATTAATTCCATAGTTATTTGCTATAAAACCTAAAGAAGCTGGGGCTCCTATAAATGTTCCATAAACTGCAATTGAAATGATTGTTATCCCTACTCCACTATCAATTCCCTTAATTTTTCCTGCTAAACTATATGCGATAGGAACAATTGAGGATGCTCCAATACCTAATAATGAAAAGCCAATAATTGCTGCATAAATACTGCTGAAATTAGATAAAATTATTAAACTTATAATTGTCGATAAAAACAAAAAGAAAATTAAATGAAAAACTCCGATTTTATCTCTTACCCAATCACCACTAAATCTTCCAATAACCATAAAAATATTAAAACTTAGAGTAGCTAAGCCAATATAGAAACCATCAACTTGAATAAAATCTCTCATATAGAGAGCTCCCCATGCATCAACACTACCTTCTGTCAGAGCGTTTGCCATTGCAATTAAAGCTAATAAAAAAATAAGTAAGGGCCAAATAAAAAATATATTTTTTTTACTAGAGTCTTCTGATTTTGTTTCAACTTGTGACTCTAAACAAAGAACAAAATACAAGCTCAAAGGAAGAAGAATGATGACATACAAAAGTATATTAAAAATAAAAGAATAATTCCACTCTAGTAAAAAGCTTGTAATTAATGAGCCAAATAAAACACCAAGACTCCAAAATGCATGAAATCCTGACATCATAGATTTTTTTTCTCTAACCTCTAAATTTGATGCATAAACGTTGCATGCTATTTCAAATGCTCCGTAACTCATACCAAAAACAAATGAGAAAACCATAAAAAGCCATAACTCTTGAATGAAAGGTACTGGCAACCACAAACAACCCTCAGCAATTAAGGTGCATGTTAAAATAGATTTTGTAGACGTTTTAAGAATAAGAGTATTTGCAAAAATCATTGCTACAATTGAACCAATTGCAAATGATAACATAATATATCCAACACCAACATAATCAGTTTGAAGTTGATCCTTTATAGTAGGTATCCTAATAGCCCATAAGCCTACATAACAAGCCGTTATAAAAAAAATAATTTTTATTGCATGAATATCACTTACTTTTTTCATACAATTTTATTAATTAAAATATTTTTTGTAATATTCAGATAAATTTTCGATAGAAACTCTTTCCTGCTTCATAGTATCTCTATCCCTTACTGTAACACTTTTATCTTCTAAAGTTTCAAAATCTACAGTTAAACAAATTGGTGTTCCTATTTCATCATGTCTTCTATAATTCTTACCAATGTTTCCTGAATTTTCTAGAACAACTCTACCTAATCCCAATTTCTGCAGATTAGATTTTATTTCTTTAGATAAATTAACTAATTCTTCATTATTCTTTTTAAGAGGAATAACAGCAGCTTTAATAGGTGAAAGATGAGGCTTTAGAGATAAAAGAGTTCTTTTATTATCTTTATCAATATTTTCTTCACGATAAGCTTCATTTAACAAGGCAAGAACTCCTCTATCAACTCCCGCTGATGGCTCAATAACGTAAGGAATATACCATTTTTTTTCTTCTAAATCTTGAACAGCTAATTTTGTAGTTGAAGAAGAGTTTTTCATAACTTCTGATGTAATTTTAAAATCATTTTGATTTTTAGTGTGAGAACCCAAGTCAAAGTCAGTTCTATTGGCTACCCCTTCAAGCTCTTCTTCACCATGGGGAAAAACATAATTAATATCAACAGTTCTTTTTGAGTAGTGAGCTAATTCATTTTTTTCTACTTCAATTTTTTTTAAATTTTCTTTTTTTATTCCTTGATTAACCCACCATTCTATTCTCTTATTTATCCAATATTCATGCCATTGATCATCAGTACCTGGTTTAACAAAAAACTCTAACTCCATTTGTTCAAACTCTCTAACTCTAAAGATAAAATTACGAGGTGTTATTTCATTTCTAAATGCTTTTCCCATTTGTGCGATACCAAAAGGAACAGTTCTGGATGTTGCGTCTAAAATATTTTTAAAATTAGTAAAAATTTGCTGACATGTTTCTGGTCTTAAATATGCGAATGACGAACCATCATCTACTGGTCCAATTGCAGTTTTAAACATTAAATTGAAAGGTCTTGGCTCAGTAAGATCTTCAGATTTACAATTTGGGCATTTATTATTTTCTAATAATTGATCTGCTCTCCACCTTGATTTACATGCGCGACAATCAACTAGAGGATCGGTAAAAGTATCTTCATGACCTGAATGTTTTAAAACTACTGGAGAACTTAAAATTGAGGCATCCAAACCTTCAGTATCATCTCTTTCATATACCATTGATTTCCACCAAGCTTGTTTAAGATTATTTTTGAACTCAACTCCCATTGGCCCATAATCATACAAACCCTTAATACCGCCATAGATGTCATTTGATTGAAATAGAAAACCTCTTCTTTTACAGAGAGAAACTAACTCTTCCATTGTTTGTGCAGTCATATAACTCTTAATCTTTTGGTTTATATTCTTTCGTTCTTGGATCTTTCTCTAAATCGATTACCGAGTCATTATTTACTTTATTATTAGTGAATTTGTCTTGTTTTTTTTTCTTAAATCTTAAAAACAATAAGATAGAGGCTAAAATTACAAATAAAACTAGAAATTTCATTACAAACCAAACCTTGAAAACATAATTCTTTCTTCAATTTTATTTAAAATTTCATCAGAATTAAATATTGAAGAAGAAAACCTACGTTGTAAAAATGATTTTTTTTGACTGATTATTTTAATTTTAATTTTTTTTCCAAACTTCTCTTCTAAAATTGGTTTTATTGCGCCAATACCATCTGCTAAACCTAAATCGATAGCTTTGTTACCAACCCAAAATAAACCAGAAAAGATATCGTCTAATTTATTTTGATCAAGCTTTGAAGCTCTTCTATCTTTTACATAATTAATAAAATTATCATGAATTTGTTCCTGAATATTTTTTAATCTATCAATGTCTTCCTTTTTTTCTTCTTTGAAAGGATCTAGAAAACTTTTACTTTTACCAGATGTATACACTCTTCTTTCAATTCCAACTTTTTTTAAAAGATCAACAAAACCAAATCCTGGTGAAATAACACCAATTGATCCAATAACAGAATTTTGATCAATATATATCTCATCAGCAGCACATGCTAACCAATAACCACCAGAAGCTGCAACATCTTCAACGAATGCTAATACCTTTTTATTTTTTTCCTTTGCTAGATCAATGATCCTTTTTGCAATTAATGAGGATTGTGTAGGAGAACCTCCAGGTGAATTAATGATCAAACCTACAGCAGGAGATTTTTTGTCAGCAAATAACTTATCAATTAATTTTTCTAAATTATTTATTGCTAAACCAGAGCCTGTTAAGCCTGACTGGGACGATATAATGCCAGATAAACGTAAAACAGGTATTGTAGTACTCTTTGAAAATAGCCTTTTAAACATAATATCTAATAACAAATGTTAATCTTTTCTTAAAGCCTTATGTAGCATTTGTTTGTAATTTTGGTAATTTGAGTTTAAGTGCGTCAATTAAGTTAATGAATTAACATAATATTCTAATAGTTAAACAATATGGATAATGTTCTTCCACTTAGAAAAAATGATTTATCATTTAAAGATGAAATAAGAGAATTAACAGATCTTTGCAAAGAAGATCTAGTATCTGTAAATACCATAATCCTCGACAAATTAGACAGTAATGTACCTTTAGTTCATGAAGTTGGAAAATACCTTATCTTATCAGGTGGAAAAAGATTACGACCTCTTTTAACCGTTTCAAGTTTTCATATGACAAGAAATGGAACTATTGAAATTGAAAATAAAATGAATCATATTGGCCTATCTGCAGCTGTAGAATTTATTCACACAGCAACACTATTACATGATGATGTAATAGATGAAAGTAAGCAAAGAAGGGGAAAACCAACGGCAAATGAGAAATGGAAAAATAAAACAAGTGTATTGGTTGGTGATTTTTTATTCAGTAGAGCTTTTCAATTAATGACAAAATATGGCAACACAGAAACGTTAAAGATATTAGCTGATACTAGTGTTATAATTTCTGAAGGAGAAGTTTTAGAACTTGTTAATGATAAAAATTTAGAAATAAATGAAAATATTTATTTTGAAGTTGTAAATGCAAAGACTGCCTCTTTATTTAGTGCAGCATGTCAAGTTGGATCAATTAGTGCTCTTGGAACTGAAGCTGAGGTTAATGCATTAAAATCATTTGGAACAAACTTTGGGATGACTTTTCAATTAATTGACGATGCTATTGATTATTCTTCAAACAAAAAAATATTAGGAAAAAATACTGGAGATGATTTTAAAGAAGGTAAAATTACTCTTCCAATAATATTAGCATACGGAAGATCAAATGATAAAGAAAAAAAGTTTTGGGAAAGAACAATATCTGAACTTAACCAAAATGAAGGTGATTTTGAAATGGCTTTAGAAATAATAAATAAATATCAATGTATTGAGGATACTCTAACAAGAGCAAATCACTTTTCAAATGTAGCTGTTGACTCATTAGATATATTTAAAGATAATATTTACAAAGAAAAATTAGTTTCTCTTGTTACAAAAAGTGTTTCAAGAATTTATTAATTAATATTCCTCATAAGATTTAACTTCTACTAATTCAGAGCCAAAGGTTTTATTAATATCATTTTTTACTTTTGCTCTTTCATCATTAGTAAAATAAACACTTCTTGCAAGATCTATAAATGTTTGATCAAATAATTTATTTCTTTCACATTCTCTAATATCATCTTCTATATTCCACAACTTAGAATTGATATTTACTAGCTTTTGAAGATAATCATTTATTTCGTCTTCAGAAATATATTTCTTTAATGTTTTCTGAAGAAATTCTAATTCTTTAGTTACATGTTCAAGTTTAATTGGTTCAGAGATATTTTTCTTTTTAATCATTAAAATAGATATTTTATCTACTAATTCGCCTAAGGAGATTGGGGTATTAATTAACATTAGATTATATTATAATTCTCATCATATCTTTTAATATCATTTTCATCGAGAATTTCTCCATACCACATTTCTATGATTATTAAATCTTTAGAACCTTTATTAGCAATTCTGTGAAGGGCACCTTTTGGAATAAAAATATTTTCATTTTCTACAAGATTTATAGTTTTTTTATCTAAAGTAACCTCAGCTTCACCTTCTGCAACAAGCCAATGCTCTGACCTATGATCATGATTTTGTAGAGATAACATTCCGCCTGGTTTAACAAAAAGTTTTTTTACAAGAAATCTTTTACCAGATTTTAAAATCTCAAAGTATCCCCAGCGTTTTTGAACTACAGATTTCATTATGAATGTTTATTTATATATTATATATTTGTTTTCAAATGATAAAAATATCACCATCCATATTATCAGCTGATATCCTGAAATTAGAGGAGGAAATTAAATTATTAGATGAAAATGGTGCTGATTATATTCATATAGACATAATGGACGGCCATTACGTTCCCAATATTACATTTGGGCCTAACATTGTTAAGTCTATAAGAAAAATCACAAATAAAACATTAGATGTTCATTTAATGATACAACCAGTAAAGCCATATATTGAAGAATTTATCAAAGCTGGTTCAGATATTATAAGTTTTCACCCTGAAGCAGATAATAATTCAGAAGAAATTATAAATATAATAAATGAAGCTAACATTAAAGCTGGCATTGCAATACATCCAAAAGTAGAAATTACAGCTATTGAAAATTTATTACATAAAGTTCAGCAAATAATTATTATGACAGTAATTCCTGGTTTTGGTGGGCAGCAGTTTATGCAAAGCCAAGTAAAAAAAATAAAATATTTAGATAAAATAAGAAAAAATCATAATTATAATTATGAAATAGGAGTTGATGGAGGAGTAAACATTGAAAATGCAAAAATATGTAAGAATAGTGGAGCTGATGTATTAGCTGTAGGGTCTTACTTATTGTCAAAAAGTCATAACGAATATAGTAAAATTATTAATTCTTTAAAATAATGGATTGGGATAAATTAAAATCATTTTATGAAATTGCAATTTTAAGAAGTATTTCTAAAGCAAGTGCAAAGTTAAACATCAGCCAATCAGCATTGAGCAGACAGATACAAGATCTCGAATATGATCTAAAAACACCACTGTTTATTAGACATCAAAAAGGTGTTAGATTAACTGAGCAGGGAGAAAATTTATATAATACAGTTAATCAAATAAATTTTTCTATATCAGAATTTGAAAAGAAATTATTATATAAAAAAACAAAACCAGTTGGAAAACTTACAGTAAGCACGACAGTTGGTTTTGGCTCAACATGGCTAACTCCAAGAATTAATAAATTTGCAGATCAATATCCAGAAATAGATGTTAATTTGATAATGAGTGATGAAGAGGTAGATCTTGGTGCAAGAGTTGCTGATGTTGCGGTTAGGGTCAAAAGACCCACACAATCAAATTTGATATTCAAAAAGTTTGTAAACTTTCATAATCATATTTATGGTGCATCAGATTATTTACAAAAAAATGGAATACCTAGGAATGTAAATGATCTTGATAAACATGACTTAATCTGCTTTGGTGCAGGATTACCATCCCCTATATCAAATATTGATTGGATTTTAAAAATAGGTAAAGAGGGAACAAAAAGGAGACCAAAATTTAGAGTGAATAGTATTTATGCTATGTCTTTAGCAATTGAAAAAGGAGGAGGGCTCGCTTCATTACCAGACTATATGGTGGCAGATAAACCCCAATTGGTAAGAGTTTTACCAAATTTGGAAGGTCCGTCTTATCAAACATATTTTGTTTATTCTGAATCTTTTAAGAATGACAGGAGACTTGAGGTTTTTAGGGATTTTTTATTTAATGAAGCTAAAGATTGGCATTATTAGTCTTTGACTTAATTATTTAATTTTGTATACCCTATTCCGATATGGGATATCCTAAAAAACACCGAGGAAGACGTAAAAGAGGTTCTAAGTATAGAAGAAACAAAAAACGTCAAAAAAAGAAATAATATATTTTAAAGCCTTCTTTTTTTTTAAATTTATAAGAACTATATTAATAACATGTTTAAATTTTTCACTGAACGTAAATGGTATGTATGGGCTTGGTTGGGCACAATAATTATTCTTTCATCTCTTTGGGTACAAGTTCAAATTGATGTTAAGATTAATGAATGGTTTGGTGAATTTTATGATATGATACAAAAAGCTTTAGGTGAGCCAAACTCAATAACAATTACTGAATACTGGGCAAGTCTACTTTCCTTTATAACTTTAGCAGGATTGTACGTAGCACTCGCAGTTGCTATTAGTTTTTTTACTGCGCATTTTTTATTTAGATGGCGTACAGCAATGGTTGAGTGGTATCATTCTGTTTACGACAAAGCTAGAACAATTGAGGGTGCTTCTCAAAGAGTACAAGAAGATACAATTAAATTTTCTAGAATTATGGAAGGGCTTGGAACAAGCTTTATTGAGGCTGTTATGATTATTGTTGAGTTTATTCCAATATTATTTGGATTAAGTATTGGAATACCAATTTTTTTCTTTGGAGATTGGGAATATGGTTTGATTACAGGAGCTTTAATATGGTCAGTTGGCGGAACACTATTTCTCATAATACTAGGTTTAATTTTAAGACTAGTTGGTGTTGAGTATGATTTACAAAAACAGGAAGCAGCTTACAGGAAAATTCTAGTAATAGCTGAAGATGATGGCACAGTAAGACCTAAAAGATTAGAAGAATTATTTGATGATGTAAGAAAAATTCATTATCTTAGCTATTTAAGATACTTATACTTCAATATTGGAAGAGTAGCATATCTTCAGGCAAATGTATTAAGTGCATACGTGTTTTTAGCTCCTGCAATTGTAGCAGGTGTAGTAACACTAGGAGTGATGCAACAAATTATTAGAGCATTTGGAAGAGTTGAAGGATCAATGCAATATTTATTAAGAGCTTGGCCTACTATAATTGAGCTTGCCAGTGTATACAAAAGATTAAGAGAATTTGAAAACAAAATTGAAAAAAATATTCAAGATGAAAAAACTGGTATAGTCCGCTAGTGATTTTTTTGCTTTTTATAATTATCCCTATTATTGAAATTAGTATATTTATTACCATCGGATCAAATATTGGTATTTTAAATACAATTGTAATTATTTTAACAACGGCATTGGTAGGTATTTATTTAGTTCGCCGTCAAGGAATTAAACTTTTATTTGATGCACAAAAAAATTTATCTCAAGGTGTTATGCCAACTGAAGAGATAATAGGTGGTATATTTCTTCTTATCTCAGGTTTACTTCTAATCACTCCTGGTTTTTTTACTGATATTGTTGGATTTTCAGTATTTCTCAAACCTTTGCAAAATATTATAGTAATACAAGCAAAAAAATATTTTAAATCAAGAATTCGATATTAAAGGATCTATCTTTTTTACTAATTCTTTTAAAATTAGAACTAATTTATGATTTTTTGGATCTTTAATTTTTTGTAAGGGCGGTAAAACATTGTTCCATTCAGAAATATTATCTACTATAGAAAAATATGCTTTCATTAAACTGATCGGTTGATGAGAGTCAATAACCTGTCGAATTTTTTCCAATAATTTTTGTAAGTCATGAAAATTTTTTATTTCATTTTCTTTTTTGTAATTTTTAAGAATAAAATTTAACAATTTGCCACAAACATTTGTACCAGCTGTAATAGCTCCAGCCCCTCCTCTCTTTACAACATTTAATGCAAGTGTATCATGCCCACAAAAAACTGAAAAATTATCAAAATATTTTATTATTCTCATCATTCTATCACTGTCACCACTTGAATCCTTTAAACCCACAACATTATTAGGATATAATTTTAATAAAACTTCAATAGTTTTAAAGCTTATTGGAACTAATGTATTTTGAGGAATATGATATAAAATATACATCATATTTTTTTCAGCTACATTTTCTATTACATGACGATAAAAATTTATAACTCCTTCATCACTGATATTTTTGTAGTAATATGGTGGAAGAAGAAGTATGGCCTTAACTTTATAATTAGCAGCATGTTTTGTCATTTCTATTGCGTCATTTAATGATGATGATCCCGTACCAGGTATTAAAATATTAGGATCAATTTTGTTAGAAAGTAAAAATTCTAAAGTATTTTTTTTCTCTTTTATCGACAAGCTATTTGATTCTCCTGTTGTACCAAATATAGCAAGTCCATCATGTCCTTGGCGCATTAAATATTGGCAATGACGAAGATATAAATCTTTGTTAATTGATAAATCATTTTTGATGGGTGTTAGTGCAGCGCTAAAGACGCCAGATATCTTATGCATAAAAATATAATAAGATAAATCCTAGTAAAACTCTATAAATAATAAAAATATTAAAGGTTGAACTTTGTATTATTCGCATCATAATATTAATTGATATTAGGGCAGTAATACACGAAACAATTGTTGCAAATAAAGAGGGGTATATATTTATATTTAACTCAGAACTACTTATTAAATCTAAACTTGTTAAAACTAAAGATGCTAAAATAATTGGAATAGATAAAAGCATAGAAAATATTGCAGCAGATGATCTGTCAAAACCCAAGAAACGTGCTCCAGTAATTGTAACGCCTGCTCTACTTGCTCCAGGTATAAAGGCCAACACTTGAAATACTCCTATTATAAAAGCCTGAATATAACTCATATTCTCCCATGAAGATATTTTGATTTTAAAATGATCTGCTACAAATAAAAGAGCAGCAAAAACGACACTTGTCACTGCTACAACTTTGATATCTCGAAAATATAATTGAACAAAATCAAAAATAAAAAAACCAACTATAACCGCAGGTATTGTTGCAATAATAATTTTAATTAAATTATCATTTTGAGTAAGCTGAAAAGAAAAAAAACTTTTAATTAATGATGTTATATGAGATTTTAGATAAATTATTACTGCTAATAATGTTCCAACATGTACAGCAACATCAGTAAAGAGGCCTTGATCTTGCCAACTTGTTAATTGTGATACAAGAACTAAATGCCCAGAAGAACTAATTGGCAAAAATTCAGTAAAACCTTGGACAATACCAATAATAAAATATTGAAGCTCAAACATTAACCAAAGATTATTTTGCTAAGTTTTTTACCACTTGGAAGAGGCTCAGCATTTTTACTAGAAAAATATTTCTCCATAAAATTTAAATATACATTGTAATCTTTTAAAATTTGCATTTTTTGAGGTTTATTTTCATCATCGCTTTCTTCCATTTTAACTAATTCAGTATCAGTTTGTGACATTGCTTCAGGTATCGTAGTAAAAGGTCTTTCTTGATTAATAACTAACCTTTCATGTAACTCTTGGTGAACCATTTTAAAATCTTCTTTTGATAGAGTCTTTGGACTCTCATCAAATATGAGTCTTTTTAAAATAAAGTTTGCTCTTGGCTCTTTAATTGAAAGAGCAATTTTATATTTTTCATTCCAATCGTTCTGTTCATGAAATTTATTTATTTCTGTTGATTGTTTAAAATCAAGAAAAGCATTTGCAGCACTTTCAGGAAATAGATTATCTTGAGATTTTTCATCCTCTTTTTCAATACGCCTATCAATTTCCATAAGTTTAAACTTGTCTGCTAAATCTTTATTTTTAAAAACTATTTTTGCTCTTTCATTAAGAACATCTGAACCAATCTCATCATAAGGCTCGTAATTAGCAGCAATTTTGCCTGGAAGAATAATAGGATGCTGATTAGTAATAACGTATCTATTTTTTCTTTTAATCAGTTTTTTAAATTCTTCAGAATTAGCTTCGAGTAATGGTGTTGGATCATGAGCCAAATCAATTGTATGAAACCAACCATTATATTGAGATTCACATACCATTGATAATGCTTGAAGTTTAATTCTGCCTCCAAAGCTTGTCATAAAACAAAAACCTTTATTTTTATTTATATATTCAATGGCATCTTCTTTACTCATTGTCATTTGAAGCTGTCTCCAATTAGTTGTATCTGCTTCGTTAATAAATTTTGTAAGAGCAATTGATGTCTTAACATCTGAAAATGCATCGTGAGCAAATTCAACAGGAAGGTTATTCATCTCTGCAATTTTTTCTAATTTAAAACTAGGATTACCTCTTTCTGTTAAAGGTGTTTTAATACTTGATGGGTTGATAGCATATAAACCTCTTGCTAAATTTAATGTATCACCCCTACTCTTTCTTGTTACATATGGATAAAACATATGACTAAATAAATTGTATTCGAGAACAGATTCATCGAATTCCATTATATTATGACCAATAAAAGTAGAGCTTGGATCATCTTTTTTCCATTCATCAAAAGTTTCATTAATTTTTTTCATTAATTCATAAGATGACTGAGGCGCATCAAGTGCTTCGCGCATTCCCTTCAATGTTGTTATTAAAGCACCTGGTTGAGAAATCACCGATGTTCTAGGTCTGCAGAACTCATTCATATTTTGATTTGTTTGATTAAACTTGGAGTCAGTAACTATTGCAGCAATTTGCATGATCTGTTCCCATTTTGGAGTAGTACCAAAGGCAGTTGGATATTCTTTCTTACCTCTTCCTGATGTTTCTAAATCGTAAAATATATATTTTGACACTGATAAATAACCTTATTGGTATTTATAGACTATTAATTATCTCTTTTGGACCAATAAAAATGATAGAAAATAGTAGCAGCAATGGCAACAAAAAGAGAGATAAAAGCTACATAAATTATAGTTGCGATTGCCCAGTAAGCTACAGCTATTAAAAGACCAATAGCTGTTATCCCAGCCCAAAAATAGATCAGTCTTTCTAAAAATAATTGCATAATTTTTATACTATACAGTATTCAGAGAAGTTTTTCAATTTCCTCTCGAGAAGGCATGGAATTTGCTGTTCCAATTTTCGTGGTTGATAAGCCAGCTGTGGCACTAGCAAATTTTAGCGCATCTTTGATATTTTGACCCTCAGTTAGTGCAGTAGCAAAGCCTGCGTTGAAAGCATCGCCAGCACCAGTAGTATCTACTACTGGATTTGAAAGATTAGCTATAGGTAAAGAAAATTTTTCATCATTATTAGCAAAAAAAGCTCCTTTTTCACCAAGGGTAATAACGACATTTTTAATACCTCTCTCTAATAACTTTATTGCTGCTTTTTCAGCATCCTCGTGTGTTTCAACATCGTGATCAACATAAAAACTTGCTTCTGTTTCATTTGGTGTAAAATAATCAATCATTGAAAATAGGGATTCATCTATTTCAGCTGCTGGTGCAGGATTTAAAATTGTTTTAACATTTAAACTATGTGCTTTTTTTAATGCATAAGTAACAACATCCTTTGGAGCCTCTAATTGTGTGAGAAATATACTTGAGTTTTTAATTGATTCTTCTGCCTTATCTATTTCTTCAATAGTAATTGCACCCGCTGCCCCTGGAAAAACATTAATGGCATTAGCTCCGGTTCCTTCATTAACAAGTATACCAGCTGCACCAGTTGAATGTTCTTTTGAAATAATTATGTTACTATAGTCAACACCAGAATTTTGATAAATCTTTGTTGCCATTGAGCCAAATTGATCATCACCAATCTTTGAAATAAAAAAAGTTTTTGCACCCGCCTTAGCTGCGGCTACAGCTTGGTTTGAACCTTTACCACCAGGACCAATAACAAAATTTCTACCAAGAATAGTTTCCCCTTCAACCGGAATTTTTTTTCCAAAAAAAACGAGATCAGCAACAAAGATACCAAGAATACTAATCGACATAATTATTTATCGATTATCCAAACAGTTCCATCTGGTTTAATAACACCTTTTGTTAAAATAAAATTACAGTAAGGTCGTCTTTCACTTGTTGTAATATATGCATAAGTTGATCTTGATTGCTTATAAAATTCTTGTCTTTCGTATGAACCTATTTTCCAATGATCTCCTGATACTTCCTTAATTGCATCAATTACTTCTTTATTAGCATCATTAATTTCATGTGGCTGATTATCAACTTCCATTCGGTAAACAGCGGAGTCTACAAAGCTATCTAATGGAAAAACAGATAAGACAGCTCTCATAACAGTTGTCATGTCAAGGCCGTCTAATCGGTGAACTCTATTATGGTTAGAATGAGCAGGATAATTAATATCAGATATAACAAGTCTATCACCATGTCCCATTTCACGTAGTGTTTTTAATATATCAGGACTTAAAATAGGATCGACGTTTATTAACATATTTTTAGTATATCACTCTCCGTATGGGATCCAAATATTTTTTACTTGTGTACTTTGATACAAAAACTCCTGTAAGAAATCTTCTTCTTTCGAAGACCAATCAAGATTTTTTGATTGTGGACACCAACTTCTTTTTAAATTTGAAGTTGTACTTTGTATAACCTTCAGACGCTCATTATCATTGTCACTAAAATACCAAATACCATCTATATTTTCATGTTCAGCTAAGATTTTATTCAAACTATTTTGTTTAGTTGTAAGAATGTTAATATAACCAATTGGAACATCAGAAGTTTCAAGTAATTGATACAATTCTGTTGCTAAAAGAGACGTGTTTTGACCTGGAATAATAATACTAGCATTTCCTGCTGCAAAATTTGATCCTAATGTAGTTATTAAACTTAAAAGAGGAAAATCATCATTTAAAATATTTGCCATAACACCAATTGGTTCTTTAACGGCTAGTGTTAAACCTCTTATAGGAGGATTATGAATGGATCCTTCAAACTTATCAGCCATAGCGCCATAATAAAATAATCTTTCAATTGATTGATCAAATTCTTTTTCTGCATCTTTTTGTGAAATACCAATTAGAGAAGATAGTAAACTAGAAAAGGTATTTTTCCTGTCTTGTAAATTTTCAGCTAAATAATAAAGAATTTGAGCTCTATTAAAATTAGAGGAAGATTTACTAACTGCTTTAGATGCAACCTCAACTGTATCTCTAACATCTTTACGGTTTGCATTTGGAACATCACAAATAAAATTATTTTGAGCATCATAAGAAGAAAAGGAATAACCGCCATCAGGTCTTTTTTGTTTTCCACCAATATATAATTTAGGCGTTTTATCGATAGAGTTAGACGGTGTACCTTTAGATAATTTCTTTCCTCTTTTTGACTTAGAAAGAGGAAGTGGTAATTTTGAATATGCTCTAATACCTTCTGAACCGCCTTCTCTTCCAAAACCACTTTCTTTATAACCGCCAAAACCACAAGCAGCATCAAATAAGTTTGTGGAATTTATCCAAATAACTCCAGCTTTTACTCTTGGAGCAATATCTAAAGCTAAATTGATATTTTCAGACCAAATACTTGCGGCAAGTCCATATGGAGTATTATTAGCGATTGATACAGCTTCGCTAGGTGTTCTAAATGTCATTGTTGTTAAAACTGGTCCAAATATTTCTACTTGAGCAATAAAAGATGACGGTGTCACATTTGTAAATAAAGATGGAGGATAGAATAAACCATTTGTTGGACATGACCATGAAGGTTGCCATAATTCATTTCCATCCTTTTGTGCTTTGTTTACTAAAGAATTGATTTTTTTTAGTTGGACTGGCGCAACTATAGCTCCAATATCAATAGACTTATCTAATGGATTACCTACTCGAAGTTTTTCCATTCTTTTCTTTAGTTTTTGGATAAATTTTTTCTCAATACTTTCTTGTACTAAGAGTCTTGAACCAGCACAACATACTTGGCCTTGATTAAACCAAATCGCATCAACAACACCTTCTACTGCACTATCTAAATCAGCATCTTCAAAAACAATAAAAGGTGATTTACCCCCAAGTTCCATCGTCATTTTTTTATCTGGATCAGTATTTGTTTGAATTATTTTTTTTCCAACTTCAGTTGATCCAGTAAAGGCAATTTTTTTAATATCTTTATGCGATGTTATATGTTCGCCTGTAGAACCATCTCCAGTAATAATATTAATAACACCTTGTGGAATTTTAGCTTTTTGACAAAGTTCAGCAAAATAGAGCGCAGTTAAAGAAGTATACTCTGCAGGCTTTAAAACTATTGTATTTCCAAGAGCAATTGCAGGGGCAATTTTCCACGCTAACATTA